>WLPT01000001.1 GCA_009698675.1 Actinomycetota bacterium
TAACTATGATTACGCCAGATCCCTCGTACGGCGTTACCGTACTGAACTCCCCCAGGGCAGGAATGCAGCAAGGGTAGGTACGCTCTGGCGGGTGTACGAGGGGTCCTTTAAATTAAGGCGACGATGAGTTGAGATAGAGGAGCACGGCGATGTCACTAGCTTTGTACCGTAAGTATCGCCCTTCGGTTTTTGCCGATGTTATTGGTCAGGAACACGTAACCGTTCCACTCTCTAATGCATTAATTGGCGATCGCACACACCACGCATATTTATTTTCAGGTCCACGTGGTTGCGGAAAAACTTCGAGTGCACGAATCATGGCGCGCTCGCTTAACTGTGAAAAAGGTCCAACACCTAATCCATGTGGTGAGTGTCAATCATGTAAAGATTTAGTTGCAAACGGTCCAGGATCTTTAGATGTTATCGAACTAGATGCTGCGACGCATGGCCTAGTCGATGATGCGCGCGATTTACGCGATAAAGCTTTTTTTGCACCAGTGCAAGGTCGTTACAAAATTTATATTATTGATGAGGCCCATCAACTTGGACCAGGTGCTGCAAATGCACTTTTGAAAGTTGTGGAAGAGCCACCTCCACACGTTATCTTTATCTTCGCAACGACAGAGCCTGATAAGTTAATTGCAACAATTCGCTCGCGTACCCACCATTACCCATTCCGATTAGTACCACCTGGAATCTTGGCGGCGCATTTAGAAAAGATTTGTAACCTCGAGGGCGTAACCGTCGCAAAAGGTGTTATTCCACTAGTAGTTCGTGCATCGGGTGGATCAGTTCGAGATGCACTATCTGTTCTCGGTCAACTCCTTGCCGGTGCTGGTAGCGATGGAGTTAGTTACGACATCGCAATTCAACTACTTGGTTTCACCGACGGCGCACTTCTCGATGATGCCATCGATGCGATTGCCGCCCATGATGGTGCTACTTTATTTAAGACAATCGACCGCGTGATCGAATCTGGCCATGATCCACGTAGATTTACTAGCGATATGTTGGAGCGAATTCGGGATTTGATGATCGTCGATGCAGTAAAAGACTCAAGCGCTAACTCAATTCTGCGCGATATGCCCGATGATCAGATGGAGCGGATGCGCAATCAAGCCGCTCACATCGGTGCTGCCAACCTCTCTCGGGCCGCAGATATCGCCGCTGAAGGTCTTACCCAGATGCGCGGAGCCACTGCGCCACGTTTGATGCTCGAACTCATCTGTGGACGCATACTTTTGCCTATAGGTGACTCAAGTGAATCAGGCATGCTCTCACGCATCGAGCGTTTAGAGCGCGCAGAAAACTTAGCCCCCATGTCCTCAAGCCCAGTCGTCCCTAAAGTGGTCGAGAAGGAAGATGCGAGAGCTGAAGTTAAAGAAAACAGCTCGGCGAAACCAGCTGCTGTTCAGCCGGCTCCTGTGCAGCACGGAGCATTCGACATCACTTCACTACGCCGTGCATGGCCCGACGTCATTGAAGATGTTAAGAAACGGCGCCGACTTACATGGTCGCTCCTAAGCACTTCAGCACAAGTATTAGCCGTTGACGATACGGCGATCACCATTGGAATTGTTAACGCTGGTGCACGAGATTCATTTATTCGATCTGAATCCGATGAGATTTTACGGAAAGCTTTTGTTGATGTAGTTGGAATTGATCGCAAAATTGAATGTGTCGTTGATTCATCGATCGATACAAATACTCCGCTCGCCCGTGAGACTCGTACATCAGAGGCACCAACTGATAAGAATTTATTGTCAGGGGCTGCGCTATTGGCGCAAGAGCTCGGCGCAAAAGTGATTGAGAAGTAGTCGATGTCAGGAATGTACGAAGGTGCGATACAAGATCTCATTGATGCGCTAGGTCGACTGCCTGGTATCGGCCCAAAGTCTGCTCAGCGTATTGCATTTCATATCTTGCAAGCTGAACCCGAGATCGCCGCAGCGCTAGTTGATTCAATTCGTACAGTGAAAGAGCGCGTTAAGTTTTGTACAACATGCGGCAATGTTTCCGAAGAGCAAGAGTGTCGGATCTGTCGTGACCCGCGGCGTGACAACACATCTATCTGTGTTGTCGAAGAGAGCAAAGATGTCATTGCAATCGAACGCACACGCGAATTTCGTGGCAAGTATCATGTGCTCGGCGGGGCGATCTCCCCAATCGATGGAATCGGGCCGGAGCAGTTACGTATACGTGAATTAATGCAGAGATTAAGTGATCCCGAGATCGTTGAGGTTATCTTGGCAACCGATCCAAATCGTGAGGGCGAGGCAACGGCGACCTATGTAGCGCGAATGATTAAGCCGTTGAATATCAAAGTTTCTCGCCTGGCATCGGGGTTGCCTGTAGGGGGAGATCTCGAATATGCCGATGAGGTCACGCTCGGTCGGGCCTTTGAGGGCCGTCGCAACGTTTAATCCCACTATGTGGTACCAAAGGCGTCTCACATAGTAAGATAATCCAAAAATCGGTTAGCGCCAATGAAATCTATAGTCCACCATTAATACATGGGACTTATCGTTCAGAAATACGGCGGCTCATCAGTGGCCGATGCCGCAGGCATGAAGCGCGTTGCCAATCGCATCGTGGCGGCCAAGCGCGATGGAAATCAAGTTGTTGTCGTGGTCTCTGCCATGGGCGATACGACCGATGAGCTTATTGATTTAGCAAAACAGATCACACCGATTCCATCGGGGCGTGAGTTAGATATGTTGCTAACGGCGGGCGAGCGAATTTCGATGGCGCTTCTTGCAATGGCGATTACAAATTTAGGACACGAAGCACGTTCATTTACCGGCAGCCAAGCCGGCGTTATTACGACATCGACACATGGACGCGCACGTATTATCGATGTAACTCCGGGACGCATTCAAGAGGCATTAAAAGAAGGTGCGATTGCTATCGTTGCAGGCTTTCAAGGGATTTCGCAAGATACAAAAGATGTAACGACACTTGGTCGTGGAGGCAGTGACACAACTGCGGTAGCACTGGCGGCGGCATTAGATGCCGATGTCTGTGAGATTTATACCGATGTCGACGGCGTGTTTAGTGCCGATCCCCGAGTTGTTCCAAATGCTCGTAAACTTAAGACAGTCACCTACGAAGAAATGCTAGAACTAGCAGCAAGCGGGGCAAAGGTTTTACATCTACGTTGCGTTGAATATGCGCGCCGATATGACTTACCTATTCACGTACGTTCATCATTTACTACCAACGAAGGAACTTGGGTGGTTAAAGATCATCCAGAGGGAGCAGCCATGGAACAAGCAATCATCTCAGGTATCGCACACGATAAAAGCGAAGCGAAGATAACTATCGTTGGCGTACCGGACCGTACAGGAGTTGCAGCCCGAATCTTCCAAGCAATTGCCGATGCCGATATAAACATTGACATGATCGTTCAAAACGTGTCAGCTGCGGCAACTGGATTAACAGATATTTCATTTACTTTGCCAAAGGCTGAAGGCGCAGATGCAACTGCGATTTTACAAAAGCTCCAAGGTGAAGTTGGTTATGCATCTATTCAATACGATGATCAAATCGGTAAACTCTCATTAGTGGGTGCTGGAATGCGCTCGCATCCAGGAGTGACTGCGACCTTCTTTGGCGCCCTCTCTGAGGCTGGGGTAAATATCGAAATGATTTCAACCTCCGAAATTCGAATCTCTATTATCTGTCGCGAATCCGATGTCGAGCGGGGAGTAAAAGCGGCCCACACTGCCTTTGAACTCGATGCTGATCACAATGAGGCAGTTGTATACGGAGGTACTGGCCGATGAGTAAACCATCTCTAGCCGTAGTCGGTGCAACAGGTGCAGTAGGAACGGTAATGCTTGGAATTTTGTCAGAGCGCCCAGATGTTTGGGGCGAGATTCGCTTGATCGCATCTGCACGCAGCGCAGGCAAAAAACTCATGTGCCGCGGTGAAGAGTTAACGGTTGTTGCACTTACTCCTGAGAGCTTTGATGGAATTGATGTTGCTATGTTCGACGTTCCAGATGAAATCTCTGCCGAGTGGGCACCGATCGCAGCCTCGCGCGGGGCCGTTGTGGTTGATAACTCAGGTGCATTTCGCATGGATGTAGATGTCCCACTGGTAGTTCCTGAAGTTAATCCGCAAGATGTAAAGAATCGACCACGTGGAATTATTTCAAATCCAAACTGCACAACGTTGTCAATGATTGTTGCACTTGGCGCCCTACACCGCGACTATGAACTTAAAGAGTTAGTTGTCTCTTCGTATCAAGCCGCATCTGGTGCAGGCCAGGCGGGAATTGATATCTTGCGCGAGCAGATTCAATTAGTTTCCGGAACTTCGGCGGGAGATGTTGCTGGTGATCTGCGCGCAATCATCAAAGACAATGGACCATTTCCGGCACCGCTTGCATTAAATGTCGTGCCATGGGCTGGATCTCTCAAAGCCGATGGTTATTCATCTGAAGAGCTCAAAGTTCGAAATGAATCACGAAAGATTCTTGGTCTGCCGAACTTAAAGGTTTCAGCCACGTGCGTGCGTGTACCAGTTCTCACAACGCACTCACTAACTGTCCATGCGGTCTTTGCAAAGGAGCCTTCTCGAAAGGGTGCACAAGATATTTTGCAAAACGCTGCTGGTGTGAAGTTGGTCGATGATCCTGAGAATTATAAGTTTCCAACTCCTGCCGATGTAGTCGGTACGGATCCAACATGGGTTGGGCGAGTGCGAAAGAGTATTGACGACCCAATGGCCCTTGATATGTTCGTCTGTGGAGATAACCTTCGTAAAGGTGCAGCGCTTAACACCGCTCAAATCGCCGAACTTTTGGCGCTAGAGTTCACATCATGAGTATTAAAGAGCAGTTACGTTTAGATTTAACAGAGGCTATTCGCAGCAGAGATGAAATCATCTCTGGAACTATTCGTATGGTGCTAAGCGCCATCACAAACGAAGAGGTCGCCGGTAAAGAGGCTCGCGTACTAAGTGATGACGAGGTAATTACAGTACTTTCACGTGAGGCCAAAAAGCGTCGCGAAGCATCTGAGGCATTTGAAACAGCAGGACGCGCCGATAAGGCCGCCCTCGAAAAAGCCGAAGGCGAAGTAATCGCTAAATATTTACCTGCCCAACTAAGTATTGATGATATTAAGAAATTGATTGCCGATGCAGTTGCTTCAACCGGTGCAGCTGGACCTGCCGATATGGGCAAAGTTATGGGCGCAGTTAAGCCATTAATCGCGGGTAAAGCCGATGGATCCGTTGTTTCAACTCTAGTAAAGGAGGCGTTAAACAAATGAAGTTTGAATATGCCACAGTGCCGTTACTTTCACATGCAACCAAACAGATTCTTGATACATGGGGCTCAGATGGTTGGGAGCTCGTTCAGGTTATTCCGGCACCAGGAACTGGTGAACAACTAGTTGCTTATATGAAGAGAGAGATTAAATGAATCAAGTAGATGTACGCGCCAAACTCATTGAACTCGGCTTAGAACTTCCAGTAGCTGCCAAGCCAGTAGCTGCATATGTTCCAGCGATCCGTACTGGGAATATTGTTTTTACGGCAGGTCAACTTCCGCTAGTAAACGGTGAAATGGCCGGCACAGGAAAAGTTGATGGGGAAATCACACCAGAGCGCGCTAAAGAGTTAGCTCAGATCTGTGCACTCAACGCAATTGCCGCAGTTGCAACCGTTGCCGATGTAAACAAGATTACAAAGATCGTTCGCGTGGTTGGTTACGTCAACGGCATTCCTGGCTACATCAACGCTCCCGTTGTTGTAAATGGGGCAAGCGAGCTTTTTCTAGCTATTTGGGGCGATGGCGCAAAGCATGCACGTAGTGCAGTTGGAATTGCAGAGTTGCCGCTTAACTCACCAGTTGAAATCGAACTAACGGTCGAGATAACCGACTAAAAGAACTTATGCTGGAAGTAGATTTTTAACACGGAACCTCTCACAATGAAATATGAGCATTGCCTTCGGTCATTTACCGCGCTTTGAAAGTCGTTCAAAATCGGTAATTAATACTGCGCGACCATCTAGTTTCAGCCAGCCACGGCCAGCGAAATCGGCAAGGGCTTTGTTGACGGTTTCACGCGATGCGCCGACAAGCTGTGCAAGCTCTTCCTGAGTTAAATCATGGTGCACATACAAACCTTCATCGGTTTTCTTTCCAAAACGCTCACCAAGATCAATCAAGGCTTTAGCAACGCGCCCTGGAACGTCAGAGAAAACCAAATCTCCTACGGCTTCATTTGTACGGCGAAGTCTTTGCGCTAAGCGTGCAAGCAAATGCAGTGCCACTGCTGGGTTTTCAGCAAGCCATGGAATTAAATCCTTGTGGCCAAGGCTGAGTAATTTTGCATCTGTAACCGCTGTTGCAGTTGAGGTTCGTGGGCCCGGGTCAAAGAGGCTGAGTTCGCCGAACATTTCGCCAGGTCCAAGGATAGATAAAAGATTTTCACGGCCATCGCCACTAGAGGTACCTAGCTTTAATTTGCCATCAACGATGACATACAAGTGATCACCCTCATCGCCTTCGGCAAAAAGTACATTGCCCTTTGAGATCTTTACTGGATCCATCGATGCGCGCAGTGAAGCGGCGGCAGCATCATCTAATGCGGTGAACAGAGGTGCTTTGCGGAATACATCTTCTTCAGGGGTCACGAGGAGTACTTTAGCCTTATGTCCGCCGATAAAGAAACCCTAAAATCGGCACGTGCCGTTTACCGCATTCTCAGCAAAACCTACCCAGATATACGTTGCGAATTGGATTTCCAGAATCCCCTGCAGTTAATTGTCGCAACGGTACTCAGCGCCCAATGCACAGATAAGAGAGTTAACACTGTTACCCCAGCTCTCTTTAAGAAGTATAAGAATGTGAGGGCCTTGGCCAAGGCCGACCTGCACGATCTAGAGGCACTTATTTTCCAAACTGGTTTCTATCGAGCTAAGGCCCGACATATAAAAGGACTTGCAACAAAAATTTTAATCGACTTCGAAGGGGAAGTACCAGATACTTTAGAGGAGTTAATAACCTTGCCGGGAGTTGGTCGTAAAACCGCCAACGTTGTCTTAGGACATGCTTTTGATATTCCAGGAATCACCGTTGACACACACTTTGGTCGCCTCTCACGACGTTTTGGTTGGACGAGTGAAAAAGATCCAGTAAAGGTCGAACGGATTGTTGGCGAGTTAATTCCCCAAGCCGAATGGACAAATTTGTCTCAACGCATGATTTGGCACGGGCGGCGAATCTGCCACTCACGCAAACCAGCATGTGGAGTTTGTCCAGTTGCCAAGATCTGTCCAAGCGTTGGAATCGGTGAAATGAATGTAGAGAAAGCTAGACTCTTAGTAAAAACAGATAAGGATTTCCGGTGAAAAAAATCGCACTCGCTCTCTCCCTACTCTTACTCAGTAGCTGTGCCGCGCCTGCAAAGGAAATCGCAGGCCAGGTGATTTCCTGTTCAAGTATTACAAGTTATATGAATGAAACTTCAATAGTTTTGGATTGTTTAGATGGTGGCGACGGTGCTGCTTTAGGCGGAATAAAAGGTCCTGCGATAATTAACGTTTGGGGTTCATGGTGCGGGCCATGTAAACAAGAGATTCCTATCTTTAGATCTTTCTACGCAAAAACCAATGGGAAACTGAAGTTAATTGGTGTCGATGTCGAAGAATCTTCGATTAAGGCTGGACGCAGTTTCGTAGTTAAAAACGGTATCACGTGGCCAAATCTCTACGATGGAGATGGTCGCTCTCGAAAGTATTTTGGAATGGGAGTACCAGTTACTTGGTTTATTGCAGTCGACGGGAGCGTCGCATATAAGAAAATCGGCGTTCTAAAAAACGAGATCGAACTAATCACGCTCACAAATAAATATTTAGGTGTGAGCCTCTAATCCTCATCTTTGGCAGTCTTTAAGCCCTCTGCAATTTTCTTCATGATATTTGGGTCAGCCAACGTTGTGGCATCACCAACAACACGATCTTCTGCGACATCTCGGAGTAATCGGCGCATAATTTTGCCACTTCGAGTCTTTGGGAGTTCATTGACTATTAAAATCTGTCGAGGCTTAGCAATTGCGCCGATCTCTTTTGCAACGTGGTTGCGAAGTTGAGTGTTGAGTTCATCGCCACTTGCATGTGCAATACCAGAACGCAAAATAACGAAGGCGACAATTCCTTGACCTGTCATTGCATCTGCGGCACCAACGACCGCTGCCTCTGCGACAGCTTCATGGGAAACAAGTGCGGATTCAACTTCGGTCGTAGAAATTCGATGACCAGAAACATTCATGACATCATCAACACGACCAAGTAGCCAGATTGCACCCTCGTTATCTAACTTTGCTCCGTCACCTGCAAAATAGATTCCATTAAAACGCGACCAGTACGTCTCTTTATATCGCTCATCTTCACCCCATACCCCGCGAAGCATTGCAGGCCAAGGTTGATCGAGAATCAAATACCCTCCGTGACCATCGGCAACGGGAGTTGCATTGTCATCAACAACTTTCGCACTAATTCCTGGAATCGGCCGCATTGCAGATCCAGGTTTTGTAGCGGTAATGCCAGGCAGAGGTGAAATCATGATCGCGCCAGTTTCTGTTTGCCACCATGTATCGACGATTGGACAACGATTTCCACCGATAATTTCTCGGTACCACATCCAAGCTTCAGGGTTAATTGGTTCACCTACTGTGCCCAATAAACGTAATGACTCTAAATTATGAGCGAGCGGGAACTCATCGCCCCACTTCATCCAAGTACGAATAAGCGTTGGAGCGGTATACAAAATCGTGACGCCATACTTTGCGACGATTTCAAAGATGCGGCCTTTATGTGGAGTATCTGGTGTTCCTTCATACATCACCTGCGTCGCCCCATTAATTAAAGGCCCATAGACAACATACGAATGTCCGGTAATCCAACCAACATCTGCGGTGCACCAATAAACATCGGTTTCAGGTTTTAGATCAAAAACGACTTTGTGGGTATAGGCGACCTGCGTCAAATAGCCGCCCGTCGTGTGAAAAATACCCTTTGGCTTAGCCGTTGTGCCCGAAGTGTACAAAATAAATAGTGGGTGCTCGGCATCAAAACTTTCGGCGATATGTTCTGCAGATTGGCGAGCGACAATCTCATGCCACCAAATATCACGATCGGTCCATGCAACATCTTGCTTTGTGCGCGCTACAACTAAAACCTTCTCTACATTGTGCTGGCCTTTTAAGGCTTCATCAACGGCAGGCTTTAGTGCAAAAGCCGTTCCCTTTCTAAATCCACCGTCTGATGTAATAACTAACTTTGCATCGGCATCTTGGATGCGCGAAAGAAGTGCATCGGCAGAAAATCCACCAAATACAACTGAGTGAGGCGCACCAATGCGCGCACACGCCAACATTGCAATTGCAGCTTCAGGAATCATTGGCATGTAGATAGCAACTCGATCTCCAGCTTTAATTCCAATTTCAATTAATGCATTTGCAGTCTTTTTAACTTCAGTAAGAAGTTGAGCATATGTAATTGTTTGTGTGTCACCTGGCTCACCTTCAAAATGAAATGCCACACGGCTGCCGCGTCCTTCGGCGACATGGCGGTCAAGTGCGTTTACCGACGCATTTAACTTTCCACCGATAAACCATTGTGCATACGGGGCCTGCCATTCGAGCACTGCATCCCATTTTTTCTCCCATGTAAGAGCACTGGCCTGTTCTTCCCAAAACGCCAAACGATCCATATTTGCATGCGCATACTCATCTGGCTGGGCGTTAGCTTGCGCGGCGAACTCAGGACTTGGCAAGAAGAATCGATCTTCCTGCAGGAGATTTTCTAGCGACTCGTGATCTTGGCTCATAACGTGTGAGGTTACCCGTTTGTCTTTGTTATCAACAGAGTTTAGGAAGTGCTCTTTCTCATTTCTAACGGCCCACCAAGATGCGGGGACCCAACGAAAGGAGACAAATGAGTATCAGCACATTTATATTGATCTTCCTCAAACTCTTGAGCAATTCGACATTGGTTGCGGCTTTAGCCCGCTTCCTCAGTAGCGCTCTCAAGACCTTGATGTAGGCCTTTAGCTAAAAAGCCCTCGAACCTAGTTTTTGGGGGCTTTTTCGCGCCGCTTTTGTATGAATAGGCCCAGAAGTGAGAGGATTGGCCGTAAGCCTCTAGATGGTTCAACGAAGCGCTCGCCTAGAGTTTTACACCAGAGCCACTAGGAGCAAAAGTGCCAATTGCAACCCCTGAGATTTATGTAGACATGCTCGATCGCGCGAAAAAAGGCGCCTTCGCATATCCAGCGATTAACGTTTCATCATCACAAACCATTACAGCAGCTATTCGTGGTTTCGCCGAGGCCGAGTCTGATGGAATCATTCAATTCTCATGGGGTGGGGCTGAATATGCCTCGGGCTCAACTGTAAAGAAGATGGTTGATGGCGCCGTTGCCCTGGCTGAATATGCACACGTCGTCGCCAAGAATTACAACGTCAATATTGGAATTCACACCGATCACTGCCCAGCTGAAAAGCTAGATGGATTCATGCGGCCACTTCTTGCATTCGGCGCCGAACGGCTTTCATCAGGTAAGAGCCCACTGTTTAACTCACATATGTGGGATGGCTCTGCAGTTTCAATGCCAGAGAACATGAAAGTTGCCAAAGAGATGTTGGCAATGTCGATTGCAGCACGCACAATTCTTGAGATTGAAATTGGCGTAGTTGGTGGAGAAGAAGATGGGATCGAGGCCAAGCACGATGCCAAACTGTACTCAACGCCTGAAGATGCACTTTTAACCATCGAAACTCTTGGCACTGATGCCCGCTACTTAGTAGCTGCAACATTTGGAAATGTTCATGGAGTTTATAAGCCAGGCAACGTTGTTCTGCAGCCAAAAATTCTAGCGACCTTGCAAGAAGCAGTATCTAAAAAACTTGGTCTTGCCGCAGGAAGTAAGCCTATGGACCTTGTTTTCCATGGCGGTTCCGGTTCTTTGCTTTCAGAAATTCGCGAGTCACTCGATTACGGTGTTATTAAAATGAATATTGATACCGATACGCAGTATGCATTTACTCGCCCAGTTGTCGACCACATGCTTAAGAACTATGACGGTGTTTTAAAGATCGATGGTGAAGTTGGCAATAAGAAGCTCTACGACCCACGCGCTTGGGGTAAAGCCGCCGAGGCGGGAATGGCTGCGCGCGTTGTTCGTGGTTGTGAGGATCTTCGTTCGACCGGCACCTCATTACTCAAGTAATTACTAACTAATTAGAAAGGCTGCACCGATGCCTGCACTTGTTTTGCTTGGCGCCCAATGGGGCGATGAAGGCAAAGGTAAAGCCACCGACTTACTCGGTGATCGTGTTGATTACGTTGTTCGCTACCAAGGCGGAAATAACGCTGGACACACTGTTGTAATCGGTGATCAAAAATATGCACTTCACTTACTGCCTTCAGGAATCCTTTCGCCAAATGTGGTTCCAGTAATCGGTAATGGCGTTGTAATCGACCCAGGTGTACTTCTTGAAGAGATTAAGGGCTTAACTGAACGTGGCATTGATTGCAGCAAATTGGTTATCTCTACCAATGCGCATTTAATCACGCCCTACCACCGAACAATCGACAAAGTCTCAGAGCGCTTCTTAGGTAAATCTAAAATTGGTACAACTGGACGAGGTATCGGACCAGCCTATGCCGACAAGATAAATCGCATTGGAATCCGTGTTCAAGATTTATTTGATCCGTCGATTCTTCGTCAGAAAATTGAGAGTGCGCTACGCGATAAGAATCAGGTTCTAATAAAGGTTTTCAACCGCAAGAATATTGAAGTAGATGAAGTACTTGAAGAGTATTTGGCTTATGCCGAGATTCTTCGCCCATATGTTGCAGATACAGTTTTGCTTCTTGATCAGGCTTTGAAGGCGGGGAAGCGAGTTCTGCTTGAGGGCTCTCAAGGAACTCTGCTTGATGTCGATCACGGTACTTATCCATTCGTAACATCTAGCAATCCAACTGCAGGTGGCGCATGTACTGGAAGTGGAATCGGACCCACAAAAATTGAGAAAGTTATTGGAATTGTTAAGGCATACACCACGCGTGTTGGTAGCGGTCCTTTCCCAACTGAATTATTTGATGAAGACGGTGAAGCACTTCGACGTATCGGCGGTGAAATCGGCGTAACAACCGGCCGTGCACGTCGATGTGGTTGGTATGACGCGCCTATTGCGCGCTATGCAGTGCGCGTAAATGGTCTAACTGATTTCTTTTTAACAAAGTTAGATGTATTAACTGGCTGGGAAAAAATTCCAGTATGTGTTGCCTATGAGATTGATGGTAAGCGCGTAGAGGAACTACCAGCTTCGCAAAGCGATTTCCACCATGCCAAACCTATTTATGAATACTTACAAGGCTGGAGTGAAGATATTTCAACGGCTAGGAAGCTGAGCGATCTTCCAAAGGCAGCGCAAGAGTATGTAGCGTTTTTGGAGAAGATTTCAGGGGCGCCAATAAGTGCGATCGGTGTTGGCCCGGGTCGCGATGAAACGATTGTTGTTAAGGATTTCATCTAACAATGAAAATCCTTCTAGTCGGAAGCGGCGGTCGCGAACACGCCCTTGGACTAGGACTACACGCAGATCCTGCATGTACAGCACTTCATGTAGCACCCGGAAACCCAGGGCTTGCAGAGTTTGCACAGTGCCACCCAATTGATATTTCAAAGAATGCAGAAATCGTTGCATTGGCCCAACAGATTGGAGCGGATTTAGTTGTCATCGGCCCAGAAACTCCATTAGTAAATGGCGTTGCCGACGATTTGCGACGAATAAAGATTGCAGTATTTGGTCCATCGAAGGCAGCAGCTCAACTCGAAGGCTCTAAAACATTTGCTAAAGAGGTAATGTCGGATGCAGGTGTTTTAACAGCTCGTAGCTTTACATGTACCAATAGGGATGAATATGAAAAAGCTCTCGATTCATTCGGAGCTCCATATGTTGTTAAAGATGATGGCTTAGCTGGTGGCAAGGGGGTAGTGGTTACCAATGATCGCCAAGAGGCTCTTGACCATGCACTCTCCTGCAAGCGCGTAGTTATTGAAGAGTATTTAAATGGTCCAGAGGTTTCACTCTTCGGAATTAGTGATGGAGTTTCAATTCTTGCGATGCAACCAGCGCAGGATTTCAAAAGAGCACACGATAATGATGAAGGACCAAATACTGGCGGGATGGGTGCATATTCACCACTACCGTGGGCGCCTTTAGAAATAGTTGAAGATACTTACACGCAAATCCTTGCACCGATGATCGCTGAAATGAGTGCGCGGGGAACACCTTTTGTGGGTCTGCTCTATGCAGGTCTGGCCTTAACAGATCATGGAACGCGCGTAATTGAATTCAATGTGCGCTTTGGCGATCCAGAGACGCAGGTTTTAATCCCTCTCCTAAAAACTCCATTAGCAACTCTCCTCTACAAAGCCGCTACCGCCGGACTTGCCGACACTGTTTTAGAGTGGCGAGAGAGTTCGGCTGTGACGGTTGTATTAGCAGCCGAGGGATATCCGGCTGAACCGAAGAAAGGTGGACGTATTTCATCCTTTCCATCGATTGAGAACGTACATATCTTTCAGGCAGGCACCGCACTCGATGAGCAAGGTCTTACGGCCACAGGGGGTCGCGTCTTAACGGTGACTGGCGTTGGTAGCGATTTAACGCAGGCTAGAGACCTTGCCTATCGAGGTATTAGCCAAATCTCACTGCCAGGCGCCTTTTATCGCAGCGACATAGCGTTTAAAGCTTCAGTGGCAGAGAAGGGCAATTAAATGGCCGATAATTCATCAATGAGCCTGATAGCCAATCGATACGCATCCGAGCAGATGCGCGCGATCTTTGCCGCAGAGGCGAAGATAATTGCAGAACGCAGGTTATGGATTGCAGTTATGCGTGCGCAAACCTCACTGGGTCATGAGATTTCGAGTGATGTAATTACAGCCTACGAGAATGTAATTACACGCGTGGATTTAGCATCGATTGATGCTCGCGAAAAAAATACACGTCACGATGTAAAGGCTCGAATCGAGGAGTTTAACGCTCTTGCTGGACATGAAGCTATTCATGCTGGAATGACAAGTCGTGATTTAACTGAAAATATTGAAGCGCTTCAGATCCGCGATGGCTTGGATGTTGTTCTTAGCAAAGTAGTAACACTTCTCGCGCGACTTGGTGAACGTGCAGTGCAGTACACGGATCAGCCGATCGCTGGGCGCTCGCACAATGTACCGGCACAGATTACAACTCTCGGAAAACGTTTTGCATCTGCAGCCGAAGAGTTACTCTTTGCATACGAACGTTTGATATCACTGCAGGATCGTTATCCCATGCGCGGAATCAAAGGCCCGGTAGGCACTGCACAGGATTCGATCGACTTACTCGGTTCAAGTGAGTTACATGCAAAACTCGAAAAGATTATTGCCAAAGATCTGGGCTTCGATAAGGTTCTAGATTCAACAGGTCAAATTTATCCACGATCATTCGATTACGATGTAGTGACAACTCTTGTACAGCTGGCTGCGGCCCCATCGTCACTCGCAACGTCGATTCGATTAATGGCCGGGGCGGAATTAGTAACTGAAGGATTCAAAGCTGGGCAAGTGGGAAGTAGCGCTATGCCCCACAAGATGAATACCCGATCATGCGAACGTGTTAATGGATTGGCCGTTGTTTTACGTGGCTATGCCTCAATGGTTAGCGAGCTTGCCGGTGATCAATGGAACGAGGGCGATGTTTCTTGCAGCGTTGTGCGACGTGTAGCTCTTCCAGATGCCTTCTATGCAATCGATGGCCTACTAGAAACAATGCTCACTGTTGTAGATGAGTTTGGCGCATTTCCTGCCGTTATTAGCGCTGAACTAGAGCGATATCTACCTTTTCTAGCTACAACTAAAATCTTAATGGCCGCCGTTAAGGCAGGAGTTGGCCGCGAAGTTGCGCATGAAGTCATCAAAGAACATGCCGTAGCGGCCGCACTCGGGATGCGTGAGGGTAAAGGAAATACGCTCTTAGAAGATTTAGCCAATGATGTTCGACTACCAATTGACAAAGCTGCATTGGATTCATTGATAAGCACACCACTTGAATTTACTGGCGATGCTCGCCAACAAGTTGCTCGAGTTGTTAATCGCATTGACGCGATTACATCCGCGCACCCTGCAGCAGTGCAGTACAAGCCCGGCTCTATTCGGTGAGCGGCTTCGGCATAGTTGGCCCACCGCCAGCGCCTGCGATACCAGGGTGGGTTCACTTGCGCACCGGGAAAGTTCGCGACCTCTATACCAATGAAAAGAATGAAATTCTATTAGTCGCCTCCGATCGCGTATCGGCCTACGACTGGGTGATGCCGACGATTATTCCCGGCAAAGGTGCAGTGCTAACTCAATTATCATTATTCTGGTTTGAATTACTTGAAGATATTATTCCAAATCACATAATCTCAACCGATGTGCCCCTTGTAGTTGAAGACCGAGCAATTATCGTGCAGCCACTTGAGATGTTTGAAATTGAGTGTGTAGCTCGTGGATATTTAACGGGCAGTGGTTGGGCCGAATTCCAAAAGAACAGCGCAGTATGTGGCAATACTTTGCCGGCAGGATTACTCGATGGCTCAAAACTTCCTTCAACGATTTTTACACCTGCAACTAAAGCAGATATTGGTGATCATGATATTAATATTGATTTTGAAACAGCTTCATTGAAAATTGGAGATGAAGAGGCAGGGATTTTGAAGGAGTTGACTGTTAAGTTATATGAGACTGCCGCCGATTTCGCCCTCGAGCGTGGAATTATTCTGGCCGATACTAAGTTTGAATTTGGTCGAAACTCAGCGGGAGAGATTGTTTTAGGCGATGAAGCGCTGACCCCTGATTCATCTAGGTTTTGGGAGCTTTCGGCTTGGAAACCCGGTGGCGCACAAGCCTCCTTCGATAAACAGTTTTTACGTGACTACTTGGTAGCAAGTGGATGGGATAGAAATAGCCCACCCCCAGAGCTACCGGCAGAGATCGTGGAGAAAACGGCAAAGCGTTATGAAGAGGCGTTTTTTCGTTTAACTGGCAGCTCGTTCTAAACAAGGGAGAATACGACAATGGCAACAATCGTGGTTGAAGTGATGTTAAAGCCGGAGATTCTCGACCCTCAAGGCAATGCCGTTGCCTCTGCACTACCTCGCCTTGGATTTACTTTTGCTACGTCAGTGCGACAAGGCAAACGTTTCGAAATAGAGATTGATGGAGAACCAACGGCTGCTCAGCTGCTTGAAGTCGAAAAAGCAGCCGAGGTTTTACTCTCTAATCCTGTAATCGAGACCTATGTAGTAAGAGTTGAAAAGTAATGCGTATAGGAGTTATAACTTTCCCCGGAACTTTAGATGACCGAGATGCAGCGCGCGCCGTTGTTCACGGCGGCGCTGAGGCTATTTCCCTATGGCACGCCGATGCCGATCTAAAAAACGTCGATGCCGTTATTTTGCCTGGCGGTTTTTCCTATGGTGACTATCTACGGTGTGGTGCAATCTCGCGCTTTGCACCGGTGATGAAATTAGTTATTGAAGCGGCGAATAAGGGAATGCCGGTTTTGGGTATCTGTAATGGCTTTCAAGTTCTATGTGAATCACATTTATTACCTGGAGCGTTGACGCGGAATTCGGATCTGCATTTCTTGTGCCGTGACCAGGAGATCGAAATCATAAACAACTCAACTGCTTGGACCTCATCCTTTACCCAGGGCGAAAAAATTACTATTCCATTAAAGAACGGCGAAGGCTCTTTCCAGTGTGATGAGGCGACACTTGCGATGCTCGAAGGTGAGGGGCGTGTTATTGCTCGATATGTTGGCGAAAACCCCAATGGATCTCGGAATTTAATTGCAGGAATCTCAAATGCTCAGGGAAATGTTGTGGGCCTTATGCCGCATCCGGAGCACGCTATCGACGCTCTTACCGGACCATCGGATCAAGGGCTGGGCTTCTTTACCTCAATTTTGAACGCGATGGTTAATTGATGTCATTGGATACCGTTGCAATCGCACAATCCACACCAGATAACAAACAACCATTTGCCGAACTTGGTTTGAAGCCCGATGAATACGCGCGTATTAAAGAGATTCTAGGTCGACGTCCCACTTCATCTGAATTAGCTATGTATTCAGTTATGTGGTCTGAGCACTGCTCGTATAAATCATCAAAGGTTCATCTAAAGCAGTTCGGTGATAAGGCTCCAAAATCAGATGCCCTCCTTGTTGGGATTGGTGAAAATGCGGGAGTCGTTGATGTTGGCCAGGGATATGCGGTTACTTTTAAAATTGAATCGCATAATCACCCATCTTTTGTTGAGCCATATCAAGGGGCAGCAACCGGAGTCGGTGGAATTGTTCGCGATATTTTAACTATGGGTGCACGCCCAATTGCAGTTATGGATCCGCTGCGTTTTGGCCCAGCTGATGCACCAGATACCAGACGCGTACTTCCCGGAATTGTCGCCGGTATTGGCGGCTATGGAAACTGTCTTGGCCTACCCAATATTGGCGGCGAAGTTGTCTTTGATGAAACCTATGCTGGTAACCCTTTAGTTAATGCATTGTGTGTTGGCGTCATGAAGCACAGCGACATTAAATTAGCCAAGGCGGCAGGTGCTGGAAATCTCGTCGTTTTGTTCGGAGCTAAAACGGGTGGAGATGGAATCGGTGGAGTATCGGTATTAGCATCTGAAACCTTTGGCACTGGAGGATCTACCAAACGCCCTAGCGTTCAAGTTGGTGACCCATTTGTTGAAAAGATTTTAATTGAATGCTCATTAGAGATTTTTGCAGAGGAATTAGTTGTTGGCATACAAGATCTTGGCGGGGCTGGACTTTCATGCGCTACGAGCGAATTAGCCTCCGGCGGCTCTGGGGGTATGAAAGTAGCCCTGGATAAAGTCCCTCTTCGCGACCCCTCTCTTTCACCAGAAGAGATTTTAATGTCAGAGTCACAAGAGCGAATGTGTGCAATTGTTGAGCCGCACAAACTTGCGCGCTTTTTAGAGATTTGCAAAAAATGGGATGTCACCGTTACAGCTATCGGTGAAGTAACAGATGGAGATCGCTTAGAGATCACATGGAATGGCGAAATTATTGTTGATGTTCCACCTCGGACCGTGGCCCATGAAGGACCGGTTTATAACCGACCTATGGAACAACCGGCATATATTAATGAGGTCAACTCACAAAAAGTAAGTGTGCCAATTCCACATACTGCAACTGAAATAAAGGCAGCGGTATTAAAGCTTGCAGCTGCGCCAAACTTGGCAGATAAATCCTGGGTAACTTCTCAGTACGATAAATATGTTCAAGGAAATACGATTCAATCTCAACCTGATGATTCAGGAATGGTTCGCATAGATGAGAAGACGCACCTTGGAGTTGCGATCTCTACCGATGCAAACGCTAACTGGTCGTATTTAAATCCATATCAAGGTGCAAAGTTAGCGCTGGCAGAAGCGGCAAGAAATATTGCCACAGCTGGAGCCAGACCATTAGCTGTAACAAACTGCCTTAACTTCGGCTCACCGGAAGATCCAGGTGTTATGTGGCAGTTTGCCGAAACAGTTCGCGGCCTGGCCGATGGTTGCTTAGAGATGGGCTTGCCAGTTACTGGTGGCAATGTCTCCTTTTACAATCAAACTGGAGCGATCGCAATCTTGCCAACACCAGTTATTGGTGTGCTTGGTGTCATTCAAGATGTACGTACGCGCACACCCATGAGTTTTAATTCGGCTGGATTAGATCTCTATCTTCTGGGGCAGACTCATGAGGATTTAGCGGGAAGTGAGTGGGCCTTTTTGCATGGAGAGCGCGTCGGCCAATCTCCAACAGCTGATTTATCAGCTGAAATGCGGCTCATAGAACTACTTTTGGCAGGGCATGGAATGCAACTATTTAGTGCCGCACATGATTTAAGCCAGGGTGGATTATCTGCGGGGTTAACGGAAATGGTTCTTCGTCACTCAATTGGTGCGAGGATTGTTTTAAAGAGCGCTGGAATTGAACTATTGAGTGAGTCTCCAGGACGCGTGATTGTTGCGATTGAAACCGGCCGAGCTCAATCACTTGTCGATCTAGCGAGCGAGCATCAAATTATGCTTACAAAGATCGGTAGCACTGGTGGAGATTCCTTGACTATTAATGAGAGTGTTATCTCCTTAAATGAACTTCGCACCGCACATACTTCAACCTTTCCTAAGTTGTTTGGCTGATACTCATGCGCGATCCAATAATTCTTGAGCAAGTTAAACGGACTCTAGAATCGCTAACCTCAAAAGCTCCAGGCCGTGCGATTGAGGTTCGCGTGCCACCTTATGCTGCTGTTCAGTGCGGAGAAGGACCAACACATACCCGTGGAACTCCAGCAAATGTGATTGAGATGGATGCTACGACCTGGCTAGCCCTTGCCAATGGTGAAATCTCATGGGCAGCTGCATTAGATAGCGGCGCGATAAGCGCATCGGGTGTTCGCGCAGATTTAACTGAGTACTTACCACTTAGGATTAACTCATGAGCCGGCGCCCCGATGGTCTTTTAAATCACAACATCTTGGATGCCGATAAAGCTCCTCAAGATGCTTGTGGTGTATTTGGTGTGTGGGCACCAGGAGAAGAGGTTGCAAAGCTTGCATTTTATGGTTTGTATGCTCTGCAACATCGGGGACAAGAGTCGGCGGGAATTGCAACCAGTGATGGACAAAGAATTCTTGTCTACAAAGATATGGGTTTAGTTTCACAGGTCTTTACTGAAAGTGATCTTGCAACACTGCCAGGAGATCTTGCGATTGGGCATTGCCGGTACAGCACGACGGGGTCAAGCACGTGGATTAATGCTCAACCGACCTTACGCCCAACTAAGTACGGGACGCTGGCTTTAGCCCATAATGGGAATTTAACAAATACAGGTGACCTAGCCGAGCTTGTCCAAAAATTAGAGCCAACAACTGGCCGCGAACGTGGTGCGACCACCGATACTGAAATTATGACGGCTCTAATTTCTCTGCAAAATGAAAAAAATGTGGAGGCAAGTGCGATTGCAGTGCTTCCACAACTTGAGGGCGCATTCTCTCTCGTCTTTATGGATGAGCACACTCTCTACGCTGCACGCGATCGTCATGGCGTACGACCATTAGTTCTTGGAAAACTTGAGACCGGTTGGGTAGTTGCATCTGAGAGTGCGGCACTCGACATTGTTGGAGCGGCCTTTGTTCGTGAAATTGAACCTGGGGAGTTCATTGCAATCGATGAAAACGGCGTTCGTTCCAAACGATGGGCCGTTGCCGAACCTAAGGGATGTCTATTTGAATACGTCTATCTCGCCCGCCCGGATACGTTAATTGCTGGGCAAGGTATTCACGCTACACGTGTTGCTATCGGTGTTCGTTTGGCCAAAGAGGCTCCAGTTGAAGCCGACTTAGTTATTCCTGTACCCGAGTCTGGCACTCCAGCGGCGATTGGATATGCAAAAGGATCTGGAATTCCATTTGGAATTGGCTTAGTGAAGAACTCTTATGTTGGAAGAACATTTATTCAGCCATCACAGACTATCCGCCAACTTGGTATTCGATTGAAATTGAATCCACTACGTGAAATTATTGAAGGAAAACGAATTGTCGTTGTGGATGACTCAATAGTTCGTGGAAACACACAACGTGCAATTGTTCGCATGCTACGAGAGGCAGGAGCGCGTGAAATTCATGTGCGCATTTCATCACCACCGGTGAAGTGGCCTTGTTATTACGGAATCGATTTTGCAACGCGGGCAGAGTTGATAGCTAGCGGATTAGAAATTGAAGAGATTCGCCGTTCGATTGGCGCCGATTCCCTAGGATATGTCTCGCTTGAGGGACTCATCGAATCAACGCAGATAGAGGATAAAAAGCTCTGTTCGGCTTGTTTTACGGGCTCATATCCAATTCCTATCCCAGTAGATATGTCAGAGGGAAAAATGCGCCTTGAGATCACAGAAGTGCAAGGGCAGTAAGTGAGTACGTACAAGGATGCCGGCGTTGATATCGATGCAGGAGATCGCGCAGTAGAGCTTATGAAGGCATCGATTGCCAAAGCATCGCGACCAGAGGCAATTGGTGAGATCGGCGGCTTTGCAGGTCTCTTTGATGCGAGTGCTTTAAAGAGTATGAAAAGACCTCTTCTTGCAACTTCCACCGATGGAGTTGGCACCAAAACTGAAATTGCGCGCGCGTTAGGTAAGTACGACACGATTGGTGAAGATTTAGTCGCCATGGTCGTAGATGATTTAGTGGTATGTGGTGCAGAGCCTTTATTTATGACCGATTACATAGCGGTAGGAAAAGTTATTCCAGAGCGCATTGCAGAAATCGTCGCTGGAATTGCTCGAGGCTGCGAAAAAGCAAATACTGCGCTAATCGGCGGAGAAACTGCCGAGCATCCAGGGCTGCTAGATATTGATGAGTTTGATATTGCGGGAGCCGCAACTGGAGTGGTTGATTTTGATAAGCAACTCGGTGCACATCTGGTTAAAGACGGTGATGTCTTAATAGCAATGCCATCGAGTGGCTTGCACGCAAATGGTTTTTCACTTGTTCGTCATATTATCAAATCACAGAAGCTAAACCTGCAATCCCACGTAAGCGAATTCGGCAGAGCTGCTGGAGAGGTATTTCTGACCCCTACTGAAATTTACGCACTCGATTGTTTAGCTTTAATTAAATCTATGCCCGATGTTTTACACGCCTTCTCTCATATAACTGGAGGCGGCGTCGCAGAAAACACTGCCCGTGTAATTCCCGAACACTTAACTGCAACCTATGATCGTTCAACATGGTCACTTCCGATTGAGATGGAGTACCTAGCCACCATTGGGTCGGTGCCGCAGGCTGATATGGAGCGCACCTGGAACGCCGGAGTTGGCATGGTTGCGATCCTGGCCCCTGAGGCTGCAGAGCTGGCCCTAGCCTCCTTGGCCGCCCGGGGAATGAAAGCCTGGGTCGCAGGCGTTATATCACCGAGAATGGGCTCAAATCCACGCTCAACTTTGGAGAGCACGTACAGAGCGCGATAACCTTCACCTCTGACGAACACATACAGGTAAGGAGGTCGCACTATGGGTCGCGGCCGATCAAAAGCAAAACAGACCAAAGTTGCACGAGACTTAAAATATAACGCTCAAGATATGGATCTCGATCGTCTTACGAAAGAGCTTCATGGCGAAGTCGACACGTCGAATAATAAAGATGATGACGATCCCTTTGCCGAGGGCAATTACATCCCACGTGCGTGATACCAACACCATACGTAGCATCACTTCGCATTTACGAACCGCTTTCGGCATTTGAACCTGCCGATCGTTTGCGATGGCAATCCCTTGATCTCGACGAGGGAAGTTATGTTTTTGAGCAAGAGCTTGCTCTTCGTAGATTAGTTTTTCCTGAACCTCCCGCTGGTCGACCAGATGGCGTCCATATTCTCGAAGTTAATGGCGAGCGTTATGTATCACCGTGGGCAACCGCCACACGTTGTTGGGCAGCGTTAGATAATTTTAAAGACTCACTTCCAAGTACCGTGATTCCATACTTTGTAACACCTGCGATTGAAGAAGTTATCACTGCCGGAGTTGATTTGCTTGAAGATAAAGTCCCACACATTCTCAATGAGACGTGGGTAATTCCACCACGCTGGTTTTTACTATTCGAACCACAAGAGCGTAAACGTGGTGAAGACATTAATGGACTTTATACAAAAGTGCGAACAACAATTGCATTAGCAAAATCGCGCGCTCAGTCAGCGCATGAAACTGTGGTGAGTGCTTTTGGAGAAGGTCCAGTAGAGCAGGACTTAGAAAATCTTCTCGAGTGGCTTGAAATGTTCCACCCAAAATCTCTAGTTGAATTAGATTATGGTGGCCTTGCAACGTATTTAGATAGATCTCTTCGCAATAATGGTGAAGATGGCTTAACGGCCGATACCTCTATTGAAGATGTATTGCACTCATTATCGGGTCTTGCCGCCGCCGATGGGATGGTTGCAGGCCAAGGTTATGAGCGGTTAATGTCACGTTGGCGCCAAGTTCAAAACCTTGAATCTGCAAATTAAACGGATTAGAAGTATTGCTTTACAACGAATAAATCGAAATACTTCACCTAATAAATAAGTAATACAGTGGGAGTTACTAAAGGGGGCCTGGCAATGACAACACATCGCTCATCTGCCCCAGAAGTCCTCTTAACTCCCAAAGAGGTTGCTCAGCGCTTTCACGTTAACCCTAAAACCGTCACTAGATGGGCAAAGGCCGGCAAGCTAACTGCTATTCGTACCCTTGGTGGGCATCGGCGCTATCGCGAATCAGAAGTCCTGGAGCGCCTACGCGAGTATAAAGAGAGCACGAACTAAAGATAGGATTGGCCCATGGCCGATGATAAGAAACCTGCAGATGATGCCCGCGCAAAGTTTTTAGAGGCGCTGGAGAAGAAGAAGCATAAGAACACGTCTCTTCCTGGTGGCGGAACCGCGTCTGGTCCAAAAGTTGGTGGTGCACAAGCAGGCGGCGCACCCGCTCCACGTTTTCAACGTAAGTCAGGTCCATCAGGCTCTGCTGGTTAAGTGTCTGATCAACTTTTAATTGAAATTCGGGTTCGCCCAAATGCTTCACGCAATAAAGTTGGCGGAACCGTTGGAGATCCACCGCGCTTAGTTGTTGCAGTTCAAGCACCTGCCGTTGATGGCAAAGCTAATGAGGCGGTTATAAAAGAGTTAGCTAAAGCCTTTGATATTCGCGCTCGCGATTTCGTAATCGTCTTCGGTGAGCTAGGGCGCGATAAAAGATTATTGGTCAGTGGAGATATTGCGGTGCTTAGAGAAAAATATGAAGAGTTACAGCAGACCGCGACGCTTCAACAAAGGCTCGATCTTTGAATCGCGGCCTCTAAAGTTTCTAAACATCTGCATGGAATCAATTGATCCACCTCGGCCAAGCAGAGTGTCTCTAAAGTGCTCGCCATTTTTGCGCAGCAGGCCGCCATTTTCCTTAAACCAATCAACGGTATCGGCATCTAAAACCTCAGACCAGACATAGCCGTAATAACCCGCGGAGTAACCACCGGCAAAAATATGTGAAAAGTAGGTCGAGCGATAACGCGTAGGAACTGGTTCAAAATCTAAACCGTAATCGGCCAGAGCTTTAGCTTCAAAGGCTTCGACATCATTTACCTTGACCGCCTCCTCCTTTGTGAGCGAGTGCCATGCTAAATCCAGAACTGCAGCAGCTAGATAACTTGTCGTTGAAAAGCCCTCATTGAAAGTCGAAGCTGCATTCAAGCTATCAACCCACTCCTGTGGCATGAGCTCGCCAGTTTCAAAATGGCGGGCGTAGTTATTAAGAACTTCGGGCCACATAATCCACATTTCATTTACTTGAGATGGGAACTCAACAAAGTCGCGCTGAACTGACGTTCCTGAAACACGTGGATATTTAACTTGTGAAAGCAGCCCATGCAACGCATGACCGAATTCATGGAACAGAGTTGTCGTGAAATCAAGAGTCAAAAGTGCCGGCTGCCCGGCAGGAGGCTTCGGGATATTGAGATTGTTTACAACAACAGGAAGCTGACTAAGAAGAAAGTTCTGGTCTACAAGACTGTTCATCCACGCACCACCGCGCTTTGAATCACGAGTAAAGAAATCACCAATGAAGAGCCCAAGCGGGGTTCCATCTTCATTACTGACTTCAAAGGCCCGAGCCTCTGGGTGGTAAGTCACTAAATCAGTACGTTCTTTGAAAGTGATGCCAAAAAGTTTGTTAGCCGCGAAGAAAACGCCATCATGCAAAACACGTTCGAGCTCGAAGTAAGGTCGCATTTTAGAGGTATCTATATTGAATTTTTCTAATCGGACCTGCTCAGTGTAAAAACCCCAATCCCAACTCTCAATTGCAGAACCCGCAGATTTTTCAAGATCTACAGCCTCCAACTTCGCATTTCGCATAGCTGCAGGAGCCATCTTCTTGAGCATTGTGTGAACGTTCTCCGGACTCTTCGCCGTCTGAATTGAAATCACATGTTCTGCGTGAGTGCTTTTGCCAAATAATTCGGCACGCTCTGCCCGTAACCTAATCATCTCTAACAAAACAGGTTTGTTGTCATTAGCGTTTGGACGATTGGCTTTTAAAAGCGATTCCTGCATAATTTTTTTCCGAAGCTCACGATTGGTAAGTGAGTCGAGTACTGGGTTACCAGTGAAGTTCACCATGTTTATTAGCCACTTACCCTCTTGTCCACGATCTCTCGCGGCGTTACCGGCAGCAGTAATTTCATTGTCACTAAGACCATCGAGCTCAACTAAAGAATCTACAAGTACGGCCAAATCATTAGTATCGGCCAATACGTTTTTCGAGAAGGTAGTTTCAAGAATTGAAAGCTTTTCATTGAGTTGCTTGAGGCTCTCTCGCTCAGTGTCAGTTAAGTGAGCGCCTGCATGAATTAGGTCCATGTAATAACGCTCCAGTAGCCAGGAATCCTCGCCACTCAGATTCAAATTCTCACGGTCATCGAATAAACTTTTAATTCGAGCAAAAAGGACAGGATTTAATTGAATTTTATCTTGGTGTGCCGCAAGCTTTGGCGCTAACTCTTCTTCAATAGCATCGAGGGCATCGTTGGTATCACTTGAGGATTTGTTATAAAAAACTGAAAGCGTTCGCATTAACAGCTGACCACTTTTTTCCATAGCAACGATTGTGTTCTCAAAAGTTGGCACCCCGTGTGTATCTAGAATCACCTGAATCTCACCTAATTGCTCGGTACACCCGGCGTAAAAAGCCGGCAGGTAGTGCTCCTCTTTTATGGCAGCAAAATCTGGAAGTTCAAAGGTAAGCACACTTCGATGGGCGAATGGATTTGCATCAAGGTTGGTCATGACGCGAATCCTACTCAAGGAGGATTAGTGAGGGCGGCGGCGACGCTGACTTGAGTTAGGGCGAGGGCGCTTATTGCCACCACTGCGCACTGACTTTTCAACGATTGGCACGATGTAAGGAACTCCTGATGGCTCCTGTGCGCCAGTAATCTTCATTAGTTCAGTGCTAAGTGGAGTAACACCAACAAACTTTGGAGTAACACCAGCACGAGAAGTAAGACCACCGATTGATTTCTGCTGTTTAGTCGTTGCAATTGTTACAACAGTTCCGGCCTCACCTGCACGGGCAGTACGACCTGCGCGGTGTAGATAATCCTTGTGATCTGTTGGAGCATCGACGTGAACAACTAATGAGATTCCGTCAACGTGGATTCCACGTGCCGCAACATCAGTAGCAACGAGAGCCGCGTTAACCGACTCTTTAAAGAGTGCAAGTGTACGTGTACGCACTGCTTGAGTTTTTCCACCATGGAGAGCACCTACGGCTACACCTGCATGTGCAAGCTTGTCAGCTAAACGATCGGCACCACGCTGAGTCTTAACAAACATAATCGTCTTACCATTACGGGCAGCGATTTGATTCGTGATGTCATCTTTATCGCCAGGGTTCATAACCAGGACAAAGTGTTCCATTGTTGAAACCGAGGCACGATCATTTTGCAATGAGTGAGTCTTAGGATTCTTCAAATACTGGCGGACAAGTGAGTCAACACCACGATCAAGTGTTGCCGAAAATAACATTCGCTGTCCATCGAGTTTTGCTTGATCTAAAATCTCTTTGACTACAGGCAAGAAACCCATGTCAGCCATTTGATCAGCCTCATCGAGAACAGTTATCTCTAGCTGATCTAGCTGAACCTCACCCTTATTAAGTAAATCAATCAAGCGACCAGGAGTTGCAACCAAGATTGCTGTACCCCGACGCATTGCTGTGATCTGCTTTGCATAAGACATTCCACCGGCTACTACAACTGATTCGTGTCCGATTGAGCGCGCAAGCGGCATCAATACTTCATCGATTTGCTGAGCAAGCTCGCGTGTAGGTGTAAGAACTAGTGCAAGTGGCTTATGTGGCTTAGCAACTTTTCCATTTAAGTTATTTAGTAGGGCTAATCCAAAGGCAAGGGTCTTACCGGAGCCAGTTTGTCCGCGACCCAAGATGTCATGGCCAGCTAAAGCATCAGGCAATGTCGCAATCTGGATTGGGAAGGGATGCATAATCCCCTGCTTGGCAAGGGCATTAACAAGCGGAGCTGCAATTCCTAAGTCGCTGAAAGTTGTTGTGATCTCAGTTAGAGGAGTTGCATCAATCAAATTGGCATCAGCTAAATTTGTTGAGATGTAATTATCATCTGCTCCAAAATCTACCGCTGCATTAGTGTGAGTCTTTGACGAGTGCTTAAAATCATCACGTGCATATGCAGGAGAATCATTTCGGCGATCACGGACTGGGCGCTCTGCGCGAAAGTTAGCAGCACGTGTATCTGGTGCAACCGAACGCTTCTTTGGGCGCGTTGGATCGAATTTTTCAACCTTACGCGGAATAAAGTTTGGACGACCATCACCTGTACGTGAAACTTTGGCAACTGCTGCATCACGGCGAGTTGTTGGACGAGTATCTGACTTCTTGTACTCAGTCTTTTTAAACTCCGGCTTTTTAAATGTAGTTGTTTCATACTCTGGCTTCTTATTTTCAGGCTTGACGAATTCTTTTTTCTTAAATTCAGTCTTCTTGAAATCAGGCTTCTTATCAACGGGACGCTTAGCGCGCTCAGTTCGCTCTGCAACAAACTTCTTTGCACGGCTTTCAGGTTTTTGAGAAAGCTCGATTCGTGCCTTGCGCTCTTCTGGTGCCTCAACCGGGCGAGGACGTGAGGCGGTTTTTTCCTGAAAACGCTTAGCGCGAAGCTTTGAGCGATCAGTTAAACGAACCTCTTTTTTCGAAACGGTAGTTGGATCTGTATCTAAATAGCGACGAGTCTTTGGAGCGCCCTCTGATTTAGTAACACCAGATTTTGATATCGCTGTGACACCTTTACGGGCATTCTTCTGAGCAGTTGTGTGGCGGGCCTTCGGATCGGCGGCCTTAAACTCAGCGGCCTTCTTGGTGCGCTTTGGCTTACCAACTGATGCTGCGCGACGAGCTTTTCCGGGCGCGGGAGTACGTGGTTGTAGAGACATAGAAATGCATACCAATCGAGACGACAAGCGCGTCTCGGGTTTGACTGGCAGTTGCCGTCAGGGTCGTAATAAGACTCGCAAGTAGCGCTGCATCTGCGGCGCTTGGGGGGAAGTTCTTTGATGCGGTTGCATCAACGGCCAAATTCTACCGTGGATTATTACTGCTCTTTACCATCGGACTCTGCCGCTAATTTTTCAAGATCTGGTCGAGGAATCTGCGGAATATCGCCCCGTGAAAGCCGACGCCACAGATAAAAAGATACTCCTGCAAAAAACGGCCACTCAAATGTATAGACCCATGCTCGCCAGTTTCCGCTTTGTGCTCTGTGATACTCGAACCAGCCAGCCCAGAGGCAAAAAGGCACAACAATAAAAAGTGAGAAATTCAAGATGCGTTTTTGTTTATGTGTGACTGGTGGAGTGGCCGAGTCATTATTGACCCACTCGGGTGCTTGAAACTCCGGTTTATCTGTCATTATTCGCAGCTATCTCAACATCGATGTCACGTGATTTTTGTTCTTCAGATTTAATCCAATGGTAAACAGCAAATGACATCCAAACCGTATCAATGATCATTGCCCCAGCCCACATGAATGAACCACCTTGGCGTTGGTCATTGAGCGAATACATATTGTGATAGATAGAGCCTGGAGCGGTGTAAATAAAGAAGCCCGTCAACGTTTCAGGCACCATCATAAGAAAGAGTGAGATCACTGCCATTGCAGGAGAGATGCGCCGGTTAACTAAATTACGGTCTAGCAAGTTGAAGTAAAAGAAGTAAGGTAAAAGTAAATAGAGCGGAACTTCAAGAAAGGTATGCGCCCATGGATTATCCATAATGAACTTGTGAGGGACAGGTAAATGCACACCAATCATCAGCGAGGCATACGTCAGCCAACTAAAAGCGGGATGAGTTACTGCCTTAAATAAATAGTGTGTTGGGTGAAAACTATTAGGTGTTCCAAGGACTAAGAGTGGCCCGGTCAGCATCATTAACGTGATGTGTTGGACCATGTGCAGTGAGAAGTAGTCCATAGTTTGGGCACCGATTGGTGTGACAATTACTGCGAGTGCACTCAGAATTCCTGAATAAAAAAAGATCCTTTGCCGCAGGGATACCGAATTACTCGGCAAGCGCCAGTAGAGATATGTAATAAGGGCAATGGGCAGGAGAATCTCCGGGGCCAGCTGCCAAGAGCCCCAGACCCCGACATCATGATGATGCATCTCCATATGGCCAGAAGGCTAACCCTCAACTACCTGTAAGTACTAGGAGTTATTCGGTAAATATCCTTGGCTTTTTCTGTAGATAGGTCTAACCTGCTGTGAGCGGCCTCACAATTTCATGTGAGTTACCTTCATGTGCAATGAATTCCCACTCAGGAGGGGCTTGAATGAATAAGCGGATATTAGGCGCGCTCGGCACGGTCATTATCGGAGCTGGCGTTATCGCCGGAATCGGGACTTACGTTGCGGCGGCAAAAAATGATTCAACGCTCTTGGTCGCAACACCCGCGGGGACAATGGATACGCCGCAAGGAAAGTTGCCTCATGCAACTCTTGCGATCTCGGTCTACCCCGATAGCTCTGCAGGTAGCCACGGTAAAGATGGTGGCGCGCATCCTGGATATGTCACGTACGGGCCAAGCACTAACTTTGAAGTTCCCGCGCACTCAGTAATAACAATGACCGTCACAAATTACGATGGCGGTGAAAGTTTAAATAATGATTACTTTGCGCGAGTTCGCGGAACGATTGATGGTTCGGCGATGTTAAATGGCGAGCGAATGACAAATATTTCTCCCGATGCAGTTGGCCATACTTTTACAATTCATGGACTTGCCGTCGGACAGGATGAGTTTTTTGTAAGCGTCCCTATGAAGGCAGTTGCCGAAGAGGATATGCCCGAAGAGGGATTTACAACAAAGCCCACTGTCACAACATTTACTTTTATTACCGGAGGACCTGGTGAATATATCTGGAACTGCGAATATCCATGTGGTGATGGAACAATTGCAAAATTTGGTGCAGCAATGTCAACAATGGGTTACATGTCCGGCCACTTTACGGTGAAGGGATAATTCGCCATGACTGAATTGAAGACACCCAATGCGCCACAATGGTGGAAAAAACCAGATGTTAAGAAAACTGCGATCTTATGGGTTATCTGCACTGCAGTTATTGGTTACATTGGAGTTGAATTTCATGTAAGAAATATTGTTAGCCCAGCATCAGAGAATATGAGTAACATAATTTCTCTGATTAGAATATTCACCTGGGCCGCTTCACCGGTTGCAGGTTTAGTTACTGCAATATGTATTACCGTCTTAACTTCTAAGCGTCACTATGGTGATAATCCACCCCCTGAGGCCGATCATGAGATTCGAAACTCTCCACGCGCAACGGCATTGTGGCTCAGTATTTCAGGTCTTTTATGCCTCTTTGCACTCATTGGAGGTTTGATTGTTCTTGAACAAGAGAGTGAAGGTGTTCTGGATACAAGTGCAATTCAAGTCAATGTAACCGGGCAGCAATGGTTATGGAACTTTGATTATGAAAATGGTGCGCGTAGTGAAGATCTCTATCTTCCAGTCAATAAGCCAGTTGTTTTCCACATCACTAGTGTTGACGTAAAGCACTCATTCTGGGTTGTTCAAATGGGAATAAAGATGGATGCAAATCCCGGGTACACAACCGAGACTGCGGTTACACCAGACAAAATTGGGGTATTCGATGTGCGATGCGCTGAGCTTTGTGGATTGTTACATGCATACATGCAGACAAAAGTTCACGTAGTAAGTCAAGCAGATTATGACGCGTGGCTCATCGATCATGCAGCAATAGAGAAAGGCGCATAATGACAACCGTAATGAATGAAACAGTTGCCGCTCCAGGAAAATCGATAATCGAAAAGCTTAACGTCTTCACAGCGCTCGCGCTTGGTGTTTTAAGTGCAATCGTTGTTTGGCGTTTGTCGTTAGCTTTTCTACCTGAAGATTCTGAGGTGCGCCTATTTACTCGCGAAGATAAAATTACATTACTTTCAATGTGTGCATGGTTTGTTGGCTTCATGACAGGAATAGGTGCCCTAGTCGGACCTTTCCGCTGGTTAATGGGTAAAGATTTGTCTCACGATGAAAATATGTTTTTGGCCGGAAAAGATATGGGCCCAAAGCGATACCTGCGTTATACAACCGATCACAAAGTTGTAGGAATTCAATATCTTTTCATTACGATTTTGATTTTCTTCCTTGGCGGCGGACTTGCGATGTTAATTCGCACAAACCTTGGAACCCCAGAAGGTGGTTGGCTTCACGCACAGGCATATAACTCAATTGTCGGAACCCATGGAATTTTAATGATAGTCGGCACCATCATTATGGTCACAGGACCTTTTGGTAACTTCATCATGCCAATCATGATCGGTGCGCGGGATATGGCATTTCCACGGTTAAATGCACTGAGTTTCTGGCTGATTGTCGCTGCTGCAGTGCCATTGCTTTGGGGACAGTTCTTAGGTGGAATCACCACTGGTTGGTCTGCCTATAACCCTTTAGCTAGCCAAGCCCCGCTGGGCATGGATGGTTACATTATGTATATCTGCATATTTGCAATCTCTACAATGGTTGCAGGAGCAAACATCACAACAACAGTTGTGAAGATGCGCGCTAAGGGTATGACCTGGAACCGTACGCCAATCTTTATCTACGGAACTGTTGCATCAGTAGCACTCGCGCTACCTGCATTCCCAGTCTTCTTCTTATCCCAAGTGCTTTCAGCCTTTGATCGCGCTCTCGATACTTCTTTCTACAACACAGCAGGCGGCGGTAGTGGATGGCTCTATGAAAACCTATTCTGGCTTATGGGCCACCCTGAAGTTTATGTAATTCTAATTCCCTCAATTGCTGCATTAATGGAAATGGCGCCTGTATTTACGCGGCGACCTCTATTTTCATTTAACGTTGCAGTAATGGGAATCGCTGGAATCTCAGGATTATCAGTTCTCGTTTGGGCTCACCACATGTACATCTCAGGTTGGGCTCCGCTACTGAATGCACCATTTATGTTGACAACCGAGCTCATTTCGATTCCAACTGGAATGTTGTTCTTGGTATTAGTCGGAACACTTTGGCGAGGTCGTCTGTGGATGACGGTGCCACTGATGTCGATCTTTGCACTTCTATGGAACTTCATGATTGGCGGAGTCACTGGAATCTATCTTTCAGATGTACCCGCAGATGCTTTCTTGCACGGCTCTATGTACGTGACCGCACACTTCCATTACACATTAATGGGTGCTGGTTTAACCGGAGCATTGGCAGCACTTGTGTACTGGTTCCCTAAGATGACAGGCCGGATGTTTGATAAAACCCTTAGCTGGGTAGCGTTTTGGCTGGTTCAAATCGGATTCAATATCGCATTCGTGGGAATGTTTATGGTCGGCTTAGCTGGTCAGCCTCGTCGAGTCGAATCATATGCACCAACTTTTAACACTGCGAATATGGTGACAACGGGCGGTGCTTACATGATTATGGCGGGCATGTTGGTACTTCTATATGGCGTAATCTCTTCGGCACGTAGCGGAGTGAAAGCACCGATGAATCCTTGGCAAGCTAAGACTTTGGAGTGGACTGTTGCATATCCAATCCCGCTTGAAAACTTTGATGTACTTCCAACAGTAAGTTCAGATCCATATGGTTATGGAAAGGCACAATCATGAGCGTCGAGACACATGCACACCACGAACATCCCGATGTAGTTGGCAGTCGCAATCGACTAGGAGTAATTCTTTTACTTGTCGCCGATATAGCTTTTGCTTTGAGCATGATGTTTGTCTATTTCTATCTGCGTGGGCAAAATGTCAATGATATGTGGCTTCCAAAGGCAACTGCAGATCACCCTGCAATCACTCCTTTATCGTCGAGTCCAGGTTGGACAGTTACTGCAATTGCAGCCTTTGGGCTTCTTGCGCACTTCTATGCGCTTAAAGGTGTACGTGCCGGAAATCAAACTCAACTCAAACTAGGCTCCCTTGTCGCGTTTGTAGCATCGGTTGTAGCAATTGCATATCAGTTCAATACGATTGCAACTGCTCCATTTACATTCACTGACGGTGCATACGTTTCATGTTTCTATATGTTTACTATTTTAAACTTTGTGCACTTAGCGCTTACCGTTTTTATCTCACTCGGCAACTGGAATCGTGCTCGACTTGGCCTGTACATCAACGATCATTGGCACGTCGACATCGTTCGTATTTGGTGGGTATGGATGGCTGTGTCATCATTACTCGGTGCATTCGCCCTCAGTTACCCATAAACCTAGCTCTAGCTGGATCGGCCTCTACATCGCATTAGGCGTTGTTTGGGGCTGTTCCTTTATATTCATCAAGTTAGGTCTTGAATTCTTAACCCCTATTGGCGTCGCCTTTGGACGTGTATCGATGGGCGCGCTCACGCTTGTTTTTTGGGCACGCTTTAAGAAGATACAACTTCCGACCGATAGAAAGATTTGGCTACATCTTTGGGTTGTCTCACTTTTGCTCAATGTTATCCCTGGTGTCCTCTTCGCTGTTGCTGAAACCGAAGTGACATCGATTTTGGCAGGAATAATCAACGCTGTGACCCCATTGATGACATTACTTGCAATCATGATTGCATTTCGTGAAGAGAGGCCCAAAAACTACCAAGTGCTTGGTTTGGTTCTAGGTTTTCTCGGAGTCTTGACGGTCTTAGGTGTTTGGCAGGGACTTGGAGATAACCCCATTGGGGCAGTACTTGCACTACTACTTGCCGTCACGTGTTACGGATTTTCGTTTCCATATTCTCGCAAATTTATTTTGCCAAAAAAACTTCAACCTGAAGCCTTGGCGGCAGTACAAGTTTCAACTGGGGCTATAACACTCTTACCTTTTTATTTGATTGATGGAATTGCTAAAGATGAGTATCGACCAGGACCTGTTATGGCAATGATTGCACTGGGTGTATTCGGTAGCGGTTTTGCATACATCTGGAACTTCAAAATTATGGAGGCCGCCGGAAGTGCAATCGCTAGCACTGTTACATATGTGACTCCAGTAGTTGCGGTGATTGTGGGAATTCTTTTTCTTGGCGAAAACGTCTCATGGTATGAACCCGTTGGCGCTTTAATTGTTTTGATAGGAGCTGCTATCGGACAACAACGAATAAAACTATTTAGTCGATCGTAAAACCATTCTTAATCGGTCCGAGGTCAATGCCTGCTGCAGTGTGATTACTCTCTTCACCACGAGCTAACTGAGCGGCGTGGGCTTTGTTATGCCAGCGCTCCTCAATTTTTCCATATTTCCACAGTAATAATGCAACGGTCCATACAATAGCGAAGGCACCAACAATAAAGTATCCAGCGCTATTTAAATTGAAGGCTAATGCGTAGTCCCAAAAGCCACCCGTGAGATTGAGTTGACGTGCAAAGACTTGGCAGAGCTCGAGTCCACCAACAAAGAATGCAACTGATACTGAAAGACCGGTAATGATGATGTTGTAGTAAACCTTGCGGACGGGTTTTGAAAAGGCCCAGCCGTAAGCAAAGTTCATAAATGAACCATCGATGGTATCCAGCAAACTCATTCCACCGGCAAAGAAAAGTGGTAACGAGATAATCGCCCACCATGGTAATCCTGCAATCACTGATGATCCGGCTAGAACAAGTAATCCGATCTCGGTCGCAGTATCAAAGCCAAGCCCAAAGAGGATGCCGAGAGGATACATTTTCCATGATGCATCAATTCGACGAGCTATCGGCCCAAAGAAGCGCATCAATAATCCACGTGAGTCTAGGTGTTTTTCTAACTCTTCTTCGTTGTAGGCACCTTTACGCATTTTAATAAAGACATTTACTATCGAAACTAAAATAATAAAATTTAGAATCGCGATGAGCATGAGGAAAACACCGCTTACGGTCGTGCCAACTAAACCTGTGTAATGGTGAAGCGTGGAGTTGTCATCTTTTAGCTGAGAGCCCAGCGCTTTGATTCCAAAGTTAAGCAACATGGCTAATACGAATACGACGGAGGAGTGACCCAGAGAGAAAAAGAAGCCAACGGCAAGTGGACGTTTTCCTTCGGACATTAATTTTCTCGTTGTATTATCAATCGCGCTGATGTGATCGGCATCAAATGCGTGGCGCATGCCCAAGGTGTAAGCAAGTGCTGCAGTGCCCCAGCCAAAGAGCGAACCATCACTGAGTACGTAGTTGCCGGTCGTGGCCTTCCACATCAGCAAGGCCCCAGAAACATGGAGAAAGAGGATGAAGCCAAACATCGCTGCCATCCGGCGCCATTCGTCGGGGTTTAAGCGCTGAGCAAGGGGCGTAGACGGCTTAACAACGACATTCATACCCACCCCCTCCTAGATGCAAATGGTTTGCAGGAAGAAAGCCTAAGGCAGGTTCAATCCTCTGTCTATTTGAACCGCATCCTAGGGTTTTGCGTATAGAGTCGCGTCAAGAGTTTGCACAGGAAGGGCGGTCTGCGTGAGCGAAGACGATGACATGGAAGAGATCATCACAGAGGAGATGCTCTGGGATCGAATTCCTGAAGTCGATGGCGAAGAGCGTGCCAGCACGTATTACGAACTCAGTGCCAGAATCTATGCCCGCGGACAGTATGACGAGGCTTTAGCGCTGGCGGAAACTGCGCGAGATATCTATTCAACGTTAGGCGCAAGTGCACCAAGTGAGGGCTTAGCGCAAGCATATTCTGCAATTGGTTACAACCTTAATCAGTTAAAGCGTATGGACGAGGCGGCAACTGCGATGAGTAAGGCAGTTGAGATTTTACGTGAAAACAAATCTCCAATTGCACTCGAGCTCGCCTGCACATTGGGCGAATGGTGGTACACATCCAAACAGTATGAAAAAGTCGTCTTAACAATGGGCGAATGTGCACAGGAGCATTTAGTAGATGGCAATGAAATCGGTGCGGCGAACGATCTTCACTTAATCGGTTGCGCTGAAAGAGAGTTGAAAAATTACGAGAAGTCAATTGACGCATTTAGAGAGGCAAGGATACTATTCAAGCGCAATAAAGAGGTTATTCATGTTGCGCGCTGTGACCAAAAAATTGCCTCATGCCTAATCGAATTAAATGAAGGTGAGTTAGCCCTTGAAACTGCGCGCAAGGCCATTGATGTCTTTGAAACTGGCCATGATCATCGGCGTGAAACTTTTGCACTGTTTGAGTTGGGTAAAGCGCAGCTCCTTCTCGAAAAATTCGATGACGGGCTAGCAACCCTTGAGCAAGTGCTCTCCGTTGTCAGTGAAGACGAGCCTAAAGACTTTGAATTCATCATCGACGTCGAATCGCGCATTGCAAAAATCGTTCGCATGCAAGGCCGAATCGAAGAGGCCGATGAAATTGAGCGTCGGCTAAAGTCAGTACAAGAGACGCTAGATGATGAGCCCGAGGCTTGATTAAGCATTTAAATAACCTGCCAAAGATACGAATAACAATGCTCTGCATGGGCAATATATGTCGATCTCCTATGGCCGCAGCCGTTCTGAGCAATCGGACTACAGATTGGGATAACCCCGAGATAGTGGTTGATAGTGCAGGTACTGGGGCTTGGCATATAGGACAGAGCGCACACCCAACATCGGAGAAAGTCTGGAAAAACGCTGGTTATACCTACTCTCATTCGGCTCGCCAGTTTCAATCAAGTGATTTTTACGAGAGCGACTTAATTTTGGTTATGGATTCAAGTAACTTTAACGATGCAATTAAATTAGCTGCCGATGATGAGTCTCGGGAGAAAGTTTTTTATCTACGAAGTTTTGATCCATCACTGGCATCAATCGATCCAACCTCAGAGCAGTTTCATAAATTAGAGGTTCCCGACCCGTATAACCAATCAATCCAAGCCTACGAAGAGGTCTTATTTATGGTCGAACGTTGCGTAGATGGGCTGTTGCAAGAGTTAAAGCGCCAATAAGCGCGCCTGCGGCAGCAATTATTAAAGGCCATTGGATAACACCTTTACTCCATAGTGCGCCTCCCCATATTCCAGCACCAAGTACTGCGAAGTTCATCGAAGCTTGATACACACCTTGTGCACGGCCACGGTGTGCTTCTTGGCTCAGACCTGCAATCCATGCTTTGCCCACTCCATCGGTAAGTGCAGGGAACAGTCCGTATAACGCAAGTGCAATTAGTGCGACTATGTGGTTCTGAGTTGAACCTAAAGTTGCATAAGCGATAGCAAAGGCGAGGAGTCCAACTGCATAAACAACACGCGGAGAGAGTTTGTCGGCCACATACCCGCCAGGAAATGCTGCAAGAACTGTGACGCCACTAAAGAGCATGTATGAGAGAACGACACCTTGTGTTGAAAAACCAATATCGTGCAGACGTAGTAATAAAAGTACGTCCGGAATATTAGTCAATTGAATCAACACTAAAAGCGCAATCGCGCGCTTTAGACTCCGGGGGAGTTGTGGATGAGCTTTCTTCTCCGCCTTAATTTTTGGAGTTCTAACAAAGTTTTCCTTGACTAATAAAGTTAATAACCCAGAGATTATCGCTGGAATTAAGGCCCATTTAGCAACTGCACGTACGTCGCCATCGAGCATTGCCAACCCAATTAAAGCGATTCCAGGCCCAATTACAGCGCCAATATTGTCACCAGTGCGATGGAATCCAAAGGCGCGGCCCAGATGTGCTTTATCTACAGAGTCGGAAATTAGCGCATCCCGCGGAGCACCACGCATTCCTTTACCGATTCGATCAATGACTCGTCCTAAGAAAACCAAGGGCCAACTTGTTGCAATCACCACTAGCGCTTTGCCAACGCCAGCTAATGAATATCCCGCAATCACAAATGGCCTACGCCCCAAATGGTCGCTAGATTTTCCACTAATCAATTTAGTAAACCCAGCAGCAGCTTCAGCGCATCCCTCAATTAGACCAAGAGCTAGTGGCGCTGCGCCAATTACACCGGTCAATAAAATCGGTAATAGAGGATACAAGAGTTCACTTGCGGCATCTTGAGCCAAAGAGACGAGTGTTAAGAGAATTAAGTTACGTGTTAACCATATCTTCATCATTTGGGTAGATGCTGCAGAGCCCAGTGGTACATGGCAATTGCTCCAGCTGCCGAAGCGTTCATCGAACGCGTTGAACCGTATTGATTAATCTCATATAAAACTTCACAGACCGCAATTCCTTCATCTGACATTCCGGCACCCTCCTGGCCAAAAAGAAGGACGCAGCTTTCAGGTAGTTGAGCGCTCTCTAACTGCTTAGATCCGGGTACGTTATCGATACCAATGATTGGCAGATTATTAGCCTTACACCAGACTGCAAAATCTTCGACAGTTGGATGATGGTGAACAGTTAAATATCGGTCCGTCACCATAGCGCCGCGTTTATTCCAATCGCGTTTACCGACAATATGTACGCCAGCAACGTTAAAAGCATTTGCTGTGCGCACTACGGACCCGATATTTAAGTCATGCTGCCAATTTTCAATTGCAATCTGTAACTTATGCCTCTTCGTATCTAGATCCGTAACGATGGCTTCAACACTCCAGTATCGGTAGTGATCTAAAACATTACGTCGGTCACCATTTAGCAACAGTTCAGAATCGTATTGGGCGCCCTCAGGCCATGGTTCTTCATGCGGTCCAACACCAACCACCGGAAAAAACTCACCTGGGCCAATCGTGCCGGGAGTGGTTGGAGAGGACATATAGGCACTCTAAACTGCCTACATGACTTCTATCAATACGGTGCTTCTCGTACTCCATATTCTCTGCGTAATCGCAATTCTCTCCCTCCTCCTACACCAGTGGAATAAGAATCCACGGAAGTTGCACCCTGGAATATTGCATGCAGGCTTGACGGCTTTAATCGCGGGAATAGCGATGGTTGGAATGTTTCAAACGGTGCATCCAGATGAGGTGCTCAATCCCACAAAATATGGAATCAAATTAGTAATACTGATTTCAATTCTTGTAATTAGTTATCGTAATGTTAAGAAACCAATACTTGCAAAGAACACATGGCTACTTCTGATTGGGCTAACAACGATAAATATTCTTATCGCCTCAATTTGGCGATAATCAGAAAATGCGTCAAAAAACAGTTCTTTTAATATTTACATTAATAATTTCTCTTAACGTAAACTCCGCGAATGCGGCAATTTCACCCCTCTCAATCCCTGAAGTTTTCAACAAATTATTGAAAGTACCCGCTCTATCTAATCCTTCGATGATCTTGTTGGACGAGACCACTGGCGAAGTTGTATATGAGAGAAACTCGAACTCACTACGGAAGCCGGCCTCGGTTATGAAGCTGCTTTCAGCAACTGCCACATTGGAATATTTGGATCCATTAAGCAGATTTGAAACTAAGTTATTTCTTGGATTGCAGCCGAAGTCACTAGTCATCCAAGGTTCATATGACCCCTGGATAAGTTTAGACAGCGTAGTTGCAAAAAAAATGCACAGGACATCCTTGCCATACTTAGCCTACAAAGCTATGACTGCGATTAAAACCGCAAATCACGGATCACTTCGCAATATTACGGTTACATATTCGGGGATATATTCGCAAGATGTAAGTAATTTGAAAGCATATTGGAATAAACGAGGTTTTAGGCCAACTATGAAGGCTGCAGCCACGGCAACAGTAATCGCCGCAGAGGGTTCCCCAATAACGTCCTCCCAATCCCCAACTATTTCAGAGATCCTAGACTTCACTCTCCTGTGGAGCGATAACGTTTTAGCCGAGCGTCTGGCACGTCTTTCATCAAGGGCGGCCGGGTATTCATTTGATGACTTAGGCGTTAGTTTAACTTTCGCAGAGGTTCTTTCTCGTCTAGGAATTGATTCCACAAACTTAGTGATTATCGATGCAAGTGGTTTATCGAAAGAGAATCGTGTAACAGCTCAGATTATTGGTCAACTACTTTTAAAAACTCGAAAAGATCCAAAGTTTGCACTCCTCTATAAATCACTTCCAGTTAGTGGCATTTCTGGAACTTTAAAGGAGCGGTTTATCACTACCGCACCGAGTGCTGTAGGGCTAATCCATGCAAAAACAGGGACCCTAAACGGTACTGTTACTTTGGCCGGATATGTTGAATCTACCGACCGTGAGTATGTTTTTGTGACCTTAGCCGATGAAATTCCGAATGGAATACGAGCCGAAGATCGAGCACGAGCAGCCATTGATCGGCTACTAGGTCGAATTGCTGCTCCCAATATCGAAGCACAAATATCAGTTGCTACAGAGTTACCCTAAATATTGTCAAAGACTTTTATCGATCCGCCATAACAAGCTACCCAAGTGCGCTGTGTGGGCGTATCAAAAGCTATTCCTATTGGCTCATTACATACTTTAATAGTTTGTAATGTTTTCATATCACTCGTGCGAACTTTTGAGACGGTATCGCTTACAAAATTAACAACAAAAAGAGCCGAACCGTCGCTTGATATTGCCAAAGACCGTGCCGCCTTTCCAGTCGCCACTGATCTACCGAGTTTATTTTTCAGCAAGTTCCAAGAAGCAACCTTGCCGGATAAGTTCATAGTTACGTACAACATTGAGTTGTCAGGTGAGAGGACGATGGCGCGAGGATTACTCCCGATTGGAATATACGAAATTGAGAAATCTTCTAAATTAATGACGTGGATGCGGTTGCCACCCATCTCGGCGATATAGGCAGTTTTACTATCTTTACTGACTGCAATTCCGCGTGGGTAACGTCCAATTTTAATTGATTTAATGGTTTTCTGGCTTTGAATAGAGATCACTTTTAGATCATAGGAACACCAGTTAGAAACAAGAAGATATCTATTATCTGGTGTTACTTCAACAACTTTTGGCACCGAACCAACTGGATATACGGCGTCAATTTTATAACTACTTAAATCAATCCGATAGAGAAAACTAGTGTCATAGTTCGAAGCGGGCGAGCATGTGTCATGTCCTTCTCGGTTGTAACCCTTGCCATACATAGCGTAGTTGGTGACATATAGATACTTTCCATCAGGAGAGTAAGAGCCTTCAACCGGTGCACCTTTATAAATTGTTGAGTACTTGGAAAAACCAAACTTTGAAAGTTGTACGGAATCGGGAATGGTCTTGATTAAATCAAAGGTATTTGCATCATAAATTGTGATGCTGTGGTTGTACATCATGTTATGTGCACTCACAAGGCCGGTTCCGGAAGATCTAACTGATTTCGGCGAAATCGCACCAGTGATAGTTTTTACCAATGTCATTTTTGTCTGGCTAGATAAAACTTCACCATGTGCTGGTAGAGAAATAGCACACAGAGATGCGATTACTGTAAGAGTTAAATACTTCTTGCGCACACCTGAACTCTAACGGTTAAGAGTTAGTCGTCACCCTCGCCACCATCATGTTCACCCTCGCCACCATCATGTTCACCATCATCGCCATTTGAGGTTGGAAGTGTCCCAATTGATGGTTTCTTTGGAGCCGTCGTGGCAGTTGGTGTAGCACTTGCTTGTTCAGCCGCTGACTGTGTTACTGAAGAGCTTGGAACAGGTGCGCTCTTCTTAACTGCAGGAGCCTCTGAGGCAGGAGAAGAGGTTTGACTGGCTTGAGTGGCCTGAACTGTTGGGGCGATGGTTTCTACAGCGCTGGCTGGACTCTCTTCCTGCGTCTGTCCAAAGAGTGCACCAACACCGATGACTGTCGCGACTGCAACGATGGCAAGAATCGGCAGCTTCTTTGAAACTCTGCGCACGCTCGCAGCGTTGTCGTTATCTGCGATCTCTATCCATTCGGGCTTCTCTGGAGGTGTCATGTGAAGCTCCCTTCGTTGAGTGAAAAATAGCCCTCGAACCTGTGAAAAAACGGTGAAGCCCCATCCAGCTTGCTGAGTAATCTAGGGCAGTGAAGAGTGTTGTGCGTGGATATCTAGATCTGATGAAGCTTCGGGTCGTTGAACTGCTTCTTGTGTCGACGCTCCCGGCGATGGTTTTGGCGGCGCACGCTCTGCCCTCACTCAAACTTGTGGCCACAACAATTCTTGCAGGAACGCTTTCTGCTGGCAGCGCCAATGCTTTCAATATGGTCATCGAAAGCGAAAGCGATAAATTAATGTTGCGAACATCTAAGCGGCCCATTGTTATGGGAGTAGTAAGTAAGACAGATGCAGCTATTTTCGCAACTTTGATTGGAGTGTTATCTCTAGTTATTTTTTGGGTATTTACTACACCTCTTGCAACGTTACTTTCATTTGTCGCAATAGCCTTTTATGTTTTGGTCTATACCATTGGATTAAAACGCCGCACATCCCAAAATATTGTCTGGGGTGGAGCTGCAGGTTGTATGCCAGTATTTATCGGGTGGGCAGCAGTTACTAACTCACTTTCCTTTACAGCGCTAGCATTTTTTATGGTGATTTTCTTTTGGACACCACCACATTTTTGGGCGCTGGCAATCAAATATAAAGATGATTACTCGGCAGCTGGCATACCAATGCTTCCAGTAGTTGCAACTAAAGCACGAGTTCATCGCGAAATGTGGTTCCACACAATTCTGATGATCATTTCTTCGATCTGGCTCATTCTCTCTGCAGCGCTGCCTTTCTGGTCACTTTTCATAACTGTATTACTCGGCTTGGTATTCGCACGTGAACTAGTTGCGCTTAAAGAGAGCTCACCTGATTATGGAAAAACTGCAGGCAAGATTTTCCAATGGTCAATAACTTACTTGAGCTTGCTCTCGGTTGTTTTAGTTGTTGCTCAATTGAGTGCTTGAGTTAAATCTTTTATTAGATCTGTCGAGTGCTCAAGCCCAACTGATAATCGCAATACTGAGGGCGTTATACCCATTTCAGCCTGCACCTCAGGAGATAAGCGCCTGTGTGTAGATGTTGATGGATGGGTAATAAGAGATTTGCTATCACCTAAGTTATTAGAGATATCAATGATGCGCAGCCTGTTCATGAAGGCGAATACCGAGGCTTGATCGCCAACAAACTCAATACCAACGGTTGTGCCACCACCGCTCATCTGCCTCATGGCAAGTGCGTGGTCTGGGTGGGATTTAAGTCCAGGAAAGCGCACAGATTTGATCTCAGGTCGTGACTCTAAGAATTCGGCGACAGATTGCGCATTTTCAACCATGCGCTCCACACGCATCTGCATAGTTTCAAGTGATTTAACGAGAACCCATGCGTTAAACGGGCTTAGCGATGGTCCAGTATGCCGAGTGAAAGGCATTAACTTTTCATGGATATACGGAGATGATCCGAGAATAGCTCCAGCTAGAACACGGCCCTGCCCATCAATGTGCTTAGTTGCTGAGTACATAACAACGTCGGCACCGAGTTGAAGAGGTTTTTGTAAAACAGGAGATGCCATTACGTTATCGACGATTACTGTTGCTCCGACTTGATGTGCCAAGTCACTGACCATTTGAATATCAACGATCTCCATTAAAGGATTACTTGGAGTTTCAATAAAAACTGCCTTAGTTGGTTTGCTTAAAGCCTTTGCCCATGCGTCAGGATCATTACCTTTAACTAATTCGAAAGTTACGCCCCATTTTGGCAAGAACTCAGTTATGACAACATGGCAGGATGAAAACATAGCAGCCGATGCAACAACATGATCACCTTGCTCGACGAGACAGGCAAGGGATGAAAACATTGCCGACATTCCAGAGCCCGTTGCTACGCAGAAATCTGCACCTTCAATGGCAGCCAAACGCTTTTCAAACATTGAAATAGTTGGATTATGGAAACGACTATATAAAAAATGGTCGGTTTCATCAGCGAAAGAGTCAAGGGCCTCTTCAGCGCTGGAGTATGTAAAACCACTATTCAAATAGAGCGCCTCTGACGTTTCACCAAAACCTGAGCGCGCAAGGCCGGCACGAACTGCATGTGTTTGGGGATGGACATCCCACTGCGGCTCTTCGCGCTCATGGCGCGGGCGGTAACCCCATGGTGTACTCACTAGGCAATTGTGGCAGAGTTGGGCCTATGTCCAACACAGCGATTTCAGTTACAGATTTAAGTAAGAGATACGGAGAGCGTATGGCCGTTTCTCATGCAACATTTGAGGTCCCACTCGGCACAATCTGCGGCTTTGTCGGGCCAAATGGATCGGGTAAGACCACAACGATGCGCATGCTTCTTGGACTGATTACACCAACTGGCGGGACGGGTGAAATCTTGGGTGAATCAATCAAGCACCCAGAGAAATACTTACCGCGCGTTGGCGCAATGATTGAAGGCCCTGCCTTTTATCCAGCGCTGAGCGGTAAAGAGAATTTAAACTATCTAGCGGCCCTCGGTGGATTTTCAACCGATCGGGTGCAGCGTTTGCTCGAACAAGTTGGACTGGGCGATCGTGGCAAATCGAAGTACAAGACATATTCACTAGGAATGAAGCAGCGCTTAGGAATCGCAGCAGCTCTACTTCCAAATCCCAAGCTGTTGATGTTGGATGAACCAACAAATGGTTTAGATCCAGAGGGAATCCAAGAGGTTCGTGCACTACTGCGCTCGCTAGCAAATGATGGGACCTCAGTCTTTGTCTCCTCGCATCTCTTATCTGAGTTAGAGCTAATCAGTGACTATTTAGTTATGTTACGTAAAGGCGAAGTCGTCTTCACCGGAAAAATGACGGACTTAATGCTTGACCAACAACCCGTCATAATTGCAAAGGGTTCAAATGATTCTCAACTTGTAACGTTGCTTGCAATAGCAGAGGCAGCAGGACACAGAGCAATGATTAGGGAAAGTGCCGTTCATATTGAGGGGCCTGCCAATTGGGCGCAAGATTTTAATCGCGCCGCATTTGACGCAGGAATTACGCTCTCACAGTTGACGCCGCAACTTCCAAACCTCGAAGAAACATTCTTTGAAATGACGGGTGAAAAATAATGTGGAACGTTGCATTCGCAGAACTACGAAAGTTACGTCGGCCATCACTTTTCCTAGGAACCATGGGTGCGGTCGTCTTCTTTAGTGCGCTATTTTCTTCACTTCTATTTCTACTCATAGATTCACCAGATGGAAACTCTGATCGTGGTCGAATGGTGAGCCGTGAAGTTCTTGGGCTCGCCACCGGCGGAGTCCAAGGCTTTAGTAGCGTTGGAGGCTTTCTTGGAATCATTGCCTTATGTGTCTTTGCAGCACAGACTGCACAGGAATACACCTATGGAACTTTACGCAATCTTCTAGTTCGCCAACCTGGGCGCTTACGAGTCCTGGCTGGAAAATTTATTGCGATGAAAATATTCGCACTCATTATGATTGTTCTTTCGGCCGTGATCAGTATTACTGCATCGGTACTTTTAGCGCCTCGAGCGAAAGTTTCAACAGATCTTTGGTTTGGCGCTGATGGTCGTCACGCGCTTTTCACAACGTTCATTAATGTAATTATCTCTGTCATTGGTTTTGGAACGATTGGAATGGTTTTAGGTCTGCTCCTTCGTTCGCCAATCAGTGCAATCTCTTTTGGAGTATTGTGGTTATTAATCATTGAAAACCTCTTAATCGCAGTTAAAAACTCTTTACAGAACTGGATGCCAGGGGCCCAACTTCAGGCAATTGCAGCTGGAGGTCGAGCGCGTGGTATGTCGACAGGCATTGAGTACTCGCATGCATTATTAGTGGGCGGGATCTATGTTGCCCTTGGTGCAGTTATTGCATCATTTTTATTTGTTCGCCGTGATGTATCTAATTGAGGACACCAGCACCTATTACCCGACATTCCTAAGCTGACTCAATTATTCTTAAGGCCTTCCTCCGGAGGTTTGATTTGAAAAAATATAGAGCCTTATCACTGGCTCTCATCGCGATGCTGACGTTGACTACGGCGCCAGCTCTTGGATCAACCCCTAAACCTACGCTCGCTCAGATTGAGGCGGCTAAGAAGATTGAGGCGGCTAAGAAAAAAGCCGCAGATGCGCAAGCGGCAAAACTGGCTGCTGCTAATCAAAGCCTGCGCACTCTGACTGCGAAAGCAAATGCGGCGACTGCCCTGTATGTAAAGGCACAAAAAGAGTTAGCAATAGCACAAGCGGCTGCGAAAGCCGCCGCACAATACGCACTTGAAACCGCCGCGGCAGTAGATGAGGCACATCGTGTAATTGGAAGACTTGCAGCGAACGCATATATTTTGGGTGGAAGTATGAGTGATATCGAACCATTATTAAGTGCAAATGGCCCGCAAGATTTAGTAGATCAACTAAGCACTTTAAGCACTTTAGGTTCTAAGAATACAATTGCCTTGGAAAGATTTAAAGCCGCCGAGGTTATTGCTCTTGCAGCAAAAAAAGCTGCAGATGACGCAAAAATCGTTCAGCAAAAAGCAACAGACAAAGTTGCGGTTGCAAAAAAAGCTGCAGATGATGCCAAAGCCGAGCAGGCGAAAGAAGTTTCTAAGCTACAGAAGATTCAAGATCAATTAATGAAAGAGTTGATGAGTGCGCGCAAAATTCGCACCACTCTTGAACAGCAGCGCCAGCTCGCTCTTCTAGAAGAGGCCCAAGCCAACCAAGCCGAACAGACACCAGGACAATCAAAAGTTTGGCCCGATCTTGGATTTAAAGGCCGTTCAACGATTAGAACAACCGAGGCTCAACGCCTAAAGGCTGTGGCCTATGCCAAGAAACAAGTTCTCGCCCGCAAACCGTATGTATGGGGAACTCAAGGCCCCAATACTTTCGACTGTTCAGGTCTTGTATTTGCCGCTTACCGATCGGCTGGTTTGAATTGGCCAGATTGGGATCGACTCAACTCAGCGCTGTATTCAGGATATACAAAACACGTTTCACTCAATGAGCTTGTGCCAGGCGACCTTCTCTTCTACTCATACAAAGGCACGATTTCGACGATTCACCACATCACTATCTATGCCGGAAATGGCATGATGTGGGAGGCAAACTCAAGGAATGCCGGCCTGCTGTACTCAAGTATTTATAGCGTAAAGGGACTTATGCCCTTTGGTGGTCGGGTCTAGTCTTAGCTTATGAAGTCCAGTGCACCAGCGATTAGAAGTGCAGTGCGCATCTGGTTGGAAAAACTTGAGGCGGGCGACTTAGTACTTGTTGCTATTTCAGGTGGTACTGATTCACTTTCACTTGCATACGCGCTCTCACTTGAGGCGCCAAAGTTAGCAATTCAAATTCATGCCGTGACAGTTGATCATCAACTGCAACCTGGATCAGGTAAGCAAGCCGAAGCGGTAGTCTCTCAAATGAAATTATTAGGAATTGAAACGACAATCGAAAAAGTAACTGTCGATATTACTGAAGGCCTTGAAGCCTCAGCACGTAAAGCTAGGTACGCCGCATTGGATGCAATTGGAAATAAAGTAAATGCAGTTGCAATTTTCTTAGGACACACCCGTGATGACCAAGCTGAAAGCGTTTTATTAGGGTTAGCCCGAGGCTCAGGTACGCGATCCCTATCTGGAATGGCAGCGCAGAATGGTAAATATATCCGCCCACTACTTTCAATTACACGTATCCAAACGGAAAGTGTATGCAATGAATTTAATTTAGATCCCTGGAATGATCCTCATAACTCTGACTCAAGCTTTGCGCGAGTACGCGTGCGCAGAGAAGCGATCCCAACTCTTGAAAAAACTATTGGCCCTGGAATTTCTGAGGCACTTGCCCGCAGTGCCCAGCTCTTGAGAGATGATGCCGACGCTCTCGATGGATGGGCCGAGCGCGAGATAGGGCAGTTAGATTTGGCAGATCTAGATTGTGAGTACCTCTCGGGGCTGCCTCAGGCCATCCGCAGTCGCATTATCCGAGAGGCGATTTTCGCCGCAGGCGCCCCCTCTGGCTCGATTTCAGCCGACCATGTGAGCCTGGTTGAGGCCTTAGTCACGTCGTGGAGCGGGCAAGGGGCATCTGACCTGCCTGGTGGTGTGAAGGTTGAGCGTTTTTCGGGCAGACTTTCGCTCTTACGTAACTGAGCCAAAGGGAGCCTTCGTGGATTTAGCTGGAGTAGAAAACGAGATCGAACGTGTTGTTGTAACTGAGGCCGAACTACAAGTAAAGATTAAAGAGCTTGCAGCACGCGTCGATAAAGATTACGAAGGCAAAGATCTTCTTTTAATCGGTGTTCTCAAAGGTGCGGTCATGGCGATGGCCGATCTCTCACGCGCACTCCAGCGTCATGTTGAAATGGATTGGATGGCTGTTTCATCCTACGGCTCTGGCACAAAATCTAGCGGTGTAGTTCGAATCCTTAAAGACTTAGATCGCGATATAACTGGCCGAAATGTTTTAATCGTAGAAGACATCGTCGATTCCGGATTAACTCTTTCGTGGCTTAAGGCAAACCTTGAATCGCGTGGAGTAGGAAGCGTTGAGATTCTATCGATCCTACGCAAGCCGGATGCGGCAAAGGTTAAGGTCGATGTTAAATATGTTGGCTTTGAAATTCCAACAGATTTCGTTGTTGGGTATGGTCTCGATTTTGATGAAAAATATCGCAACCTCCCATTTATCGCAGTGCTTGCCAAGCACATGTATTCATAAGCCCTTAAGAAACGAGAAATTAAAAACATGTCTGAAGCAAAGAAGCCCGTTAAGAAGCCGGCGAAGAAAAGCCCACTCAAAAAGAGTTTTACCGGAAGTGCATCACCTAAGAAACCTGCTACCCGTGCTGGTCGAATATTTCGTGGCCCGCTATTTTGGATTCTCGTGGCAATCTTTGCGGTCTCAATTTTTGGTCAGATTACTTCGGCAGGAAATCGATATACCCAGATAGAAACCTCACAAGCTTTAGATGCTATTGCTCAGTCCAAGGTTGAATCAGCCGAAGTAGTAGATAAAGATCAAAAGATTCGTTTGATCTTAAAGCCAGGATCGACAATTAAGGGTGCCACTAAGGTAGAGGCCTCATATGTGGCCCGCCAAGAGCCCACTTTGGTTGATGCACTTACCTCTAATCCACCATCAAAGGGCTGGAACGTTAGAGTTCCATCACAATCACTTTTAGTCTCATTTCTCTTTTCAATAATCCCATTCTTGTTAATTGGCTTCCTCTTCTTTTGGATGATGAGCCAAGCTCAAGGTGGAAATAAAGTCTTTCAGTTTGGTAAATCCCGTGCGAAACTACAGAATAACGATGTCCCAAAGACAACTTTCAAGGATGTCGCAGGTGCCGACGAGGCCATTGCCGAACTCGAAGAGATTAAAGATTTCCTAGCTAACCCAGATAAATATGGAGTGCTAGGTGCAAAAATTCCAAAGGGCGTACTGCTCTTTGGTCCGCCAGGAACTGGAAAAACCCTCCTTGCTCGAGCAGTTGCCGGTGAGGCAGGAGTTCCTTTCTACTCGATTTCAGGATCTGATTTTGTAGAAATGTTTGTAGGCGTCGGTGCGGCTCGAGTGCGTGATTTATTTAATCAAGCGAAAGAAAATGCACCTGCAATCGTCTTTGTAGATGAGATCGATGCAGTTGGCCGCCAACGTGGTACAGGTATGGGTGGTGGACACGATGAACGTGAACAGACACTCAATCAACTCTTGGTTGAAATGGATGGCTTTGAAGAGAACACAAAGGTGATTTTAATTGCCGCAACAAATCGCCCTGATGTTTTAGATCCAGCGCTTTTGCGACCTGGACGCTTCGATCGACAGATCGCCGTAGACCGTCCAGATCTAAAAGGGCGTGAGGCAATTCTGGCGGTACATGCAAAGAACAAGCCACTTAGCCAAGATGTGAAACTTATTGACTATGCACGTCGCACTCCTGGATTTACAGGTGCAGACCTTGCAAATGTACTCAATGAGGCTGCACTTTTGACTGCACGTGAAGAGAAGAAAGTTATTTCAAATATCGAATTAGACGAGGCGATCGATCGTGTAATGGCCGGACCTCAACGTAAATCGCGCATCATGAGCGATGACGAACGACGCGTTACTGCATATCACGAGGCCGGACACGCTCTTGTCGCTCATGCCCTGCCGCATACTGATCCGGTTCATAAGATCACGATCATGCCGCGTGGCCGAGCACTTGGTTACACGATGATTCTTCCTGATGAAGATCGCTACTCAACAACACGCAATCAACTCCTTGATCAATTGGCATACTCACTCGGTGGTCGTGCGGCAGAAGAGTTAATCTTCCACGATCCATCAACTGGTGCGTCAAATGATATTGAGAAGGCAAGCGCACTAGCCCGCGCAATGGTCACTCAATACGGAATGACTGAAGCGATTGGCGCAATCAAACTAGGCGCCAACAGTGATGCCCCATTTATGGGTCGCGACTACGGTCATCAACGCGATTACTCAGAGAGTATTGCTGGTCTCGTTGATAGCGAAATCCGTAAACTTATTGAAAACGCACATCAAGAGGCTTTTGATATCTTGGTTGCAAACCGAAAGATTTTAGATGAGATGGTCCTAGAACTTCTTGATAAAGAGACGCTCAATAAAGAGGAGATCTCAAAGATTTTCAAGAAAGTTAAATCCGTGACTGCACGACCTGCATGGACGGGTTCAATAACACGTATACCTTCTGATCAACCACCTGTTGAAGTGCCTGCACGCGTTGTAGCTACTGAAGTTAAGAAGCCAACACGTCGCAAGAAGGCATCAAGTGACGATCAATAAGCTTTCCGTCACTGATGGGCGCGCATCTGGTCCTTATGATCAAGAGCGCGCCGAAAGAGCGGTGCGTGAACTGCTTTTAGCTCTCGGTGAAGATCCAGATCGCGAGGGCCTGAAAGAGACCCCTGCTCGTGTTGCTCGTGCGATGAAAGAAAACTTTGGAGGTCTTTGGCAGACTCCGGAAGAGGTTTTAACTACGACCTTCGATATCGGCCATGAAGAACTGGTAATTGTTCGCGACATTGAAGTGTTTTCGCATTGCGAACACCACCTAACACCTTTCCATGGTGTGGCACATATTGGATATATCCCGCGCGGGAAAATTACAGGCCTTTCAAAGTTAGCTCGATTGGTAGATGTATATGCCAAGCGGCCTCAGGTGCAGGAGCGATTAACAACTCAAATCGCCGATGCACTAGTTTCGATTCTCGATCCGCTAGGCGTGATTGTAATTATTGACTGTGAGCATTTGTGTATGTCAATGCGTGGAGTCAAGAAATCGCAAGCAAGAACAACGACCAGTGCCGTACGTGGTGCATTGCTCAATGCCGCTACCCGTGCAGAGGCGATCAGTCTCATTACACATAGGTAATTACTATGTTGGTTATGGGCATTCTCAATATCACACCCGATTCATTTGCCGATGGCGGACGTTACAACTCATTTGAAACTGCAGTTCAACGCGCTCACGAAATGATTACAGAAGGTGTAGACATTATCGATATCGGCGGGGAATCAACACGCCCTGGTGCCGACCGTGTTAGTGAAGAAGAGGAACAGTCCCGAGTGATCCCGGTAATAAGCGAGTTAGCCAATACGGGCGTACGTATTAGCATCGATACGATGCGTGCAAGCACCGCTAGAGCCGCTGTTGCCGCAGGTGCCACGTTAATTAATGATGTAAGCGGAGGGCTAGCAGATCCTGAAATGTTACAAACGGCTGCTGCGCTTAAAGTTCCATATATTGCGATGCATTGGCGTGGTCAATCTAAAGATATGAACTCGCTCGCAAATTATGAGAACGTAGTTCGCGAAGTTATTTCAGAGCTTCAGGAACGAATCTCTGCAGCACACGATGCAGGAGTAACAAAGGAAAACTTGATAATCGATCCAGGTTTGGGCTTTGCTAAAGATGCACACCACAACTGGGAAATCATTGATCATGTTGGTGATCTAGTAAGCCTCGGGTATCCGCTTCTAATCGGAGGCTCCCGCAAGCGATTTCTTGGCGGGGATTCACCGGATGGGCGTGAAGCAGCAAGTATCGAGCTAACAAAACGCCTTTCCACCTCTGGTATTTGGGGAGTTAGAGTTCACTCCGTGAAGCCTCATAAAGAAGCGCTAATGGTATGAGCGACCAGATTCTACTTAGCGGTATTCATGGCTTTGGATACCACGGCCTCTTTGAGCATGAGCGCGTTAACGGGCAGGATTTTTTCGTTGATCTAGCGTTGACAGTTGATCTAGGCCCAGCCTCGGTAAGTGATTCGATTGACGATACCGTGAATTATGCAGAGATCACCGAATTGGTTGTAAGTGCGATTACAACCGAACCTGTTTCACTCATTGAAAAACTTGCAGGGCGTATCGCGGAGCAAATTTTGATTTCTCATCTAAAAGTTGTTGCAGTTACAGTGACAGTTCATAAACCACAAGCTCCAGTTGCAGCTTCGATCAAAGATATCGCCGTAGCGATAACACGCACACGATGAGAGCGATTATCGCTCTTGGTGCCAACCTTGGTAATCCAAATGAGAATATAGAAATCGCAATTAAACTTCTACAAGAAGCAACAGATGTAATAGCTATCTCCTCGTACTACACAACGGCACCTGTTGGTGGACCAGCCCAACCTGACTATGTAAATGCCATCTGTATTATCGAAAGCGATCTGCCCGCCTTGGATTTACTCTCACTATTACAAGGAATTGAAAAAAGCATGGGTCGCGAGCGTGTAGTGCGATGGGGAGCTCGCACTATCGATTTGGATTTAATTCAATATGGAGGCATCTTGAGCCAGAGCGTCGAGCTAGAACTGCCACATCCCCGTGCCCATGAGCGCAGATTTGTTTTGGAGCCTTGGTTGGAAGTCGATCCAGATGCGGTACTTCTGACGCATGGTCGTATTGATCAGATTTTGGCGCAATTGCCCACTACCCCGTAAACTTTAAGACACCTCGCCCGGTACCTGAAAGGACTGGAGCCATATGAGCGTTTTAGTTCCAACGATGGGTGCCCTTCATAAAGGCCACCAAGCGTTGATTAAGCGTGCGCGCAGCATAAGCAAAGAGGTCGTAGTCAGCATATTTATTAATCCACTTCAATTTGAAAACGCTGACGATATTGCAAACTACCCTCGCAGCCCAGAGCGCGATATTCAACTGGCAACACTTGCTGGAGCAACTGAGATCTGGATGCCAGATTATGAAGAGATCTATCCGGGGGAGATTACAAAGTTAAAGGCCTCGCCTATTGGTGATCTCTATGAAGGTAAGTCCCGCCCAGAACATTTTGACGCAGTTGTAACAGTAGTTAATCGTTTGTTTGAAATAGTAAAGCCAGAGAAGGCGATATTTGGAGAAAAGGATTTTCAGCAACTACAGATTATTCGTGCGATGAAGAGTTCAGTGGAGATTATTGGAGTGCCGACTGTACGTGAATATGATGGCCTGGCCCTCTCTTCTAGAAATATTCGATTAAGCCAATCAGGTCGAGTCAGTGCAAATGTAATTTATCGAGCAATGGCTGCAGCCCGTTTGGCTCCAACAGTGGCAATCGCTCAAGAGATTATTGATACAACAATATCGACTGAAGCTGGATTTACATGTGATTATGCTCAGATTATAGATGAAGATAGTTTTGCTCTAGCTGTAGATTCGACAAAATTTAAACGTGCGATTATTGCCGGTTGGATCGATGGCGTGCGCTTGATTGACAACATGCGAATGGGTGCCTGATGCTGCTAACAATAGATGTAGGTAATACAAATACCGTTCTAGGTATATTTGATGGCGAGGATTTAATTCGTTCTTGGCGAGTAAAAACCGATCCTCGGAGTACGGCCGATGAACTCTGGCTGCAATTTCGATCACTAGTAGAGGGTTACTCAGTGACTGGCTTATCGATTTGTTCAACTGTTCCAGCGGTATTGCGCGAACTTCGAAGCATGATCGGCGATTACTTTGCCGATGTTCGAACAACAATTGTTGAACCAGGCATTAAAACGGGTGTTCCATTGCTAGTTGATAATCCAAAAGAGATTGGTGCCGACCGCATAGTAAATACCTTAGCTGTGCACACATTATTTGGTGGGCCTGCGATCGTTGTAGATTTTGGAACATCGACAAATCTCGATGTCGTATCTCCCAAAGGGGAGTTTTTGGGCGGAGCCCTTGCCCCAGGTATTGAAATCTCTGTTGATGCATTGGCTGCACGTGCGGCACAACTGCGAAAGGTCGAACTTGTTAGGCCCAAGAATGTCATTGGAAAAAATACGGTTGAAGCGCTGCAGTCGGGGACTATATTCGGCTTTGCCGGGCAGGTTGACGGTTTAGTCGACCGCATTACTGCCGAATTGGCCGAGAGTTATTCTGGCAGGCCAAAGGTTATTGCGACCGGTGGATTAGCACCTTTAATGATTGGGGTTTCAGAAACGATCACGGATCACGAACCGGATTTAACGCTCATTGGCCTTCGTCTAATTCACGAACGAAATGCCTAACTCGCTAGACTCCCACCATTATGAGTAACGAAAACCCACCCATCGAAGAGGATTTGCCTGAGCAGTTGCGTATTCGTCGCGAAAAGCGAGCAGCCCTCATCGAAAGTGGTATCGAGCCGTATCCAGTATCGGTACCCCGTACGAAGTCGCTTTTAGAGGCACGTACCCAGCATGCAGGGTTAGAGATCGACACGGCAACGGGAGTTACTGAAAGCCTAACCGGTCGAATTATCTTTAAGCGCGATACGGGCAAACTATGTTTTGCAACATTGCGCGAAGGTGATGGAACAGAACTTCAAGCAATGCTCTCGTTGGATAAAGTCGGCCAGGAATCTATTGATTCGTGGAAGTCCGATATCGATTTAGGTGACATTGTTTCAGTTACTGGCGAAATTATTACATCAAAGCGCGGTGAACTCTCAATCCTTGCGACATCGTGGAAGATTGCATCTAAGTCGCTACGTCCACTTCCAAATGATCACAAGCCGATGTCTGAAGAAACTCGCGTGCGAATGCGATATGTTGATTTAATTGTTCGTCCCGAGGCTCGATCAAATGCTCGCCTACGTCCAGCGGTTATGAGTTCGCTAAGAAATACTTTCGCGGAAGCAGATTTTATAGAAGTTGAAACTCCAATGCTTCAGGTTATGCATGGTGGGGCTACAGCTCGCCCATTTAAGTCCTTCTCAAATGCCTATGATATGGATCTCTACTTACGTATTGCTCCAGAGCTATTTCTCAAGCGCTGCGTTGTTGGTGGCATAGAGCGAGTCTTTGAAATTAACCGTAATTTTCGCAATGAGGGCGCTGATTCATCACACTCACCTGAATTTGCGATGATTGAAAGTTATCAGGCATATGGCGACTGGAAGTCGATCGCAGAGTTAACACGCAAACTTGTCCAAAATGCAGCCATGGCAGTTTCAGGCTCCCACATCGTCACACATCACGATGGTCGCCAGGCCGACCTTGGAGGCAACTGGCGCGAAATCTCCTTATATGACGCTATCTCTGAAGGGGTCGGCGAGAGCGTAACCGCCTTGACTCCGATTGCAGAGTTAAAAACAATTGCAACAAAACTAGGAATCAAGATTGATCCGAAGTGGATAACCGGCAAGTTAGCCGAAGAGATTTTTGAGCACGTTGCAAAAGATCAATTGATTGAACCAACTTATGTCATGGGTTTCCCGGTAGACACATCTCCGCTTGTTCGCGCACATCGCGAACTCCCAGGCGTTGCCGAAAAGTGGGATCTATATATTGATGGTTTTGAATTAGCCACGGGTTACTCCGAGCTCATCGACCCAGTTATTCAAAGAGAGCGTTTAGTCGAGCAATCATCTCTTGGCGCTAACGGAGATCTCGAAGCGATGCAGGTCGATGAAGATTTTTTGCGAGCGATGGAGTTTGGCATGCCACCTATGGGAGGCATGGGAATGGGCGTAGATCGTTTACTAATGGCGCTAACAGGTCTTGGAATTCGTGAAACTATTTTGTTCCCATTAGTTAAACCTGAAGCTGATTAAGCATGGAGATTCGTCCCGCTCGTACGAGCGATATTAAAGGTATCCGTGCGCTCATTGACTCGTATGCGCCCGAGGGCCGCCTCTTAACTAAAGAGACTGTAACGCTATATGAAAGTGTTCAAGAGTTTACGGTTGCAGTAGATGACAACATAGTTGTTGGCTGCGGCGCAGTTCACGTTCTCTGGGAGGATTTAGCAGAGGTTCGCACCGTTGCCGTTGCAGAGAATCATCGCGGCAAGGGGATTGGACATTTAATTCTCGATTCAATAATTGTGCGCGCTGAAATGTTGGGTGTTAAACGGATTTTTTGCCTAACTTTTGAGACTGAGTTCTTTGGCCGACATGGTTTTGAAGTTATTGAAGGAACACCAGTTGATCCGACGGTATATGCCGAACTGCTGCGTTCATACGATGCCGGTGTCGCTGAGTTCTTAGATCTAGAATCGGCCAAGCCAAATACATTGGGAAACACCAGAATGCTGAGGATTTTGGCCTAGATATAGGGCTATTCGGGGCATAAAAGCCCCACCTCTAGGGTTGTATCTGACAAGCCTTATCCACCTCGCGGTCATGCGCCTACAGGTATTAGGCTTAACGAATCGAATAAGAAGGAGTACGCCGATGTTTGAGCGCTTTACAGACCGAGCCCGCCGTGTTGTTGTGTTGGCCCAAGAAGAGGCTCGCATGCTCAACCACAACTACATCGGCACTGAGCACATCCTGCTCGGACTCATTCACGAGGGCGAAGGCGTAGCTGCGAAGGCACTTGAATCACTCGGCATCTCTCTTGAAGGTGTACGCGCACAGGTTGAAGAGATTATTGGACAAGGCCAACAAGCACCAAGTGGCCATATTCCATTTACACCTCGTGCAAAAAAAGTTCTCGAGCTCTCACTGCGTGAAGCGCTACAGCTCGGACATAACTACATCGGAACTGAACATATTCTGCTCGGCCTTATCCGTGAAGGTGAAGGCGTAGCCGCACAAGTCCTTGTAAAACTCGGTGCAGATTTAAACCGTGTACGTCAGCAAGTAATTCAACTTCTCTCGGGCTATCAAGGTAAAGAGGCCGTTACACAGGGAGGACCTGCCGAAGGCACACCATCGACATCTTTAGTTCTCGATCAATTCGGTCGCAACCTGACTCAAGCTGCCCGTGAAGGAAAACTTGATCCAGTCATCGGTCGCGAAAATGAGATTGAACGCGTTATGCAGGTTCTATCTCGTCGCACCAAGAACAACCCGGTATTAATCGGTGAGCCAGGTGTAGGAAAGACTGCAGTGGTCGAAGGTTTAGCACAGGCGATTTACAAGAACGATGTTCCAGAGACTCTAAAAGATAAGCAGTTGTACTCACTTGATCTAGGTGCCCTCGTTGCCGGCAGTCGCTACCGCGGAGATTTCGAGGAGCGCTTAAAGAAAGTTCTCAAAGAGATTAAAACTCGTGGCGATATCATTCTTTTTATCGATGAGATACATACTCTCGTCGGTGCAGGTGCTGCAGAGGGCGCAATCGATGCTGCAAGTATTTTAAAGCCAATGCTTGCACGAGGTGAGCTCCAGACAATCGGTGCAACAACTCTTGATGAATATCGCAAGCACGTTGAAAAAGATGCAGCCCTTGAGCGCCGCTTCCAACCAATTCAAGTTAAAGAGCCCTCTGTTGCTCACACAATCGAAATTTTGAAGGGTCTTCGCGATCGCTACGAAACTCACCACCGCGTATCTATTACCGATGGTGCCCTTGCAGCCGCGGCAAACCTTGCCGATCGCTATGTATCCGATCGCTTCTTGCCGGATAAGGCGATTGATTTAATCGATGAGGCAGGCTCACGCCTTCGCATTAAGCGCATGACCGCTCCAGCAGAGCTTCGTGCATTCGATGACAAGATCGCCGATGCCCGTAAGGAAAAAGAGTCAGCTATCGATGGCCAAGACTTTGAAAAGGCCGCCGCGCTTCGCGATAAGGAAAAAACCTTAATCGCAGAAAAGCATGAGGCTGAAAAGAATTGGAAGGCAACTGATTTGGATAAAGTCACTGAGGTAGATGAAGAGCTCATCGCTCAAGTTCTATCTATCTCAACTGGTATCCCAGTCTTTAAGTTGACCGAAGAAGAGACTGCCCGTCTGCTTCGGATGGAAGATGAGTTGCATAACCGTGTTATCGGCCAAGATCAAGCGATCAAGGCGCTCTCACAAGCCATTCGTCGCACACGCGCAGGGCTAAAAGATCCACGCCGTCCAGGTGGATCATTTATCTTCGCTGGTCCATCAGGTGTTGGTAAGACTGAACTTTCACGTACATTGGCATCGTTCTTATTTGGCGATCAAGATGCACTCATTCAACTCGATATGTCTGAGTACTCAGAGCGTCACACTGCATCACGTTTATTCGGTGCGCCTCCAGGCTACGTCGGATACGACGAAGGTGGACAGCTCACTGAAAAAGTACGTCGTCGCCCATTCTCAGTCGTTCTCTTTGATGAGATCGAAAAGGCACACCCAGATATTTTTAACTCGCTCCTTCAAGTTCTAGAAGATGGCCGCCTAACTGATTCACAGGGTCGCACCGTTGACTTTAAGAACACTGTCATCATCATGACGACAAACCTTGGTACTCGCGATATCTCTAAGAGTCTCGGACTTGGCTTTGCCAACAGTGATGATGAGCAGACAAATTATGAGCGCATGAAGGGCAAAGTAAATGACGAACTCAAGACTCATTTCCGCCCTGAGTTCCTCAACCGTATCGATGATGTAATCGTCTTCCACCAGTTGACTAAAGAGCAGATTGTTCAGATTGTTGATCTCATGATCAAAAATCTCGATGAACGCCTGCAGGCAAAGGACATGGCAATCGAATTAACTCCAGCGGCAAAGGATTTACTAGCCGCGCGTGGCTATGACCCACTCCTTGGTGCACGTCCACTTCGTCGCACAATTCAACGTGAGATCGAAGATGCCCTTTCAGAGCGCATCTTGTTCGGCGAACTTAAGGCCGGCGAGATCATCGTTGTAGATGTTGAAGGCGAAGGAGCAGATGCCGCCTTTACTTTCACAGGTGCGCCAAAGGTTCAAAGTCCTGATAGCCCCGAGGATCTAACACAGGACGCTCCTACAGCGTAACTTCTCTATAGACCCGTGATGATGCGACTGAGATTTTTAACTCTTGCGCTGATAACAGGTTTAGCGTTTGCACAATTAGCTCCAGCTTCAGCATCTGTTAAAGCAGGTGCTGCCTGCACTAAAGTCGGGAAGATTACATTTAAAGCGGGCTATAAATTCACGTGCATAAAAACTGGGAAGAAACTTAAATGGAGCAGGGCTATCAAAGTTGTAGTTGCAACACCAACACCAACACCAACACCAACACCAACGGTTGATACAGAACCTAAGGCAGGAGATCCACCTTTACCGTCAGAGAACTGCGGATATGGAAACTTCTATTACCGCATCAATAACGCAGTTTTGGAGAGATCCTTCTATCCCGATAAGTTATTTACCTCTCAAGACTCCCGGTTAAGTACAGAGTTTGATCTAATACGAGTTAAGGCCTATCAAGCCATTCGAGACCACATCTCTACATCTAAAGGTGCTCCCCAGATAGATTTTCATATCGCTCTCGACTTTCCAACCGATGAGTTAAACGCACTAAAACAACAACTTAAATTAGTCACTGAATATTGGAGCGACCGTTTCCAACTGGGAGCCCATGTACAAGCAACATTCTTGACTGAGAAGGATTCAGCGCTAATAGATGCATCTAATACAACGAACTCAGTTGATGCCAAGTGGATAATGGATACCTATCTAGATCCCAAAAATTTCGGCATGACGAACTGCGGTTGGCGAAATGGAATTGCCGGGGCACATGTGCTCAATCTAGGCATAAATATCGGACAGGTTGGCTACTGGATTGTTTTCCCAAGTTGGCACACGAGTAAAGATTGGGATCCAGTAAATCTTCCTCATGAATTCACACATAGTATTCAAGGCTTAATTTGGTCGAACAATGAAGTAATGGGCCACCGAGATGATTGGATTGCCTATAACTTCACCGAAGGCGGAGCGCAGATATTTGGAACAGCTTTAGCCTTTCCAAATATTGGTTGGTACAACGATGAGATCAATCGTAAAATTATGGATGGTTTTCGTGGTGGCCCAACTTCAGTGAGGCTGGCTCCTACAACCACAGCAGAAATTATCTCAATGCTTCAAATATCCGAAAAGAATGACAATGCAAATGGATCTGCATGGGCTTACACCGTTGGGTTCCATTTATGGGAGTGGGTCATTGCTAACTACGGTTTTGACGCTTACTGGGATATTGCTAAAGGCGTATCCAGTAATCAAAGCTACGATGCCACAGTTCTAAAAGTTATAGGCAAATCGAAATCAGATCTATATAACGAAGCCGCACCGTATATTCTTAAGAGTTTTCAAGCCGCGCTAGTAGAACAATAGATTCCGCTCACCAAAAAATTCACTGCATTCAAGCCAGAGTGTCCAAAGGGATTCAAGAAGAAGTGATCTAGTGGGTGGATTTGACTCAAAGCCCCTGAGTAGTCATTGCAATCGAGGGACCCACAATTGGATTTTCTTGGAGTTAGGCCCGATTTTATGGAAATATCCAATAGTGGCTCATCGAGAATATTTTGTACTCCGCGCGCCAGATCACTGGGAAATGTCAAACTTTCACAGGCTTCTAACAGGGTTTATGACCGGTCAAAAGGTAGAATTGACCGGTCAGGCTCTCTACCCAAAGGAAAAGGAACACCATGACTAGTTTCGTTATAAAAGCTATTGCAGCACGTAATGTTGCACTTTCCCAAGTTCAGGACAAACTGTCACGTTTTTCACGTGAAGAAAGCGGAGCCACTGCCGTTGAGTACGCACTCATTGTTGGTTTGATCGCTGTTGCGATCATTGTTGCCGTGACTTTGCTCGGAACAAACATCTCCATCCTATTTAGCCGCGCAGCTTGCGTTGTTAAGGGTGGAACTTGGAACTCTACAACAAACGTGTGCGCCTAACACAAAAAGTTCATAAAGCACTCCTTCGCACCGAAAGAACATCCAAGGTGCGAGGGAGTGCTTCACTTTACGAGAGCGGCGCAACCGCAGTTGAATTTGCTCTAATTCTTCCTCTATTGCTAGTTCTAATTATCGGTCTCATTGATTTTGGCCGCATGGGATTTGTGCAGGTGAGTGTTACTGCAGCATCTCGTGAAGGCGCTCGTTATAGCTCGCTTTATTCTTCAGGTGTTGGAAGCACGCAAGCTCTGAGCGATTTTGTTCAAACGTCGGCTCCCGCTGCAGCACGTGTGGCCCAACTCGATGGTGCAGGTGTTTTGACGGTTGTAGTAACTCAGTGTTCGGCTACACAAACTTCAGAAAATACTTCAGTTGCTGCATCAACTAACTTCAAGTGGCTGCTGCCAGTAGGCTTGATATCAATCATTTCACCTGGTTCTACATGGGTTCAGGATTTCACAATCACCTCAACAGGCACAATGAGGTGTATGAACTAAATGTTAAAGAAAATGGTTGATCTTAAAAGAGAAGATGGTGCGGTTGTCGCCCTATTTGCAATTCTAATGTCATCTGTTTTGGTGATCGCCTTGTTTGTAATAGTTTTCGATATATCTGCCCTCTATTCAGAACGTCGGGTTATTCAAAATACTGCGGATTCATCAGTCCTAGCGACAACACAGGAATGTGCCATCGGTGGTACGGGTGCGATAATTAATCTCAATAACGCTTATTCAACTGGTGTTTGTGATAATCAAAGCTTCGCGCTTGATTTTGCAGGCAAGTATGCGAACCTGAACTCACCCGATTCACTAACTGATGTCTCAGAGATATGCGGAACGGCCTCCTTGAATCAATGTGGTTCCCTCAATACAGGCCAATTTGAGTGTAAATCAGTGAATTCGGCCTATAAGAATTATGTACGCGTAAAGACTAGTACTCGACAAAGCACCGGAACTTCAATCACTTCGTTATTTACATCTTTAGTGAATCCCTCGCAGGCAAATGTAAAAGTTATAGGTTGTGCCCAATCTGCATGGGGCAAATCTGCATATGCGCCAGTGATACTTCCAATTGCACTTCCCATATGTGATTACGCCCTGAATGGAACTAAATTGATTCAGGATTTTGTCTCAAACAATCCAGTTGTTACAGGCGGATGCACTATCAATGATTTAAACGGTGACGTCTTTACTTATTCATCCCCAACCAACGGCTTTAGTCTCCTTAGTGGATTTGCTTGTCCTGGAATTGGCACCCCCACAAAAGTAAATGTCGGCGACACGTTGCAAGTTGAATCTTCAATGTCACAGGTCATTTCTGCATGCGCTGGCGGAGCTGTCCAATTTCAGAGGCAAATTCGCAAACTTCTCAATACGAATGTCTATTTACCAATCGTTACGAGTGCAGCTTGTCAATCTCAGTCAGTAAATTGTCAAGGAAACTATACTTTCAAAGTTGCAAGTTTTTTTAGTCTTAAATATCTGGGTAGTAAGTGGAAAAATCAATTAGTCGATGGCGCGAATCCAGTTTGCGTTGTTGGCGACCCATGCCAAACAAATCAAAGTTGGCCTGTGGCATGTGACGCGACTCGAATCTGCATTTACGGTACCTTTGAGCGCACAATTGTCCCGGGTGCAGATGTGTCGCTTGATCCAACCTTCCCCGCCGTAGGCGCTATGGCAGTTCAACTACTACCGTGATTGAAAGTGAGCTATGAAACTAAAAGTCCGCTCTAAGATGAAGAAGTCGACAGCCCAACTAGTCGCCATCATTCTTCTTTCCGTGCTCTCTGGTTTATCTATCTATACATATACATCCGGAGTGGAATCTCGTCTTCGCTCAACGCAGCAGACAACTGCTGTTTTGATTGCGCTCAAGCAGATTCCCATTGGAACTGCTCTTGGGTCGGCAATTAACCAGGGATACATAGAGGAAAAGCAATTTCCGCATGATTCTGTGCCAACACAAGCCATGCCAGCAGTCAATGCCACAAACTCTGATTTAGTGGCTTTACAAACTCTGCAGCCAGGACAACTACTTTTGCAAACTAATTTCGGAGTCAGTGCGGCAAATACTGGCGCACTTGTTATTCCTGATGGGCAGTTAGCGGTTACGGTTTCTTTGTCGGATCCGGCTCGCGTTGCCAGTTTCTTGCAACCTGGATCTGAAATCACAATCTTTGTCACAGGGCAAAATGGAAATATTAAGTTCACCCAAGTACTGATTTCTCGAACCCAAGTATTGGCGGTCGGAAGTCAAGTCTTGCCATCACCAGATGGATCCTCAAGTGGAAATACATCTGCGCTTATCACTGTTGCAGTATCGCCCATCCAGGCAAAGCGTCTGGTTCATGCATCTCAGACCTTGTCACTTTACTTCGGCCTAAGAACCGCCGGTGTTGATTTTGGAACCTCTGCACCCGTCACCGACGATTCATTATTTAATTAAGAGAGAAAGAGTTAAAACCTATGACGTTCATCCTTACTGATACTAGTGACGAATCGCAGCGGTATCAATTCACCTTGGGTGAAGATGTCACTGTTACGACTTCAACATATGAACTTTACGATCTTGTGACGGATAATAGTTCAGAGCAGTTGATTATTATTGGGCCAAACGTGAAAATGGAAACTGCTCGCGTGGTTGCCGAACATTTCCGAGTTATCCGCCCAAGCCTTGGGGTAATTCTCGTCCGTAGTCGTTTGGATGTGACGACAATGGGCGAGGCTTTACGTTCTGGAATCCGCGAAGTTGTCAGTTCAGACGATGCCGCAGCTTTAGTTGCCGCAAGTAAGCGATCATTGTTGATCTCTTCGCAGCTAAAAGAAGCCAATAAAGTTGCAGGTTCTGTTCTTGCACGTGGAAAGATTCTAATTGTTTTCTCCGCAAAGGGAGGCTGTGGCAAAACTACCTTGTCGGTCAACTTAGCCCATGCACTTGCTTCCCACACTGAATCAAAAGTTGCTCTACTTGACTTCGATTTGCAGTTCGGAGATATCGCCGTGGCGTTGCAAATTGAACCAAAGAAGACAATCAGTGATGCGATTAGTATGCAGACAAATCTAGATGAATTAGGCATTAAATCGTTGATGGTAAGCCAACAAAAGAATCTAGATATTTTGTTAGCTCCTACTAACCCAACAGATATAGAGTTCATTTCAACAGAACTGATTGACAATTTACTTGAATCTCTAAGAAACTCATACGACTATATCGTTGTAGATACACCTCCCGCTTTCACTGATGTCATTTTACGCGTATTCGATCAAGCAGATCGTTGCTTTTTACTAACTACTCTTGATATGCCAGCAATCAAGAATCTTAAATTGGTGATTAGTACGCTTGAGGCAATTAATGTCAACAAATCAAAATTGGAGTTCATTCTAAATAGAAGCGATATCAAATCAGGATTATCACTTCGCGAAGTTGAAGAAATGGTTGGAGAGACGTTTACAAGTTTGATTCCATCAAGCAATGAAGTTTCAGCTTCCACTAATCGAGGTGTTCCGCTAGTGGTAGATAATCCACGTCACCCTGTAAGTCGCGAGATCATTGACCTAGCAGTACGGACGGACATGGGTTTTAGGCCAACAGAAGGCAAGAAACGAAGCACGTTTGGGAGAAAGAGCAAATGAGCCTCTCACAGCGCTTAGGGCAGGGCGATTCAGAGAACGCAAAGTCCTTTCCAGATTTAAGTAAGTTGAGCGAGGAGTTGAATCCCCGCTATGAGCAGCCAACTACAAGTGATAATAGTATTAAGAACCAGGTACTAGAGACGCTGATTCAATCTCTCGGACAGCAGTTGTATTCAGGCCAAGTTGAGGAAGAAGTGCTTGAGCAACATGTCTACGAAGCAATTGCCTCGGTAATTTCTGCAAGCCAACGATCTCTGACAAGTTATGACCGAGCTGAGTTAGTCCAAAATATCGTTGACGAGATTTTAGGTCTTGGACCCCTCCAAACATTGCTTCGAAATCCGGATATAACTGAAGTCATGGTCAACCGATTCGATCGTATTTTTATTGAAGTCAAAGGCCGTATTACTCAGACAGATTTGAAATTCTCTTCTGAAGAGCATTTACGTCGGACAATCGAGAGAATTGTTGGTCAAGTTGGCCGCCGTATCGATGAGTCTAGCCCAATGGTTGATGCACGTTTGGTTGACGGAAGTCGTGTAAATGCCGTTGTTCCTCCTATCGCACTTGACGGTTCTTCGCTAACAATTCGAAAATTTTCTCAAGACCCATTTACCGTAAAAGATCTTATTGCTACAGGGACTGTTTCTATCGATGCAATGCAGTTATTAGAAAATTGTGTAGCTGGTAAGTTCAATGTAGTCATTAGTGGTGGAACTGGTTCTGGAAAAACGACAACTTTAAACGTTCTATCATCATTTATCGGTAAAGATGAGCGGATTATTACCATTGAAGATGCCGCGGAATTACAACTCTCTCAGCCACATGTAGTACGTATGGAATCTCGCCCAGTAAATACCGAAGGTAAGGGTCAAGTAACGATTAGGGATTTAGTTCGCAACTCACTACGTATGCGGCCTGATCGAATTGTGATTGGTGAAGTTCGTGATGCGGCAGCTTTAGATATGTTGCAGGCCATGAATACCGGTCATGAAGGTTCATTAACAACCGTTCACGCCAATACTTCACGAGATGCATTAACACGCATTGAAACAATGGTACTGATGGCAGGCATGGATTTACCCGTTGAATTCATCCGCCAACAAATCGTTGAGGCGATTGACGTAATTGTGCAGCAAAATCGCATGCGTGATGGATCACGACGCATCACACAGATAAGCGAAGTGGTTGGTCTTGAGGGCAGTGTCATTCAGATGCAAGATATCTACACTTTTAGATACAACGATGATCCTGCCAGTAAGCACCCAGGAGAATTGATTTCAACGGGAATTCCATTCCACAATAACAATCCCCGAAGAGGCAATTCCTCCTCCTCAAGCATTTTGCGATAATTCATGAAGAAATTTCTTGCAGCACTCTTGCTTGGTTTCTTTTTTCTGCAGTTGCCGTCTGCTCAGGCCGCTGAGTTAAAGGGTCCAATCATCTTTGTGATTGACACCAGTGGGTCAATGAAATCTCAAAAGATCGTTGCAGTTAAAGAAGCAGTTACGCAAATAGTAAATAGTCTGCAGTCTGATCAAGAGATTGGCATTATTTCCTTCAGCCAGAAAGTTTCAACGATTTTGCAGCCTACTCATGATTTCACTAAGGCTCTCAAGCAGATTGACTCTCTCTTTGCCGGTGGAGATACATCCATGTATGACGCAATTGCTGCGGGTTTTGCTATTACGTCCGCAGTGCACCCAAGCCAAATTGTTTTGCTAAGCGATGGCGAAGATACAACTAGTGCCTTACCCCTTGATCAACTCCTTGTAACTGCATCTACAGCAGGAATTCCAGTAAATGCAATCGGCATTCAAGTCGCAGTAGGTCAGCGTGCAATCTTGAGATCGATTGCTAAGGCAAGTGGTGGCAATTACTACGAGGTTAACGATATCTCTACTCTAATCGCCACGTACAAGCAGATTCTTGCCGAGCAATTAAACCCGGCTCCTTCCCCAACGCTGAGTGAGAAGCCAGATAAAGGTGAAATCACTCTCCAACAGAATGTGTATGTTGAAGTCATCTTGGCCACGATTGCTGCAATTGTTTTACTACTTTTGTTTTTAAACATATACAACCGAGTCCAAAATCGTGAACGGCAAAAGGCGCGCGTTCAGATGCTTCAAAAGTACTCATATCGCCAGGCGCGCAAGGCGACAAACCGAATTCGAATTTCATTAACCTCCTATAGTTTTATTCCCAATCGCGTTGAAGCGGCAATAAGATCTCGCCTTGAACTCATCCATAGCCAATTGAGATACGAGAGTGTTATTCATATTCTGATGGGTGCCTGGCTCTTCTTAGTCGCCGTGTTTACCATGATGCTTCATTCGCTCTTCTTAGCTTTTATACTCACAAGCGTCTTAGTCCCAATTGGATTTAACACAGTAATCAAGAACGTCCGAACCAAGCAGAAACAAAAATTTGCCGAAGAACTTCCAGAACTACTCAATATTCTGGCAAGTGCCTTGCGGGCAGGTTTAAGTTTACCTCAAGGCCTAGAAGCCTATTCATCCGATACTAAGGGGGAGGTTGCCCGCGAGATTCGCCGCACAATTAGCGAGATAAGAGTGGGTACCCCGATTGATGAGGCCCTTATGGGTGTGGCAGAGCGAATGGAAAGTGAGGATTTACGTTGGGCGGTAACGGCTTTATCTATCCAACGGGTTGTAGGTGGAAGTATGGCAACAATCCTTACAACAACCTTTGAAACAGTTAAGGCGCGAGCCGAGATTCGACGTGAAGTCAAGACGTTGTCGGCAGAGGGAAAACTTTCAGCCTATGTACTAATAGCGCTCCCAATAGGAATTTTCTCATTCCTATTCTTGACACGTCGCGAATATGTCAAAGTCTTTTGGAGTGATCCAGCCGGAATCTTCTTGCTTATTATTATTGGAATTTCATTGAGTATCGGCTGGGCTTGGATGAAGAAGATTGTTGAGATTAAAATATGAAAGACATACTCTTTAACCTCTTACCATCTATATCTGGCATCCTGGTTGCATTCACTATCTATAGAGCTTCTCGAATGGGCCTACGAGCCGCGAGTGAATTTAGGATGCGTATGCGCCGACTGGAAATTGTTCGCGCATATCAGCTCGCTGGAAAGGCAAACGTCAAGAAGATTTCAAAGCAAGTCAGTATGGCGAAAATAGTCGTTGGATCTTATGGAGATCGCTTGGTCAAAGATCGCTATCGGTCTAAACTTGAGCGGTTACTTGTAAATTCAGGCGACTGGGAAAACAAGAAATATTCAAGTCTTGTTCAGCGCAAAATCATTTTTGCTATCTTAGGATTCTTTTTAGGTTTCTTCCTCTTGCTTATTCATAATATTCAACTTGTTCCAATTTTTGTTGTAGTCGTTGTCGTTGCATATTTCCTACCCGATGTTGAGCGCTTCCTGCAACGAGCAACAGGCTTGAAATATCGCAATAAACTAGAGCATCTTCTCGATCAAGCTGGTAACTGGAAAGAGAACGACTACTTCTCACTCATTCGCCGCAAGATTATTTTCGCACTAAATAGCTTTGTAGTGAGCTATTTATACTTGATAGCCAAAGACAAGAGCTATGTGAGTTTAGTATTTAGCATTTTTGCCATTTTTATGGGCTTCTTCATTCCGGATATCTTGCTTCAGAACAGAGTCTTAAAACGTAAGGAAATGTTGGCTGATACTTTGCCGGATGCAATAGATATGTTACAGATGTGTGTTAGTGCAGGGCTTGCTTTCCCTGCCGCATTGTCCAAAGTGGCAGAGACTCAGAATGGCCCTGTTGCAGAGGAATTTGCTCGAGTGACTGCAGAGGTTCAGTTGGGGCAATCTCGCTCAGAGGCGTTGGCAGCAATGTCAGAGCGCACACAAGAAGAGCATATTCAAAAATTCGTAAGTGCCATGATGCAAGTTGATCGCTTTGGAATTCCAGTTGGAAATGTCTTAATAGAGCAATCTAAAGAGATGCGATCTGCACGTAGAGAACGTGCACGTGAACGTGGTCAAAAAGTTCCAGTGAAGATTTTGGCTCCAATTATGCTTTGCTTCTTACCAACTGTCTTAATGATTATTTTAGGGCCTGCAGTAATCTCAATTATGCGGGCCTTTAGCGGTCAATAGTGATTATTAACCAGGTGCTACTTACGCTTGCCCAGCTAATCCTCCCAGCCGTGGTACTGCTGAAGTTTAAGTTCACGATTATCACCGTTGTTTTGCTCCCATTGGCCGCGGTCTCTTTTCCACTTTTACGTGAAGATTTTCGAAGTAAACGGTTACCAAATCGATTAATTTACCCAGCAGTAATTACCACCTTAGGCATCATTACTGCGTACGCCCTCTATCGAGGGGATATTGCAACATTCACCCAGCCGGTCGGTCGAGCGGTAGTTGCATTCTTCATCGCACTTCTTCTCTACCTAATTGCACGTGGGGGCTTTGGGGCCGGAGACGTAAAGCTATTCTTTCTCGCAGCTTTAGCACTTGGGGTATTTACCCCAGCGCACTTGATCGCGGCAGCCGTCTTTGCCTGCTTGGGAGTAGCAATCTACGCAAGCGCATTAATGATCACAAAAAAAGCCTCAACAAAAACTACAGTTCCTTTCGGCCCCTTCATAATTATTGGGAGTTGGCTGGCAATACTGCTTTTCAACTAACCTCAGTTAGGGATTAGTTGATAGTAATTGTGAGCGTTGATCCAGTCGTAATTTTGAAGCCATAGACTACAAATTGAGAGAAGTAAACTGAATCGGTTGAAAAGTAAGTTGGATGACCAGCACCCAGCGCCGATGCAACCCCAAGCGATGCTGGATTTATGTTGCTACCTGTAACGGTAAAGGTATATGCAGTTCCGCGGTCTGGTAGCGCGACATAAAAGTCATAGGTGTATGTGTTTTTAACAAAGGTGCCGCCTCCAGGTGTTAATTTACAAAGAGAGACACCTTGTGGTCCGGTTGAATCTTGAAATGCCAGTTCAACCGTTGGACAGGCAGGGGTACCAGGCAAGGTTGGAACGTTTGCAAAGCCATCAATTATGTAAGAAAATACAGTTCCGACAACGGCAGTTAATGTGCAACCGGATGTTGAAGCAGACCAGGAACCCCAACCATTTGCATTTTGTGCGGCAACTTGGAAGATATATGTTAACCCAGAAGTCAAACCGGTTAGAGTAAGAGAGGTTGCAACTGTTTGAGTTGGGTAAGTTGTCCAAGTAGATCCACCGTTAGATGAATAACGAACTCGGTAACTAGTAACAACGGCATATCCTGGAGAAACGACGGCACTCCAAGTTAATGCCGCATCAGTTGTACAAGTAGAGATTATTGGAGTACCGATTGTCTTTGGTACACGTTTGGCAATTTCTGCAGGAGTGCCAACTTCAATACAGTTGTCATCATCATCATCGCCATCATCAGAGTGTGAATAGTTAGAGGAGTCCTTGACTGGACTGTTGCTCTTTGATGAGTTTTTTATTGATGCAGAAGAATCGTGGCTAGCTGAGGAATCATCGCCGCACTCATCGGAATCAGAGTCACTTGAATGATCAGAACCGCTTGAGTGTGAAGAGGATGCCTTGCTTGAGGTTGCGCTGGCGTTAGCACCAGGGGCGCCCATATTCAGCAGCATCGCAAAAAGCGCTAAAGTTGACGCTGCTAGGAATTTGGATGAACGTGTTCGCATTGCTGGGACCCCATCTGCTCGAATGATGCCCAAATTGTAGGTGCCACGCTCAGATTTGCGTGGGGCACAAGCCGGAGAATCGCTTGTGAATTGATATTTGGTGGCAAGACTCTACGATATGACCATGCAAGCACACGGAGCCGATGGTGTAATCGCAGCCAATGACAGCCATATCACTATTACGTGGACGACGCTTCGAGGTCGGATGTCCTCGCTGGATGGATCAAATGTGGAGGTTGTTCCAATCTCACAAATTTTTGAGACACTCTTAATCCCCGCTAAAGCGGGTATGAAGGGCTGCTTGCAATTTAATCTCATCGGCAGCCAATCATCTCTAGCCTTTGAAGAAAATTGGATGTCCTCGCTTCGTATTGGCAACTTGCATCATGCAGTCCTTTTCAATCATCCATCGCAATTTGAATTCAAAGCATTGGCCGATCATATTAAGGGAAGAATCACTCATTTGCGCAGATTGCATCCACTCGACGGTGGATTCGGAACTAGCGCAAGTAAAATTGGGTAATTAAGAGCTAGCGGCTAACTTCTTTAATGCATCTGCGCTGACGCGATAGACAGTCCATTCATCCATAGCTTCTGCACCAAGGGATTTGTAGAACTCAATCGAAGGTTCATTCCAGTCGAGAACCCACCATTGCAATCGTTCATACTTTCTTTCGATGCATATACGCGCGAGTTCTTTGAGCAGAGATAAACCGAAGCCTTTGCCGCGATGGGCGGGGTCGACGTAGAGATCTTCAAGATAAATACCGGGTTTACCGAGCCATGTTGAATAATTGAGAAACCAAATAGAGATACCGATTACAGTCCCATCAACTTCTACAACATGACAAAAGGCATGTGGATTGGGAGAGAAAAGAGAGTCCTCGATCTGCTCGAGAGTTGCCACAGCGTCGTCTGGGGCCTTTTCATACTCGGCTAAATCCTTAATCAGCTGGAGAATTCGCGGCGCATCCTCTTTAATCGCATAACGAATCATTGTGGAAGTCTATAGCGGCTGCGGGGGATCGATTGGATTAACTGGTCTTTAAGTAAAGTCATTAAAGCCTTTTCAACCTGTGATTCCACGGGCCATAGTTTCTTAATGGCGTTCTCAGTAAGCGATTCATTTTCACGCAGAGCTTGCACGATTGTGCCACGGCATTGACGGTCAGTTCCATGCCAGTCTTGAGATTTTCGAATTAACTCTGTTTTAGGATAACCGTTCATGCGCCAGTTGCATTCAGCGATGACGGGGCAGAGTTCACACCGTGGATTTTTGGATGTGCAGACAATTGCACCAAGCTCCATTGTTGCCGCGGCCCATATATGTGCATTCTTTTGCGGCACCAGTGTAAGACGTGCTGCTTTTTCACGGCTACTTGGCGCAGGCTTTGGATGTTCATTACCATCTATAACGCGCGTGAGAACTCGTCGGATATTTACATCCAAAACTAAAGTTCGTTGATCAAAGGCAAATGCAGCAACTGCAGCTGCGGTATATTCGCCAATGCCGGGTAGTTGTTGCAGTGTAAGCTCATCATTTGGAACTTCATTATTGAAATCTTCTGCGATGATTTGAGCGGCGCCATGCAAGCGAAGTGCCCGACGTGGATAGCCAAGTCGGCCCCACGCTGTAATAACTTGGGCAGGGGAGGCTGCAGCTAAATCCTTTGGAGTTGGCCAGCGATCCATCCACTCAATCCACTTAGGCAGAACGCGATGGACCGGCGTCTGTTGCAACATGTATTCGCTGACCATGACTCCCCAAGGCGTTGTATTGCGCCATGGTAAATCTCGTTTGTGTTTCTTAAACCAATTAACTATCGGCTTTTCTAGCGGATTCATTCGCCAGTAATTTTTACCCGAGAGAGTGCTTGATCAAGACGTGAAACTTCGACGATCTCCATGCCAACGATTGTGGTCTCTGACCCGGTTGGAACTAGTGCACGTTTAAAACCTAAACGGTAGGCCTCTTGAAGACGGCGATTAACCCCACTGACTTTGCGAATCTCACCAGCTAAACCAACTTCACCAATTGCAACCAGATCAGATGGCAGAGCTAGACCCTTAGCTGCCGAAGCAACGGCCAATGCCAGAGCTAAATCGGCGGCGGGTTCAGACATCTTCATTCCACCGACCGTCGCGGCATATACATCCCGCCCACCAACTCGGATGCCAGCGCGAAGTTCAAGAACGGCCAACGTCATCGAAGTGCGAGCAGAGTCCAAGCCCGATACAACGCGGCGGGCATTACCAAAATCATTCTCACGACCTTGGCTAACTAGGGCTTGAATCTCTGCAAGTAATGGCCGCCGACCTTCCAGTGTCACTGTGACGCAGGTACCTGGAACAGGTTCGGCGTGACGAGATGTAAATAGACCAGTGGGATCTAGTACCGATTCGATTCCGACATCACTTAAATCAAAACAACCAACTTCATCGGATGCTCCAAAACGATTCTTTATTGCACGGATTAAACGCAGTCGGGAGTGGCGCTCGCCTTCGAACTGTAATACGACATCGACGATGTGTTCGAGTAGGCGCGGACCTGCAATTGAGCCATCTTTAGTAACGTGACCAACTAATAATAAAGTAATGTCACGATCTTTGCAGATACGGATTAGAGCGCCTGCAACTTCACGAACTTGAGTCACACCACCGGGGGAGCCATCGGCAGTGGAGCTACCAATCGTTTGCACAGAGTCGATGATGACTAACTGCGGCTTAACTGCATCGATATGAGCAATCACGGCACCAAGATCGGTTTCAGATGCAAGAAGTAAAAGTGGGTCAATAGCGCTAATGCGCTCGGCCCGTAAACGAACTTGCGAAGCAGACTCTTCGCCACTGATGTAGAGAGCAGTCAAGCCTTTAGCGGCAGATTGCGCGGCGACAGAGAGTAGAAGTGTTGATTTACCAACTCCAGGTTCGCCCGCTAACAAGATGGCAGCCCCTGGAACTAATCCACCACCTAGAACGCGATCGAGTTCAGAGACACCTGTAGGGCGCGCATGGGCGGCAGATAGATCGACATCGCCAATTGGAGTTGCTTTGTTTGTTACGTGACCGGCAACGAGAGAGAGTTTTTTCGGGGCAGCAATCTCTTCAACACATCCCCATGCTTGGCACTCGCCACAGCGCCCGACCCATTTTTGCGATGTCCATCCGCACTCTGTGCAGCGGAAGGGATCCTTTTCGACTTTGGCCATAGGTAGAGCCTAGGAGATAGGGCTGACTATTTCTTAGCCGCAGCCAGTGTTGCTGGGTGTTGAATGACAAAGAGTGGGAGTGAGCGAGCTTGAGCATCACGAATACCGGCCATTCGCTGATCACATAGACGTGCAAGCTCGGCATATGGAACGTCACCCATAAGTTTTTGAAGCTCATATTTATTTGAGATATAAACCGGCTCTTTGCCAACATGTGCATCGGTATTGCTTGTGCAGTACCAATCGAAATCATCTCCGCCATCGCCCCATGCAAGACGTTCATACTCACCGATCACAGTGATGGAGTATTCGCGCTCGCCAACTTCGCGAGTTTCAAAGCTACGGCGAAGTGGTAGTTGCCAACAAACATCTGGCTTGGTATCAACAAAGTGTTTATTCTCTTTGACTGCTAAGTGGTGGAGTACGCAACCAAATGATCCGGTAAAGCCATCGGCTTGATAACCTTTACGATTTAAAAATATGCAGCCATCTTCGACACGACGTGTTTTACGATCTCCATCTTCATCTTTTTCGGAGATGCGAAGTTTGGCGCCAGGCTTCTTTGGTCGGGCCTCTGAATAAAACTGCCACATCTCTGGTGTTAAATATGCCGCGGCCTTATCAGTGCGGGCCTCATCGTCTTCATCGGTGTACATCGCACCTTCGGTGCAACACCCGGCATTAGGTTGGCTCTTAAATACACCTTGGCAGCCATCGCCGTAAATACACGTCCAGTAAGAGGTCAACCAAGTCAGATCACACTTAAAGATTTCCTCGGGGTCGCTTGGGTCAGAGAACTCAACCCAATCACGCGCAAAACCTGGCTTCACTTCGGACATAGACGCAGAGCCTACACGCTTAACGGGTAGGCTTGCACAATGAGTAAGTCGCTACCAGTTGGTGTAATCGGCGCCGGAATTATGGGCGAAGCACTTATCGCAGCGCTAATTTCATATGGCGTGGCACCAGAGTTGATAACAATCTCTGAAAAGCGAAAAGATCGCGCTGATGAACTTGTGAATCGATATGCAGTCACGGTTGCAGAGATTGAAAGTAATGTGGCCAATTCAGAGGCGCTATTGCTTGTAGTCAAGCCCCAAGACATGGCCAGCGTACTTGCCGAGGTTAAGGACTCCATTAATCCACGTGCCCTCATTATTACCTTTGCCGCGGGAAAAAAAATCTCCTTCATCACCCAAGCACTTGGAACAGGTAATCCTGTCGTGCGTGTAATGCCAAACACCGCCACACTCGTTGGCGCTGGCATGGCGGCAATATCTTTAGGAGATAACGTCACCGCCGAGCAATCGGCATTCGTGACTGGTTTTCTTGCTGCAACTGGAAAAGTTGTTGAAGTACCAGAGGATTTACAGGATGCGGTCACGGCTACAAGTGGATCTGGGCCGGCCTACTTCTTTAGATTTGTGGAAGCGATGGTTGAAGGCGCAGTAAAACTCGGTCTGTCTCATGAAGTTGCGACGCAGCTTACGGTGCAGACGATGATTGGAGCGGCCAAACTACTTGAGGAGTCGGGAAAATCTGCGACTACTCTGCGCGAAAATGTCACTAGTCCAAATGGAACCACTGCTGCGGCACTGGCCTCATTTGATGGCAATCACATATCTACATTGGTTGCTACCGCAATGCAGGCAGCGCGCGATCGCTCCCAGGAATTAGCGTGAAACGCTTTCTTACTCTTGTTTTAATCTCATCAATACTTACCGTTGCGGTTGGAAATGCAGCACAACCGAAGATTTCGGTCAAACCGCTTAGATTAGTGACAACATTTAGCAAGTCAGATGGAACCGCGGGATTCATCGCAGGTTCTAAGACAATTATCCTTTTTGGGACAGATTCCGATAGATCATTTGCGCGAGCGTTAGATTCAAATGGGCAGGAGCTCTGGCGAGTCGAACTGGCTCCAAACTCTTCATCGATAGCAACGGCAGGGGCTGTTGATAGCGGTGGAAATATATGGATTGCTGGTGCGACATCCCTTGCGCAAGCGAATAATTCAGCCGTGCCATCAACTACTTCGCTAAATCCAGATAACGTAGCTGACGTACCAGAAATAACAAATACAGATTTGAATGTAATTGCACTATGGAAAATTCCAAACGGAACATCTACCCCAATACTGTATACAGTCCAGCAAGCAACACCTGTTCTAATTACTGATATCGCAGTCGACGAAAACGGTCTTTCGCTTGTGGGTATAACTCAATCAACAAAGGGAAGCCAAGGCTTTGTTATCGGAGCAAATCCTGCTGGGGAGTTCTCTAAATCCATTCTCGTCGGCGCCTCTTCGACCACACTCGATGCAGTTGTTCGCCACAGTGATGGGGGCCTAACTGTTACCGGTGCCAGTTCTGAAACTTTAGGTGGAAAGAAACTAGTTGGAGTTATTGATGGAGTTATTGTAAAGATTTCTAACAAAGGAACAATCACTCAAGTTGTTCGAAGCTCTGCGGTGAAGGCACAGCGAAACTGGAACACTGCAACGTCAACCTTTCTGCTTGGTGGAACTGTAGTGACAGGTAAAAAAATAGAGAGTGCAATTACAAAGTTTTCTAGTACTTATGTACCGACGTGGAGCTATAAGTTTGCATCTAATGGGCCAGCAAAAACCGCGGGATCAACCTATGTAATTTTCGAATCGATTGCGCCAATTCCCCAGTTAACTAACTGGGCTCCTAAAAAACCCCAACCACTTCTCTTATCTTTTAACTCAAAAGGGTTGATCACAGCCGCTTTCAATGCTCCCAATGATCAGCGCGAAGTTATCGAGCTGACTAGTTCAAAAGAGTTAGGGCTTCTTTGCATGACAGCAAACAGCGATTCATATTCAATCTATTCACTTGCTTAACTAAGGCTTTAGAAGCGCCAACTTTGCATTAACAGTTGCAAGTAGGTACTTAACTTTATTCAGAGTGATCCATGCACTTTGCGTAGGTTCGGCGCTTTGAGCGCTTCGAACAAGGCGAATCGCGCTTTGACCGGCATCTATTTTGGTTGTATCCAAGGCGCACAATCGATCCTGGCAGTTGAAGGCGATAGTTTTCCCATCGATTGCTAGGTATGGACCAGGAGTACCGAAGTTTTCCGTTGTAATTTTTGAAACTACTCGAGGGTTACTCAACATCGCCCACCGCACCTGGTCTGGCTTTGGAAATGATGCAGCTGAAGTTGCAAGCCATGCAATAAGAATGTCGCCATTTTCCTTTGCAATTGCGACGTCATAACCAAAAACCGAAGCCTCATCAGTTGAGATATCTAGAGTTTGGTAGCTCCAAGCCGTTGCATCTATTCCGCTACGTGTTGCAACCCTTACGGCTCCGGCAGTGATTTCATGCCGTTGATTTGAGCTCACAACCGAGTCATAGATTACGTAACTCTTTTTGCCATCAAATACCGCCTTCAAATGGAAGGCCACGTCCCCTGTTGAACGACCATCGGTTAGGCGATCACCATCAACTAATTCATAGACCCAAGGCTCAGATTTAACCTTAACTGCCCCCAGAAGAATTCCCTGACTCTCATCGCGGTAGAAGACTTGCACGACTCCTGATGATGCTATGCACGCATTTGAAACACTTACATCACTTGAAGTTCGAACACGATTTGGGTTGTCATAGCTATTGACTGAGGCTGCGTCGCCATCGATAACTTCGAAGGCAAAACTCTTCCCGTTGTAAGCGGCATAGCGTAAATCTTTTTCGGTAGCATCGCTATAGAAAATATGAAGCGTCTGTTTTGTTCCGCTGCCATTTACACATAAGGAAACTTGGCTATTGATTGGATTAGATGTACGACCACCACTTCCACCAGAACCGTCAACAGTCGTCTTCTTCCAAACTTTGCCATCAAATGTGGCTAATTTTAAATCACCACTTTTGGTATCGGTATAGGCAATTGCAGGTTTTCCGTTAAAGACCGCACTCGCTATGGATTTACCGTCTGCGGTGCTATCTAAAACAGAACTCTTCCAACCGGCCTGTGGGGTAATAGCTTTAGTTACCGCTGCAGGTGACTGCCCAAGAAGATTTTTCGCTATGACTGAGAATGTATAGGCAATGCCATTTTTGAGTCCACCGACGACCACCGGGCTTGAAATCGCGGTTTTTTCAACACCGGTCTTCAAATTCTTGATGATGTACTCAGTAATTTGTGAAGTTCGTAGATTTACCGGTGGATCGAATGAGATCAGCGCCGATGCATCAGCTGTGAAGGCTTGAACATTGCGAGGCACCTCAGGTAGCCCCGTTGCCACACCAGCTGGAGGTTTAATGCGCATATCTTCTAACATCGCGAGTAACAGGGGACCAGGGTCTTTAAAAATCTCGCCGGGATCTAAATTTGGAGTCATCACTGAATCAAGACTTGATTTTGAAAACGTCTCCTCATCTAAATGGCTAGTAGAAGAACCGGGCTCATAGTTAGCAGGCGTGTACAGCTTGGGCTTAACCCCATTGTTTGCGGCAATTCCATTTTCGCCAGACCAGACAAGGCTTGATGTAAGAGCAATGGCTAGTTGGGCAGAAGGCGTTGGAAGATCAGCTAAGCGACTTCCATTAATCGTTTGCGCATATGCATCAAATGGCGTTGGTTGATCAAGACTAGCTAACCCTAAGTTTGTGTCGTAAGCATCGTTAGACATAAAACCTAATCCATGAGCGATCTCATGTAAGAAAACCGATTCAAGGTCGAATTCACTCGAAAGTGGAAGACCATCACCACGCGAATTCCACCCACCATTAGAGTTGACTTGAATAACAATCTCTGGGTTCGATCTATCTAGGTCTTTTCCTGCGAGGGCATTTGCAAGTGCGGATGCATACCAAAGTGATTGATCAGGAGCTCCTGCAAAAGATGAGAAGAAATTTCCGGGACGGGCGCTACCTAGAATGCCCCACGAGCTCGATCGCCCCCATGAGGCATCTACATTAATCGTCACAGTTGATGCAAAATGTGTTGACCAGACATCGACTGCTGCCTGTACCTCTTTTTTCGCCCACTCAGGGAAGTTGTTATAGGTAACATTAAATTTAGATTTCGCAGTTCCCATTGCAAATTTTGCGCGAGGAGTCGTTGTCGTAACTGGATTCTTACCGGCGTAAATATGTCCCCATTGCGTGGCCGGGACCTCAAGAAATAGCGCCTGGGCAGTTGGCGCATTCAATAGAGAGGCAACGAGGGCAGTGGCAATGACTACCACTCGTAAACGTCGAATCTGATTGCCCCGCATAAGCGCAAACACTACCAAGGTGAGATGATTCAACCATGGTCGATAGTGCAGATAGCGCGTTCTCTAAGGATATTGACAGGGTTAGCACCTGTAATGTGACTGTATTTACCCGCCATGGTTGTCATTTGTGTGAAGTCGCGATAGAGCTGTTGGAGTCAATGCAACCAGAGTTAGATTTCACAATTGAGAAGATCTATGTCGATGGAGATGAGAAGTTAGAAAAGCTCTATGGTGAACAGATACCAGTTATACAAATAAATGGGGAGCATCATGATTTTTGGCGAGTGAATCCAGAAAGGTTTAAAGCTTGCCTTGAAAAACATCGTCAGCGTCAATAATTTTATAAGAGTAACCCTGCTCAGCTAAGAAGCGTTGGCGATTTTGTGCGTAGTCTTGATCAATAGTGTCTCTAGAAATCACTGAGTAAAACTTTGCACCTCGCCCGTCGGATTTTGGGCGCAGAATTCGGCCCAGACGTTGCGCCTCTTCTTGCCTGCTACCGAAGGCGCCCGATACTTGAATTGCGATAGTTGCATCGGGTAAGTCAATGGAAAAATTAGCTACCTTTGAAACAACTAAGCAGGTAATTTCGCCAGTCCTGAACTTATTAAAGAGAACTTCGCGCTCCTTTATTGGGGTGTCACCCTTGATCAATGGAACACCAAGAGTCTCAGAGAGGTCATCTAATTGATCGATATATTGACCAATTACTAAAATCTGCTCTCCGGCATGTTTTTCAACGAGAGCTTCAACAACATCTCTCTTGGTGGCAGTCGTTGCACATGCGCGATAACGGTTTTCAGTCTCTGACGTTGCATATAACAAACGTTCGCTTTCGGTTAAATTAACGCGAACTTCAATGCATTCGGCCGGTGCTATATAGCCTTGCGACTCAATCTCTTTCCAAGGCACGTCGTAGCGCTTAGGGCCAATTAGTGAAAAAACCTCACCCTCCATGCCATCTTCTCGCACTAAAGTCGCCGTCAGCCCTAATCTACGGCGCGATTGAATATCGGCAGTAAAACGAAAAATTGGCGCTGGCAGTAAGTGAACTTCGTCGTAAATGATCAATCCCCAGTCATGTGTATCAAAGAGATCTAAGTGCGCATAGACGCCATTCTTTTTCTTCGTCATAACTTGATATGTAGCAATTGTTACAGGACGGATCTCTTTCTTCGCCCCTGAATACTCACCGATTTCATCTTCATTAAGTGTTGTGCGTTTTAATAACTCTTCGCGCCATTGTCGGGCTGCGATGGTATTTGTAACAAGAATCAACGTCGTAGCTTTGGCATGGGCCATTGCAGCTGCACCCACAATAGTTTTTCCAGCCCCACAAGGAAGGACAACAACCCCAGAACCGCCGTGCCAAAAGCCTTCGGCGGCAAGCTCTTGATAAGGACGGATCTTCCAATCTTTTTGAACTAACTCAATAGCATGGGCTTGGCCATCAACATAGCCAGCAAAGTCTTCGGCAGGCCAACCTAAGCGAAGGAGTGACTGCTTGATCTGCCCCCGCTGGCTTGGAAGTACAGCGATTGTTTCAGCATCGATGCGCGCGCCAAGCAATGGAGCGATTTTGCGGGCACGAATTACCTCTTCTAAAACTGCAGTGTCGGTTGTAACAAGAATCAATCCATGAACTGGATCGGCCTCTAAACGCAATCGCCCATAGCGGGACATGGTTTCGGCGACATCAATCAAAATTGAATGAGGAACGGCATACCGTGAATACTTAATCAAGGTGTCAATAACCTGTTCGGCATCGTGGCCTGCTGCACGTGCATTCCATAAACCGAGTGGAGTTAAACGGTAAGTATGAATGTGCTCGGGTGAACGTTCGAGCTCGGCAAATGGAGCTATTGCTCTGCGACATTCAGTTGAAAGTGGGTGATCAATATCCAGAAGTAGCGTCTTATCGCTTTGGACGATTAGTGGACCATCAGTCATTAAGTAAGTCCTTAATTAATGCATGTAATAGTGCGCTTCGGCCATCAAGGGTTGTTATATCGACCCACTCGTGCCCAGCGTGAGCGCCATCGCCAATGGCGCCTAAGCCATCTAGTACTTGAGCGCCTGCAGCTGCAGCAAAGTTTCCATCACTTGCACCACCTACCGACGCATGGCCTAACTGTGGCATTCCTAAACTACGTGCAACTTTTTCTGCGCGCTCGTATAAAGCCATTGTAGATGTCGTTTCAAGAGGAGGTCGATTTAATCCCCCGGTTATCTCATATCGAGTTGCTGAGTTAACGGGCATCAAATTTCGGATTGCTGCATCTATGCGAGTTAGTTCGGCTGTAGAGAAAGAACGAACGTCGATGTCTAAAACTGCTAAATCAGGAACTGTGTTCGTAGTATTACCCGAGCGCAGCATGGTGGGAACTACGGTTGTACCAAGCTCAAGGTTTTCAAGAGCAGAGACTGCCAAAATTGCGTGAGCAATTTCAACCGTTGCATTAATACCCTTTTCAGGTTCTAGACCTGCATGTGATGCCTTGCCATGTACTGAAATTTGATACATAGCAGTGCCTTTGCGACCAGTTTTCACTTTTCCGCCAAGTGAGGCCTCTAGAACCAAGACCGCCTTAGCCTTTGCCGAGATCTCTTTAATGAAATCCCTACTTGTTGCACTGCCGGTTTCTTCATCACTAGTTGCAACTAACGCTACCGACCCCTCAATTCCATTCATCGCATAGAGCGCTTGTATGAATCCAGCTTTCATATCGAAGACCCCAGGACCAGATGCGCAATTATCTTTGATGCTCCAGATAGGTTGGAAAGAGCCTTTAGGCCAAACGGTATCTAAATGCGCAAGCACAACTATTTCTGGTTGAGCAGCTCCCAACCAAAAAACCGGACGGCCATTTACTTCTCTGATTTGCGCAGATTTTCCAAGAACCTCTTCTGCGATTGCATTGGCACAATCCATAACTTCGCGACAGGCAGCTAGATCCTCAGTTGGTGACTCTGAGCGTACGAGTTTTTCTAGCGCTGACAACATGGTGTAATCCTATAACGGCGCTACGCCGGTGATACGTGGAATTCGAAAGGATTGAACCTCACCTGTGGCATGGTCTCGCGCAATGAGTGAGCCTGCGCTGACACGAAGTGGATCGATAATTCTATGAGTCACTGAGCCGTTGTTATCGGCATATCCAATGGAGAGCGATTTCTCTTCCAGGATAAATCTATTTATAAGATCCATTGTTTCATTTGCAGTGCTTCGCGGTAGGGCGCCGAGCGCCTCATTTGCTACTTGCCGCAAACGTATTTGCTTGTGACTAGATTTTTCACCGGTACGTATGGCGCGAATTGCACCTTCCAATAACTCCTGACTTGGAATCTCAATTTCACCAATGATGCGTGGCGGACGTGGTCTAGTAAGTGCTCGGTTCGCACGGGCGCCCATCAACATCACACCATTTGATGATTCTGCAGCTGGCAAGTAACCGGACTCTCTTAAAACGCGCATAACATCGGCGGCATCATGATCACACACAACTACTTCAGGTGCGATTCTTCGAAGTGATAGGACATCCAATTTCTTATCACCCATTATTTGTGCAATGAGGGCGGTATCTTCACATCGAATGAAAGAAGATATGTTACCTACACGCAATTTTCCATGCTTCTTAGCAACATCGGCGATTAGATACTCAAGCGGTTGGGGCATTGGCGTTTTAGAGGTTTTAATAAGGAAGGCCTTAATTTCCTCTCCAGTCTTACCGTGATCTAACGCTCGACGAATGGTTGCTTCACTAAAACGATAGACAGTTGCACCGCCACGACTTTCGATTTCGGCCATAATTGCTAACTGCTGAGAGATTTCATGCTCGAGAGGGCCAGGTGCGATCGCGGTGTTATCGCTCTGAATCAGGATGTGATCTACTGTTTTCGGTAAATCATCGTTTATTAATTCAAGATCCTGGCCACTTAGAAAAATCTCTCCGTATTTAGAAATCGCACCTTGGCCGGTTATTCCTAGCCATTCAGCTTCACGCAAACTCCAAGTTGCCAACTCCTCTTGAAGGGAGGAGTTGCGTCGAACTGGAGCTCTCCAAGCCAGTAAAGTATTAAAACTCTTTGCATCAGGGGCCAATAATTTATTGTCGCTAAGAATTGAGAGAGTGAGTGCACGAACTCTTCCAGCATTTACACGGTCGAGCTCAGGCCCTAAAGCCGCAACGTTTTTCGCTTCAGCACGTCCGACTAAACCACTAACACGTGAAGTAATTAACCATGCTGAGGCAATTACTTGCCAACGAGCCGCCGGCGATTGCATCAACCAAATATCGAATTTATTACTTGGCATAATACGATCATTGGCATCGATGCTTATAAGCGAGGTTAGAAACGCCAGTTCGGTAATAAATGCTGCACATGCCTCATCGACACCTAAGTGTGTCGAGATAATCTTTAAATCTCGCACTCCTAAACCACCCGCACGCAGCGAATCGGCAGGCTCTTCGGCCCAGAAATTCAACAGCTCTTCAACCCAACGAAGGGCCGTTGAAATATTTGCAATAGCGGCAAGGTTGACTTGGCGCTCATCGCGTTGTGCACCAGTTAGAAGAGGCGCCGTTACTAATCTTTCCTTATGTATTTTTCCTCCACGCAGATAAATTCCAACTTCGCGCGGCAAGATAACGGTCCGCTGATCTAGCGGTACTAAGAATTTGTGCTCCAAAAGCCAAGCAACTCCTGGACCTGGGTTTTTAATATCTCCAACACTTCCGCGCGGTGGCCCCCAAGTTAGGCGCTCCAATACTTTCTTGGAGTCAGCAGGGGCCAGATCTAAATCGCTGAGCTTAAGTTTTGCGATTGACGCCGGACCAAGACCGGCCGGATCGTTGCCAATGACCTCACGCAGTTGAGTTGGAAGTCTTAGCCCATCATCGGATGGGTAGACAAGGCCGATTGAAATCAAATGTGTCAACGCTGCAGCGGCGGCTTTATCGGTAAGAGCGACGAGAGATTTTAATGAGAAAGGTTCGTTGAGCGCGCCGGCCGCTTCTAAAACTTGGAAATGCCATTGATTGAGTGAATCTATTGCACGCGCAAGGCTTGGCGCAGAACATGCACGCACTGCAAGTGATGCAATATCGGGCGGAACTGGGGTAACAAGATCGGGGCGCGCGCTAAATAGATTTAAAAAGGCAGCATCATCGATACTACGTAAGTAGTCGGAGAATGAGCGCATTTCCATAACTTGCTAACATTACTGGGCTTTAACCTTTATTGCGTAATCAATTCCGCTTTCGCCGTGGAGTCAGCCATGTTCCTAGGGCCGCAAGGCGCACGACCACTGGCGAGACGGCGCGTCCAATAAATCTAGCCCTGCGGAAATCGTGAATTGGCCAACCTTCGGCCATTGCGCGAAGCCCCAAAATTGGGTCAGGATTAATTGCACAGGGATGCCCCACGGATTGCAAAAGAGGTAAGTCATTATTGCTATCAGAGTAGGCATAGCAATCTTCGAGATTTAATCCGGTTCGCTTAGCTAAATCCTGTACCGCGATCGCTTTCTCTTTTCCATGCAAGAGGGCGCCAGACATCGCTCCGGTGTAAGCACCATCTTTAATTTCAGCTCTACTGCCTAGCGCTCCTGTAAAGCCTAAGCGGTTTGCAATCAATACGGCCATGTCTTCTGGTGCGGCGGTAACTAACCAAACCTCTTCGCCGTTAAGAAGGTGTCTTTGCGCGATATCGATTGTGCCCTGCCAGATTGCAGGTGAGACAAACTCATCATAAATCTCTTGAGCGATGGCCTCAATATCTTTAACGCTGTGTCCGCCAATAAAATTAGTTGCAGATTCTTGAAATCGAGCGATCTCTTCCTTATTCTCTTTTCCAGTTAAGCGAAATCTCAGATTAGCTAGAACGAAGCGCGAAATATCCTTCTTCGAAAAGTAACCTCTTTGATACATCCCTCGACCCAGAAAATAGAGTGTCGAGCCACGTATCAACGTGTTATCTACATCGAAAAAGGCCGCCCGCTTCGCCGTGAGTGCCATGTCACTACCTTAACGAACTTAGGCCCTGAGAGACGCTTTATGCTTGGCCAATGAGTTCAACGGTCCATGTAGTGCGTCACGGAGAAGTAGAAAACCCAACCAAAATTCTCTATGGACGCCAACCAGGTTGGAAACTTTCAGCACGTGGACAGGAAATGGCAGCAGTGCTGGGTGACTGGTCCAAGAGTGTCAATCTTGGAGCGCTGCATGTCTCTCCATTACAACGTGCTCAAGAAACTTCTGCACCGATGGCAGCTGCACATAATATTTCTATTACTACCGATGAACGTTTGATTGAGGCGGCCAATGTCTTCGAAGGTAAAGCATTCGGAGTAGGAGATGGAGTTTTGCGACACCCAGCAGCATGGAAACATTTGTGGAATCCATGGAAGCCATCATGGGGTGAACCGTATGAAGAGCAGATTACGAGAATGCTTGCCGCAGTCTTTGCCGCACGTGATGCTGCTAATGGGAAAGATGCAATTTGCGTCTCACATCAACTGCCGATCTGGATTTTGCGAAGCGCCATTGAGAGTCGACGATTGCTTCACGATCCACGCAAACGCGAATGCACATTAGCATCCGTTACAAGTATTCATTTTGATGATGATGGTTTGATTTCTGGGCTCACCTACTCTGAACCAGCACGGCACCTGTTGCCCAAGAAATAACATGAAATCTTTATATAAAGCCTCAATAGTGGCGCTTATTGCTATCGTATTAACAAGTTGCAGCGGGGCCGGTACTTCGAGCACGCAAGTGAGTTATGTATCGGGAAATGGTTCTGTTACTTATATTCAAACTGCAGACCGTACCCAGGCCCCAGCATTAGCAGGTATGACGCTCTCTGGTAAGAATTACTCATATGCATTTGGGCGCGTGACAGTCCTAAATGTATGGGCATCATGGTGTGCTCCCTGTCGCGCAGAGATTCCAACTCTCATTGCGCTCTCCAAAAAATATAATGAAGTTACATTTATTGGAGTACTTACACGCGACAATCCTCCAACGGCCGAGGCTTTTCAACGTAGATTTGAAATCCCTTATCCAACATTGATTGATGACTCAATTCTGCTTGGCTTTAAAGGCTCGCTACCGGCAAATGCAATTCCGACCACGGTGGTTATTGATAGAAACGGCCGAGTTGCAGGGAGAATTTCAGGCGAGGTCACGGTAGCTTCGCTTTCAACACTCATTGAACAAGTGAGCTCAGAGTGAAAGATTTCTTCGTCGAGCAGATTCTTAACGGATTCTTAATTACAGCTTTTCCGGTAGCTTTCATTGCTGGCCTTATATCCTTTCTATCTCCATGTGTCTTGCCACTTGTCCCTGGCTATCTATCTTTTGCCGCAGGGTTTTCAGAAAATAAGGGAAAAGTTTTGTTAGGTTCAACCCTCTTTGTCGGTGGATTCTCAGTTGTTTTCATCTCCTATGGTGCAATCTTTGGTGGTTTGGGTAATCAACTGGCCGCAAATGAAAAGGTGATCTCACGAATCCTTGGCATGCTCACAATCTTTTTGGGCTTCGTTTTTCTTGGTAAGTTTCCATTTGCGCCAACGTTTCGTCCGCGGATGAAGACAACCGGTGGCTTAATCGGTGCGCCACTTCTTGGAGTTCTATTTGGAGTTGGTTGGACACCTTGTATCGGCCCTGCCCTTGCGGCAGTGCAGACTCTTGCTTTTCAAGAGTCGAGTGCAGTGCGGGGAGCCATTCTCTCTTTAGGTTATTGCTTAGGGCTAGGCATTCCATTTATAGCATCAGGGTTATTTTTTGATCGTTCACAACCATTGCGAAAATTTCTGGTCCGCCGTGGAGATTTAATATCCAAACTCGGTGGTGCATTCCTCATTGCGATTGGAGTTCTGCAAGTTACTGGCACATGGGGTCAGATTATGAACTCACTTAGATCGCTCATCTCAGATTTTATTCCGGTGGTTTAAATGAATCAAGAACTTCAAATTCCTGAGCTCGGTGCTATTGGATTGCTGAGATATGCATGGCGCCAACTCACGAGTATGCGCACAGCGTTAATTCTCTTGATGCTTTTAGGTGTAGCTGCCATCCCTGGCTCTCTAATTCCACAACGGACTCAAAATCCGATGGCAGTTAGCGCCGCTTTCAAGAGCTCTCCAGGCCTCTCGCGCATGATGGATCGCTTCTCGCTCTTCGATGTTTACGGATCGCCATGGTTTAGCGCTATTTATATCCTTCTATTTATCTCACTTATAGGATGCGTATTTCCTCGAACAATCGAGCATTTTCATGCCTCCCGAGCGCTTCCACCAAATACTCCTAAAAATCTTAATCGGATGGAGTCATACTCAACGTGGCCAGCGGCAGGTAATGAATTAGAGCTTGCTCGAGCTTGGTTTAAAAAGAATCGTTTTAGAGTTTTAGAAAAAGATAGCTCTATCTCTGCCGAAAAAGGCTTTCTGCGTGAAACCGGAAATCTCTTTTTTCATCTGGCGTTAATCTTAATTTTATTGGGCATATCATTTTCATCACTCTTTGGTATGCGCGGAGAAGCTATTTTAAATGTAGGCGAGCGTTTTGTTAATACTCCTACCAGCTATGACTCACTATCCTATGGAAAACTTTTCAAAGATGGGAAATTAGTCAATTTCATAATGACTATCGATAAGTTTGAAGCTAAATATAACGTAGTAACAAATGCTCCAGAAGATTACATATTGAACGTAACTTTACGTCGGGGAGACCTCGTAACTTCCGAGAAACATGTAATTAAGGTGAATTCACCGCTTACACTTGGAAGCACAAAAATATATTTGCAAGCAAATGGATATTCACCAGTTGTGACTGTGCGAGATTCAGCGGGAAATGTTGCAATGCAGGGTCCTATTCCTTTCTTACCTCAAGATGCAAACTTGCGCTCAACCGGTGCGATTAAAGTTCCTGATGCAGATCCGCAAGTGGGATTTGTTGGCTCCTTTGTTCCAACATATGGGCGCAGCAAAGGTGGTGGTGCAGTCAGCGTCTTCCCAGATGCCTTAGATCCACGTTTACTACTCTCGGCTTGGAGTGGTGATCTCGGCTTGGATTCTGGTACTCCACAATCTGTTTATCGCATTGATACTTCGTCTATGAAAGAGATTGGCTTGAAATCATTAAAGCCAGGTGAGATTTTTACATATGCCGGCGGCGCAATAACCTTTGAAGGTTATGTCCAATGGGTCAACTTGCAGATCGTCGATGATCCTGGCAAGAACTATGCCCTTCTCGGGGCTATTGTTGCCATCCTTGGTCTACTCGCATCTTTATTTACTCGCCGGCGCAGGATATGGATTCGCGCCGGTGAAGTAGTAGAGGTTGCAGGACTAGCTAAGAATGCCGCACCGGGATTAGAGGAAGAGATCGCTAATTTCGTTCAATATTTAAAGGGAGAGAAATAGATGTCACGTACGTGGGCTTTTTTATCTAACTATCTGATTTATTCAGCCATGGCCGTATATACCTTGTCCTTTTTTGCCCACGCAGTTGAAACCGCTTGGGCGGTAAAGATTCCCGACGAAGCGGCGCCTAAAACTCTGGACTATAAGCGCACTGAAAAAGTTGCACGCATAGCAACGGCGATGATGATTCTTGGTTTTCTGCTACTTCTCGCGGGAGTCATTGCGCGTGGAGTCTCTGCAGGGCGTGTGCCTTGGGGAAATATGTATGAGTTTTCAATTACTGGTGCGCTTGCATTTTCAGGCGCCTATCTTGCGGCATTACGAAAATATGATTTACGTTGGTTAGGGCTTTTAGTTTCGACTGCAGTTTTGTTAACGCTGGGTACTGCAGTTGCCGTGCTGTATCGACCAAGTGCACCACTTGTTCCAGCGCTTAAATCAACGTGGCTAGTTATTCACGTATCGGCGGCGATAATTTCAGGCGGAGTGTTTTTATTGGCAAACACGATCGCTGCTGCATATCTATATTTAGATTCAATGGAGTCAAAGGGCGAGCGAACTGCATGGGCTAAACGTCTGCCTTCCCTTGAGTATTTAGATCAACTCTCATACCGCTTAGTGGCATTTGTATTTCCTCTGTGGACTTTTGCCGTCATCGCAGGAGCTATCTGGGCAGAGAGTGCATGGGGACGCTATTGGGGTTGGGATCCAAAAGAGACTTGGGCCTTTATAACGTGGGTCGCCTACGCGGCTTATTTACATGCCCGCGTAACTATTGGTTGGCGTGGACGTCGCGCGGCTTGGCTCTGTTTATTTGCCGGTTCAACATTCTTATTTAACTATATCTATGTAAATATTTGGGGAACAGGCAAGCACACGTATTCGGGGCTTTAAAGCTTTCCTAAGAACTCTGGGTCATCATCGGGTGGCAAGATTCGTCGCTTTGGTTGATTGCGACCAGTACGCGCAATCTTTGGTCGACCCGCTACCCAGTAGCCAATAGGGCCCAACGTTCCAATAAGAATAATTATTAGAATCCATGCCCACTTCGGAAGATTGCGAATCTGTGTTTCATCGGTGCGTGCACAATCAACCAAGGTATAGATGGAAAAGCCTACGAGCAACAAGGGAAGTAGAAAGCGAACCATGGTCTTATTGTATCGCTAAGGCAATCGCAAAGATTGCAGCAAAGATGAGTTGTAGTTTTCCAGTTTTTCCTAAAACCGGTATCAACGCTGCGCCCGATGCACCGCTCATTACTTGTCGGGCTAGAGAGAAGGTGAGGGGTGCCACTGCAAGAGTTAAGAGCGCCGTAGGGATAAAAGTTGCTATCGCCGCTGTATGCGAAATGACAAGCAGGGCAACGAAAGCTCGACGCGCTGCCAGATCCCCCATTCGAACGGCCAAAGTTTTCTTTCCAACGAGGGCATCTTGCTTGCGATCTCGAAGGTTATTGATTGTCAGAATTGCGCACGAAAGCGCGCCCATGGGAATTGCAACAATAAAGCTTAATAAAGTGATCCTTTGAGTTTGAACGTAGAAAGTTCCAACGGTTGCAACAACTCCAAAGAAAATAAAGACTGAAACTTCACCAAAGCCGCTATAACCATATGGCCTTCGCCCGCCTGTATAACTCCATGCAGCTGCAATCGCCGCAACACCAACTGCAATAAGAATTGGCGAAGTAAGGATGGCGAGCCAGAGACCTGCGATTGAAGCGATTACAAAAGATAGAAAGGCGGCATGCTTGACGCTGCGAGCCGACGCTAATCCACTTGCGACTAACCGAGTAGGACCAACGCGATGGGTATCAGTCCCCTTAATTCCATCGGAATAGTCATTGGCAAAGTTGACACCAATTTGTAGCCACAAAGAAACCTTCAGTGCAAGAGCGGCACGAAACCAGTTGAACTCGCTGCCTGCTAAAGCCGAAGCCACTACTACAGGTGCAATGGCCGCTGGCAATGTTCGCGGCCGTGCTCCGAGAATCCACTTATTCATACTCCACCATCTTTGCAAGAGTTATTCGATCGACTTTACCAATACCAAGCAATGGTAGTGACTCCATGATGTGTATGCCTTTTGGTTTTGCAACGCCACCGAAAGCCGCCTCCAAATAATGCGAAATCTCAGTTTCATTGACTTCACCGACTATCGCAACATGAAGTGCCTGGCCCCACTGCGGATCATCTATAGAAAATGCTGCGAATTCTAGATCTGGGAAACGGATCGAAAGTGTTGCCTCTATTGCAGTAAGGGAGAGATTCTCACCTCCAGAAATAATTACATCATCGGATCGACCGAGCACATGAAGTATATTATTAACGATCTCACCACGATCATTTGTTATAAACCAGCCATCATGTAATTGAAATATGCTTGGCGAGTTCAGATAAGCCGTCGCTAAGACTGAACCGCGAATCCTTATTACGTCACTTTCTCCAATTTCAAATTCAACTCCGCTTAATGCTTGGCCATCATAAATACAGCCACCGCAGGTTTCAGTCATGCCATAGGTTTCAATAATGTTTATATCTTGTGCCTCTGCTTGTGCGCGAAGTGTTGGAGAAAGAGCTGCCCCACCAACTAAAACTATTTGTGCGGCTTGTAAATGCTTGAGCAATCGATCATCTGAGTGAAGGGCTCTAAATAGCTGTGTAGGTACGATTGAAGTGAAATTAACTTTTGGATATTCACCCTCGAAATTACGAAGGTCCACAGGAAGTGTTCCAAGTTCAATTGAACGAATAATTACATTAACTGCCGCAATATGAGTTACAGGTAATAAGAGCGACCACTGTTGCCCGTTGACCGCTTCGAGAAAAGTATTTGACGCCCTTGCAGAAGCAATCAGTGCGCTCGAAGTGAAGCCCACCTCTTTTATTAATCCCGTGCTTCCACTTGTGCCGATGACTATGGCAATATTCTTCTCAGTGCTCTTGGATCGGACCTCGCCAAAGCTAAGGGCAGGGCCAGTTCCATCGAGGGCGGCAGTGATTTCCCTGACTAACTCAGGGATAGACCACGCAGGGCTGGCTCGAAGTAACTCTCGTTGTGACGACATGTCCATTGCAGCCGTAGGCTATCGCTAGCAACGATTGAAAAGAGGAAATGTGAGCAAGCCGATTAACCGCGATTTTGGTAGCCGTGCAATCCCCAGTTGGGAAGTTGCCCCGGGCGGGGAGAATTTCACCGATATCCGATATCAAATGGGCGATGGCATGGCCAAAATCACTATCAACCGACCCGCAGTCCATAATGCATTTCGCCCGCAGACGATTATCGAATTAATTGAGGCCTTTTCTTTGGCGCGTGATAATGAAGATGTTGGTGTAATTATTTTAACTGGCGAAGGAAGCGATGCATTCTGTTCGGGTGGCGACATTAGTGTGCGCGGCGATGATGGATATCTTGGTGATGACAAGTTATCTAAAAAAGGTATCGGCCGTTTAAATGTTTTAGATCTTCAAGTCCAAATTCGCCGCACACCGAAGCCAGTAGTTGCGATGGTTGCCGGGTGGGCAATTGGAGGGGGACATGTTTTGCATGTTGTCTGCGATTTAACTATCGCCGCCGAGAATGCAAAATTTGGTCAGACGGGACCGATGGTTGGTTCATTCGATGGAGGCTACGGCGCGGGTTTACTCGCCGCACACGTTGGTCAGAAAAAAGCTCGAGAGATTTGGTTTATGACTCGTCAATACGATGCGCAAGAGGCATTAAGTATGGGATTGGTTAACACCGTAGTTCCTATTGGCGAGTTAGAGGCCGAGACTGTTTCATGGTGTCGCGAAATGTTGCGCAACTCCCCGCTTGCTCTTCGATTATTGAAGTCAAGTTTGAACGCCGCCGATGATGGTCTGGCGGGAGTACAGCAACTTGCAGGAGATGCAACACTTCTCTTTTATATGAGTGAAGAAGGCCAAGAAGGCCGTGATGCTTATAAAGAAAAAAGAGCACCGGATTTCGAGAAATTTCCTAAGCGTCCATAAGCAATGCTTGATTCAATCCTTGGCTCACTCAAAGTCGTTGCGCTTGCAACTAAAACAGACTTTCGCTCGGTAACTTCGCGCGAAGTCGCACTCTTTGAGGGACCAATGGGTTGGGGCGAGTTTTCTCCCTTCCTCGAATATAGCTATGAAGAGTCTGTGCCATGGCTACTGAGTGGAATAGAGGCGGCCTTTGTTGAAAGCCCTCGCGAACTGCGCAAACTTATCGAAGTAAATGCCACACTTCCGGCAATCGATGATCCGATTGAAATCGAGAGACTTCTTGAAGATTTTGATGGAACGAAAGTGATAAAAATTAAAGTGGGTGGAGATCTACACGTTGACTTGGAAAGAATCGCTAACGTACGACGCATTCGACCTGAATCTAGAATTCGAATCGACGTAAATGGGCTTTGGAGTGTTGACCAAGTAGAGCTTTTTCTAAAAGAGGCGGGTGAAATAGAGTACGTCGAGCAACCATGTTCAACTATTGATGAACTTCGTGAGTTGAAACTGCGTACTGGAATCACAATCGCCGGCGATGAGATTTTTAGAAAAGCTAAAGATCCATTAGATATAGATATTGAAGGCGCGGTGGATATTGTGATGCTCAAGGTTGCGCCCCTTGGCGGTATAGCCAAAGCGCTGGAAATTGCCAAGCACTATGGAGTCCCAGTTGCAGTTTCAAGTGCATTAGAGAGCGCAGTCGGGATTTCTCACGGACTTCGACTGGCGGCATCACTTCCCGAGCTAGATTATGCATGCGGTCTAGGTACTGGGGCCTTACTTGCAGTTGATGTTGCTCAACTCCCGATTGTGGATGGAGTGATTGAAGCCAGAGATGTGACACCAAATTCGGAGGCCCTAACCAAGTTCGCCGTATCTAATGAGCGCCTAAACTGGTGGAAGAATCGGATTCGCATGACATGGGGTGCGGGTGTTCAAAATGCAGTTGCGGAGAGTGGGTGGAAAATATGAACTCATCAACTTCCCTATCGCGGGTGATTGTTCGTCAAATTATCGAAGCAGGTATCACCGATGTAGTTATCTCTCCCGGATCTAGAAATGCACCTCTTTCGCTGGCTTTTAACGCTGCAGCAACTCGGGGGTTAATCAAAATTCATGTTCGAATCGATGAACGAACTGCGGCGTTTTTTGCTTTAGGTTTGATTAAATCTACGCAGCGCCCTGTACCGATTGTTTGTACCAGCGGAACGGCGGTTGCGAATTATCATCCAGCTGTATTAGAAGCCAGCCACACCAATGCGGCCCTACTTGTTCTGAGCGCTGATCGGCCTGCAATGCTTCGGCGAACTGGTGCCAATCAAACCACTGAGCAGGCCCGAATCTACGGCAGGGCAGTGCGTTATTTTGCCGACATAGATGGACCGGTATTTCCAATGGAACTTCCACTTGATAGTTTGCGTTTTGGCCCGGTGCATTTAAATCTTCAGTTTGATGAACCCCTGCTACCCGATGATTCGACCCAATGGCTCGATGAGATCAAAGTCTTACCAATTGAATTTAAATCACGCACGAAGAGCTCAACACTTAGAGTTCAGGCAACTCGTGGAGTTTTAGTTATTGGTCATGATCGCGGTGGATTAAGCGTCGAGGAAGTTAGAAAATTCGCCAAGAAACTCAACTGGCCAATAATCGCTGAAGATCCGCTCTCTTTTCCAGATGCAGTTGCACATGCTTCGGTATTTTTAACTTCACTTCAAGTCCGAAGTGTTTTAGTTCCGCAAGCGGCAATTGTTATTGGTCGAACAACACTTTCAAGATCTGTGAATGCTCTCGTAAGCTTGGCGCCTACGAGCTTTGTCATTGATCCACGCATAGCAACAGTAGATAGCGATCGCCAAGCAGATAAGCGTTTTACCGAGATTCCTGCCCTCGATTGTGTGATGGCTTCGGATGACTGGATCGCCCAATGGCAAAAATACTCTGAACGTTGCGCCAAACTAATTGGCGAGGTTGATGGCTGGAATGAGGCGTCTATTGCCAAAGCGATTGCCGCAGCTCTTCCAGATGGATCGGCGTTATTTATCTCATCCTCTCGTCCTATTCGAGATTTGGAAGGCTTTGCAAAGCCTCGAAGCGGAGTTACAACCTATGCAAATCGCGGCCTAGCCGGAATTGATGGCAATATTTCAACGGCATTGGGAATTGCAGCTGGTAATGCCCAAACTTTTGCCGTACTTGGAGATCTAGCATTCTTACATGACATAACAGGCTTAATTCACCGAGAAGATATCAACTGCAGATTTATCATAATAAATAATGATGGCGGTGGAATCTTTTCCACTCTTCCACAAAACGCAGTAGAGGGATTTGAAACGGTTTTTGGAACTCCTCACGGTTTAGATCCAGCGGCAATAGCCCAAGCTTTTGGTGTTGCTTCCTCGACAATCACATCAATTAGTGAACTCAAGGGCGCCATAGCTCAACCGGTTAAAGGGATTTCAGTGATTGTGGCAAAAGTTCAATCACGTGAGGCAAACGCTCAGAATTTGAAATCTATCTATGAAAAAATGAACTCTATTTAGGCAAGTGCACTTCGCATAGGAACAAGTTTGGCTTCGCTCTCGGCCAACTCTTTAGATGGGTCAGAGCCAGTGACTATTCCACAACCGGCAAAGATTCTGATTGAGTCGCCAGATATCTGCCCACATCGAAGTGCAATTCCGAGTTCGCCATCTCCTGCGGCATCGATCCAACCGACCGGTCCGGCATATCTTCCGCGAGACATTCCCTCAATTTCACTAATTAATTTCGCGGCCTGTTCGCGTGGTGTGCCACAAACAGCAGCCGATGGATGAAGTTGTTCAAGAATTGTAAATGCATCGACATGGGCCAATTTTTCGGCCAAGGCTCCAGTTACATCAGTTGCTAAATGCATGACGTTGGCTAAGTGCAATACATACGGAGATTCAGGAACGTTTGTGGATGTACAAAACGGTTCAAGTGCATCGGCGACAGAACGCACGGCATATACATGCTCTTCTAAATCCTTAGATGAACGGGCCAAGGAGGCAGCTAGTGCTAGATCACGCTCGTCATCGCCGGTCTTACTAATAGTTCCGGCAAGTACACGTGAAGTGACCATCTTGCGAGTGAGGCGAAGAAGCAGTTCGGGAGTTGCTCCAACGAGGCCAGCAACTGCAAAACTCCACGTCGATGGATATTCAGCTGCCAATCTATGTAATATTGTTCGAGGTTCAATCTCGTGTTTAGATCGTCCGATAAAATCTCTAGCCAGAACAACTTTATCGAGTTCACCATTTTGAATACGAGTAACTGCCGCGGAAACTCGATTTTTCCAGGCAGAATCTGAATCTTTATCGCTATCCCACACGATTGAATTCTGAGCCAGTGCCGGTGCAACGAGATTTAGTTCTGGCTGAGGTGAAGTTCCAACCCATGTAATCCACGACTTATCACCTTTTTTCCCAACAATTACTTCGGGAATTATTAAAACCGATTCATCATCGGGGGAGAAAGAGAAAGAGGTAAATAGAACTGGACCAGTTCCATTTCCGTGGACTGAGTTAGTAACAGCAAAGCTTTCCAACTGTTTCAACCACCACTTACGCGCCTCTGCAAAGCGCTGTGGACCACTGACTGTGGTAGTTGCATGAACACCCCACCCAACTACTCCTTCACCCGCACGTACCCACGCGACAGGATTGGCATCTGGCAGTAGTTCCAATAGCGGTAAATGTTCACCTAAGTGAGTTGTTGTAACTGGAATTAAAGTTGGCATAGAAATTCTTTAGTTGCTCTTACGCTTTATAACTCGCCATAAAATTGGCAGGGACGTACCGGCGATAATCATCTTTAGTACTTCTCCAACAATAAATGGAGTTAGACCTGCGTTAATAGTCCAACGCCAATCTTTTCCGGTGAAGTGGTGCAACCAGATTAAACCAAAGCTAAAGATGATCAAATTAGCCACAAGCATTGATGGCAGAGAGGTTATAAACTTTTGGTCCATACGATGATTTGCTAGTAATCCTAAGAGATATGTTGCAACCAACATCCCAATTAGATAACCACCCGTTGCCCCAGTTACTTTTTCAATTCCAGAGCTTGCTCCTGCAAATACTGGACCACCGGCAATTCCAACCAGCAAGTACGTGGCAAAAGTTGCAAACCCTAACCCGGCACCAAAAGAGGAGGCGATCAAGACAACGCCAAGGCTCTGACCTGTTACCGGAACTGGTGAACCTGGAATCGGAATTGAAATCTGAGCCAACGCGCTCAGAAATATCGCACCGGCTCCTATTGAGAGGGTATTAGTTAGCGCATTGGATGCCGGCAGCAGGGTTGCTCGAAGTGAGCTAGCGTGAAATGACATCTAAATCTCCTCGGCCCTTAAGTTGTGGATGAGCCTACTTCAAGAGAGAATGCGCTCATGTCCCGCGCTAACCTGGGTAAAGATCCCGACGATGTAGCTGCGATGTTCGATGGCGTGGCCAGACGATATGACATCGTCAACGATCTCTTATCTCTAGGTCGAACTAAGGCCTGGCGCAGAGCGGCGACGAAAATCATCGCCCCAACTCCTGGCATGAAGATCCTTGATATAGCTGCCGGACCCGGCTCCTCCTCTGAGCCGCTCTTTAAGGCTGGGGCCAGCGTCCTCTCAACGGATTTTTCAGAGGGCATGCTCGCCCAGGGTCGAAAGGCCCGCCCATATCTGAGCTTTTCCAAGGCCGATGCCCTCAACCTGCCCTTTGAGGCCGATAGTTTCGAGGTTACGACAATCTCCTTTGGCCTTCGAAATACGGTCGACTACCCAAAGGCGCTCGCCGAAGCGCTCCGAGTGACCAAGAGCGGTGGCCGAATGGTCATCGTCGAGTTCTCCCATCCCACCTGGCGCCCCTTTCGTATCCTCTACATGAGCTACCTAATGCGCGCACTGCCGGCCATTGCCCGTAAAACCGCCTCAAATCCCGATGCCTACATCTATTTGGCCGAGTCGATCAGGGCCTGGCCCGATCAAAAGGGGCTAGCCACTGCGATGCAGGGCGCCGGCTGGAGCTCGGTCACCTGGAAAAATCTCACCTTTGGGGTTGTTGCAGTTCACAGCGGGATTAAGGGCTAGCGGTCATCAGCATGGGCCTGACCGCCTTAAGATTTCACACGTGATATCCACATCGAATCCATATGTTCCGATTCTTGCGCTAGGGGCAATCGGCTTTGGCTTTGCTTTAATTTCAGTGGTCGCAGGCGCCCTTACTGGACCGGCCCGTTACAACCGCGCAAAGCTAGAGGCATACGAATGCGGAATCGAACCATCACCACAAGCTGCTGAAGGTGGACGTTTTCCAGTTAAATATTTCTTAACTGCGATGTTATTTATTATCTTTGATATTGAAATCGTTTTTCTCTATCCGTGGGCCGTGACTTTCGATCAATTAGGAATCTTTGGACTCGTTGAAATGGCGATTTTTATTGCAACCGTGTTTGTCGCCTATGCATATGTTTGGCGCCGCGGCGGATTGGAATGGGATTAAACAATGGGTCTTGAAGAGAAAATTCCTAGTGGGTTTTTACTAACTACAGTTGAAAAACTCGCAGGGTATATGCGTAAAAACTCTCTCTGGCCAGCGACTTTTGGTCTAGCTTGTTGCGCAATTGAGATGATGGCCGTTGGCTCTGCAGCTAAATATGATATTTCACGTTTTGGTATGGAAGTTTTTCGTGCCTCTCCCCGGCAAGCAGATTTAATGATTGTCGCCGGCCGCGTCTCAAATAAAATGGCGCCAGTTCTACGTCAGATTTACGATCAAATGTCGGCCCCTAAGTGGGTTATTGCGATGGGTGCTTGTGCCTCATCGGGCGGAATGTTTAATAACTATGCCATTGTTCAAGGCGTTGATCATGTGGTTCCAGTTGATATCTATCTTCCTGGCTGCCCACCACGCCCAGAAATGTTGATGGATGCAATTTTGAAACTTCACGAAAAGATTTATGATGAAAAATTAGGTGCAAATCGCGCTCAAATTATTAAGGAAGTTGAACTCGCAGCTATGAATGCAAAGCCAACCATTCAAATGAAGGGTTTGCTGGCGTAAATGACTGACTCTGGAATGTTTGGCGCACGCGGCACTGGTGACACATCGGGTTATGGCGGACTTGTTCGCACCGCCGCATCGACCGGGTCATCAGAGCGCCCATATGGTGGCTACTTTGATGAGGTCGCCGATGATTTAGAGCGTGCATACCCTGAGTTTTCCAATGCGATCGAGCGAGTAGTCGTCGATCGTGGTGAGTTAACTCTGCATGTTAAGCGTGAAAAATTAATTGAGGTTGCGTTGATTTTGCGCGACAACTTGAAGTTTGAAATGTGTATGGGCGTCTCAGGCATTCATTACCCAAACAATGAAGGTCGCGAACTAGTAGCGGTGTACCCACTTCTCTCAATGACAAATAACCGCCGCATACGCTTAGAGGTAAGTGTTGCAGACTCCGATGCACACATTCCATCGCTAGTTGAAGTGTGGGCTGGAAATAACTGGCATGAACGTGAAACCTTCGACATGTTTGGAATTATCTTTGATGGTCACCCAGGACTTACGCGAATCTTAATGCCAGATGATTGGCAAGGTCACCCACAACGTAAAGATTATGCACTCGGCGGAATCGCCGTTGAATATAAAGGCGCAACAACTCCGCCTCCAAGTGATCGCAGGAGTTACAAATGACAACTTTTGATCCGTACGCACCGTCTCGCGAAACAACTGAAGGAACGGTTTTCTCAGTTACTGGTGGCGACTGGGACTCACTCGTGCAAGAGATTGGTTCAACTAAGGAAGAGCGCGTAGTTGTAAATATGGGTCCGCAGCATCCATCAACACATGGTGTTCTGCGTTTAATTCTAGAACTTGAAGGCGAGACTGTCACTGAAGTTCGTTGCGGAATCGGATATTTACACACTGGAATTGAAAAGAACATGGAGTACCGAAGCTGGACTCAGGGCACAACTTTTGTGACCCGCATGGATTACTTGGGGCCGATTTTCAATGAGACTGCATACTGCTTAGCTATTGAAAAACTTCTTGGCATCACCAACGATATTCCTGAACGCGCAAGCGTGATTCGCGTAATGATGATGGAGCTCAACCGAATCTCATCTCACATGGTCGCCCTTGGAACCGGTGCCCTGGAACTAGGCGCAATTACTCCAATGTTTTTCGCCTTCCGCGAACGCGAAATCGTTTTAGATCTCTTTGAAATGATCTCTGGTCTGCGCATGAATATGGCCTATATCCGCCCAGGTGGGGTACAGCAGGATCTGCCTGAAGGCGCAATCCCAAAGATTCGCGATGCAGTAAAACAGATGCGTAAAAACTTCAAAGACAACACCTCTTTGCTAGTCGGTAACTCCATCTGGTTAAAGCGAACTCAAGGAATCGGTTACTTAGATCTAGCTGGCGCGACGACACTTGGCATCACGGGGCCAGTGCTTCGCTCAACTGGGCTTCCATGGGATCTGCGTAAGGTCCAACCATATTGCGGCTATGAAAACTATAACTTTGATGTGATTACAGCCGATACATGCGATGTCTATGGTCGCTTCTTAATTCGCATGAATGAACTTGAACAGTCATTGCGTATTATCGAACAGGCTTTAGATAAATTAGAGCTACTTGAAGGCGCTCCCGTTATGGTGGCCGATAAGAAGATTGCATGGCCAGCACAGTTGGCACTTGGTAGCGACGGACTTGGAAACTCGTTAAATCACATTCGCGAGATCATGGGCACGTCGATGGAGTCGCTGATTCACCACTTTAAATTAGTAACCGAGGGTTTCCATGTTCCTGCAGGTCAAGTTTATCAAGCCGTTGAATCTCCACGTGGAGAGCTTGGAGCACACGTTGTATCAGATGGCGGAACACGTCCGTATCGCATGCACTTTCGCGAACCTTCTTTTAATAACCTACAAGCAACTTCTGCGATGAGCGAAGGCGGAATGATCGCTGACATTATCGGAGCAGTTGCATCTATCGATCCTGTTATGGGGGGCGTTGACCGCTAATGGCTTACTCAAGCGAAGATCTCGCAACTATGGATTCGATAATCAAGCGCTATCCACGCTCTCGCTCTGCAATCATGCCGTTGTTGCACTTTGTGCAATCTCGCGTTGGATATGTCAATGGTGAAGGCATCGAACTCATTGCAAAACTCTTAACGCTTGAGACTGCAGAAGTCTCAGCTGTTGCAACTTTCTACACGCAGTACAAGCGCAAGCCCGTTGGTGAATATCACGTAGGCGTTTGCACAAATACTTTGTGTGCAGTTATGGGCGGGGATGCGATCTTTGCCGGCCTTAAAGCACACCTGGGTGTTGAAAATGATGGCGTAACCGAAGATGGGAAGGTTTCACTCGAGCATATTGAATGTAACGCCGCATGTGATTACGCACCGGTCGTTATGGCTAACTGGGAGTTTTACGACAACCAAACGGTCGAGTCGGCCAAGGATTTAGTTGATTCAATGCGAAGCGGAAATCCAAAACCACCAACACGTGGCCCAAATACTTTAGTTACATGGAAAGAGGCCTCGGAAGTGCTTGCAGGTATTAATGATGGAAAAGCACATGAGGGTGTTCAAGCTGGAGCCCCATCACTTCTCGGATTAAGAATTTCGAAAGAGGGCAAGTAATGTCAAAGTTAACACCCGTACTTTCAGCGCACTGGGATGAGAAAGACTCGTTCACTATTGAGGCGTACACCCGCCACGGTGGCTATAGCGCAGCGAAAAAAGCCTTGGCGATGGAGCCGGATGCAGTTATTCAATTAGTAAAAGACTCAGGACTTCGCGGCCGCGGTGGTGCGGGATTTCCAACTGGTATGAAGTGGGGATTTATTCCCCAGGGCGATAACAAAGATCACTATTTGGTAGTTAACGCTGACGAGTCGGAGCCAGGTACTTGTAAAGATATGCCACTTCTTATGGCAAATCCACATGTATTAGTAGAGGGATGCATAATCGCCTGCCATGCAATCCGTGCCAAGCATGCATTTATTTATATTCGTGGCGAAGTTACACATGTTGTGCGTCGACTCAATCAAGCGATCGAAGATGCATATAAAGCTGGCCACCTTGGAAATGGGGTTGATGTAGTTCTCCATGTTGGTGCCGGCGCCTATATCTGCGGCGAAGAGACTGCACTCTTAGATTCACTTGAAGGCTTCCGTGGCCAACCGCGTTTACGGCCTCCATTCCCAGCTATCGCAGGTTTATATGCCCGCCCAACTGTTGTAAATAATGTTGAATCTATCTCTGCAGTTCCAGCGATTATTAACAATGGTGCCGAGTGGTATCAATCAATGGGTACAGAAAAGAGCAAGGGTGCAACGCTGTATTCGCTCTCTGGCCACGTAAATAACCCTGGCCAGTTCGAAGCACCCCTTGGAATAACTTTGCGTGAAATTCTTGAACTCGCTGGTGGAATCCGTACTGGCCACACGTTGAAGTTCTGGACTCCTGGCGGATCTTCGACACCTATCTTTACGCAGGACCACCTCGACACTCCACTTGATTACGAAGGTGTGGCCGCGGCCGGATCAATGCTTGGAACAAAGGCTCTGCAGATATTTGATGAGACAACATGCGTTGTTCGCGCAGTACTTCGCTGGACCGAGTTCTATAAGCATGAGTCCTGTGGAAAGTGCACACCTTGTCGCGAGGGTACGTGGTGGTTAGTTCAAATTCTGCGCGACCTTGAAGCGGGTAAGGGCACTGAAGCCGATCTTGCAAAGCTGCTTGATCTCTGTGACAACATTATGGGTCGATCATTTTGTGCACTGGGTGATGGTGCTACAAGTCCAATTACCTCGTCGATTAAATATTTCCGTGATGAGTACATCGCGCATATGACGCAAGGTGGATGCCCATTTGATCCAGTTGCATCAACGCTTTTTGTTGGGGCGGGTGTTTAAATGACAACCTCTGCAATCGTGGACATGATTACCGTTGTTATCGATGGCTTTGAAGTTAGTGTTCCAAAAGGAACTTTAGTAATTCGCGCAGCCGAGCAACTTGGAATTCAAATTCCACGTTTCTGTGACCATCCATTACTTGATCCAGTCGGTGCATGTCGCCAGTGTTTGGTTGATATTGAAATAAATGGTCGAGCTTTTCCTAAGCCACAAGCATCCTGCACAATTCCAGTTGAGCCAGGAATGATTGTAAAAACTCAATTAACCTCAGCCGTTGCCGATAAGGCACAAAAGGGAGTGATGGAGCTTCTGCTCATTAACCACCCATTAGATTGCCCAGTTTGCGATAAGGGCGGGGAATGTCCATTACAGAATCAAGCAATGAGTACGGGGCGCACTGAAACTCGATTTGAAGGCGTTAAACGCACATTTGAAAAGCCAATCAATATCTCTTCACAGGTCTTGTTAGATCGTGAACGCTGCGTTTTATGTGCGCGCTGTACTCGTTTTTCCGATCAAATCGCAAGCGATCCTTTTATTACCTTGAATGAACGTGGCGCACTTCAACAAGTTGGTATTTATGAGAAGCAACCATTCAAATCATATTTCTCTGGCAACGCAGTTCAAATCTGCCCAGTCGGTGCCCTCACCGGTGCTTCATACCGCTTCCGCGCCCGTCCATTTGATTTAGTCTCAACGCCATCTGCATGCGAGCACTGTGCATCTGGTTGCGATATGCGCACCGATGTACGTCGCGGCAAAACGCTACGTCGCCTTGCAGGCGATGACGCATCCGTTAATGAAGAGTGGAACTGCGATAAGGGTCGCTGGGCATTTAAATATGTCACTGCCGTTGATCGCCTTACACATCCTCTCGTTAGAAACGGCGCTGGAGTATTGGTTCAAGCATCATGGCCAGAAGCACTTGCTGCTGCAGCTAAAGGTTTGAAGGAAAATACTTCGGCGGTTCTAGTAGGTGGCCGTGCAACATATGAAGACGCCTACGGCTATAGCAAGTTTGCGCGTGTTGGCCTTGGAACAAATGATGTTGATTTCCGTTCACGTCTTTCATCTGATGAAGAATGCGAATTCTTAGCCGCATATGTGGTTAGAACTTCAACCACCTACCGTGATATAGATCGCGCGGATCAAGTTCTTCTCGTGGGTTTTGAACCTGAAGAAGAGTCTCCAATTGTTTTCTTGCGCTTAAATAAGCAGTTCCGAAAGCGCGCGCTAAAGGTCACAGCTATTGCTAGCAAACTCTCTATCGGAGTTGAAAAATTAAAGGGCGATTTTGTAAAGGTCGCACCTGGTCAAGAAGCGGCAGCGGTCGCCAAGCAAACACTGAATGCTAAGTCGATAATTCTTGTGGGGGAGCGTGCCTGTGAAAGCGCTGGACTCTTAACTGCAGTTGCCGCATTGGCAGATTCAACGGGAGCAAAAATTGCGTGGATTCCACGTCGTGCAGGCGAACGAGGCGCACTAGAGGCTGGGGCAATCGGAAACTTATTGCCAGGTGGTCGTCCGGTAGCAGATGCCGCTGCCCGCGTGGATATTGCAGCCGTATGGGGCGTGCCCTCACTTCCAACAACAATCGGTCGCAGCAGTGATGAGATTTTTGCCGCAGTCAATGCAGGCACAGTTGGAGCTCTACTTGTTGGTGGAGTTGATCCACTTGATGGATTACATAGCGATGATGCACTTCGTGCACTTGATAAGGCTTTTGTTGTCGCTCTTGAAATCGCTCCAAGTGAAGTGACAATGCGCGCAGATGTAGTTCTACCAGTTGCAGCGATAACTGAGAAGAGCGGATCATTTTTAAACTGGGAAGGCCGCGCACGATCTTTTGATGCAGCGGTTCATGACTCACTAAATCGCAGCGATCTTCGAATTCTTTCGATGATTGCACAAGAAATGGGTACCTCCCTAAACCTCGGCACAGTTACAGCTGCGGCAAAAGAGATTACAAGCCTTGGAGCATGGGATGGCGAACGTGCGACCATGACTTCAGTTAGCCCCGCACAAGCACCTTCAGTCAGTGGCGATCAATTCATTCTTACCTCATGGCGACGTCTTCTAGATCTCGGCACGCTTCAACAGGGTGAAGAGAACTTAGCTGGAACTGCACGCCAGACCGTCGCCGTGATTTCTCCAGGACGTGCCAAGTCAATGGGCGTTGTCGATGGAGAGCTTTTGAAGATTTCAACATCTCATGGCTCGGTAACTCTGGCAGCACTTGTTGAAGATATTCACGATGATGCAATTTGGGCACCACGTAACTCACGCGGCTCTCAATTACTTGTAAACCTAGGTATCGGACACGGCGATGTAGTTACGGTGGTGAAGATATGACAACAGCAGAGTTAATCGGCGGAGATCCAGGTTGGCTAATCACCGTAAAGGCCTTACTCGTCTTTATTTTTTGTGTCGTTCTCACGCTGTTATCGGTTTGGGGAGAGCGTCGACTAGTTGGTCGCATGCAGCAACGTCCTGGACCTAACCGTGTTGGACCATTTGGCTTGATTCAAGCCTTGGCCGATGGAGTAAAACTTGCGCTCAAAGAGGACATCATTCCGGCGGCTGCCGATAAAATCGTCTTTATTTTGGCCCCGATTATTAGTGCTACAGCCTGCTTTATGTCCTTTGCCGTTATTCCAATTTCCGGCCCTGTAACTCTCTTTGGACACAAAACTGCAATGCAGTTAACCGATCTTCCAATTGGCGTTCTCTATGTTTTAGCAATCGCTTCAGTTGGTGTGTACGGAATAATTTTAGCTGGCTGGTCATCGGGTTCAACCTACCCACTTCTCGGTGGCCTTCGATCAAGTGCTCAAGTTATCTCCTATGAAATCGCAATGGGCCTCTCACTCGTAGCTGTATTTATCTATGCAGGCTCAATGTCAACATCTGACATTGTCGCTGCTCAGTCTTCAACTTGGTATGCCATCGTCTTGTTCCCATCATTTGTTATCTATGCAATCTCGATGGTTGGTGAAACTAACCGTGCACCATTTGATTTAGCTGAAGCCGAAGGCGAGCTAGTGGGTGGTTTCCATACTGAGTACTCATCACTTAAGTTTGCACTTTTCTTCTTAGCTGAATATGTCAACATAATCGCCGTATCTGCACTAGCAACAACGCTCTTCCTCGGCGGATACCATGCTCCACCTTTCCTTGGATTTACTGAAAACTGGCTTGGTGGTTGGTTTACTGCAATCTGGTTCTTCTCAAAGGTTTTAGTCTTCTTCTTTGTATTTGTCTGGTTGCGTGGAACGTTACCGCGTCTGCGTTACGACCAGTTCATGCAGTTCGGTTGGAAGATCTTGATTCCAGTCTCAATCGTATGGATTTTGGTTGTAGCAACCCTTCGCGTACTTTCATTGCAAGGTGCACCACGCCTAGTTGTAGTTGCCTTTGCAAGCGCAGTTGTCCTGCTGGTTATGTTGGTGAACATCGGTTTTGATTCTGCCAAGAAAAAGAAAATGGCCTCAATCATCGATGATGCACCGGCGCCAAGTTTTGCAGTTCCAGAGCTTCCAATGAATATCTCTTCTATCAATGTTTCTGCACCTAACAAAGGAGTCGACCGTGGCTGAGATCGAATCTTTTAAGAACAGCGATAAGGATTTGCAGAAAGTTGAGTTCACACAAGTAGATCAACCTGGTTCAGTTGGATTCTTTGGACATGCCAAAGGCTTCTGGGTGACTTTTTCAACGATATTTAAGAAGCCTGAAACCGTTGAATACCCCGAAGTTAAAGCGCCTACTCAGGAGCGTTTCCACGGGCGCCATCAGTTAAACCGCCACCCCGATGGCCTTGAAAAATGTATTGGTTGCGAACTGTGTGCGTGGGCATGTCCTGCCGATGCGATTTATGTTGAAGGCGCAAATAACACAGAAGAAAATCGCATGTCACCCGGTGAGCGTTACGGCAAGGTTTATCAAATTAACTACCTACGCTGCGTTTTCTGTGGCCTATGTATTGAGGCCTGCCCAACTCGCGCCTTGACTATGACAAATGAATATGAACTTGCCGATGATTCTCGAGAGAAATTAATCTTTGAAAAAGAAGATTTGCTCGGACCGTTGCGTGCTGGGATGTTAATGCCACCGCACCCAATGTATCCAGATATGACTGACACCAATTACTACAAAGGTGATGTCACTCAGGCCCATCCATCACAGGATGTGAACAAATGATTAATTTAGCTATTCAAGTTGGGCAAACGGCCGCTCCAGAGGCGACTTTATTTTGGATTTTAGCTCCACTGACATTTGTTGCAGCCTTAGGAATGTTGCTTGTGAAGAAGGCCGTTCACTCTGCAATTTTGATGGCATTTGTAATGATCGCCCTCGCGATTTTCTATATCGCACAAGGCGCGCCATTTCTTGGAATCGTTCAGGTGGTTGTTTATACCGGTGCAGTGATGATGCTCTTCCTCTTCATCCTCATGCTAGTTGGAGTTGATTCATCAGATTCGCTCACTGAAACTATTCGCGGCCTTCGCCCAATCGCAATCACTGCCGCCCTTGGCTTCGGTGGACTTATGCTCTCATTGCTGGCGCGGGCAACACTCGGACGTACTGTCGTTGGAGTTGAAGCGGCAAATGCGCAGGGAAATGTTCAAGGAATTGCACACTTATTGTTTTCAACTTTTGTTTGGCCGTTTGAAGTTGTCTCTGCGCTATTGATCACTGCCGCCCTTGGCGCAATGGTTTTAGCCCATCATCATCGAATTCAAGAGCGCCCGACTCAGCGCCAACTATCGATCGATCGATTCCGTGGAGAGTCCCTTGCTAGCGCTGCCGGGCTCCCAGCCCCTGGCGTCTTTGCCCGTCACAACGCCGTTGATGTTCCGGCGCTATTGCCCGACGGTACCGCAGCTGCCGCATCGGTCAATGCCAGCTTAAAGGCACGTGGAGATGTTTTAGATTCATCAGTCTTTGAACTTGGAAGAGTCGATACGAGCGTAGAGGAGGAGAAGTAAATGAATGCAGCTAACTATCTCTATCTATCAGCCCTTCTTTTCACAATTGGCGCCGTGGGTGTAGTCGTTCGACGCAATGCAATCGTTGTATTTATGTGTGTGGAGTTAATGCTCAACGCCGCCAATCTTTCATTCGTAACTTTTTCTCGAATCAATGGCGACCTAAATGGCCAAGTTATCGCCTTCTTTACGATGGTAGTAGCTGCTTGCGAAGTTGTTGTAGGTCTTGCCATTATCGTGACGATTTATCGTTCACGGCGATCAGCATCCGTTGACGATGCTAGTTTGTTGAAGCGATAACTATGATGACTTCAACTAGCCTCGTTTACCTCATCGCACTGCCACTTGCTGGCGCTGCAATCTTGCTTCTCGCCGGTCGACACAGCGATAAGTGGGGGCACCTCTTAGCTACTGGCTTGTCAGGCTCCTCATTCTTAGTTGGTCTTTATCAGCTCTCATTAATGCTGGGCCGATCAAATGGTCAGCGACCAATTACTCAAAAACTCTTTGAGTGGATTTCGGTCGGTTCCTTCAATATCGATGCTGGTTTGATGCTTGATCAGCTCTCTATCTGTTTCGTTCTGCTGATCACAGGCGTAGGAACACTTATCCATATCTACTCTATTTCATATATGTCGCATGATCCTGATCGTCGACGCTTCTTCGCATTTCTAAATCTCTTTATTGCGGCGATGTTGCTCCTTGTTTTAGGAAATAGTTACTTGAACCTTTATGTTGGTTGGGAAGGCGTAGGCCTCGCCTCTTACCTCTTAATCGGTTTCTGGAATCAGAAACCTGCATATGCAACGGCATCTAAGAAGGCCTTTGTTATGAACCGCATCGGCGATATGGGACTCTCTTTTGCCATCATGATCGCTTTTGCGACTATGGGCACGGTTTCATTCAGCGGTGTTAAGGAGGCAGCTGGCCATACATCAACTGCTGCTTTAACTGGAATCGGCATTATGTTATTAGTTGCAGCGACCGGAAAATCGGCGCAATTCCCGCTACAGGCATGGCTCGGAGATGCAATGGCCGGACCAACTCCAGTTTCTGCCCTTATCCATGCCGCGACGATGGTTACAGCTGGCGTCTATTTAATTACCCGTTCCAACTTCATCTTTGATGCAGCACCTACGGCGCAGTTATTGGTCGTAATCGTTGGCGCTATTACATTGATGTTCGGTGCTCTCATTGGTACAGCTAAAGATGACATTAAGAAGGCTCTTGCCGCATCGACAATGTCGCAGATTGGTTACATGATTTTAGGTGCAGGCCTAGGCCCAGTTGGATATGCATTTGCCATCATGCATTTACTAACACATGGTTTCTTTAAAGCTGGAATGTTTCTTGGTGCAGGATCGGTCATGCATGGCATGAATGATGAAGTAAATATGCGCAAATATGGCGCGCTTAGAAAGTTTATGCCAATTACCTTCGCAACATTTGGCCTGGGTTATTTAGCGATTTTGGGAGTTCCACCATTTGCCGGCTTCTACTCAAAAGATATGATTATTGAGACTGCGTTTAACTCAGGTGGCTCAAAGGGAGTAATTCTTGGCTGCGTAACTTTACTTGGCGCAGGAATCACAGCTTTCTATATGACCCGTGTAATGATTCTTACATTTACTGGAAAATCACGTTGGGATGATCAAGCACATCCACATGAGTCTCCATGGTTGATGTGGCTTCCTATGGCAATCCTTGCAATCGGTTCGGTAACTTCTGGCTACTTATTGAGTCATGGTGATGCACTCGTGAACTGGCTTTCTCCTTTATTTGAAAGCCATGGCGAGCATGCCGAACTTCTCTCACCAGTAGTCGTGTCAGGCCTTGCATTAGTAATGGTTGCCGTAGGAGTTGCGATTGCATTCCTCAAGTATTCACGTAATGAAGTTGCCGCCGTGGCACCAGATGATGTTTCAATCTTTACACGAGTTGCTCGTCAGGACTTAATGCAGGATCGCTTCAATGAGGCCGTCTTTATGCGCCCTGGCCAGGTATTAACCGATGTTTTAGTTAAGAGTGATGAAGCGGTAATCGATGGGGCAGTGCGTGGGGTTGGCCGATTGGCGCTGGGCTCTGGTTCATCCTTACGTGGGATTCAAACCGGCTTTGTTCGTAGTTATGCGGCGTTAATTTTGATCGGTGCAGTTGTACTGGTCGCAGCGATTTGGGTGGTGACTCAATAATGATCTGGTTAACCTTCTTAATGGCATTACCACTTGCCGGCTCAGTAGTAGTTGCTGCTCTTCCAAAGACTAATGAGAAGTTAGTTAAGCAAGTTGCGCTTTTCACTACTTTGCTAGTTATGGGTGCAACGATTGCAATGGCCGTTGGTTTCCAACGCGACAACGTTGAGCTTCAATTTGTTGAGAAATACTCCTGGATTCCATCTTTTGGAATTAATTACGCATTAGGCATTGATGGACTTGCCTTAGTTCTGATTTTAATGTCAACCATACTTGCACCCGTTGTCGTCTTAGCGGGTTGGAATGAATCCCACGGCGGGCGATGGAGCGTAAAGGTTTTCTATACTCTCATCCTTGTCTTAGAGACAATGATGATCGGTGTTTTCGCCGCCACCGATGTCTTCCTGTTCTATGTAATTTTCGAAGCCATGTTAATTCCGGTCTATTTCCTTATTGGTGGATATGGCACGGGCGAGCGTTCTGCCGCAGCGGTTAAGTTTTTAATTTATAGCCTTTTCGGTGGATTACTGATGTTGGCCTCAATCATCGCGCTATACGTAATGTCTGGTGCACAAGGTGGACATACTTTTGATTTAGCCTCTCTCTCACATCTACAAATGAGTTCAACTACTCAAAATCTCCTGTTCTTAGGCTTCTTCATCGCTTTTGCAATCAAAGCCCCGCTGTGGCCACTTCATACCTGGCTACCAGATGCAGCCGAGTCGGCTACACCTGGAACATCGGTTCTCTTGCTAGGAGTTCTGGACAAAGTTGGAACATTCGGAATGATTCGTTACTGCCTGACGCTTTTTCCAGATGCTAGTAAGACGTTTACTCCGATGATTTTAGTTTTAGCTGTTATCTCGATTATTTACGGTGCAATCCTTGCCATTGGTCAACGCGACTTAAAGCGTCTGATTGCATTTACATCGATCTCTCACTTCGGTTTCATTACGATGGGAATCTTCGCTATGACCTCTCAGGGCTATAGCGGGGCAGCGTTATATATGTTTAATCACGGCTTCTCTACGGCGGCTCTATTTCTTGTAGGCGGCTGGATGATCTCGCGTCGCGGCTCATCAACGATCGCCGATTTTGGTGGCCTACAACGTGTAACCCCCGTTATGGCATGGATGTTCTTTCTAGCTGGAATGTCTTCACTGGCCCTGCCTGGACTTTCGAGCTTCGTGAGTGAGTTCTTAGTACTTGTCGGAACTTTCACGCGCTATCCGGTCCATGCAATTATCGCGACCTTTGGAATTGTATTGGCGGCGCTGTACATATTGATTCCCGTACAGAAGGCACTGCATGGTCCAACTACGCCGGGCAATGAGAATTTACCTGATTTAAATCTTCGAGAAAAAATTGCTATAGCGCCAGTTATAGCGATAATCGTTGTGCTTGGCTTCTATCCTTCACCACTTCTTAAGGTTATCAATCCAGCGGCGACACATGTAATCGCTGGCTTGGGCTTTAGCGATCCAGTCCCAACGAGCGGAAATAACGAATGACATTTACAGCGCCAGTACTTAACTACTCACTGCTCTCGCCAATCTTAATTCTGCTTGTTGGAGCTTTAATAGGCGTGTTAGTTGAGGCATTCGTTTCAAAGGCACTTCGACCAGTTACGCAGTTGAGTATCACTATCGGTACCCTCGTTCTCTCTCTTGCGCAGGTGTGGAAGATTCGCAATGAACACTCCACGACTGCGGCGATGGGTTCAGTCGTCATAGATGGACCGGCAATTTTGCTTCAGGCCTCCATTCTTATTATCTCCATCATTTCAGTCTTCCTCATCGCTGATACGGATCATTTCACTGCATTGGCCGCATCACTGCCAGGCTCCGATGAAGAGCGTCACGCAGTACAGACGGGTAATCAAGTAACTGAGGTTTATCCACTTACTCTCTTTGCAATCGCAGGCATGATGTTGTTCCCGATTTCAAGTGACCTTATTACTTTATTTGTAGCTCTAGAGATGCTCTCACTTCCACTTTATTTGATGGCCGGACTTTCACGTCGTCGTCGTTTAGCTTCACAAGAGGCTGCACTTAAGTACTTTCTTCTTGGTGCCTTTTCATCGGCCTTTTTCCTCTTTGGAATGGCGTATTTATACGGATATTCAGGGTCGGTGAACTTCGCTGGTATTCGAGAGTCGGTAGTTGGCGGAAGTGGCAACGATGTCTTACTTCTGATCGGTATCGCGTTTGTTTCAATCGGACTTTTATTTAAGGTCGGTGCTGTGCCATTTCATACGTGGTCACCTGATGTGTATCAAGGTGCCCCTACGCCGGTGACAGGTTTCATGGCAGCTGCCACAAAGGTTGCAGCTTTCGGTGCGATGCTCCGTATCTATTACACCGTATTTGCCAACGCTCAGTGGTCATGGACTCCATTACTCTCGGCGGTTGCAATCGTTACGATGCTCTTTGGCTCACTTGTTGCCATTGCACAACGTGATGTCAAACGTATGTTGGCATACTCATCTATTGCACACGCTGGTTTCTTGCTCGCTGGTGTCATTGCCCTTAACAAAGCCGGCCTTGATGCATCAATCTTTTATTTATTTGCATATGGCATAGCAACCGTTGGTGCCTTTGCAATAGTAACTCTAGTGCGGGATTCAAATGGAGAGGTTACTGATTTAAACCGTTGGAAGGGTCTAGGTAAGCGTTCACCATGGGTGGCAACTGCCTTCGCTGGCTTCCTTTTGGCATTTGCCGGAATCCCACTTACAAGTGGTTTCATTGGAAAGTTTTCAATTTTCTCAGCTGCATATGAAAGTGGCGCAAAGGGTGTGGTTATCGCTGGTGTTTTATCAAGTGCTATCGCCGCCTTCTTCTATATACGTGTCATTGTCTTAATGTTCTTTACCGATCCAATTCAAGATGGAACTACTGTTGATATTCCATCCGGGCTAACTCGAATTACAATTATTTTTTCAATCGCCGTTACTATCGTGCTCGGTGTCTTCCCAGCTCCACTTCTAACCTTGATCACGAACTTCGCAACCTTCATTCGCTAATGTCATCTTTTGGCATTCCAAACGTTGCGCCAGCACTTGAGGCGACCTTGGTCGCCCAGATGGCACAAGTCGAGGCGCTACTTTTTAGCCATACGAAGAGCGACTATCCATTCGTTGATGAGACTGCACATCACCTAGTTGCAGCTGGTGGAAAGCGCTTACGCCCCTTATTAACCCTATTAACGGCTCAGTTTGGAGACCCAAACGCTGCCGGAGTAATCGCCGCTGCAGTTGCCTGCGAAATTACTCACCTTGCAACGCTCTATCACGATGATGTTATGGATGAGGCACCGCTTCGACGCGGAGTTGAGAGCGCCAATATACGTTGGGGAAACACAATCGCAATTTTGACGGGAGATTTTCTCTTTGCTAAATCCTCTGATCTTTTGGCAGATCTTGGACCTGAGGCGGTTCGTTTACAAGCTCGCACATTTGAGCGTTTAGTAATCGGTCAGATCATGGAAACCCAAGGACCAAACCCGGGACAAGATCCTCTCGAGCATTACCTGAAAGTTGTTGCCGATAAGACTGGCTCACTGATCGCTGCGAGTGCGCGCTACGGTGCGATGGTCTCTGGCGCTTCAGCGCCAATAACCGATACGGTCACACTCTTTGGTGAGAAAATTGGAGTTGCTTTTCAGTTAGCCGATGATGTTATCGATATTGCAAGCGAATCAAATCAATCGGGAAAGACTCCTGGAACGGACCTGCGAGAAGGCGTCCCTACATTGGTGACATTAAATGTTATGAAGTCAACTGATTCAGCCGATCATGAATTACAACGACTCTTATCGGGACCAATTGAGAGTGAAAGCGTCGTCCAAGAGGTATTAGTAGCACTTCGTACTCACAGTGCACTAAGTGAGGCGCGCGAGCAGTTGCACCAAGTGGCAAAAGAGGCACGTGTGGCCCTTGGTCCACTTCCCGTATGCGATGCAACTGGTGCTCTTATGTCACTATGCGATGCGGTTATCGACCGTTCGGCTTGATTTAACTAGATCAATCGCCAGAGTTATTAAGGCAATCCAGATTATCAGGAAGCCAATCCAGCGAGCCGTTGGCATATCCTCATGACGGACCCACACACCGATGCAAAAAGTGAGTGTTGGGGTGATGTACTGCAATAAACCTATTACCGTTAAAGGAAGACGAGTTGTAGCAGCATTGAACAATAGAAGTGGAGTTGCCGTGACTATCCCGGCGCTGATTAGGAGAACTGTGATTCCAGGTTCATGACCAAAGTGGCCTTGCCCCTTATTACCCAAGTACAGTAGATAAGACAGGTATGGCAGGCTGACTATAAGCGTCTCAATAGCCAAGCCCTCTACGGCCTTTAGGCCTAATTGTTTCTTGACGAAGCCATAACTACCCCATGAGATTGCTAGGGCGAGTGCGACCCACGGTAGTCGCCCGTAGTTCATAGTCAACACAAGTACGCCAAATGTTGCAGTACCTAGAGCGATCCACTGCAAAGCACGCATCTTTTCCTTCAAGACCAGAACACCGAAGGCCACCGTAGCTAATGGATTTATGTAATAGCCCAATGAGGCCTCAACTACGTGACCGTTATTTGTCGCCCAGATATAGACCAACCAGTTAACTGAAACCAGGGCAGATGAGAGGAATAATTTACTGACAATTTTTGGATGCTTCATAGTTTCTAAAGCACTCTTGAGCGATTTTGTTAGGGACAAAATAATCACACAGAAAACTAATGTCCATATCGCACGATGCGAAACTATCTCTAAAGAGGAGGCAGGTTTTAGTAAGGGCCAATACAAGGGGAAAGCTCCCCAGAGTAAGTAGCCACTTACTCCAAAAAGTAAGCCGGTTTTGTTGTGGTTCAATTATCTAAAATTCGTAAATTGAACTGCGAAATCCCAGCCACCATCTTTAATCATCGCCATAACCTCTTGCAGATCGTCACGACTTTTGGAGACAACGCGAAGCTCATCGCCTTGGATCTGAGTCTTAATCGACTTAGGACCCTCATCTCGTACAAACTTTGCAATCTTCTTAGCATTCTCTGTTGAGATACCCTCTTTTAACGGTGCAGCGATCTTATAAATCTTTCCGCTAAGTTGCGCAGTTCCAGCATCGAGATGCTTTAGGGATACCCCACGTTTAATCATTTTATCTTTGACGACATCAAGGGCGGCCTTTGCGCGCTCTTCAGTATCGGCTTCAATCAGAATCTTTTCACCCTCTAACTCAATCTTCGATCCAGTATTCTTAAAATCAAAGCGGGTATCTATCTCTCGAATCGCCTGGTTGATGGCGTTGTCGAGCTCCATACGGTCGATCTTGGAGGTAACGTCAAAACTGCTATCTGCTGCCACGGGTGGGGCTCCTTAATTAAAGAAAAGGCGGTCATGAGGCCTACGTGCTTAAGGTATCCTTTCTCATCGCACTATCCATAATTGCCGCACTACTTGTTCGACCTTGGCGGGTTGCCCGAGCGGCCAATGGGAGGGGACTGTAAATCCCCCGGCTCTGCCTTCGAAGGTTCAAATCCTTCACCCGCCACCAAATACCTTCCTAACCCAACCCGAGAGGTAATTCCATCATGAAGAAAATCATTAACGATCCGGAGCAGTTTGTTGATGAGGTTCTCAAGGGAATTCTCCTAGCCCACTCGGATCAACTTCGAAGCGCTAACTCTGATGCCCGAGTTATTGTCCGTACAGATGCCCCAGGACCACGTGTTGGAATCGTTACTGGTGGAGGCTCAGGTCACCTACCTGTATTTCTAGGCTATGTAGGAAAAGGTTTATGTTCTGGAGTTGCCGTAGGAAATGTCTTCTCATCCCCATCATCAGAGCAGATTTTCAATGCATCCGTTGAAGTTAACGGTGGCATGGGAGTGCTTTATTTATTTGGAAACTACGGTGGCGATGTTCTTAATTTTGAACTTGCAGCAGATTTATGCGAGCTCGAAGATATTGAGACGGCCACCGTACTTGTAAGTGATGATGTAATGAGCGCTCCGCAAGAACGCGCTGATAGTCGTCGCGGTGTAGCTGGAATGGTGTTTGCTTTCAAATGTGCAGGAGCCTCGGCCGAACGCGGAGACTCACTCGCACAGGTAGCAGAAGTCGCTCGAAAGGTAGTGCGCAATACTAGATCTGCTGGAGTTGGTTTATCTCCAACTATAACCCCGCATTTATATGGGCTGGGACGGCAACAAATGGCGGATCTGTCGATATTAGTGCATCTGGTTTTGTTACAGTATCTGCTCTTGCAGTAAATACCGCATCAGTAGCAACGATAAGTACGACTCAAAATAATTATGCAGAGGGAAGCGCAAATACGGATTCTATACTGTCGCTGACAAACTCCGAAGTTGCAAATATTGTAATTGCGCTCATTTCAAACTTTGATTGGACCAACGCACGAATAGCTTATGATCTATTAACTGTTACGCAACAAGGCTTAGTAACTAATTATGCGGAACTCACAACACATGAGGCGTTCTTAATTAAGAGCGATTAAGTTGTATTGCAACATAATTTATGATCTGTAAATACAGAATCGAGCGATTCCCAGTGGGGCGTAGAAGAATTCCAATGCGATTGGGGATAAAGTGTATTCGTGGCTAATGCAATCGTTATCGGCGCAGGAGTAATCGGCTGCTCGATCGCGTTAGAACTTGCCCGAGATGGGTATGAAGTTATTTGCGTCGATAAGGCGCAAGGGCCAGGGCAAGGCTCAACGAACGCTTCTAGCGCCGTTGTTCGATTTAACTACTCAACTTTTGATTCTGTAGCCCTTGCCTGGGAGTCCTTTCACTGCTGGAAAGCCTGGCCCAAGCATTTAGGTCACCTTCAAGAGCGTTACTCAACGATTATCGATGTTGGGGTCGTCATGTTGGATGCACCTGTTATATCAGGTCAGAGAACTTCACAGTTATTTGATGTAGTTGGAGTTCCCTATGAAGTATGGAGTTCGGACGAGCTGCAGAAGAATGCTCCTGGAATCGATGTTGGCAGATACTGGCCACCTAAGTCATTAAACGATGATGAATTTTGGGAGGATGCCAAAGAGAGGTTGGGCGCGATCTTTACCCCCAATGGTGGATATATCGATGACCCATTACTTGCCACTCTAAATCTGGCACATGCGGGGATTAAAGAGGGCGTTGAATTTCGTTTCAAATCTAAAGTAACGGCGATCCTTCGCAGTAGCGATGCAGTGAGCGGGGTCGAACTCAATGGCTCTGAAAAAATCTTCGCCGACATAGTTGTAAACGTTGGAGGACCTTGGTCCAATCAGATAAATGATCTTGCCGGTGTGGGTCGAGATTTCACAATAAACGTACGGCCCATGCGCCAAGAGGTTCATCAAATAGATACTCCCTTGAACTTGCTTCCCGGTCCTATTGTCGGAGACTTAGATCTTGGTACCTATATGAGATCTACACCCCATGGTGCAACTCTTATTGGTGGAACAGAACCAGAGTGCGATCCACTTGAATGGGTAGATAACGTTGATGCGGTTAATCTAAATAGAACTCAAGCGCGATTTGAAGCTCAAGTAACTCGCGCTGCGCGCAGGTTTCCAGCCTTACAGATTCCTCATACGCCCTCTGGAGTTGCAGGCGTCTATGACGTTGCCTCGGATTGGACACCGATTTATGATCGAACCGATCTTGATGGCTTTTATGTAGCTATTGGCACAAGCGGAAATCAATTTAAGAACGCACCCATGGTCGGTAAGTTGATGAGCCAACTGATAAACCAGGTGAGTAACGGCAGAGACCATGACGCAGAGCCTGTGCGGGTACGGGGTGGCTACACGGGCAATGAAATAAATCTGGCAGCCTTTTCACGCAAGCGCCCATTTAACGCCGAGAATACGGGAACGGTGATGGGATGAGGCCGATAGCCATAAAGATGGAGCGCCGAATGGATACCCATCGCGCTTGATGGCTAAGAATTTCACCAATCTTTTCTAACCTCACTATCTAATTGGCTCAAAGTTAATTGGAGAGAAACGGGGTTTTATCGGATGAAAATCGGAATCGTCGGTGCCGGCTTTGCTGGACTTTCTTCGGCAAAGGTTTTAACTGAGTTTGGACATGATGTTCATATCTTTGAAAAAGATACAGAGGTGGGTGGAGTATGGACAACTTCTCGACGCTATCCTGGACTTGGAACTCAAAACGTGCGCAGTACATATGCACTCAGTGATTATCCATATCCAAAGGGAACGCCAGAGTGGCCTAGTGGAGAACAAGTACAGCAGTACATGGAAGGTTATGCGAAAAAGTTTAATATTTTAAATAAGATCTCTTTCAGTACTGAAGTAAAAATCGCAAAGCAAAACAGCGATGATACGTGGAGTGTCGAGACTGTTACAAACGGCAAGAGCACAACCCATAATTTTGACTTTTTTATTGTGGCTAATGGAATCTTTTGTGATCCATTTGTGCCCGATTGGAAGGGTGCCGATGCTTTCAAAGCTGCCGGCGGCAAGATTTTACACACCGTTGATTTCCATAATTTAGAGGATATTCGCAATAAAAACTGCGTATTCATTGGTTACGGTAAATCCTCATGTGATGCGGCTAATGCAACCGTTGGAGTTGCAAAGAAGACAACTATTGTTGCCAGGCATTTGATTTGGAAAGTGCCAAAGCGCCTTAACAATGTTCTCAATTACAAGATGCTTCTGCTCACACGTATGGGTGAGGCGCTCTTTCCTTACATTGAGCTAAAGGGAACTGAGGCTTTTCTACACGGTAAAGGTAAGAAAGTCAGCGCAGGAATGCTCGGAAGTGTTCAGGGAGTTATCGAGAAGCAGTTCAAGCTCGAAAAGCTTGGGCTACATCCAAAGACTGGCCTAGATACAATCGTTCGAAGCACAGTCTCACTTGCAACCGATGGATTCTTCAAGAATATTAAAGAGGGAAAACTCTCGGTTATTCGCGATACTGAAATCGCAAGCATGTCTGCCGGAAAGGTCACACTCTCTGATGGCCAGGTGCTCGATGCAGATTATGTAATCTGTGGAACTGGCTTCCATCAACGTGTGCCATTCCTTGAGGATTCGGTCATGAAGGCAATTACTGACGAGCGTGGTAATTTCCGCCTCTATCGCCAGCTAATCCCTCTCGATGTGAAGAATATCGCCTTCAACGGCTATAACTCCTCCTTCTTCTCACAGTTAAACGCTGAAATGGGCGCGATATGGATCGCTGCCTATATTGCCAAGGCGATTAACTTGCCATCAAAGCCTGCGATGTTGGCCCACATTGATAAGCGTTTGGCGTGGATGGAAAAGCGCACAGAGAATAAACATGCACGTGGAACAAATATCATTCCATTCTCTGTGCACAATATCGATGAACTCTTGAGTGATCTAGAGTTACAGATTCCAGCACCAGTCAGATTCAATCAATGGCTACTCCCAATCAATCCAAAGAGTTATGCCAAAGTTGGATCAAAGCTTCGTGCACGATTGGCTAAAGCAGGAAAGTAATCTGATTAAAAATAGCCCTGGCCATTGCGGCCAGGGCTATTTTTAATGAGTTATTAAGCTTCCAGAAGTGGAATTGCGGGGACTGCCTGTTCTGGTCCCATCGCTGAGTAACCGCCATCAGCGGCCCAATCGGCACCTGTAACGATTGATGCTTTGTCACTGGCCAAAAATGAGATTACATGTGCAACCTCTTCTGGGTCTCCAACACGTTTAGTTAAGTGAAACGGTGCGGCAACGCGATCAGTCTTGGCACGATCACCCTTTGACAGCATGTCCATAATTGCCGACCACGTCCATCCAGGAGATACCGAGTTCACTCTGATCTTATCGCCGGCGTAATCCATTGCCATGTTTCGAGTCAATTGCACTAGAGCTGCCTTACTTACTGGATAAATCCATCGTCCAGTTTGCGCAACATTGGAAGAGATACTTGTTAAGTTAATAATCGATCCTCCACCTTGCTTTTTCATATGAGGTCGTACTGCCGCACCTAGCATTGCCGCACTTGAGATATTTACATTTAATGTATTGCTCCATTGGGCACGAGTGCTATCTGCCCCAGCATCATCATATGAGCATGCAAGATTCACGAGGATATCGATACGCCCCCATGCAGAGATCGCGGCATCAATCATTTTCTCAATGGCTGAGTCATCGGTGATATCACCGTGAAAGAAAATGGCGTCAGCTCCACAGGCTTTAGCTGCAGCAGCTCCACTTTCGGCGTTGATCTCAACGATTAAAACCTTGGCTCCATCGGCAATGAGCGTTTTCGCAACTGCCGTTCCAAACAACGTTCCGCCGCCAGTGATGATTGCGGTCTTGCCCTGTAATAACTGCGAACTCATACCTCTCCCTAAAACTCGTAAACCCCGACCTTATTACGAAAAAACTCATATTTATGTCCCACCCACGCATGGGCTATCCGCAGAACGCAAATAAAGCCTCAAAAATCTCTTGACAGCGTGCTCGTCCAAAAGGAACATACTCGCATGGCGCCAGTGGCAGAACTGCTAAAAGATCACAATCTTTTCAGGACGACACATCTAGATGAGGCACGCAGTGAAGTGGCTCGAGTCTTTTGTCCTCATGCACTGACAACGGTTGGACGAGAAGAGAAACTTAATACAGTCCATAACCGAATTACCTTGGGTGATGTAACTCTGAACTATCTCGACTATGGCGCAGAGGTCAGAATTACTCCGGGAGAGTTGAACTCGTTCTATCTGATTCAAATCCCTTTGGGCGGAAGCGCCGATATTACGTGTGGAAAAGAGATGCTTCACTCCACAATAAATATGGCATCGATTCCGAATCCACTGGAAAAGCTGGATATGGTTTGGCACTCGGGTAATCCCCAGTTGATGGTCTACATAAATCGAACGACCCTTGAAAAACGCCTCGAGGATTTAATAGGTCGAGAGATACATGTGCCGGTTCGCTTTGATTTGGGAATGGATTTAACAACTCAGAAGGCAAAGAGTTGGCAAAGACTGGTCGACACATTGGTATCGGATGTGGACCGGGGTGGATTAACAATGCATACAGGGATTAGAAATCAATTTCAGGATTTAATTATTACTGGTCTGCTCTTATCTCAAAGGCATAATTACAGTGAATCAATTGGTACTTCTGTCGAACCTGCCGCACCTCGTTCAGTTCGATTGGCGATGGCGGCCTGTGAATCCAACCCTCAAGAGCCGCTAACCGTCACCGATATGGCGCGAATAGCTGGCGTTAGCATTCGATCTCTCCAAGATGGTTTCAAAAAATACGTTGGGATGAGTCCAACAGATTATCTGCGCAATGTCCGCTTGAGCCGAGTACGTGAAGAGTTGCTTAGTGGACGTGGCTTTGAGTCCTCGATCGCAGAGGTCGCCTTTGCCTATGGATTTACTCATCTTGGACGGTTTGCTAAGACTTATCACGAACGATTTGGCGAGCTACCCTCTGAAACAAATAGGAAATAATTATTTCTTAGCGATATTAAAAACAAAATTTAATGCAGGTCCGGCCAACTTATCGTGCACTTTGAAGAAATTCTCAGTGGCTTGATAACCAGCCCATGATTTAGGCAAGAACTCTTCTGGCAGACCTGGATCAAAATACGGTGCATGCCGCCAATTAGTCAGAATCGTCGTGTAATCACGAAAGGCTTTAGCCGAGTCGGTAACGATATTCCTCGTCGACCAGTATTTAATAACGGGCTTGGCAGTTCGGCTAAAGGAGTTATAGACCTCTTGAATACCATCTAAATCCCACCACTCTTGGACTACTGAAGGAGTTGGAGTGAATGCGATGTGTTCGGCTGAGAATATATTCATGTACTTCTCAACTTTGAGGGACTTAGCCAATGAGATGGCATCTGAACTGAGTTGGCGTGGGGCGATCCACAAGCCTCCAGTTACTTGGGCAAAGCCAATGCGAGTTAGGCGTGATCGCAGTTGATAACGAAGTGCTCGCATCTTTTCAGGGATTGAGAAGGCAACCAAAATCCATCCTTCATTAGTAGGGGAGTCACGACGTTGTAGAACTCGCGCATCCCCTTGGTCAAATGATTTGCGCATTTCAGGACTTATGGCATAACCGATAACGCCATTTTGTTTCTTAGAGATTAATATTCCTCGGCGTTTAAATCGGGCAAGTGCACTACGGGCGGCATCTTCGGCCACATCTAATTCGGTACACAGTTGGATGATTGTGTTTGCTGAAAACCAACCGCCGTGAGAGCGGCTGTAGGCGGCAAAAATAGTGATTATCAGTGACTGCGGGCGGGCTGATCTATCAACTAGATCGCGGGCCTCGCCACTGAAGATACTATCCATGTGGGAATGCTAGTGTGCGGGAGTGTAAATGCAAGGTATTACAAGCATTAACTTCTCATTACCAGATATTAATATGGAGGAATCAATGGCAGACGTTTACGTCGAAAAGCTTCGGCTATTAGAGTGGATGGAGACCGATGCTGCAGGGCATCAGCATTACACATCTGCATTTAGATGGGTTGAAGAGTGTGAATCTGCGCTCTATCGCAAACTAAATCTTCCAACATCACTGTTTGGTCAAATTCCGCGAGTTAAAGTGCAGATGGAATATAAACGTCGTATCTTTTTTGGTGAAGAGATTCTTACGAGACTAGAAGTAGTAAGAGTTGGTAACTCATCATTAGAGTTCGGATTTACAGCACACGTTGCGGGTGAACTTGCCGCAGTTGGTAGTTACGTAATTGTGCACTCACCCGATGTAGATAAGGGCGCACAACGTTGGCCCGATAATTGGCGAGCGGCTTTTCTAGGAGAGTAGTTTGGCGACCATTAGGCCGCTGCCACCACCAACGCCCCCACCGGGCCAGGTTCCAGAGCCACATAGGTAAAGGTTTTTAATAGGCGTGCGATGTCTAATCCATTGTGGCATTGGGCGCAGGAAGAAGAATTGAGCTGGATGGTGACTTCCACCAAGGGAGTCACCCTTTATTAAGTTGGGGTTATAGCGCTCTAAATCGCTAGGGGAGAGAACTTTTCTCGCCAAAATATGTGACTTAATTCCAGGTGCGTAGCTTTCAAGATTGTTAATAATCCGATCGGCATAAACCTCTGCAATTTCATCCCAGGTTTTTCCATCAATGCTTCCTGCACTATCACCGGTAATCTCAAGAGGTAAAACTCGTACTTGAATCCAGAGAATATGTTTTCCCTCAGGTGCCCGTGATGGATCACTTACCGTCGGTTGGCCAATGACTAGCGTGGGATTAGTTGGAAGTTTTCCTGCAGCTGCGTGGGCATATGTCAACGCCATCTCATCTACATAAGGGGCGATATGAACGTAGTTAAAACTACGAGCATCTTCATTAACCCACTGCGGTAATTGATCCATTGCCAAGTGAATCATCATGGTTGCAAGGCCTGGTCTAAAATCTTTGAGCTTTTCAATCTCAGGTGCGTTCTCGGTGCCACTGACCTCTTTGCCGGCTAAGAGATTTGGCATAAGTGCTGGGTTCACATTTGCAATGACAGCACGCGCCTTAATGATCTCACCCGTAGATGTTCGAACGCCAACGGCCCTGCCATTTTCAATTAAAATCTCTTCTACGCGAGTATTGCTGCGAAGCTCTCCGCCTTGAGTGTTAATAACTGCACATAGAGCATCTACAAGAACCTTAGCGCCACCTTTTCCTAGAACCATTCCAAACTCTTGGCCGCCGATAGATTCTAGAAATGAAAAGAGCGCGCCACCTGAAATATCCGGGCCATAATCTAAATGCATTCCCCACGTAGCAGCCAAAGCTTTCATCTCGGGGCTTTGAAAATGCTCATCGGTAAATGCACGACTTGATTGAAGCAACATCCTCACTAAATCTAAAAGTTGAGAGGTTCCCAGTACACGCCAGGCCCTTATGAGAATCTTCACTGCAGCTACTGATGGCAACTCTGCACCAAGTAATGGGAATAGATGCGGTGCTAAAACTCCGAGTTTTGCAGTCAGCAACTTCCACGCTTGAACATCCTGGGGTGCAACTGCTGCAATATTTAGCTCAGTCTGATTGCGATCCATGACGACGCCAATCATCTTTCCATCAGGAAAGACGGAGCAGTACGGTTTACTAGATGGAACAAACTCCAGGCCGTGAGCAATCAACTCACTCTTAAGCGCGGCCATTACTCCGCCACCGGCGAACAGACTCAAATTAGTAGCAAAGAGATCGTGATAAAAACCCGGCAGGGTTACTTCCTGCGTCCGGATGGCGCCACCAAAGGCGTCGGCCTGCTCTAAGACCAGAGTTTTCTTACCTTTAGAACCCATAAGAGCTGCGGCTGAAAGGCCGTTAATACCTGAACCAACGATGATTGCATCCAACATTGGGGAATCATGCCACGACACTATCGAGTTGCCAATAGACGTAGCCGATTGTTTGGCATTAGATTAACCAAGTTAAATTTCTAAATCTCTGGAAGGTGATTCATGGAGCGCAGTGATGCAATCATTATCGGAAGCGGAATAAACGCATTAGTCGCTGGAGCGCTTTTGAGTCGCGGCGGTTGGAAGGTTTTAATCTGCGAAAGAAACAATCTCCCAGGAGGTGCAATCGCCACCTCGACAACGGCAACTTTGCCGGGCTTCACTCATGAATTATTATCGAGTTGGCATCCACTCTTTGTTGGTGGTCCAGCATATGCCGAGTTAAAGAGGGATTTAGAGTCACATGGCTTGGTATATGCAAATACAACGATGCCAACTGGAGTTGTGTGTAGCGATGGCAGTGCAGTGCTCTCGACAGACATGGCGGCAACATCGGCTGAATTCGAAAGGCTTGGGGATGGTCAAGCTTGGAATGAGATGTTGGGGGAGTTCACCAAGAAGATTGATTTAGCATTTGGTTTACTAGGCGCCGATCTCTGGCGTCCGAACGCATTAAAACTATTAAGGGCCGCACGTAAGCGCTTTGGTAATCGTGGTCTAGTTGCAACCGGTGCTGAGCTTCTAGAGCCTGCCGCCCCTTGGCTCGATAGAACTTTTTCCTCTCCAGTTAGCAAATCACTATTAGCCCCGTGGGCTCTACATAATGGCCTTGGCCCTGATGATGCAAGTAGTGGATTTATTACCAAGGTTATTTCAGCTGCAGTTGCATTTGGCGGAATGCCAGTACCAATTGGTGGCGGAGTTAAATTAGTTGAGGCCCTATCAGCGATTATCACCACTAATGGTGGTCAGATAATTACCGGTGCCGATGTTAAGAAAATAAATGTTACAAATGGAAAGGCAACAGGAGTTGAGTTGGTAGATGGCCGAAAGTTTGAAGCTAAGAAGGCTGTCCTTGCATCAACGACACCACAAGCCCTCTATGGAGGATTATTAAAAGATCAAGAGCTTCCAAGTACAACGGTTAAAGCCGCTGAGAGTTTTCGTTATGGGCGAGCTGCGATCCAGATTCATTTGGCGCTCTCGGAAAAACCAATATGGAAAGACGATGCACGTTTGGCCGATGTCGCAATTGTTCATGTTCTAGATGGTATGAACTCACTATCGGAGTCGGTCAATGCCTCCAATCGAGGATATCTGCCCAAGCGCCCAACGATTGTCGTTGGCCAACCGACAACTATGGATGCATCACGCGCCCCTGAGGGTCAATCCATTCTCTGGATTCAACTTCAAGAAAATCCACGCACAATTCTCGGCGATCTTGCTGGCCAGATCGATCCCGGTGATGGGAGTTGGAATCAAGAGAGATTAAATGCATATGCCGACCGCGTTCTGGCACAGCTTGGCGAACAGATTACGAATCTGGCATCGGCCACATTGGCCAAAGTTGTTCTGGGGCCACAACAAATTGAGGCGATGAATATAAATCTTGTAGGTGGAGATCCTTATTCTGGAGATTGTCGCATCGATCAATATGCAATCTGGCGACCACTATCGGGAGCAAGTGGACATCGCACCCCTATAAAGGCGCTGTGGCAGATTGGGGCTTCAACACACCCTGGTCCAGGACTCGGTGGAGGCTCTGGATATTTAGTTGCTAAGCGTTTACTTAGCAAGAGGTTTTTCTAGAGATTTTCCAAAAAAATAATTAAGCCGGCCGAGTAATCTCGACCGGCTTAATTATTGAATTAGCTTATTTTGAAACGAGTGCCAATACGCGACATGGACTTCCTGAACCACCAACAATCTTTAGTGGTGCAGCGATAACGATTGCACCTTGTGGTGGCAATTTATCGAGGTTACGAAGTTGTGTCAGGCCGTACTTATTGTTTCCCATCAACATGTTGTGACAAGGAAATGGAACGCTCATTCCGAAAGCTCCACCGGCATCAATACCAACGGTCTCAACTCCTAAACCTAGGATGTCGCGCTTTGTTCCGAGGTACTCAGCACACTCTGGAGGCAATCCTGGAGTGTGCGGGCCATTCTCATCGGCGTTAGCAAAGGCAACTGGATCATCACCAAACTTTGACCAACCCGTACGGAAGAGAACCCATGCGCCCTTAGGAATAGCACCGTGCTCTTTTTCCCATGCCTCAATATGTGAAACCTCAAGAAGGAAATCTGGATTTGCTGCAGCCTCTTTAACAAAATCAAGAACTACTGCAGGTCCAATGAGTCGACTTGGTGGAACTTGTGAAACGTCATCAAGATCCTTTCCAGTCACCCAGTGGTTGGGAGCATCGAAGTGAGTTCCAGTGTGCTCGCCGGTATGAAAGTTATTCCAGTACCAAGCTGGTCCCTTTTCATCGTAGTTAGAGATTTGCTCTAACTTAAATTTTGCAGTCTGACCAAACTCTGGTGGAAGAGTCAAGATCGGCGTCTCCTCATGCAGGGGAGATGTTAAATCAATTACCTGGACTGCTCCAGATGCAAGCTCTTGTGCAAGAGCCGATAAGTTGGCCATTCATTTCTCCTTATTAGTGGTCGTCATACACTCTTGGAATCGAGCATCGGGTGAGATTAGCGCGCTTTTGGCGTACCTACTAGTCCCCTTGCGATCTGACGGTCGTCAAAATGGTGTGGACAGCGCGCAGGGCAACTGGCACAATAACCAAATTCGCTGGCCCACACAGGCCAACTGCCCTTATGGATGGAGAGCCATGGCCGAGCGCTCGTTTGCCGCCGAAGTTAAAAAGCTCCGCGTGGGCCAGGGCGAAGAGTTTCTTGGTGAGGGAATTCTCGCCGTCACAAAGGCGCTTTTGCAATCGGGTGTGGCCTATGTAGGCGGTTATCAAGGAGCACCGATCTCTCACCTTATGGATGTGCTTGGCGATGCTAAAGAGATTCTTGATGAGCTTGGAATTCACTTTGAAAATAGCGCATCTGAGGCAACGGCTGCAGCCTCACTAGCGGCCTCAGTCCATTACCCACTGCGCGGGGCAATAACTTTTAAATCTACAGTTGGAACAAATGTTGCATCCGATGCTTTGGCTAATCTTTCATCAGGTGGCGTTACCGGTGGGGCGCTCATTATTGTCGGCGAAGATTACGGCGAAGGCTCATCGATTATGCAAGAGCGCTCGCACGCCTTTGCAATGAAGTCGCAGATTTGGCTATTAGATCCACGACCAAATCTGACTGCAATCGTTGACGCTGTCGAAAGTGGATTCCAACTTTCAGAGGCATCTAACTCACCGGTGATGCTGCAACTTCGACTTCGCTCTTGTCACTTGCACGGCCGCTTTATCGCCAAAGATAATGTGAGATCGCCATTTACATTAAAAGAGGCGATGGAGAATCCACGTCGAGATACGAGTCGAATAGTCCTACCGCCAGCAAGCTTCCTGCACGAGCAAGAGAAGATGACTAAACGTTGGCCAGCCGCCGTTAAATTCATAAAAGAAAACAAACTCAATGAAGTGTTTTTTGATGGCACTCAGGATTTTGGAATCGTTATGCAGGGCGGCTTGTACAACACCGTTATTCGTGCGCTGCAACTTCTTGGTCTCTCAGATGTCTACGGAAATAGCAAAATTCCACTATATATTCTAAATGTCACATATCCGATTATTGACGATGAGGTAATCGAATTTGCGAAAAGCAAGAAAGCCATTTTACTTGTTGAAGAGGGTCAACCCGATTACATAGAGCAGAATATTCACGCCGTACTCCGTCGTGGAGATATCGCAACAAAGCTACATGGAAAAGATCTCTTGCTTCCTGCAGGTGAGTACACACCGGCGGCAGTCCTGAAGGGCATTCTGGAGTTTGTTAAAAAATATGGACCATCACTTATCGATGAGAGTAATCTGCCGGCACTTGTTAGACCCGATGGCCAAAAACCAAACTCGATAACATCTGTAATTCCAGCTGAAGTAGTACATGCACGACCACCTTCATTTTGCACGGGATGTCCTGAACGACCAATCTTTACGGCGCTTAAGCTGGCAGAGCGCGAGACCGGTAGTCACCACATCAGTGCAGATATTGGGTGTCACTTATTTTCAATCTTGCCACCGTTTAACATCGGCGCAACAACTATGGGTTATGGCTTAGGTGCTGCAGGTGCATCTGCATTAAGTGACCCAGCAAGCGATAAACGCACCATCAGTTTTATGGGTGATGGAGGCTTCTGGCATAACGGACTTACAAGTGGAGTCGGTAACGCTGTTTTCAATGAGAGCGATGGCGTCATGATCGTCGTTGATAACGCATATAGCGCGGCAACTGGTGGACAGGATTTACTCTCATCTACGGCTGAAAATACGATTCGTTCTACTAAACATCCGATTGAAAATGCAGTCCGTGGAATCGGTGTCAAGTGGGTCAAAACCGTTCAAAATACCTATCGAGTCGGTGAGATGCGCGATTTAATGAAAGAGGCGCTAACTGGAAAAACACGTGGCCCTAAAGTTATCATCGCCCAAAGTGAGTGCACACTTAACAAGCAACGTCGAGTCCGACCAGAGATTGCTGCAAAGATTAAAGCCGGCAAGCGCGTAGTTAAAGAGCGTTTTGGCATCGATCCAGATACATGTACTGGTGATCACTCCTGTATCCGCCTCAATGGTTGTCCATCATTGACAATCGCGCCCAACCCCGATTCGATGCGCAAAGATCCAGTTGCGACAATTCTTCACTCATGTGTTGGCTGCGGGCTTTGCGGTGAGGCTGCGCAAGCTGCGGTCTTATGCCCATCTTTCTATCGCTCAGAGGTTATTAGCAATCCAAATATCTGGGATAAGACAAAGTTGGCATCGCGCAATCTTCTTATTGGCTTCTTGCAAAATGGAATCGAACGTCGACTAAAGGGCATCAATGTCTAAGGGCGCAGAGTTCACTAAGGATTCTCGGCCGATCACTATGGCGATCTTGGCGATGGGTGGCGAGGGCGGCGGAGTACTTGCCGACTGGGCCGTTGATATGGCCGAGCACTGTGGCTACTTTGCTCAAACGACATCTGTGCCAGGCGTTGCTCAACGCACAGGAACAACGGTTTACTATCTTGAATTCTTTCCGCAGCTAGAGGGTGAAACAAGAGAGCCCGTGTTGAGCACGATGGCGGCTCCAGGTGAGGTAGATATCGTTGTTGCATCTGAACTCATGGAGTCTGGTCGTGCAGTTCAACGTGGCTTTATCTCTAAGGAGATCACAACGCTTATTACATCTACCCATCGCGTGTACTCGATGACCGAGAAGACTGCATTAGGCGATGGCCGGGTGGACTCTGATGTATTAATGGAGTCATCACGTAATGCTGCAAAACTATTTATCTCAGGTGATTTTGCAAAAGTCGCAGAGACCACGAAAAGTTTAATTTCAGCCGCCCTTTATGGCGCCTTGGCCGGAAGTGGAGCCTTACCTTTTGAGAAGAGTGATTTCATCGCCTCTATCGAACGCGGTGGCGTAGGTGTTGCTAACTCAATTAACGCCTTTGAAAGAAGTTTTGAGATTGCCACGCAATGCTTGGTGCCGCCAACGAAAGTCAAGAGCGTAGATATTTCTATCGGAACTAAGCCGCGAGATGTTGCCTCCCAAGAGAGCAATACACTTTCACCAGAAGAAGAGTTAGCGATAATTAATAATCCCCAAACTGCGGTGGGATTCAAATTACAAGAGCTCGCAGCTCGCATTAAAGCCGATTTCCCAGAACCAGCCATTGTTATGTTAATTAATGGCATCAAGCGTTGTGCCGATTATCAAGATGTTGCCTATGCAAGTCGATATCTAGATCGCCTTGAAAGCGTGCGAGATTCTGAGGCGAAGTTTGGTGACGGAACATCCCGTACCTTCTTTGAAGTAGCTCGGTATACAGCTCTCTGGATGACCTACGAAGACACTATCCGCGTTGCAGATTTGAAGATTCGCCGATCTCGCTTCAGTCGGGTCGGCAATGAAGCGCAAGTTCAAAGCGATCAAATCATGCAAATCCGTGAGTTCTTACATCCTCGCTCTGAGGAGTTTGCAGATACTTTACCGACAGCGATGGGACGATGGCTCTTGCGCAGTAAGCCGGTAACGGCTTTTATTGAAAAGTTAGCCAAGAATGGAATAATTTTACAAACCACTTCGATTCGTGGCTACCTCGCGCTTTATTTCATCGCGCGATTGAAACCAATCCGTCCCCGCTCGCTTCGTTTCAACCTGGAGCAACAGCGAATGGATCTTTGGGTGTCAATAATCAATAGAGAGATTGCCAATAATTACGATCTCGCCTATGAGATTGCCGAGTGCGCTAACTTAATCAAGGGCTATGGTGACACCCACGCAAATGGTTGGCGCAATTTCTCCCTGGTTATGGAGCAAGTAGATTTATTGCACAACGACTCCGGAGTTGTGGCACGCATAAGCGAACTTCGCAAAGCCGCTCTAGCCGATGATGATGGAACTAAGCTGCGGGCAATCTTGGCTTAGTGCCACACATTAATTACGCTTCGAAGGCCAACGTAATCTGCTCGTATGAGAGTGAGTTTTTAGCTGCAGCTGCCATCTGCTTCTCACGTTCAATATTTCGCTCAATTTGAACCTTGGCTGAAACGTACTGTTTTGGCCAAGTGACGTTCTTGTATCCAATTTTCGCAGCCTCTAAGAGCGTCCACGCTGGATTTACAAGGTGCATACGTGCAACTGCACAGAGATCGGCACGTCCAGCCGCGATGATTGTGTTTACATTGTCGGCTTCGAAAATCGCTCCGACGGCAATCGTTGCAATTCCAGCTTCATTGCGGATTTGATCTGCAAATGGTGTCTGGAACATGCGACCAAATACTGGTTTTTCCTTCTTGGTGACCTGACCAGAGGAGCAGTCGATGAGGTCGGCGCCGGCGGCCTTAAACGCCTTTGCGATTTCAACTGCATCTGTCGGTGTTATTCCGCCCTCAGTCCAGTCATGGGCTGAGATACGAACACTTATTGGCTTTCCTGCAGGCCAAACCGCACGGATTGCGTTAAAGATTTCAAGCGGATACTTCAATCGATTCTCAAGTGAGCCGCCATATTCATCGCTTCGTTTATTAGTCAGAGGAGAGATGAAAGAGGAGAGTAAATAGCCGTGAGCGGCGTGAAGCTCTAACCAATCAAAGCCGGCCTCGTTTGCCGCCTTTGTTGAGTTAATGAAATCTTCTTTTACGCGGTCCATATCACTGCGCGTCATCTCACGTGAAGTCTGTGAAACTCCATCGAGATACTGCTCAGGTGAAGCAGAGATCAGTGGCCAAGAACCAGTCTCAACCGGCTTGTCGATTCCATCCCACGCCAATTTTGTTGCACCTTTAGCGCCGGCATGTCCGATTTGAACGGCAATCTTTGCATCACTATTTGAATGAACAAAGTCAACGATGCGCTTCCACCCTTGAGTGTGTTCAGGTGAATACAGACCGGGACAGCCTGGCGTGATGCGAGCATCGGCGCTAATACATGTCATTTCAGTAAATACCATTGCAGCTCCACCCATTGCACGCGCACCAAGGTGAACGAGGTGGTAGTCGGCAGCTAAGCCATCGACAGATGAATACTGCGCCATCGGTGAAACTACAACACGATTCTTGAGTACAACGTCCCGCACCTTAAATGGAGTAAACATTGGGGGAATGTTTTCAACGTTGGTTGGAAGTTCAAGGCCTGCATCTGCAAAGGCTTTGGCAGCAAACCATTTGTCATAGTTATCGATAAAGGCGGCATCACGCACGCGAAGATTGTCGTGAGAAATTCTCTGGCTGCGAGTTAAGAGTGAGAAATTAAACTGCTCCGGCGGCAAATTTGTATAACGGGCAGCTTCCTCAAACCACTCCATTGCATTTCTAGCAGCATTTTGAATCTTAAGAACTTCGATAGCACGAGTCTCTTGGTAGGAAGCTAAAATCTCATGCATATCCCCAGTCGTGCTGTTGGCAAAGGAGTTAGCAAGTTCAATGGCATCTTCCATCGCCAACTTTGTTCCTGATCCAATTGAAAAGTGGGCCGTGTGAGCAGCATCGCCCATGAGAACAACGGGGACCTCTTTGCCATCGATGGAGTTCCACTGAACCCAGTTTTCACAGATGACTCGTGGGAATTTAATCCAGTTAGCCGAGCCACGAAGGTGAGCGGCATTGCTCATGAGCTCTGCGCCATCTAAGTGCTTAGCAAATAATTTTTCACAGAATGCAATCGACTCTTCTTGAGACATTTGATCGATACCTGCACGCAACCAGACATCTTCAGGAGTTTCAACGATAAAGGTAGAGGTGTCTCCATCAAACTGATAGATGTGAGCCTGGAACCAACCGAACTCAGTATTTTCAAAGATGAATGTGAAATCTTTAAAGAGTTTCTTTGTGCCTAGCCAAACAAAGCGGCACTTTCTAGTATCGATATCGGGCTTGAAAGTACTTTCGTATCGGGTGCGAATCGCACTATTTAAACCATCGGCGGCGATTACTAAATCTGCGTCGTAGAGCTTTGCAGCCTCCTGATCATCTTGAATGTCGCTTTCAAAAATTAACTTCACACCTAAGTTCTCAGCGCGCTCTTGAAGAATATTAAGAAGGCGCTTTCTTCCAATTCCGCAGAAACCATGGCCACCAGAGATAAAGCTGGTCTCATTAATACGTACATCGATGTCATCCCAGTGATTAAATGATTGAAGGATGGTTCGAGCCGTTGGCTCATCTGCACGCACAAAATTACTCAAAGTCTGGTCAGAGAAAACCACGCCCCACCCAAAGGTGTCGTAAGGACGGTTACGTTCAACGATAGTGATCTCGTTATTGGGGTCGAGCTTCTTCATGAGAATTCCAAAGTAAAGCCCTGCTGCGCCACCACCGATGGAAAGAATCTTCATGAATAACCTCTCTTTATATGTCGAACTTTTGACTACCGTCAAGGAAGCGACACGGACATTGGGGTACGCTAGCGCAAAGAGAGCCAACTGGCGATACCTGCAACGGGAGAAAATCACATGGGAAGTAATCGATTTGCTGGAAAGGTTATCGTCATTACCGGAGGGGCCGGAGGCCTCGGGGCTGCGATTGCTCATGAAGCTGGGCGCCAAGGCGCATCGGTTGCCATTCTTGATACAAACAAAGATGCCATTGCACTTCTAGTTTCCGAGCTCAAGGCTGCGGGCATCACAGCAGATGGTCGGGCAGTAGATGTGCGAGATGGCAAGGCTGTCACCACGGCTATGAATGAACTAGCTCAATCACTATCTGGTATCGATATTTTAATTGCTGCAGCAGGAGGATCTCTTGGTACTCCACGGGAGCTCGATGATATTACCGATGAAGATCTGGATTTAGTCTTAGATGTAAATGTGAAAGGCACGTATTACTGTGCACGCGCTGCCATTGCACACATGAAGAAAAGAGGTGGCGGTTCAATCGTTACCTTCTCATCCATTGGCGGAAGAAGCGCAAGTCCTGTAACAGGTGTTCCATATGCTGCCGCCAAAGCTGCGATTCTTGGACTCACTCGCCGTTTAGCAAAAGAGGTGGGGCTAGAGAAGATTCGAGTCAACGCCATCGCCCCCGGACTATTCCTCACCGATCGTTTAGCTGGAATGTTTGAGAAACTCTCACTCGTTGAGCGCGAAGAGGTTCTCAGCGCAATCCCACTTGGGCGCATGCCTGAACTTCGTGAGTGCGTGGATCCGGTTTTGTTCTTGGCCAGTGATGAGTCCTCATATATTACTGGCGCGGTTTTGGATGTTAACGGTGGAAGGCTCATGCCTAACTAGGCTTTTATCACATTTTGTAATGAGAGGCTCCTCCCGCAAAAACCCTTGCCAAATATAACGAAATTGATATGGCAGATGATTGACGAGCGCCATAAGTCCACGTGATAATAACCCATCGCTAAAGCCTGCCTATTACTATGATTTTTGAACTGGAGTAATCATGTCATTTGTGACAAGGAATCTTCCTGGTCTTGAAGGTATGGACCACGTTGGAATTACAGTTCCAGATCTAAATGATGCTGTGGCCTTTTACTGCACACTCCTTGGAGCGAAAGAGATTTTTCGCTTAGGTCCATTTGATGCACGAGATTTCGATGCAGTCGATGGAAAAGACTGGGCATTGGCACACGTCAACGTTGCCGATGGACGTTTTACTTTGGCAATGCTTGAGTATGCAAAGGGTAGTCGCTTAGAGTTGTTCCAATACGACCGACCAACCGAACGTCCAAGCTCGCCACCGCGCAATAGCGATTTAGGTGGCCACCACATCGCTTTTAAAGTTACTAATTTAGATGCGGTGTTAGCTATCGCCGATGCCTTCTCATTAAAATTTCTAGCTGGCCCTATTGAGATCAATGATGGACCTGCAGCAGGACAGCGAATTATTTATGTATTAGATCCATGGGGTAATCAACTTGAGCTCGTTGAGTATGAAAGTAAAAGCTCATAGAGATGCAAACTCGCGTATCTATGCAGGGCATCAGCAAACGCTTTGATGCCGTACATGCCCTAACTGGGGTTAACCTAACCCTGTACCCAGGTGAGGTTCATACGATCGCGGGGGAAAATGGTTCAGGAAAGTCGACCCTGTTAAAGATTTTGGCGGGTGTGCTACAGCCAGACGCCGGTGCTATTGAGATTGATGGCAAAGCCGTTGAGTTTACCGATATCAGGATGGCGATGAACCATGGTGTAACAATGGTGAGTCAAGAGTTGAGCCTTGTTCCGCATCTAGGAGTAGCTGAGAACGTATTCCTTGGGCATAACCAGACGCGCAATACTTTTGGAATTGATTGGAAAGACACAGAAAAACGCTCAGTGGAGATTCTTAACCGTCTGAATTTACATGTGAATCCAAAGGCAGAGGTTTCATCACTTCCGCAGCATCAACAACAGCTCGTTGAAATTGCTAGAGCGCTAGCCTCTGAGACACGAGTTCTTTTACTAGATGAGCCAACCTCATCGCTAGCCCCTGCCGAAGTTGAGGCGCTATTTAATGTTGTTCGTCAGTTACGCGACGACGGAGTATCTATCGTCATGATCTCCCATCGCATGTCAGAGATGCTTGCGATCAGTGATCGCTTTACTGTTCTGCGAGACAGTAAATTTATTGACACAAGTTCCAAAGATGGTGTTGATGAAAACTGGCTAATCGATCGAATGGTGCTAAATAAGCCAAAAGAGGCCACTAAAAAGATTAAGTCAGGTGAGCCTCAAAAAATCGTAATGGAAGTAAAGGGGCTTACTGGTTTTGCTGGAGATTTTGCCGATATCTCTTTCAATATTCATCAAGGCGAGATTGTAGGTTTAGCAGGATTGGCAGGGGCAGGCCGGACCGAATTAGTTGAGGCAATTGTTGGGGCACATGCCCGTCGTTCAGGTGATGTCTATGTCAACACAAAGAAGATTGGTCACAATACGCGCTCAACAATGAACTCAGGAATTGCACTTGTTCCAGATGATCGTCGCATGAAATCGACTATTCACGACATGTCTGTGAGAGACAACTTACTTTTAGCCGTCCATGGCAGACCGGCAAAAAACAGGTCAAGAAAAAAAGAGGAAAAGATTGTTAATGAATGGGTTGCCAAGTTTAATATCAAAGTAAAGAATCTTGATGCGCCCATCAGCTCTTTATCAGGTGGAAATCAGCAGAAAGTTGTTATTGCGCGCTGCTTAGTATCTAAGCCCAAAGTTCTCATCCTTGATGAGGCAACACGGGGAATTGACTTAGGGGCCAAGGCTGAGATCTATGAAATTCTTAGAAACCTTGCTCGTGAGGGTCTAGCCATTCTCGTTGTCTCATCAGAGATTACCGAGATTTTTGAGATTTCAGATCGAGTACTTGTTATGCATGCTGGTGAGCTAACTGCCGATTTGGATAGAAGCACAATCAAAGAGTCTGATGTTGTATCGGCTGCGACAGGAGTTTTAGTATGAAAAATCCATTTAAACTGCCCACGATTAGTTCGCTTCCAGCCTGGTTTGGCATTCTGGTTCTAGAGATTATGTTGCTCATTGCGATGGCAATCTTGCAACCTACCTTCTTCTCTGGCTCTAACTTAAGCAATATTGTCCGCTCATCGGCCGTACCAATCATTTTGGGAATTGGAATGACATTCACCATTTTGACCGCCGGAATCGATTTGAGTGTTGGAAGTGTTTTAGCATTCACTGGCATTGTGCTCTCGGGACTGATAACACATATGCCACGCTTAGTCGCAGTAATTCTTACGATAGCTTTAGTAACGATTATTGTCGGAGGAATTAACGGTTTCCTTATAGGTAAATTGGGGTTGAACAGCTTCGTTATCACCCTTGGCTCGCTTGGAATTTTCCGAGGCATCTCCTACCTTGTAACAAATGGAACGACGCGAAGCATGGATACTGGAAAGTTAATCAATACCTTGGGTGATGGAAATGTCGGACCGATTCCTGGCCCATTTCTAGTCGTAATTTTTATATCGATAATCTCCATCTATGCACTTAAATCGACCTACTTCGGTAGAGATGTATATGCAGTTGGTGGTAACGAGTTTGCAGCTAAATTAGCTGGAATTTTTACTAGTCGCGTAAAAATGACTGTCTATTTCATCTCTGCACTTTTGGCAGCATTGGCTGGCGTCATGCAGGTAGGACGTTTGCAAGCAGCCTCACCAACTATCGGTGCTGGACTTGAACTAACAGTTGTCGCCGGAGTTCTTCTCGGCGGAACACGCCTTAGCGGTGGCGTAGGAAGTATTACAGGCACAGTAATCGGCCTGCTCTTCCTACAAACCGTATCTAATTCCCTGACCATTCAGGGGGTCTCCTCATACTGGCAGCAAGTTGTAACAGGTGTCTTATTGGGAGCAGCAGTTCTATTCGATCGAATACGCATTGAGTATTCAGGCCGAAGCAAACGAGGAGAGGAAAGTAATGTCACTAAAGAGTAAAAAGGCAGTATTTATTCCATTATTGACAGTTGCGGCACTGCTTGCATCTGGCACAACTGCATCACATGCAGCTGCATCGAAGGGATTAGTTGGATTCAGCTATCCAATCGAAGCTAATACCTATTTAAAGGCTATCGGACTAGCTGCTGAAGCAACCCTGAAGAAGGCTGGCTACACAATGTTGCCAATCGATGCACAGCTTGATGGCAATAAGCAGATTTCTGACGTAGAGACAATGATTACCAAGAAAGTTAAGGCGATGATTATCTATCCGCTTGACTCAAATGGTATGAAGCCTGTTCTTACAAAGGCAGCTGCAGCGGGTATCAAAGTTATTACAATGAACTACAGTGTTGGTGATTCAGTCAAAGCACCACCGGCCCCATCACTGGCTCAGGTTCAAGATGGCTTCCCACAAAGAAGTCTGGCAACTGCACGAGTAGCTTGGCTTAAGAAAGTATTGCCACATGGTGGAAATATTCTCTACGTAGGTCTTGGCTTCCCAGTTGCAGCCCTTGAAATGCATGCCAAGCTCTTCAAAGAAGAGGTTGATCAGGACACTGCATTTACATACCTAGGCCGCGTTGATAATAAGTCTGATGACTCAGAGGGTGGCCGTCAGGCCGTTGATGAGGCGCTAATTAAGTATCCAAATATCGATGCAATCGTTGCTTACAACGATCCAACGGCTTTGGGTGCCTATTCAGCTGTTAAGGCTGCGGGTAAGGCTGGCAAGATCAAGGTTATTGGTCTACAAATGCAGCCAGAGGCAGTTAACTCAATCAAGGCTGGCGAAATCAACGGATCATGGGACTTCAATCCCGTTGCATCTGGTGTTTCACTTGCTTCATTGACAGTTTCAATTCTCAAAGGCGAAGCAAAGTCAAAGTGGAATAAGACAGTTCAAACACCGGCTGTTTTCTTCGACAAGACAACAATCGGTAAGTTTGTTCCTTGGGACACACGTGTAAAGAAGCTTAAGTAATACTTAAGTAACGAAAAAGCAGGTGTAGAGATTTCTCTACACCTGCTTTTTCATTTAAACTTCAATGAGTTTTATCTGAATGGATTAAAATCAGGTAGTCGCTTTTCAGTAAATGCCTTACCGCCCTCTTTCGATTCATCCGTTTTTGTATAGAGATCTAAAACATCGAATGAGAGCGCTGCGATACCGGCGATATGGTCGGTATCGGCGTTAAATGAGTGCTTGAGCGCCTTTAGTGCCGTTGGCGATAGAGTGCATATCTTCAATGCCCACTCCATAGATGCCTTCATCAATTGATCGGGTTCTACAATTTTATTTACGAGCCCCCATCGCTCAGCGGTAACAGCGTCATACTGCTCGCATAGGAACCAGATTTCACGCGCGCGCTTCTCGCCAACAACACGTGCTAAATAGGCACTTCCAAAACCTGCATCAAATGAGCCAACGCGGGGTCCTACTTGTCCAAACTTGGCATTAGTAGATGCAATTGAAAGATCAGAGAGCACATGAAGTACATGGCCACCGCCGATAGCAAAACCATTTACTGCGGCGATGACGGGTTTAGGAATTGCTCTAATCGTCTTATGAAGAGCTTCAATCTCAAACATTCCAGTTTCAGTCTCACCGTATCCGCCAGTTTCAGCGCGCTCTTTCTGATCTCCGCCCGTGCAGAAGGCTTTTTCTCCTGCGCCAGTGAGAATTACCGCACCTACATGTGAATCAACCCAGGCGCGCTTGAAAGAGCTCAATAGCTCATCAACCGTACGACCACGAAGTGCGTTATAGCGATCAGGGCGGTTGATGGTAATTACTGCAACACCTTGATCAATGACGTAGGTTGTGTCGGTTAACTCATCTATAGAAATCATTGCCATACCTTATCCTCGAACAACTCAATTAAGCCGAAACCTCGATGGCAACTGCTACTCCTAGACCAACTCCAATGCATGCCGCAGCGATTCCGATGCCTCCACCACGTCTTTTTAACTCTCGGGCACAGTCGATGATGACTCGCGAGGCTGAGGCGCCAACTGGATGCCCGATTGCGATAGCACCTCCATTGACGTTGACACGATTTACATCGATTTCAGGAATCTCATGCAACACCGTTAAAACCATTGATGCAAAGGCCTCATTGATCTCCCAGATTGCGATATCGGAGGTGTTGAGCCCCAACTTTGCAAGAAGCAAGTGGATTGCTTTGACCGGGGCTAGCGTGAACTGATCGGGATCGGTTGCAGTAACTTGTGAAGCCAAAATTTTCCCAATAGGTTGGATTTCATACTCATTGATTAAAGCGCTATTTGTAATTAAAGCCGTTACACAGCCATCGTTTAAAGGAGATGAGTTGCCGGCAGTACCCGCGCCATTGGGTGAAAATGCAGATTGCAAATTGGCTAAGCTCTCTAAGGTTGAATCTGGGCGGATCGATTCATCTTTGGTTACCGAATTAAAAGGAACGACCCAGTCATCGTGCAATCCCTTATTCCACGCGGCATCGGCTAATTCATGCGATCTTAATGACCATGCATCTTGTTCGGTTCGTGAGATTCCTAAACGCTCGGCAACAAGTTCAGAGCAACGTCCAAGACTGACGGTCCAGTTGGCAAGCATTCGAGGGTTTGTCATTCGCCAACCAACGGTGCTCTGGTGAAACTTTGGATCAACGGGCTCGAGTTTATTTGTGCGTTCAACTATCCATGGTGCGCGGCTCATACTTTCAACCCCACCAGAGATTATTAAATTAGCATCGCCAGATTTAACCGCGCGAGCACCTTGTATAAATGACTCAGCACCTGAACCGCATAATCTATTTAACGTTACCCCTGGAACCGAGTTGGGAAGTCCAGCGAGCAAGGCGCCCATTCGAGCCACATTTCGATTATCTTCTCCAGCTCCATTTGAATCGCCGATAATTACGTCATCGATACGTGATGGATCGATATTCGCATTTCGCTCCATTAGGGCAGAGATGGTAAATCCTAGAAGATCATCGGGGCGAACCTTAGATAGTCCGCCAAAGTACTTACCAAATGGCGTCCGAACTGCACTGGCAATAAATGCCTCAGGAGTTGTCATATGGCGTATTATTGCCTATCGTTAGAAAAACGCACCATGTATTATGCCCTTGTTCTCGTAAGAAATATCCCTCGGAGATGGAGCCACGACTGTTATGGCAATTACCTTGAGGGTGCTCGTGGTTGGGGCTGGCCGCGGAATTGGACGTTCTATCTCGACTGCGTTATTAGATCTAGGACATGATGTAGCGCTCTGTTCACGTACTCGCTCTGACCTAGAACTTATAACTGCGGGCAGATCTAACAAAACACTTCTAATTACCGCCGATGTGACCGCTGGAGGAAGTGGTGAGTCAGTCATTAGCCAAGTAATCAACGCATGGGGCGCGATCGATGTGCTTATTCTCAACGCCGGAGACGGAGTCAGCGCCCCCATAGATAAGACAACAGATGAGATGTGGGATCACATGCTCGACCTGAATTTAAGTGCACCGTTTAGATTTATGCGCGCCGCAGTACCACATATGAAAGAGAAAAAAAGCGGGAAGATAATTGTTATTGCAAGCAAGGCCGGCCTAGTCGGTGAGGCAAATGTTGCCGCTTATACTTCGGCAAAACACGGAGTCGTTGGTTTAGTACGTGCTGCCGCAAGTGAGTTGAAACGCTATGGAATTACCGTGAATGCAGTCTGTCCCGATTTTGTAGATACACCAATGACTCAACGCACTTTGCAAGCAGCTGCCGAAAGAACTGGGAAAGGCATCGATGAGGTTAAAGCTGGGCTTGAATCGAAGTTAATCGGAGGACGTCTGCTTACCAGCGATGAGGTTGCAGAAGCGGCAATTTCATTCTTGAACGATGAAGAGACAACTGGAGTTACACAACTGCTCGAAGGAGGGCAATAACATGACAATTAAAAAGATTAATCCAGAGACACTTGCTCCTCCAATAGGCTTTTCCCATGCCGTAATTGCAGAGGGACGGTTTATATTCTTAGCTGGGCAAACGGCGCTAAACAAAGAGAATGTGATCGTCGGTGAGAACATCGTTAGTCAGTTTGAAAAAGCGCTCATCAACTTAGTTACCTCTTTGCGTGAAGCCGGCGGAACCCCTGAAAACCTAGTTAAAATCACTATTTTTTGCGTCGATCCAGTGGATTATCGTGCACACTCACGAGATATCGGGAAAACGTGGCAGTCACTCCTTGGTAAGAATTTTCCTGCGATGACTCTCGTAGGTGTTACCAGACTTTGGGATGATGCAGCTCTCGTTGAAATTGAAGGAATAGCCTGTCTCTAATGAACTCTATCTCCCTATTATGGAACGCTCAATCAATCGCGATTATTGGTGCAACTGAGCGCGAAAATGCTATGGGACGAGCACCAATCGAGTACTTACAAAGATTTGGCTACGCAGGCAGAATTTATCCAATAAATCCCAAGAGTCCGACGGTGTTAGGCCTGCAGAGTTTTGCAAAAATAACTCAGGTAAAAGCCGAGATTGATTTAGCTCTAATTATGCTCCCCGCGGAATTGGCAGAAGAAGCTTTAGTTGACTGTGCAGCAGCCGGTGTAAAGATAGTTATCGTTATGTCATCAGGATTTGCCGAATCCGATGATGCTGGAGTAATAGCGCAGGCAAAATTAGTTGATATAGCCAAGAAGGCTGGGATGCGCCTTGTTGGTCCTAACTGCATTGGCTCCATAGGGGGTGCAAATAAACTCGTTGCATCTTTCTCCCCAGTATTCTCAGCACCAACTACCGTATTAGAGGCTGGAAACATCGCCTTGGTTAGTCAGTCCGGAGCCCTTGGATACGGCATGTATTCATTAGGAGTTGAGCAGGGGGTGCCTATCGGCGTAGTTGTCACCACGGGCAATGAGGCCGATGTCAGTAATTTAGAGGTTGCTAATGCCTTAGCCGATGATCCGGCAATCTGTGCTATTTTGCTCTATGCAGAGTCGGTAACCGATGTAGAAACGCTTCGTAAGATTTCAAGGAAGAAACCCACTGCAATCTTAAAAGTAGGACGATCGGTTCAAGGAGCGATTGCAGCGGCTTCACACACAGGTGCGCTGGCAACGCAGGATCGAGTAGTCGATGCAGCCATAAAGGCTACGGGCGCTGTACGTGTGGACGATGTTGAACAGCTACTAGATGCTGGTGCAATCTTTGCCTCTGGAGTTAAATCATTAGGTAAGCGAGTGGCAATCATTACGACCTCCGGAGGCAGCGGGATCTTGGCCACGGATGCATTAGAGAAGAACGGGCTTGAGTTAGCAGTTCTTGCTCCAGAGACTTTGGCCGAACTCAAGAAAATTGTTCCATCCTATGGAAATGCAAATAACCCAGTGGATGTCACTGCAGCAGTGATGTCGTCGCCTGATTTGTTTGAGAAATGTTTGGATGTTTTAGCTAAAGATAAAGGCGTAGATTCAATAATCGCCTGTTTTGCCGTTCTTGTTGGTTCCGATGTTGATCGAATCGCTTCGGCGCTGGGCAATGTAAGGAAGGTTCGAGAGTTACCAATTGCAGTTGCACGCACAGGATCAAAAAATTTAGCGCCACAAGCCAGTGGAATTTTTAAGAGTGTAAACATTCCAGTCTTTCCAACGCCTGATAGAGCAGTTGCGGCGCTGAGAATATTAAACGATAGCGCCTGTGTGCCCACGGAGATTGAAGTTAAGGTTTCCACTGAGGTATTTCCAACTCCATCAAACTCTGCCACTGAGGTCGAGATGAAAGAGATTTGGAAGAGCGTTGGAGTTCCCGTTCCGCTCTCAATGGTCATTAGCGATGAAAATTCGGTTCTATCTGCAGTCGAATATGTAGGAGGACGTGCGGTATTCAAGGCGGTTATCCCGGGGCTTCTTCATAAGAGCGAGGCTGGCGCAGTTGCCTTGGATATTAATTCAAGCAATGCCCAAGCAACATTTAATCGCCTCTCAGAGCTTTCCGGAGGCGGTTCCAAGAATGACGTTCTCGTTGAAACCTTTGTACCTAAAGGCGTTGAGGCCTTAGTTGGAGTAACACCATCATCTCTAGGAAAAGTGATCACTATAGGCGTTGGCGGAATCCTCACTGAGATTATCTCTGATGTTTCTATTCGACTACTGCCAATCAATGAAGCGGTACTTCGAGAGATGATCTCTGAAACACGACTAGCCCCACTATTTGCTGGAGCTCGGGGAGCTGCGCCGGCAGATATCGAGGCATTTATCTCTGCGGTACTTCGAATCGCCGAAGTTGCAGCGACATTTCCAGATTCCAGTGAGTTAGATATTAATCCACTGACTGTCTTGCATAAAGGTGCATGGGTTTTAGATACTGCATATTCAATACCTACCGAAGGGAAACACCACTAAATGGACGTTGGAACATTAGTAGCGCGCGCAACTCGCGCCTATAGCGATCGCCCGGCTGTTGAGAGCGAAGAGGGTGTTCTTACTTTTGGCCAGATTGGTGGTCGTATCTTCCAATTGTCTAGAGCTCTCCGAGCCCTCGGCTTACAGAATGAAGATCGCGTTTTAGATCTGCAGTTTAATCAAATCTCATATATTGAAAGTGATCTCGGAATTTCTAGTGCTGGTCTTTGTCGGGTGGCGCTTAACTATCGATTGCACCCTAATGATTGGATTCGCATCGCCAAAGATTGCGGCGCGACTACTTTAATTGTGGATCATAAATTTTGGGAAGAGTCTGCACCAGTTCGTGCATTAGTTAAGCACGTCATTTTGATTCATGGATCTGAACCAGGGGCCACGAATTATGAGGATTTCTTAGCGGCTCAAGTTGCAGAGCCATTATTGCTTGCAGTGAATCCAGATTCACTAGTCTCGCTTAACTACTCAAGTGGAACTACTGGAAATCCAAAGGGAGCAATCAGAACTCACAGAAATAGAATTGCAAGTCTAAATAATATTGTGACAGATATTCTCAAGCGCACTCCTGATGAAACGGATTGCTGGATTCACGCTGGTCCTGTTACGCACACGAGTGGATTATTCGTTCTTCCTTACTTTGCATTTGGTGCAAAACAAATAGTCCAGTCAAAGTTTGATCCAGATGATTTTGTCGATGTGATTGTTAATCGTGGAGGAAATGCCACAGCACTTGTCCCAACGATGATCGCTCGATTGTTAGCAATGCCTGGAATGAGTCGTGAAAAAATGGCAAACCTACGCTTATTAGGTTATGCAGGGGCACCAATGACTCCTGAGCATATTAAGCAGTGTTACGAAACAATTACAAAGAATATGGTTCAGTACTACGGGCTTGTTGAAGCTATTCCACCAGTGACTGTGTTGAGTGCTGCAGACCACGAACTTGGGCTCGATGGCAATCCTGAGTTACTCACGAGTGCCGGTAAGGCCTGTATTGGTGTTGAGATTCTGATCGTGGATGAGGATAACAATCCAGTTCCAGTTGGCGAGATTGGTGAGGTTATTACTCGAGGCGACCATGTAATGCGTGGCTACTATGGCGCTGCGGGTATGGATGCAACGGTGACTAAGGCCGTTCGCGATGGCTGGCTCCATACGGGAGATTTAGGACGCCTAGATGCCGATAATCGGCTTTATCTTGTAGATCGCAAAGGCGACATGATTATTAGCGGTGGTTACAACATCTACCCTCGTGAAATTGAAGATGTAGTTGCAGATGTAGAGGGCGTTTTGGAAGTTGCCGTTATTGGCGTGAAGGATGTTGAGTGGGGTCAGCGCGTAGTTGCAATGGTGACGTTAAAACCTGGAGTATCTGCAACCGAAGAAGAGATTTCGGAGAAGATCATGGCGCACTGTAAATCCAATATGGCCTCGTATAAGAAACCTAAAGTTGTAATGGTTCTCAAAGAGTTCCCACTTAATTCAACTGGCAAAATTGCTAAAAAAATCCTGCGACAACAACTAGAAGAGGGCAACTAGCTATGCCAATCGAAGAGCCTGGTAAATACCCTTACACCCGTGGCATAAATGCCGATCCAGGGGTTTGGACTATGGGCCAGTACGGTGGATTTGGTACACCGGCTGAAACTAACCAGCGTTTTCGAATGTTACTTGATCAAGGGTTAACTGGTTTCAGTGTTGCATTAGATCTGCCAACTCAGCTTGGTTTGGACTCAGATGATCCATTGTCACTTGGTGAGGTAGGCCGAGTAGGTGTTGCAATTGATAGCTTGCGTGACATTGAGATCCTTATGGACGGAATTCCACTCGAGAAAATTACGCAAGTACGGACTACTGCAAATTCAATTGGATATATTTGGGCAGCGATGTTCATTGCGTTAGCCGAACAGCGCGAAATGGATCCCAATAAGTTTGGAATGTTCATTCAAAACGATGTTTTAAAAGAGTACATCGCGCGTGGAACTCAGATTTTTCCGGCCGAGGCTGGACTTAAGTTATCTGTCGATGTGATTGAGTACATCGCCACTAAGATTCCCCGCTGGGTTTCACTGGCAATGAGCGGATACCATATTCGAGAGTCAGGATCTGATGCAGTACAAGAGGTAGCTTTTACTTTCGCCAATGCGCGTGAGTATCTCGATGCCGCGATTGCTCGCGGAGTAAGCGTTGATCAAATCGCTGCAACTTTGTTTACATTCTTATCCTCAAATATTGAGTTCTTGCCTGAAATAGCTAAGTTCAGAGCGGCCCGTAAGACGTGGGCCCGTCTGATTCATGAGAAATATGAGCCACAAGATGCCGCCTCTGAAAAACTACGTATCTTTGCATTTACCGCCGGTTCCTCACTAACGGCACAACAGTCCATGAACAACGTAGTTCGCACCTCGGTTGAGATGTTGGCTGCAGCGCTAGGCGGAATTCAAACGATGCATGTGTCGGCATTCGATGAGGCCTTAGGAGTACCTACAGAAGAGGCGGCTATGTTGGCCCTTCGTACACAGCAGGTGATCGCCTTTGAAACGGGAGTATTGAGTACCGCCGATCCTTTAGCTGGAAGCTATGAAATTGAGCGCCTAACCGATGAACTTGCCGAGAAAATGTGGGCAATGCTTGAAGATATAGAAAAACGTGGTGGCGCATTGGCCTGTATCAATAGCGGCTACTTCTCTAATGAACTCTCTGAAAAGGCCTATGCCTTTGCCATGGCAATTGAGTCAGGGGAGCGCAAACTAGTTGGAGTAAATATCTTTAAAGCAGATACTCCACCATATAAGGCATTTGAGATTAATCCTGAAAGCGAAGCGGGCCAAGTTGCCGCCCTTGAGGCCGTTCGAGCCGGTCGCAATAACGATTTAGTAATGCATGCACTTGCAGATTTACATGCGGCAGCTAAAGCCGGAGACAATATTATGGAGAGCTGCATTGCTGCCGTAAAGGCCTATGCCACTGTTGGTGAGATTGTTAATGAACTACGTAAGGTCTATGGAAAATGGCAGCCTACGAGAGTTTTTTAAGTTGCTCTACAACGATCTCGATAGGTTGGGCTCTGTAGTCAATGAGTTCAAAGTGACCTGTATCTTCTAGTTCAATTAACTGACAATCAAGTCCTGCGCCCTTATATGATGCAAGAAGTGTTCGTGAGAGCTCTACTGGAACGCGAATATCATCAATCCCATGAATTATCAATACGGGCACCTTTGTATTGCGTGTTAAATTTGGATCAAAGTCTGGGCGATTGACTGCGCTCTCACCAAGAAAACTACGTACGGCGCCTTCATCTAAATTTAGCGCATCGGCTGTAGCTAAATCAGCCACTGGAGCAAGTGTAATAACAGCCTTTATTAAAGGTGAGGTTTGAGAATCCGCGGCTAAAAGCGCTAAGTGTCCTCCTGCGGAGTGACCTATGAGCGTTCCACCTTTTGCGTGCATGATGGCAGCGCGAATATCGCTTAAGTATTTATCTGGCTCACCAGGAGTTCGACGGTATTCAACTAAATGCACTCGCCAACCCAGATCTGATAGAGCACCGGCATAGGGACGAAGATGCGATAAATCATATTCAGTGCGCCAATATCCACCGTGAATAAGTATCACTTGGCCTAATTGAACTCCGGTCGCCTCAAATATCTCCGTAAAGTTATCGGGTTCAACGCCGTATTTTTCAATACTGCTACACGAGCGCGTAGGCAGATCAAAGACTGACCTATCTTCGGCTCTCATTTATCGGAGTTTTTGAGACGAAATCTCTGGAGTTTGCCGGTGGTTGTCTTTGGCAAGGATTGAACAAAAACAATTCGGCGCGGATATTTAAATGGCGCAATCTTATGTTTGACGTGATCTTGGAGCTCTTTAATTAGCTCGGAGCTCTCTTTGTGGCTAGCTTGTAGGACGATGTAAGCAACCACGAGCATGCCGCGCTCTTCATCTGGCTCACCAACCACGGCGACCTCAGAGACGGCCTCATGGACAAGAAGTGCATTTTCAACTTCAGGCGCGGCAATGTTGTACCCACTAGAGATAATCATGTCATCGGCTCGGGATTGATACTTAAAATAACCGTTAGCATCTTTCAAGTAAAGGTCGCCAGTAACGTTCCAGCCATTAACTGCATAGACATTCTGACGCACATCATTTAAATACCGAACCCCGGTTGGACCACGAACGGCTAAGAATCCAATCTCACCTGCGGGAAGTTCAGTAAACTCATCATTGACGATTATCGCTTCATAGCCTGGAACTTCCTTTCCGGTCATTCCAGGAACTACATCGTCATCGGATGCAGAGATAAAGATATGCAGCATCTCAGTTGCACCGATTCCATCAATTAGCTTGATTCCAGTTGCTTCAAACCAAGAGGTCCATGTCGACTCTGGTAGATGCTCACCCGCCGAGACACACCTGCGTAGAGAGGGTAGATCTAAATTATCAGTGGATTTAAGGATTGCTCTATATGCAGTAGGTGCAGTAAAGAGGACTGACACTTTATGCTCACGCACTTTTTCGATTAAAACTGGTGGTGGAGCACTCTCCATAAGTAGTGTCGTGGCACCGATGCGGAATGGAAAGACCACGCTTGCCCCGAGGCCAAAGGTAAAGGCCAATGGCGCTGAGCATGCAAATACATCTTCTTTAACTGGTTTTAGAATCTGTTTAGAAAAAGTATCGGCAATTGCCAAAATGTCTCGATGAAAATGAATCGTGGCCTTAGGAACGCCTGTGGAGCCTGAAGTAAATGCCAAAATACTCACATCATCGCTAGCGGTATTACATGGCCTATGTACGGTTGGAAACTCCATGGCCTTCTCAAAAATCCCATTTTCGCCACCGAAAATCAAAACCTGACCGGTGTAATTACTCACCTCATTCCAATCCTCGGTAAAGCGATGATCAATGCATGCGAATTGAACTTTAGCTACACCTAGCATCTTCTCAAGTTCATTGGCTCTCTGTAGGTGAATCGTGGTTACGGCGACGGCACCAACTCGGAGTATCGCTAACCATAAAATAACAAGCGAAGCGCAGTTAGGACCACGTAGCAGCACACGGTTTCCTGGCTGCACACCAACAGACTCTAAATAGTTTGAAATCTGTGAGATCTTCTTTAAGAGCTCTCCGTAAGTGTAGTTTCCATCTGCGGCGATGATTGCCAATTTATCTTGGCCAACAAGCTCGATGGTTTTATCAATCAGCTCTTCACTTGCGTTTAGGCGTTCTGGGTAGTTTGTTTCGATAAACTTTTGATTAAGCCAGGGCCACTGCTCACGAGGCGGCAGATTTTCACGTGTGAAATTATCGACATGACCAGTTGTGTAGAAACTCATTTTCTTATCTCCCCGTGTTTTTCTATTGAAGCAACTAACTCACTAATTCCAACCGAATTCTCCATCGCACCGAGTAGAACTATTGGTTGCCACTCTGAGGGCTGAGGCGAAAGATGCAGCGAGCCCTCCAACTCTCGAGCAGTTTCCCTAGCGCCATCTCGATCTGACTTATTGACTAGAAAGATGTCACCAATCTCTAGAATTCCAGCCTTTGATGCCTGGATTCCATCGCCCATTCCTGGTGCTAAAACGACTACAACAGTTTCTACGTACTTCATTACCTCTACTTCACTCTGCCCAACACCCACAGTCTCAACAAAAATATAATCAAAACCTGCCCGCCCAGTCAGATTTATTATCGACGCTATTGTGGCTGATAGACCACCTAAGTGACCTCGTGATGCTATTGACCGAATGAATACATCTGAGTCAAGAAAATGTTCGCCTAGACGGATTCGATCACCTAATAAGGCCCCGCCTGAAACTGGAGAGGATGGATCCACGGCGAGCACAGCGACACTTTTACCTTGCGCCCGCAGCCAAGTAATTAAAGCATTGACCGTCGTTGATTTTCCAACCCCGGGTGCGCCGGTGATTCCAACTATACGAGCGGGGCTATTTGCTGAAGTGACATTTAACGTTGAATCGTTTTCAACAAGTGAGATTGCTCGTGCCAATTCGCGGGTGTTATTACGAGAGAGGGAGCTGAGTAAAGTTTGTAATTCTTGCTCAGAGTTTGAAACACCAGTCACAGAGTTCATTTTAGGCCGTTCGCAGGGGGCAATGGCGTGTTGTACTGGAGCCATTGAGTTGCTATCTTCACTCCATGCCTCCAATTCGTATAGTTATTGCCAAGCCGGGATTAGATGGCCATGATCGCGGCGCAAAGATTATTGCTCGTGTATTGCGCGATGCCGGTTTTGAAGTAATTTACACAGGCCTTCATCAGACTCCCGATCAAATCGTTGCTACTGCAATTCAAGAGGATGTCGCAGCTATTGGGCTTTCAATTCTTTCAGGTGCACACATGACTCTCTTCACTAAAGTTCTTGAGCTTCTTAAAGAGCAAGGTGCGCCGGAAATTTTAGTATTCGGCGGGGGAATTATTCCGGAAGAAGATCGTCAAAGACTTATTGCTTTAGGTGTCGGAGAAGTTTTTACACCCGGTGCGCCAACTCAAGAAATTGTCGAGTGGCTTAAGAACTCCTTAAAAATCTCGATATAACACCACATTCACTGCCTTTAGAAATTAATTTCTATTACGAAGGCAGTGAATGCAGCGCTATAACGATTAGATCTTTACTTTAGAACTGAACGTCAGTCTTTGAATCGTGAAGAATCACGCCATCTTTAACTGACCAAACTTCGAAGGCTCCACCCATTGGGTCTCCAGCCTTATCGAACTTTGTGTATCCCCAAACACCGTTGAAAGTGATTGGCTTTCCAGCTGCAACATCTTTAACTGCAGCAGTTAGCTGGTTCCATGAGTATGCAGTTCCGCCATTGACGCCACCGACATTACGTAGACCCTTAGCTAGAGAACGAGCAGATGTTCCGCCAGCAGAGATTCCTGCAAGACAAGCTAGAACGGCAGCATCGAAGCCTGAACCATCAACGAAAGTTCCTGGATTCTTTGGGAATGCTGTCTTGAATGCAGCCTTCCAGCCAGCTGTATCTGTTCCATTTGTCTTAGCTGAAGTTCCACGGATACCGTTCATAAGTGATGCTCCAACAGTCTTAATTGCTGAGTCATCGTTGAATGCTTCAGTCATGAAAGTTGTAGATGCGTTCCACTTCTTAGTACGAACTAGCGCAGGAGCCATCTTTGCAAATGAGTCTGGATAGTCTACAAATACAAATGCATCACGCTTAGTCTTTACAAGTGCTGCAGCCTCTGAATCGTATGATGCAGCGCCTGCGTTCCAAAGAACAGTTCCACCGATGTGGCCACCATTCTTGATCCATGCAGCTTTGAATGCCTTAGCTAGACCTGTACCGAATGAGTTGTTGATTGCGCCAACAGTTACCCAAGAAGAGTTTCCATAAGCCTTTGAAATAGCCTTTACTAGGGCCTGTGCTTGAAGTAGATCAGATGGGTATGTGCGGAACAATGTGTCATTGTCCTTGAAGGTTGTTAGTGCAGGTGATGATGCAGCCGAGGCAATCGCAATGACGCCTGTAGATGCAGCAGTAACTGAGCCAACTTCAAGGGATGCACCTGAAGTAAGTGATCCAATAATGAAGTTAACTTTGTCAGACTTAGCTAGCTTTGTAGCCGCTTCTTTAACAACTGAAGGGGCATCTGATACTGAGTCTTCTTGAGCGATCATCTTGCAAGAGCCTGAGACTCCAGCAGCTGTCATTGCAGCAGTAACTGAGGCAACACCAAATGATGCAGCATTGGCCAAACCTGTACCGTAATCAGCAAAGCCGGCACCAGTCATTGGCTGAATTGTTCCAACGCGTATATCAACACCTGCAGCATTTGCCGGGACTGTCGACACCAAGAGCGCTGAAGCTGCAACTGTGATAGTTGCAAGAATCAAACGGTTATTCATTTTCATAAAGCAGCTCTCCTCGAGGGTAGTTGTGAATTTAGTTATATTTGACGGCCGTCAATTAACTGGCTAAGTATGCACTCAACACTCCCGAAATGAAAGATAAATTCGGGTGAAATCGCCAATTTATGCGGGGAAAAACCTGCGAAAATACGGCTAAGTGGTGCGTTTACCGAAGTAGATTCCAACGATCTTAGGATCTACAGATAGTTCGGCGCCCGGTCCCTCATGGCGGTTTTTGCCCATATCTAGGACGTACCCATAAGTAGATATCTCAAGTGCCCGTCTAGCGTTCTGCTCAACCATCAAGATGGTTACACCCGACTGATTAATGCGGACCAGCTCGTCAAATAGCTGGTCGACCAGAGCCGGCGCCAAGCCCGCCGAAGGCTCATCTAGGAGCAAGACATCGGGTGCCGACATTAGGGCGCGTGCAAGAGCCAACATCTGACGCTGACCACCAGAGAGTTGGCCAGCACGATCTCTTTTGCGTGAGACCAAGTCGGGGTAGCGCACGTACATGGCCTCCTTCAACTCTTCTAGCGTCTTACCTGACTCTGGAATGTAACCAACATCGAGATTTTCATCGATAGTCATTCCAACGAAAATATTTTCAATCTGGGGAACATAGCCGATTCCGATTTTGGAAAGGTTGTAAGGCTTCGTACCTAAAATATTTACCTCTTTGCCCCCACGCATAATCGTTGCCGATCCGGCAGTTACTTTTGCAATTCCGTATATCGCCTTCATAATCGTTGATTTGCCTGCACCATTGGGTCCAACAATTGTCACAATTGCTTTATCGGGAACTTCAATGTTCACACCGTTAAGGATTTTGATATCACCGTAACCACCTTCAAGGCCGGTTATCTTCATTAATGGTTGAGTCATGAGCTCTGCTTTCTTGTTCCGAGGTAAGCATCAACAACTGCTTGATTTTGGTAAATTGAATTTGGTTGGCCATCTGCGATTACTCGGCCCTCTGCCATCACGATTACGCGATCAGAGATATTCATAACTGTCTCTAAATCATGCTCGATAAGCAGGAAGGTAAGGTGATGCTTTGTTCGAAGGGCATCTAATACCTCGAGGAGTTTTTCAACCAAAGTAGGGTTTACCCCAGCGAATGGCTCATCGAGGAGGAGCATCGTGGGATTGGCCATGAGCGCTCGCGCTAAATCTAGAAGTTTGCGTTGGCCGCCAGAGAGAATTCCGGCGTAATCCTGAGCGAATCTTTCAATACCAATCTGTTGCAAAAGCTCCATTGCACGATCACGAGCCTGATCCTCATATGCCTTTCGGGTGCGGGGACTAAAGAAACCAATGAGATTATCACCTGGATTATTTTGACCACCGAGCATTAAATTCTCTAGCACGCTCAGACGTTTGATGACTTTAGCGCCTTGAAAAGTGCGGATAATTCCACGCTCTGCGATTTTGTGAGGTGGCAGGTTTTGTATCTCAAGGCCTTCAAATAAAATCCTCCCCGATGTGGGTTTGATCGCGCCGCTAATGAGATTAAATAAAGTTGTTTTGCCAGCCCCATTTGGCCCAATAACCGATGTAACGCTACCTACGGCCACATCCAAAGTTGCACCATTAACTGCACGCACACCACCGAAAGTTACAGCGACGTCGTTGACTTCAAGAAGTAAGTTATTCAAGGACCATCTCCTGACGTTTTCCGAATATTCCTTGAGGTCTGCGCATCATCAAAACAATTAAGGCGAAGCCAATAATCATGATGCGGATATATGCTCGCTGAGATGAATCGATAATCGAAAACGGCCAGAAAGTGAAGAAGCGAGTTCCACCGTAGAGGAAGCCAAAGAAAATTGCCGCAATCGGCAGACCCTTAACTTTTGTAGCCCCGCCCAAAATTAAGATCATCCAGCCATAGAAAGTTACAAGTGTTAGGAAGTCATCGGGCGAGAGCAACGTAGATTCAAGTCCCCAATAGATTCCAGCGATTCCACCGATAATTGAGCCAATGATTACCGCTTGAAGTCTGAATCTAAAGACATTCTTGCCAAGAGCCGCCGGTACATCATCGTCTTCACGTGTAGCACGAAGGACACGTGCCCATGAGGTTTTTTCGATGCGAGAGACCAGTAGCAAGAGAATCGCCAACGTAATCCATACTAAAACTCCCATGACAAAGTCACGATCAACGTAGTCTCCTAGACGGGGTTGCAGAAAATCTCTGATGTGATTTACAAGCGAGTCCCATGTATCGGTGTATGAAGGATAGTTATCGCCGATTACAGGGATGGCTAGAGAACCTTGCACACCACCTGTTAAGTTATCTGAGTTATAAATTACGTATCTAACAATCTCTGAAAAGGCGATACTTACAATAGAGAAGTAATCTCCCCGAAGTCGCAGCGTAGTCAATCCCAAAAATGCTCCACCAAGTGCTGCAACGGCAACACCTGATGCTGCGGCAATCCAAAAGTTAATTCCATGGGAAATAACAAGGATTGCCATTGTGTAGGACGACAGAGCCATCATGCCAACATGGCCAAAGTTAAGAATTCCACCAACGCCATATTGGACTTGAAGGCCGAGGGAGAAGATTCCATAAATTCCAGCCATAGTTAAAATAAACACCCAGAATCCGGGCTGCATTATCGCCGTCATTAGATCTTCCTCGCCTTCACGCCGAAAATTCCCTCAGGTTTAAAGAGAAGAACGATAACTAATACGGCAAAGGCGACGACTGGTTTATAGGTCGATGGGATTCCACCGAAAAGTGCATCCCATGTCGAGAGTTCCATGACAACTCCTAGAACAAAGCCACCGATTAATGCACCGTATGCATCGCCAATAGTTCCGAGCACGACTGCGGCCAAAATAGATAGCAGCAGATCTAAGCCCATGCCATTTGTGAACTGGCCTTGAACAGTTCCTTGGAAGACGCCAGCTAATGCACCGAAAGCACCGCTGATACTCCATGTTGCCAGGATTACTCGATCAACATTGATTCCGGAGACCGCCGCCAATGAAGAGTTATCTGCATAGGCTCGCATATTTTTGCCAGTTGTAGACTTCTTAATATAAAGAGCGATTGCAGTTATAGCTACAGAAGCACAACAAAGAACAATTAATTGAGTTTTAGCTATTTGAGCCCCAAGAAATTCATATGTAGTAAGTTGATCAAGGTCGAATTTGCGACTATTACTTCCAAATACCAGTGAAATGGTTTGACGAAGGATAAACGCTACGCCTGTTGCTACTAAGAAGAGCGCAAGCATTCCTGCACCGCTCTTGCGCAGCTTTTGCCATAGGAGAAATTCAAGGATTAATGAAACCACCACGCCGAGAATCATTGAGAGAACAACTGCCACAATGAACGGCATATGTAGTGATGTAACAAAGAAGAATGCCGCAAATGCGCCCAATGTCAGGAAATCTCCAGCCGCGAAGTTCACTAGGTGCAGGACCGAATACACCAATGAAATTCCAAGGGCGGCAATGCCAAAAATTGATCCTTCAACTAGACCGTTGAAGAGCAGTTGCACGAATTCTGCCACGCAGTAACCTCACACATCTGAGTCAAGTAGGGGTGTCAAAACAATTGCGCCAAACATACCCAAGAAGCTGGGATTTGTCTGCTTTGCCCCTACGATAATTCTTGTGGAAAACCAGGCAGATCATGACATGGAGCTTTTCGAATTGCGCATCGTGGTCGACCGCATTGAGGGTCGCTCAGTATGTGGACTAAAAGTTGGCGACTACTTTGAAGTAACTGAAAGCTCGCAACTTCGAATCCCCGCCGGCAAACATTTCTGCATGTATGCGATCCAAGCCGCTATGCCCCTACTGCCGGCCAAGCAGCGCCAGATGCCGGCCCACGACTGGCTCGAGACGGATTCATTTGTGACATGCCCAGATCCAGATGAGCGCTTGGTTATGCGCATTGAACGAACAGCAAAGGTCAAACTTAATTCACAGGATTTAACTTAATTATTGTTGGTATGCATAATCGCGCGATGCTTTTCTGAATATCGTTCTAAATCGTAAACCGGACCGCTCGGTCCCGCAGATTTATCTAAGATTTGATCAATGGATCCTAACTCACTGGCTGTAAAAACAATTTGAGGTATCTGCAGATTTGAATCAAGGTGTGAGATATTGCGCGCGCCTACGATGACTGCTTTAACTGCAGGTCTTTGCAATACCCACGCTGAAGCAATAGTAGCGATATCCGTTGAATGATTTTCAGCGATCAGCTTGCACGCACGTAAGAGCTCTTGAAAGAGGTCCCATCCACCAAACTCTTCGATAATAATCTGGTATTTCACATTTGAGCGAGTCTCAACTTGAGTTGGTTCAGGCGCATCCAAGAACTTCTCTGAGAAAAAGCCGCCCGCTACGGTTCCGTAACATATTATTCCGATTTCATTATCAAGGCAGTACTGACTCATTCCAAGCTCTGTTCGGCGATCCAACATAGAGTATTGAATCTGATGGCTGGCAGGTTTCAAACCAGCATCAACCATCTCCTCAACGCGCGTTAAGTCAAAGTTCGTAATTCCAATATTTGCAATCTTTCCAGCGCTTTTCAACTCAAAAAGCCTCTCTAACGCTGCCAGGTAATGGCGATCCTCATATCTCCACCAGTGGAGTTGAACGAGATCTACTTGGTCGACCCCAAGACGTGAAAGTGAGCGATTCACAATTGCGATGGCATCAGAACTATCAAACTTGCTCAGAAAGCTCTCATTGGGGACGTATTTAGTATGTAGCTGGAGTCTATTTCGCGCATCGCTGCCGCTCTTGTGACTAAGTTTGGATAGCGTCTTTCCAATTAACTCTTCAACTCCGGTATAAATATCTCCAAAATCTAGCGTGGTGATTCCAGATTCGATGAAAGTAATCATGTCATTGATTGCTTGATCCTCTTGAATTTGCAGATTCAGCGAATGGCCAGAACTTAACTGCCATCCACCCTTAATTACGGGGGAGATTTCATATCCTGGAACTAGTTCACGTTTAATCATTGAATAACCGCCTCAACTTCGATTTCAACCAGATACTCATCTCCAATAAGTTTGGCTTGCACCATCGTATTGGCTGGACGAATATCTGCGAATCTCACACCGTGTACTCGGGCTATAGGCTCCCAATTTTTAAGATCGCTAACAAATATTCTTGAACGAACTACATCGCTGAGCTTTGAACCCAATGACTCAAGTGAAGCCTCAATTTTATCGATTACAAAATGAGTTTGGGCTTCAGGGTCATTGATTCCAACTGCAACTGCACCGTGGGTTGCCGTTGTACCCGAGACGAGAACACGATCTCCGACTCTTACCGCACGGCTGTAGCCGGCAAGGCTTTCCCACGTAGTTCCAGAGTCAATGAGTTGCTTAGTTTCAGATTGAACCACCTTATATACCGGAGGAAAATCCTCAAGGTGGTGGCTTAAATCTCCAGAGGCAGTTAAGTAAGGCGGCTTGCGGTACTCGTCACCACAATCTCCCGGAATTTTATCGAGAAGTGAAAGTGCTGCAGAAATCCTTTCACGTTGCTTTTCGGTCAATTCGAAAGAAAAGAGTGAAACCGCATCATCGATATGTGCATTCTCGCCAAGGCGTGCACCGATAATGACGCCACCAACGGCTTTTTGAGCCAATTGATATTTGCTAGCCACGGTAGAAATTGAACGTCCAACTTCATTTCCCACTTCATCAAGAGTTCTCAAAACATTCTGGAATTTATCCCAGCCACCAGCAACATCTATAAAACGCTTGTATTTCATGAGCGACCAGTTAGGTAAGGCTTCACTAGATGGATCGCTTTTACCCAGCCATTTTTTAGAGATAAAGCCGCCGCATAAAGTTCCATAAGCCAGAATCTTGACCCCATTGGCATCACAGAAATCGGCCATTGCACCCCCACCACGCTGATCGACTAAAGAGTAAGAGATTTGATTGGAAACAATCTTGACGCCGACAGACTTTGCAATACGTAAATGTGCTGTGTCGAAGTTAGTAACACCTATCGCACCAATTAAACCCTCTTCCTGGAGTTCCTGTAAATAAATTAGAGTGTCTAGCCAGTAAGGATTGGAGAATTTCCACGCGTGATATTGCAGAAGTTCGACTTTTTCACTTTGCAAACGTGTGCACCGTTCAAGAACTGCTTTGCGTACCTCATCACGTGTAACCGGCCCTGGTTTTGGAACCCATTTTGTAAATAAATGTGCGTTCTTTCCTGAAGGTAAATTCTTCTTAAAGTAGCCAGCGATGATCTCAGCTGAGCCATAGTGATCGGCCATATCGAAGGTATCTAAACCAGCTTCGGCATAAGCGGCCATGAACTGGGAAGTACTAGCAGGATCTAACGTTGTGCCATCTTTTTCCATATCGGCAATCTGCCAGAGTCCAGTGATTGCGCGCGAAATATTAATACCTGGAGCAAGCGTGATTCTTTCGATCTCTGCCATTGACGATTTCTCCCTTAATTATTTGCGCAAGAAGTGGCTAGTTTTAGCAAATGCCGCAACTATTTTTTCAACGTCGTCATAGTTATTGTAAAAATGGGGGGAAACACGGATATTTCCACCTCGAGATGAGGTAACTATATTTTCCTTTTCCAATGCTGCGACATGGGCGTTTTCATCTAGTGATGCCACTGCCAACATTGCACCGTGGTGCTCCCTATTTCTAGGCGTAATCACGGTTGCACCAAGAGACTCAACTCCTTCTCGGATTGCCTCATGAATACCGCCTACATATCTGTACACATTTTCTATTCCGATATCAATTAGCATCTGCAATCCAGTTGCCGACGGATAGAGCGAAGGGACCGCTGGTGTGCCTGATTCGAAACGACGTGCCTCTTTGGCGGGATCGTAAGAGTGAATATCCATTGCAAATATATCTCTGGCCGCAAACCAACCAGTTGATGTAGGGATCAAGTGGCTCGTAGTTTCACTACGTGCATATAGAAAGCCAACACCTGGTACACCAAGGAGATACTTCAAAGTTCCGCCTACGACAAAATCTGCTTTCAACGAAGAGAAATCAAGTGGAACAGCACCGGCAGTTTGATAAGCATCTACTAATACGAGAGCACCATGTTTGTGCGCTGCTTCGATAATGGGTGCCAATTCAGTGACGGCACCGTTGTGATAGCAGCCATGAGTAATTGAGACGATGAGAGTTTGTTCATCGATCGCAGCGATTACTGCCGCAACATCTACGCTTACACCATTAGAGCTTGGTACATGGTGAACAACTGCGCCTCGAAGCTCTTGTGCATGCCAGGTCTGCCCGATTGTGGGAAATTCATTTTCAGTTGTGACTACTCGATTGCGCGCTTTTGTAAAATCTAAAGCAGATGCAACGGCATTAACTCCGGCAGATGCAGAAGTTGTAACGGCAATCTCACTCGTTGGAACTTTGAAGAATTCGGCGAATAGTCCGCGCATCTTCTCTTGGTAGCCAGCCCAATCTCCCCAAGCCGAACCTTGAAGCTCCAAAGTGCTTATATAGGTATCAAAGCTTTTGCGAACTGAGTCCGCTAATGCACCCTGTGAGCATGAGTTTACGTATGTAACATGGTCAAAAACCGAAAATTGTGAGCGATAGATTGAAGCCAAATCTTTCACGCTTGAATCTGCGACCATGGTTTACTCTCCCGATATCTACTCATGGATAACTAGCATCTGCATTAGGGAGGGTATCTCCAATAAATTTAATAATGCAAATAATTGGCGGCCGTCACAGCCGCATTTTACCTAAAGAAAGCCCTATGACTCTATATATCCAGGTGCTGGTTGCCCATCAGGGTAATAAGCGGCAGCGGGCGATCCAGCTGGACGAAAAATACCTAACAAGCAGAGATCTTCATCGCGATTATTTACTAACCCATGTAAGAGTCGAGGCGCGACTATGAAAGTTGATCCTACGGCCAACTCTTGAACTGTCTGGCCAACATGGAGTTCTCCGCCGCCTTGGACGATATGGCAGATCTCGTCATATAAGTGATAGTGGGCAGGTGCACCCGACGGTGGAATAAATCCGACAAACATAGTGGCATGAGCTGAGCCATTATCAGCATCGTAGAGAACTTCAAACTCTCGGTTTGATGTTGCTGCAGCTTTTTCTGACGAGCCCTGCTGAACAAAACGTTGATAATTTTGAATTGGGGAGGTTTGCTTGCGAGCGAAGGGTCCCGATAGATCAGGAACACTGACCTCGAGGGCGCGCAGTTCTTCCCCACTCTTCCATGTGTATGAGGCACCAGATTTAATGAGCGCAGCAGAACCAGCTTTCATATCCTGCATATGAGTTCCATCGGCGTCAATGACTACAAGGTTGGCACTTCCAGAACGCGTATAGATCAGCGTGTCATGTTTAGTTGTTGTTACTGCTGTGGCATTGCCAGTAAGGGCGATTTCAACGGCAGTCATAGCTTCGGCGTAGGTGCCGCCTTCGATAAGCGAGGTGCACACGGCCTCTCCTCGTGCTGAAATAGAATTCTTTGATATTGTTCCCGACACTGCACTAAATACAATTCCTGGTTTCATAGTGACCCCTTTCGAAAGGTAGCCTACCGATGAAAATTCTTCGCCATGCAACTGCTAAATGGAGTGGACCAGTTCCATCCGGAACCGGCAGTATGAAGTTGGGCCGAGATGGCCTGACTATCCCCTTCTCATTAAAGAGCCGGACAGAAGATGGAATGGGTACCAATCCAGAGGAGCTCATCGGCGCGGCCCATGCCGGCTGTTTTTCGATGGCACTAACTAGCTTGATTGAAGATGCAGGTAAGACGCCTGGGGATGTCGAGACTTCGGCCCGCGTGAGCCTTGAGCAGCGTGAAGATGGCTTCTGGATCAGCGAAGTCCATTTAATTACACGTGGCCACAACCAGAGCATGAGCAATGAAGAGTTCGTGGAATTTGCCCAAAAGGCAAAGCAGACCTGCCCCGTCTCCAAACTCTATTCATCGGCCGTCATCACATTGGATGCTGCGCTGGCTTAAAACTCCTACCTGCGCATCTGTTGCATGTAGACATCTATTCATCAAGTTAATAGCCTTCGCTTGTATCCATCTACATTTTAGGAGTCAACGTGAAAAAACGTTTTGGAGTTATTTCAGTTATTGTCATTGCAACGGCACTTACATTGTCGGGTTGTTCCAAGAGTGATTCAGCTACAAGTGACTCAGCGGCATCATGTGCTAAAGCCGATCTTGCAACTGTTACCGCTGGCAAACTAACAATTGCTACTGGTCAGCCTGCTTACTACCCATACATTATTGATGACAAGCCAGAGACCGGAAATGGTTTCGAGGGTGCAGTCGCATATGCCGTAGCTAAGCAACTTGGCTTTACTAACGATGAAGTTGTTTGGGTACGTACAACTTTTGATAGCGCCGTTACACCAGGTGCCAAGAACTTCGACTTTAATTTGCAGCAGTTCTCAATTACACCAGAGCGTGCAACTGCAGTTGATTTCTCATCTCCTTATTACACGGCTCCACAAGCGATCGTTTCATTTAAAGGCAGCAAAATTGAGGGCAAGACTTCAATCGCTGAACTAAAGAGCGCAAAGCTTGGCGCAGCCGTCGGCACAACTTCCCTTGATGCAATCCAAAACCAAATTGGCATTAAGCCACAGGTTTTCAACGACAATGCAGCTGGCGTATCTGCGCTAAAGAATGGTCAGATAGATGGTTTAGTTGTAGATCTGCCAACCGCGTTCTACTTATCTGGCGTTGAGGTAACTAACGGACTAATCGTTGGTCAATTGCCATCAACTGGTGGGGGCGATCAATTCGGTCTCTTGTTATCAAAGGGAAGCGCGTTGACATCCTGTGTCTCTGCTGCAGTAGATGCGATTACTGCCGACGGAACTTTGGCAGGGATTACCGATAAGTGGCTTGGCTCAGATGCCGGTGCGCCGGTACTAAAGCCTTAATAGGAACACAGAAGTAAACACGGTAGTTTGGCGGCCATGACAGAGCGAACGAACTCTGCTTGGTCGCCAAGCTCACGTGAAATTGAGCGTGGCATTGCCCGGCGACGAATAAGTCGTAAACAGGGATCTATCGCCGCTATCTCATCGATTCTGGTAATCGGCACCTTGATTGCAATAGTTGTTTCATCGCCGGGTTGGGAGATTGTTAAAAAAACTTTTTTCGATATTAATTATGGCCGTGAAGTATTTCCAACAGTTATTGCGGGTCTATGGATAAACCTTCAATTAACTTTTATAGGCGGGGCATGCATTGCGATAATCGCACTTGGTTTAGCCCTGATGCGCACAACCAAATCACCGGCCCTTACTCCTTTTAGATTTCTGGCCACGGCCTATGTAGATATTTTCCGTGGTGCACCGCTTATTTTGATCATCTTGCTCGTTGGATTCGGTGTTCCAGCCTTACGTTTGACTGGAATTTCAAGCAACGTGATATTTCTTGGCACAGTTGCTGTAGTACTTACTTATTCAGCCTATGTCGCCGAAGTCATAAGAAGTGGCATCCTTTCGATTCACCCAAGTCAACGCGCAGCAGCGCGCTCTCTGGGACTTACATCTGGTCAGACAATGCGGTACGTAGTCTTGCCACAGGCAATTCGTCGTGTAGTTCCACCTTTGCTCAATGACTTTGTTTCATTATTAAAGGACACAGGATTAGTTTCGATTCTGGGAGTTACTGATGCCGTGAGAGCGGCTCAAATTAATGCAAGTCGAACTTTTAACTACACCCCATATGTGGTCGCAGCGATACTCTTTCTATTAATCACGATTCCGATGACACGTTACACGGATCGGGCGATTCGCCAGCGAACAAGTGCACAGAACTCTGAAGGTGCCATCTGATGGCTAACGTCTTAGAGCTAGTAGAGATCCGTAAATCATTTGGTAAGGACTTAGTCCTTAATCAATTATCACTCTCGGTTCCTGAACACACCGCAACAGTGTTAATTGGTGCTTCGGGTTCGGGAAAATCAACGTTACTTCGATGCATCAACCTTCTCGAATCAATTGATGACGGTCAGATTTTCCTAGATGGTGAAGAGATATCTGATCCACTAATTAATGTTGACGAGATTCGCCGTAAACTGGGGATGGTTTTCCAATCTTTTAATCTATTTCCGCACAAAACCGTAATCGAGAATATTACGCTTGCGCCGATTAAAGTTCAGGGCAAAAGTAAAGAAGAGGCGATTGCAGCCGCGCAAAAACTGCTAAGGCGCTTTGATCTAGGGGACAAGGCCGACCAGTACCCAGATCGCTTAAGTGGTGGCCAACAACAGCGCGTTGCAATTATCCGATCTTTAGCCATTAATCCACGTCTGCTTTTATTAGATGAAATCACATCGGCCCTTGATCCAGTATTAGTTAATGAAGTTCTAAGTATTGTGCGTGATTTGAAGAGTGATGGAATGACAATGGTGCTTGCAACGCACGAGATGGGCTTTGCCACGCAAGTAGCCGACGAGGTCTGTTTCTTGGAGTCTGGAAATATTTTGGAGCGTGGAAGCGCACAAGAGGTATTGCATAATCCTCAAAATCTTAAGACTCAAGAGTTTTTAAAGCGCGTGCATCAGGCAGGCCGTTTGTAACTGCTAGCACCACGTTTTTCGATGGAGCAATGAGAGCTTTCCGTGTTCAATGGTGAATATCGGGCTGGGCATTCATACCAGAGTAGGGGGAGAGGCTATGGAAAATCCACAGGATGCTATTTCCCATGCACCGCTGCCTACGGCTAAAACTCTGCGCTTTCGCAAGAACATACTCATTCAAATATGGCGTTTGAGCGCGATTAACATAAAAATGTTGAACATGATCCGAAAAGGGCACCACCAGAAATAGGTGGTTTTGACATACCCCCGGGGGTATGCTAACTTTTCTCTTAGTCAACGAAGGAGTAAAAAATGTGTTCACGCGTTACATGTGATGTGTGTAAGAAAGCTAGCTGGTCGGGTTGCGGCAATCACGTCGAGCAGGCTCTAGCCGGAGTATCTGAGCAGGATCGCTGCACCTGCTAATGGCGACGAAGAGGATTACGCATGTGCTCACCAATGCGCAGCAGATTGATGCTATTGCAAAGCGTGTGAAACGCGCACAAGGCCAACTCGGTGCAGTTGCACGTATGCTCGAAGAGGGTCGTAACTGCGATGAGATAGTCACTCAAATGTCGGCCGTGTCAAAAGCGATCAACACCGCAGCATTTACGTTGATTTCGGCCAGTTTGAAAGAGTGCATTGTTGAGGGTAAGTCAAACTCTGATGCTGTTACTGCTCAATTACAAAAATTATTTTTATCACTTGCTTAAGGAGAATTAAATGAAGAAACTTGTAGCTCTGGCATCAATAGCAACTGCAGCAATCTTTTTAGCCGGTTGCTCTTCATCGTCTAGCGCGACTAATTTGGATGCTTCTTCCTTTTCACAGAAAGTAGCCGAGTCGGGAGTCGTAACTATTGATGTGCGCACGCCTGGTGAATTTATGGTTGGTCATATTCAAGGTGCAATCAATCTTGATGTCGAGAGTATGCAGTTTGAGGCCGATATTGCTAAGTTAGATAAAAATGTAACCTACGCGCTGTACTGTCACAGTGGTCGCCGATCGGGAATTGCCGTAGAAACTATGCACCATAATGGATTTACAAGTCTATTCAACTTAACAAATGGAATTGCCGATTGGCAAGCAAATAATCTTCCGTTAGTTACCTCGTAATGCGCATAGTTGTCATTGGGGGAGTTGCCGGAGGAATGTCGGCGGCAACGCGTCTTCGCCGCTTGGATGCTGATGCGCAGATAATTGTGATTGAAAAATCTGGCTTTGTATCGTATGCAAACTGCGGGCTTCCATATTATGTAGGTGGAGTAATTGAACAGGAGAGTGCACTCCTCCTACAAACCCCGGCGAGTCTGCATGCCCGATTCCGTTTAGATGTACGCGTAAATACCGAGGTTCTAGCCGTCAATCCTGGCAAAAAAACCGTTGCTATTAAAAATTTAGATAGCCATGAAACCGATGAAATTGATTACGACAAACTAATCCTTTCTCCCGGTGCCTGGCCCGTTGTACCTGCGATTGAAGGCGTGGATCGGGCCATGACTCTTCGTACCGTAGAAGATGTCGAGAAGATTGCCGATCGCGTTAGCGCTAAACCGAAAAGCGCTGTTGTTATCGGTGGTGGCTTTATCGGTGTTGAGATTGCCGAAAACCTCATGCATCGCGCAATCCCAACATCGGTGATTGAGGCAACTGATCAGGTATTGATGCCTTTAGATCCCGAGCTTGCCACTTTAGTTTCAAAAGAGATGATTGCCCAGGGAGTAAATCTCAAATTAGGTGTCAGCGTTGTAAATATAGGTTCAGATAACGTTGAACTATCCAATGGGGAAATGGTCCCTGCGGAGTTAGTAATATTAGCTATTGGCGTTCGCCCTGAAATCGGATTAGCACGAGCGGCGGGTTTAACTATCGGCTCACGCAACGGTATCCAAGTAGATGAATTTAATCGAACAAGCAATCTCGATATTTATGCAGTTGGTGACGCCGCTGAAAAGACCGACGCACTAGATGGAAGCGCAACCTTAGTTCCATTGGCGAACTTAGCTAATCGGCACGGTCGCATAGTGGCAGATCACATTACTGGACGAAAAATCCGCCCAGTTAAAACTATTGGTACAGCAATCGTAAAGGTTTTTGATCTCATGATTGCAACAACTGGTTGGAACGAAAAACGTCTCAAGGCTGCAGGAATTGCCCATCAGTCAATTCATACACATCCAAATTCACATGCGGGTTATTATCCAGATGCTAAGCAGATGACATTGAAACTCATCTTTGACCCATCAACTGGAGAGATTCTAGGTGCTCAAGGAATTGGTATTGAAGGAGTGGATAAGCGAATCGATGTCATCGCCACGGCTATACGAGGAGGTATAACGGCACCTGAACTCGCAGATCTCGAGTTGGCCTATGCGCCACCATTTGGTTCGGCAAAAGATCCAGTAAATATGCTGGGTTACATCGCCGAAAACATAATCACTGGGTTGACTCAAACTGCTCAGTGGAATGAAATCGAGGATTTTACTTCGCGAGGCTATGACCTCATTGATGTACGAAGTGCTGGAGAGTTTGCCCGAGGTCATATTCCAGGAGCTATAAATATCTCAGTTGATGAAATTCGCGAAAGAATCACTGAGATTTCGACCAAGAATCTTCTCGTTAACTGCCAAGTAGGCCAACGGGGACACACTGCCGCACTCCTGCTTAAGGAGATAGGTTTCAATGCAGTAAATCTCGACGGTGGTTATCTCACATGGAGCAACTCACCAGCGGCCGTTAATGCGCAAGAAATAACCACGAGTTAAGAGAAGGAAATAGAAATATGTGCAGTAGAACTACATGTCGCAAGTGCGGTAAGCCAACATGGTCAGGGTGCGGCAATCACATCGAGATCGCACTTAAAGGTGTCTCAAAGAAAGATCGTTGCCAAGGGCATCAAAATGATCCTGTAGAGCCGGGCTTTTTTAGCAAGATGTTTGGAAAGGAAAGAGGAGTGTAATAAATGGCCGCTGTGAATGTAACCGAGACCGAGTTTGAGAGATTAATTCTCGAAAAAGGCACCGTCCTCGTTGATTTCTGGGCGTCATGGTGTGGGCCATGTCGTTCATTCGCACCTGTTTATGAGGCCACTTCGGAAAAATATCCTGAGCTAATTTTTGCAAAGGTTGATACGGAGGCAGAGCAATCCTTAGCTGCAGCTGCAGGCATAACTTCAATTCCCACACTTATGATTTTTCGTGATGGAATTCTTCTATTTAGCCAACCTGGCGCCCTTCCAGCTTCGGCCCTTGAAGATATTATTGGCAAAGTCGCTGATTTAGATATGGATGAAGTACGTAAGCAGATTGCAGAAGAGGGTAAGGAAGTTTAGATACCGGCTACGGTGGTGTTGCTGCAGAATTTGCGCGACTAATTAACTGGCAAAGAGATTTAGATTCGTAAGCGATGGCCATAGGGCGAATAGGATTGAAATCGGCAGAATTAGAAACACAACGGGAATCATCATGGAAATCTCAGCTTTTCCTGCAGCATTCATAACAATATTTCGTTGATGTGCACGGGCCTCCAATGCATGGCGAGATAGAACCTCAATCAGAGGTGCTCCGCGTAACGTCGCAGTAACTATGGCATCGGTAAATCTGCGAATCATCACCGATTTGACTCGGCGTCCCATTGCATCAAGGCTGATGTGAAGTGGCTCGCCAGCTCTGACATCTGCGACAACAAAGGCAAACTCGAGGGCAAGTTCGCCATGTGCCGACTCTGCAATGCGAAGAATCGAACTCATAGGTGTTTCACCGGCCGCGATTGCAAGGGTGAGCATCTCAACGACTGCAGGAAACTCTGCCTCAATTCTCTGTCGACGTCGCTTTACTTGAGCGGTTAAATCTCGATCGATTATTAGAATCACTACTGAACCTACTAATCCAGTGAGAACCAAAGTCGCCAAGAGAGAGTGATTTGAACTTATTAGGATAATCATTGTCATTGCAGCACTTGCAGCGCTGAAAGAGAATTGGCGCAGTCTAAAACTCTGATAGTCATCGCCGCCGCTTTTCCCTAACTCTTCTAACCTAAGGCGAACTCCTTTTTTATCTCGCGAATTTGCCGCGCTTGCCTTCGCACGTCGCTCTAACTCTTTTAAGGGATCGGCGTGTGGATCGAGCGAAAAAAGAAGAGCACCAGGAATTGCAAAGAGCATAGCGATAATTATTATTCTCACCATTAGCGTCTTCCATTTGGTGCCATCGTGAATACTCGTGGAGTTTGGGGCAGACGACCTAGTCGATTCATCCAGAGATATGCCAATGCCGTCATAATTAATCCTGCAATTAATATTACGCTGCCCGTTACGGTTGAATACGCCGCAGATGTACTTGGCTGTGTTGAGAGCAGGAGTAGCAAGATCCAAGGTGCTGCCGCAGAAAGGTGAGCAGAATTCTTTATCCATCCGTGTTTAACATCGATTTCACGTCGAAGTGCTAAATCTTGCCGAAGAAAGTCACCTAAAGTCCGAAGAATTCCCAAAAGCTCACTTCCTCCCAATGCCTTGGAGATCATAAGTGCCTCAAAAATCTGATCACTCCCATGATCGTGAAATAAGTTCTTCAACTCATCGATAGCTTCGCCGAGATCGCCATGGCGGTAGAGAGAGTTTTTAAACTCAGTGAAGGCCGGCCGCAATACCTCTGGCCCACGCGCGCAAAGTGCTGCTAATGATTCAGTTAGGGATAATCCAGATTGGATTCCGGACATGAGATGGTCGATGACCTCTGGCCAGGCAGCAATAAGTGCAGATTCATTGCGAAGATTCTTGCCTCGTAGCGAAATATATGTAACTCCAGCAGCCAGGGCACCAAAGGCTAGGGCGATGGAGATGGCATTGGTAATTAAATAGATAAAACCAATAGTGAGTGCAGAAATCGCAGCGGTGTGGAGTTTGATTTTCATTGGCGCCACCAAGAGTTCAGTGGCGCGCCAATGGCAGTGAACCTATCCGAATGCGGAAGTGTTCCAACGCCGCGGTCATAGTCACTACCATTCCAAAGCCATAGAGTTTCAATTTCCGCACGATCATTTTCATATCGGCCTGTAAGTGCAGAGATCTCTTTTATGCGACGCATTCCATTATGATCTAATTGAACGTGCACAATTAGGTCAAATGCTGAAGCAACGGTTGGTGCAATAAACTTATGAGAGATATTCTCACCTGCCAATAAAGGCAGAGTTTGGAGCTTAATAATTGCATCGCGAGGTGAATTAGCATGCAGCGTTCCCATCCCAGGTAGACCTGAGTTCAATGCGATGAGTAGGTCTAAGGCCTCAGCCTCACGAACTTCACCAACTATTATGCGAGAGGGGCGCATTCGCAATGACTCTTTTATCAACCTACGAAGCGGAATGGCACCTTCACCTTGTAGATTCGCACTTCGAGTTTGGAGTGCTACGACATCTGGAAGCTGTGGTGTTAATTCAAATACCTCTTCAATTGTTACCACTCGTTCCGTTCGTGGGATGGCCCCAGCCAAAGCGTTTAGCATTGTTGTTTTCCCAGCTTGCGTGCCCCCACTGACCAATATATTCAGCCCTGCTCGCACCGAGTGGGTTAATGCCGTTGCCATGAATGGCGTCAATACATTGCGATCCACTAAATCATTGAGAGCTAAGTTGTTCATTAGGTGCTTTCGAATATTTACAGCCCAGTGTTGGGCAGTTATCTCCGGAATTGCAACGTGCAGACGGCTGCCATCGGGCAGACGTGCATCTACAAATGGATGAGACAAATCAAGGCGACGGCCGCTCCACATGAGCGCTCTTTCAACGATATTTCGAACATCCTCCGAGCTCAGGAGCAGGTTAGTTAACTCACTTTTGCCCGAACGCGCGATAAAAATACGTTCGGGAGAGTTAATCCATATCTCTTCAATAGTTGGGTCGCTCATAAATGGTGCAATGGCACCAAAAGTAATATCGATATCTAGATCCATAAGGGGGAATGTAGGTTGGTTAGCGACTACTACGGAGCTCTTATGCCTAATGCGTGGATAAAGCCGCCTTGTCTAAGCGATTCAAAAGCTCCAGCCCACTTTCTCCCAACCGTGAACTCACTAAAGCCATGGATAGGTGGAGCGCATTATTGATAGATAGCGATGGCGAAGCAAGGAGTCGAGCGAAAAGTTGGAGCGCAGCCTCTTGGTTATCGCTGATTAGAACTATGCACTCATGCACCCCCATACGAGCTATAAAATCCTGACTCCTAACCATTGATTTCAGTTCGAAGGCAAAATTAATGACCGCTTCATCAAAATTACCGTGATCCTCGGCTTCGGCGATATTGCCTGTGAAGAGAATTCTAATTGCACTAAATCCTTGTTGACTTCGCTCGGAAATCGCGGTCTCACGCTTTAACTGCTCATAGAAAAATGATGGCGTTGCAAGATGAGTCTGAGCATCATGAATTCCATCATGCGAAATAAGCGCATTTAATCTCGCCATATGAGTTAACCTCTCCTCCATGGGGCAAGATCCTTTCAGGGCAGCCAAGGCACGAGCCGTAGTGGCATCCCTACTATTAATTGAGTCAGTTGTTATCGCCGCTCTTGGCATATGGCTAATTGTTCTGACTTTCAAAGCTGAGAGTTTCGAACTTCAACCATTGGTGGGAGTTTTACTCTTTGCTCTCCTTGGTAGTGGAGGACTTGCAGCTTCGGCTATTGGATATCGCCGTGGAAAATACTTTGGTCGCTCACCTGCCGTCCTTGCGAATTTAATTGCACTCGGAGTCGTCTCCTATCAAATCCAAGCCGGCCTGTGGCTTGTTGCAATTCCGCTTACAGCCCTCTCCGCCTCTACTTTGGTTGCCGCACTTCGAGCTATTCCTGAGTAAATAGAATTACTGTGAGCCCACCTAGCTCCAATGTGGGCTATCTCGCGTCAGATGGCCCATTTTCGAGTTCAGGGGAGTTAGATACTGCCGATAGGCTTAGCCTAAATACACGCCAAGAAGGAGTTCGCCAGTGTCGGCACAGGATTTTGGTGCAAATGATTGGCTCGTCGATGAGATGTACGAGCATTATTTAGCAGACCCTTCTTCGGTTGACCCAGCATGGATTGAGTATTTCGCAGCAAATAAACCTGGAACTCCACATACTGCGCCTGCACCTTTGGCGCACAATGGTTCGAGCACTGTTTCTAAAGGTGTCCCTCCTGTTCCAAAGGCGCAACAACATCAAACAGCATCACCGGTGCAAGAGATTGCAAGCGTTGTACCTCCCGCGCCAACTCAGTCAAGTGCACCTGTTCAACAGCCAATTGTCAGAGAGATTGCAACGCCACAACCAACACCTGCAGATCCAATTGTTAAGCCAGTTCCAGTTTTAATAACACCTAGTGCATCCTCACTTGAACCAATTCGCGGAGTATCTGCTCGCGTAGTTCAAAGCATGGAGGCCTCACTTTCAGTTCCAACCGCCACCTCAGTGCGCGCAGTTGCAGCCAAATTAATGATTGATAATCGAATCGTAATTAACAACAACCTCAAGCGTGCCCGTGGTGGAAAAATATCTTTCACTCACATTATCGCCTACGCAATGATTAAAGCGGTTCGTGCGATGCCTGAGATGAACTCATTTTTTGGCGAATTAGATGGAAAGCCAGCTGTTGGGCACCCAGAACACATCAACTTAGGAATTGCAATCGATTTGGCTAAGGCCGATGATTCACGTCAGCTGCTAGTGCCATCGGTGAAGGGCTGCGAGGCCATGGATTTTGCGCAGTTCTGGGGCGCCTATGAAGCCGTCATTAAGAAGGCGCGCACTGGAGGATTAACCGTCGAAGATTTTGCTGGAACAACAATGTCGATTACTAATCCAGGCACAATTGGAACGGTTCACTCGGTACCTCGCTTAGTGCAGGGACAGGGTTTAATTCTTGGTGTTGGCGCCCTTGATTATCCAGCTGAATTCCATGGCACTAGCCAGGAAACCTTGTCACGCATGGCCATCAGTAAAGTCGTAACACTGACAAGTACATATGATCACCGCGTAATTCAAGGTGCTCAGTCTGGTGATTTCCTTCGCCGAATGAATGAATATTTATTAGGTGCTGAAGGTTTTTACGATGAGATCTTTGCCTCTTTAAGAATTCCATACGAGCCAATTCGATGGGTGAAAGATTTTGAATTCGGCAAAGATGAGCAGATAAATAAAACCGCACGCATTCAGCAGTTAATTCACGCTTATCGGACCTTTGGACACTTAATGGCCGATGTTGATCCACTCGAATATAAGCAGCGATCACACCCAGATTTAGATGTAGTAACACATGGATTAACTTTGTGGGATCTCGATCGCGAATTCGCAACAGGAGGATTCGGCGGAGAGGCATTTATGCCATTGCGTAAGATTCTTGGAATTTTGCGTGATTCTTACTGCCGTACTGTTGGTGTTGAATATATGTATATCGAAAATCGGTTAGAGCGACAGTGGATACAGCAACATGTAGAAGTTGGTGCTCAAAAATTTGCTCCAGAAGAACATTTAAGGATTCTGCATAAACTAAATAGTGCCGAAGCTTTTGAGAGCTTTTTACAGACAAAATTCGTTGGACAAAAGCGATTCTCACTTGAAGGCGGGGAGTCAGTTATCCCACTCCTTGATGCTGTTTTATCAAGTGCTGCCGATCAAGGCTTAGATGAAGTGTGTATCGGAATGCCACACCGAGGTCGATTAAATGTATTGGCAAACATCGCCGGCAAATCTCATGGTCAGATTTTCCAAGAGTTTCAGGGCCACTACGCGGAAAACCAAGTTCAAGGCTCTGGAGATGTTAAGTACCATTTGGGAACTGAAGGTGTATTCACTTCACATGCCGGCGCAAATACCAAGATTTATTTAGCTGCCAATCCATCTCACCTTGAGGCTGTAAATCCAGTTTTAGAGGGAATTGTTAGGGCCAAACAGGACAAACTCAATATAAAAGCGGCATATTCAGTACTACCTGTCTTACTCCATGGCGATGCCTCATTTGCAGGGCAAGGTGTAAATGCCGAAGTTCTGCAGATGTCACAGTTACCTGGGTATCGCACCGGAGGAACAATTCATATTGTTGTCAATAATCAAGTTGGTTTTACAACATCACCGCAAGCCTCTAGAACTGCAACGTATTCGACGGATTTTGCAAAAATTATCCAGGCCCCTGTGTTCCATGTAAATGGTGATGACCCAGAAGCATGTGTTCGGATCGCTCGCTTAGCATTTGAATACCGCCAAGAGTTTAATAAAGATGTAGTCATTGACATGGTCTGTTATCGCCGCCGCGGTCACAATGAAGGCGATGAACCGAGTTTTACTCAGCCACTTATGTACAAAATGATTGATGCTAAGAGGTCGACGCGTACTTTGTATATTGAAGCACTCGTTGGTCGAGGTGATATATCCATAGAAGAGGCCGAGGAAGTTGCTCGTGATTATCAGACTCAGCTAGAGGCAGTCTATGCAGCCGTTAATAATTTGCACACTGAAAGTGATCCAAACTTTAAGGCACCAGTTGCACCAGAGGCCGACGAGATTGTTACTTCAATAAGCGAGAGCTTGGCGCATGAAATTGCAGCTACACAGTCAGCTATACCCGAAGGATTCAATGTCCATCCGAAGTTGCTACCTCAGTTAGCAAAGCGTGTTGAGTCACTTAATGACTCTTCAATTGATTGGTCTACTGGTGAGATGCTTGCATTTGGATCTTTACTTAAAGAGGATCGCCCAATACGTCTTGCAGGGCAAGATGCCCGCCGTGGAACATTTAGTAATCGCCATGCAGTCATTATTGATCGCGAAAATGGTAATGAATGGACTCCACTTCGTGCACTTAACAGCGATGAGAACCATTTCTTTGTGATCGATTCGCTGCTTAGTGAGTATGCGGCTATGGGCTTTGAGTACGGATATAGCGTTGAGCGTGAAGATGCATTAGTGCTGTGGGAGGGCCAATTTGGCGACTTCGCCAATGGTGCACAGACAATTATCGATGAATTCATCTCCTCAGCTCTTCAAAAATGGGGCGAGCGATCTTCTGTTGTCTTGCTTCTTCCACACGGCTATGAAGGACAAGGTCCAGACCACTCATCGGCACGTATCGAGCGCTACCTTCAATTATGTGCAGAGCAGAACATGACTGTGGCTCAACCTTCAACGCCCGCCTCATATTTTCACTTATTACGTTGGCATGCCAAGAACCCAGCACGCCGACCTTTGATTATTTTCACGCCGAAATCAATGTTGCGACTTCGCGCTGCAGCCTCGGCACTTAGTGATTTCACTAGCGGACATTTCCGTCCAGTCATATCTGATGAGAGTGTTCAAAATGCTACACGTTTAATTTTCTGTTCAGGAAAGATTTATCATGATTTAGTTGCAGAGCGAGCTAAGGCGGGCGAAACTACTACAGCAATAGTCCGCCTTGAGCTCTTGTATCCGTTGCCAATTGATGAGATGGTCGCCGAAGCGAAAAAGCATCCACAGGCAAACTTACTGTGGGTTCAAGATGAACCTGCTAATCAAGGCCCATGGTCACATGTTGCACTGCGAACATCGGAACAACATGGTGGACGAGGATTTGGATCACGGATATTGCGTCGAGTATCACGACGAGCAACGGCATCCCCAGCAACTGGAAATCATCACTTACATGAGGATGAACAGAAAGCTTTAATGCTCGAAGCTTTTACGCGCTAAACCTTTAACCTTTTCGATAGCGGAATAAAACTCTGCCAACGATTTCACTCGGTGCAATCCAACCCCAGGTACGTGAATCAGTGCTCTGGCTATTATCGCCCTCAACCCAGTAATTTCCGGAGTGCGCCTTTTGTATCCGCTTTATAAGAAATATTCCCGGACGTTCGTGACGCTCGATTACTGCAACACTTCCGAGGGGCACTCGATTAGGCGCCTCCTGCATCCAGAGCACTACCAGGCAATCTCCATCGTTATAAGTCGGCGTCATGGATGCGCCCTCAACCTTGACTGTGCCAAATTTGCTCACGAACGGTAGTCTGTCACGTGTAGGTCTTACACGCGATAATTTTTAAGGGAGAGAAAACCATGTTTGCACCAAAGAGAACCGTATATGCACACTGCGACCTTCCATGCGGTGTTTATGATCCAGCCCAAGCAAAGATCGAAGCACTTTCAGTAAAGGCCTGTATGGAAAAGTACGCAGCAAATACTGATGCTGATTTCCGTTCACGCTCAGTTGCAATTAAAGAAGAGCGCTCTCACCAAGTAAAAGAGCATCTCTGGGTGCTCTGGACCGATTACTTCAAGGCCCCACATTTTGAAGCCTATCCACAGCTGCACTCACTTTTTAATGAGGCAACCAAACTTGCAGGTGCTGCCGGAACAAAAGGAACTCAAGATGTTGCAGTTGCAGATTCTCTGATTGCCAAGATCGATGAGATTGCAGAGATTTTCTGGGCCACTAAGAAGGCTTAAGCGTTAGTGATTGAGCGGCGGTACGTGCGAGGAAAGATACTCGCCCTACCGTCGCTCTTTTTATCATAGCTGCAGCTACTTGACGCTCTCCTTCATAGACTTCACATTCAAAAGTTAACTCTTTGCTTTCAACTTCAATGCAACGAGATGTGGCACGAAGTTCGGCGCCGATCTCTGCCGGACTCAAAGCGATTATTTCAACACTTATAGGAATAGTGGTCTCTCCAGGCTCGAGATATTCATCGAGGGAGATAACTACGGCATGCTCCATGAGATTGAGAAGATGAGATTGGGCGACAATTGGTAAATCGCCACCACCTAAAGCAAGGCAGGTATCACCGGGTCGCACTGTCGTGACTGAAAAGCCAACGGCACCAATGATTTCTTCAGCTGGCTTCATGGGCTAAATCTCGTTCTCTTGCGAACCATCATTTAGATATCGAATCTCTTCACTGTGTTCAATGGTGATTTCACGGTGTTCCACATTACCAAACTCATCAATCTCAATTGAAATCTCGGTCATTGTGTACTCGGTCTTCACCTCGGTTGTAAAAGATCCCATAATCTGAGAGTGGATTTGCTGATAAATCGAATCATGGAGCTGTTCGGGTGCAACTTCACAGCATGTTCGACGTAACACATCTTGAAGTAAAGCATGCATCTTTCTTTCATGAGTTAACTCGGCAGCACAGTTTGGGCACTCTAGAAGATGGAGCTCAATCCTATGGACCATGGGTAGATCGGTATTTCCCTCAAGCAAAAGAACGAAGGAGTTAAGAATCTGATTACATGGAATTAGTTCGTTGTGACTCATGGAGTTTCCCCCTTAGTCCCATTTGAAGGCTCGTTGACTTTACTTGTTGAGACTGAGTAACCGAGCTCCTTGGCATACTCAGTTAACCGTTCGCGGAGCTGTTTTCTTCCCCGGTGTAGCCGTGACATGACTGTACCTGCGGGAACTCCTACAATTTCAGCGATCTCTTTATATGAAAACCCCTCAACATCGGCTAAATAGACAGCAATGCGAAACTCTTCAGGAATCTCGTTTAACGCCCGCTTGATATCGCTATCGGGCAGATTTTCAAGAGCCTCTACCTCAGCTGACTTTCCAAGATTGCTTGAGTGAGATGCGGCATCTGCCAACTGCCAATCTTCAATTTCGCCACCCGATATTTGCGGGCGACGCTGGTCTTTACGATAAGTATTAATAAATGTTGTAGTCAAAACGCGGTAGAGCCAAGCTTTTAAATTTGTTCCAGGTTCAAATTGGTGAAACGAAGCGAATGCCTTGAGATAAGTATCCTGTACAAGATCTTTTGCATCGTGTGGATTCTTTGTATATCGAAGAGCTGCTGCATACAACTGATTTGTAAAGACAAGGGCATCTCGCTCAAAGCGGATAGCACGATCCGCCGAGCTCTCTTTGACTAAATCAGTAGATGTCATCGCAGTGAAAGGCTATCGCTAAAAGAGGGTTTCTGGCTCTCCCAATTCAATTTCTACCGTCAGCTTTTGCGAGTTATTAGCAACTGAGTTAACGGCGCTAGAGACTGGTCGGGCTAGAACTAAGGAGGCAGGGGATTGAACCTGCATTAACGAAGTGAGATTTTTAATGTCAGTATTTCCAGGATCTAGCCAACTACGCCAACGTTCATGCGGCATGAAAACGGGCATACGGTTATGAATTTCGGCAAGTGCGCCCTGTGCCTCTTGGGTGATAATTGATGCGCTTTCAATTACTTCTCCACTAGGTGCACGCCAGCTGCTCCAAATCCCAGCTATCGGCAAAAGCTTTTCATTTCGCGCCGTGATATAAAAAGGCTGCTTAGGCGAGAATTTACCCAGGGCCGTTGCCCATTCGTAATACCCTTCGGCTGGAATTAAACATCGCGAGCTTTTGAATGCCGCCCGAAAAGTTGGCTTTTCGTGAATTGATTCGCTTCGGGCATTGATCGCCCGAGATTGCGAAGCCTTTGCCTCGTTTACATCACTGAGCCACGGCCCAATCAAGCCCCAGGAAACTGTGGCCAGTGCGTTCTGATCATGATTTAGGGAGTGCGCACGAACGATATAGATGGGGTTGGTAGGTGCAATATTCCAATTCGCGGGCAGGGACTCTCTCGGAGAACTACCCGTAACCTCAAACTGCTCCATAAGTTCGCGCATATCGAGAGTTTGCGCATAACGGCCACACATGTGGAAAGGATAGACTTAATTAATGGATAAAGACGACGCCCACTGGCCCGCGATTTTTCGCGGCGTAAAGCCGGTTGATATTTCAGTTGTAATTCCTGGATCAAAATCTGTAACAAATCGAGCACTCATTTTAGCCGCGCAGGCAGATTCACCATCGGTTCTTCGGCGCCCATTAGTTTCGCGCGATAGTCAACTCATGGTGCAAGGTCTTCAAGCTCTGGGAATCGGAATCGTCGAAGAGGATAGTTTTGTACATGGATCACCTGAATATCAATTAACAGTTACCCCTTCGGCAATGAGCGGGCCTGCAAAGATTGATGTTGGAAATGCTGGAACAGTTATGCGCTTCTTGCCGCCACTTGCAGCCCTTGCCACTGGCGACATCTCCTTCGATGGCGATCCGCGTTCATATGAGCGCCCACTTGGCCCGGTAATTAAGGCCCTTGAACAGCTAGGTGTAGCTATTGAGCATGAGGGCCGCTATAGCTTGCCGCTAACTCTCCACGGCAAGGGAGTAATCCCGGGTGGGTCGATAACGATAGATGCAAGCGCTTCTAGTCAGTTCCTATCTGCACTCCTATTAGTTGCCCCAAGTTTTAAAAATGGCATCACAGTAACCCACGATGGAAGTGAACTCCCATCTATGCCGCACATTGATATGACTGTTGAGATGCTCCGAGATTTTGGAGCGATCGTAAGCGTTGATAGCGATCGACGTAGTTGGAGCGTAAAGCCAGGTGCATTGCATGGCCGTGAATTAGTAATAGAGCCTGACCTTTCAAATGCAGCGCCATTTCTTTCAATTGCGATGTTGTGTGGCGGCAGCATCACAATTGCAGATTGGCCAGTCAAGACGACACAACCAGGTGATCAGTTGCGGTCAATTCTTTCGCGAATGGGTGCGACGATTTCAATGAATGCAAAGGGATTAACGTTGACGGGAACGGGTGCCATACATGGAATCGATATCGATTTACATGATGTTGGTGAACTCACGCCAGCTATAGCTGCGTTGGCAGCGTTGGCAGATTCACCTTCACACCTTCGGGGTATTGGCCACTTACGACTTCATGAAACCGATCGTTTAGCTGGGCTCACTCGCGAGATTAACGCCCTGGGTGGAGATGTTGAGGAGCATAAAAACTCCCTACATATAACTCCAGCGCCTTTACATGGAGGAGTTTTCCACACATATGATGATCATCGATTGGCAACGGCCGGTGCAGTTATCGGTTTAGTCGTACCTGGAATTGAAGTTGAAAATATTGCAACAACTCGTAAAACGCTTCCCGATTTTCCAGGGCTGTGGAGTGGATTACTTACATGAGAGTTAGCAAGGATAAACGATGAGTCGACGCGAATACGATGAGTCTGATGCGCGAATTAGGCCGGCGCGCAGTACTCGCCCACGGAGTAAGGATCGCCCAAGCTATGCCGATGCAATTACAGCATTAGTTACTACCGTTGATCGTGGTCGACAAACCTGCATTACTGACAAAGGTTTAGTTATTACCGCGATGCGCGCCCGTGAGTTGGGGCCAAAATCAGTTGTTGTTGGCGATTTAGTTTCAATTGTTGGTGATGTGAGCGGAAACGAGGGGAGTCTGGCGAGAATAGTCGCAGTCAGTGAGCGTCGAAACTCATTGAGTAGGACCGTCGATGATGCTGCACAAGTTGAACGTACGATCGTTGCAAATATTGACCAATTGGTGATTGTTGTTGCCGCCACTAATCCTGAACCCCGACGTGGATTAATCGATCGTTTTTTAGTTTCGGCTTTCACCGAAGGAATAACCCCAAAGTTGGTAGTAACCAAGTCCGACCTTGGGGCAATTCCAGAGTTTCTAGCCGAGTATTCAAAACTGGGCGTTGAGATTTTGCATACCGCAATAAAAAGTAACTCACGTGAAAAAGATTTGTCCGAACTGCATGCGATGCTCAAAGGAAAAATCTCGGTTTTAGTGGGTCATTCTGGGGTTGGAAAGTCAACTTTAATCAACGCTCTTGTCCCCGAAGCAGATCGATTAACTGGCGATGTGAATGCTGCAACCGGGCGAGGTCGTCACACCTCATCAAGTGCTATCGCACTTGCATTAGCCGGCAGTGATGGCTGGATAATCGATACGCCTGGAATCCGCGCCTTTGGTTTATCGCACATAGATACCCATCGAATTGTCGATGCATTTACCGACTTATCTGAGGTTGCCGCAAACTGCTTGTCTAACTGCTCACACTCAGAGAGCTCCTGTTCACTTGACTCCTGGGCCGCCCCTGGTGGAGTTGTAAATATCGAGCGCACGGCACGCTTAGCCAGTCTGCGCTCATTACTCTCGGTCAAGGAGCAAGCCGGACAAGGCGTTGAGGATTAAGATTGTCATATTATGACAAGTGACTCTGATCCTTATGTCGAAGATTTAGCGCTAGCCCACTTACTGGCCGATATCGCTGATTCGATTGCACTCGAGCGATATCAATCATTAGATTTAGTAATAACAACTAAGCCTGACAATACGCCGGTCACTGATGCAGATCGCGCCGTTGAAACCGCTCTACGTCAGGCACTATCGACGCATCGTCCCAAGGATGGATTATTGGGGGAAGAGTTTGGTAGCGATATAACTGGAGCTAAGCGATATTGGGTAATTGATCCCATCGATGGAACAAAAAACTTTATGCGCGGAGTACCAACGTGGGCCACATTAATCGCACTTGTTGAAGTAGCAGAAGATGGATCAGAAGAAGTTGTAGTTGGAATAGCAAGTTCGCCAGCATTATCTCGGCGATGGTTTGCATCGTGTTGCCAAGGTGCTTTTGTAACTTTTAATGGCGATACTAGAAGAATTTCAGTCTCACAAGTTGCATCCCTTACCGATGCATCGATTGCATACTCGGATTTCATCGGTTTTGATGACCGCCTGGAAGCATTTAAAAAGATGCTCGATGGCGCTTGGCGTACTCGCGGGATGGGAGATTTCTGGTCACATATGTTGGTAGCAGAAGGTGCCGTCGATGTTGCGATCGAACCAACGCTTGCCGTATGGGATATGGCAGCGTTAGATATAATTGTCCGTGAGGCTGGTGGAACATTTACTAATACTTCGGGCCGCTCCGGACCATTTGGAGATAGCGGAGTATCGACTAATGGAGTATTGCACAACGCAGTAATCAACGGCTTAAACACATGAGCTCCATATTAGAACCAACAACACTTGCAATCGAAGGCATGACCTGCTCCTCCTGTGTAAATACCGTTGAGAAAGCTTTAAATGCGGTGGACGGTGTAAGTGCAACGATTAACTTTGCAACTGAAACTGCACATATCTTGGCTCCGGCCGATATGGATATAAAAACTTTAATGAAAGTTGTTGAAAAAGCAGGTTATAAAGCCGTTCCGCTGCACGACGGACAGTCGGTGACATTGCATAGCAAGAAGTCAGCGCGTGCTCTATTTTTTGCCTTCATCTTTGCAGTTCCAGCGGTGACTATCTCAATGGTCATGGATTGGCACCATGCAATAGATATGTGGATTATTGCTCAGGTAGATTCATTTGGAATAGCCAGACCGTTATATTCACCAACGTCTTGGCTCGTAATTGCATTAAGCGCCCCGGTTGTTTTACTGGTTGCATGGCCAATTCATCGCGCAGCTTTGCGCAACTTAAGACATCCAACAATGGATAATCTAATCTCACTGGGCTCTCTTTCTGCATTTTCTTGGTCGATTTACGCCAATGCAACTGGAGCTGGCGACGTATATACCGAGGTTGCTGCCGGAGTAATCTTTTTTGTCATTCTTGGACGCTTCTTGGAGACGCGGGCAAAATCTCGCGCAGGTGCTGCACTTACTTCGCTCTTGGCATTGGGGAGTAAAGAGGTAACGATAGTTCGCGGAGGTTTCCCACTCATTGTGTCGATTGATCAACTTGAGATTGGTGATGAATTTGAAGTAATGCCTGGGGCACGAATTGCCACAGATGGCATCGTTGTTCAAGGCGAAAGTGCCGTAGATAACTCAATGATTACTGGCGAATCAAAGCCGATAGATGTTCGAGCAGGTTCGATAGTCGTAGGTGCCTCTCTCAATCACAATGGGCGATTAATTGTTCGAGCCACCAGAATAGGCAGTGATACCGAATTGGCGCGAATTACTTCAATGGTGATTAGTGCCCAAGGTAGGAAAGCTCCAATTCAACGATTAGCCGATCGCATTAGCGCCGTGTTTGTTCCCGTAGTGACTTTAATTTCTATTGGAACTTTTGCAGGCTGGTACTACACGGATCACTCACTAACACGTTCTATCTCTGTAGCAATTACGGTTTTAGTTATCGCATGCCCATGTGCACTCGGACTAGCAACTCCAGTGGCTCTGCTCGTGGCATCAGGCCGTGGAGCCCAACGTGGAATAGTTCTGCGCGAACCTAGAGTTCTTGAAGTTGCACGCAATGTCGACACAGTCCTCTTTGATAAGACTGGGACATTGACGCATGGCGTGATGAATGTACAGGCCGCAACAGTATGCATCGCTGCAGGAGCAGTACTTGGAAGCGCATTTGCTGCACTAATTAACGATGAGAGAATCCTCTCGTCGGCATTGGCCATAGAATCTGCGAACTCGCATCCAATTGCACTGGCAATTGTTCGCCACGCCCTGCGCAATGGTGCTAAAAACTGTGATGTACAAGAGTTTTCAGTTACACCTGGCTCAGGTGCTGCAGGTCGCGTTAACCTGGGCGCACAGTCACCTGTTGTACTCATTGGTTCACCTGCAGCCGTTGCCCACAGTTGTACGGAATTTCATCCAGAGTTAAAAACAGCGATTGCTCAGGGTCAATCTGCAGGTCTGACTATCTCAGTCCTAGCGTGGGACGGGGTTGCATTGGCCGTCTTTGCCGTTGGGGATCAATTAAAGAGTGATGCTTCTGAAACGATAAATGCATTGCGCTCAATGGGAATTACTCCATGGCTAGTTACTGGAGACAACGCAGAGGTTGCTAGTTCAGTTGCAGCAAGTGTTGGCATTGATTCAGATCACGTAGTTTCGGGCGCATTGCCTGAAAGTAAACTGCAGATTGTTGAACAGTTGAAGGCCGATGGTAGATGCGTATTGATGATTGGTGATGGAATAAATGATGCTGCAGCCCTGAGCGCCGCTAATCTTTCAATGGCGATGGGCACGGGCACTGATACTGCAATTTCAAGTGCTGACATAACTCTTATGAACTCTGGTTTGGCAAGCGTGATTGCCGCACTTGCACTAGCAAAAAAAACCTTAAAGATAATTCGCTTGAATATGGGGTGGGCTTTAATTTATAACGTTATTGGCTTACCAATCGCAGCTCTAGGTCTATTGCGACCAATTTATGCCGCGGCCGCGATGGCACTCTCATCACTATTCGTAGTGACCAATTCACTAAGAATTAAGTAGCTCTACAAAGGTGACAACTGGCCTAGATAATTAAAAAGGGCCCTCTTTCGAGGACCCTTTAATCTCTTTCATATCTAGTAGCGGGGGCAGGATTTGAACCTACGACCTCTGGGTTATGAGCCCAGCGAGCTACCGAGCTGCTCCACCCCGCGTCGGTAACGGCAATCTTAGGCGCCAAAGAGATAAAGACCAAATCCATGAATGAAAACCCATGAATCTGGCCTTTATCTAGCAAGAGCATCGCAATAAGAAAATACTTATAGTGATATTTATTTCTTTACTTGGGCTGCTATTGCAGATGCAATTGCAGATTTCAATCGATCTTGTGCTCGACCATAGGCGGCAAAATCTCCCTTTGCAAGGGCGGCCTGTCCATCAGCAAGAGCTTGTTTAGCACTAGCAAGCGCACTTGCTAGTGAGTTATTAGTTGTTCCGGTAGTTGACGAGCTTGCCGATGCCGTAGAAGTTCCAGAGTTGCCGCCGAATACCTGATCTAGGGCGCCCTTTAATGTGTCGTCGTAACCGATTTGATCACCAAAAGATACGAGTACCTTTTGTAACAATGGATATGCGGCGCTATTAGAAGTTGCACGAACGTAAACAGGTTGTACGTAAAGTAAACCTCCGCCTACGGGAAGAGTTAGTAGGTTTCCAAGTACAACGTCAGAACCTCCTTGTCGCAAGAGAGAAAGCGAGTTTGCGACTTCAGGTTTAGCTTCAAAGTTAGAGGCAACCTGGGAAGGTCCGGCAACGTTTGTGCTACGTGGAAGTTGTAAAACAGTAATTTTGCCGTAGTTGGGACCAGCATCCGAGTTAACAACTGCAAAGGCTGAAAGATTCTCGCGTCCACCACGAGGTACAAACGGCGTAGTCATTGCAAACTCAGGCTTTGCCTCACCCGGCATCTGCAAAGTTAAGTAATAAGGAGGTTGGGCACTTGCATTTGCACCGAAAGTCGATGGATCGCGAGGTACTCTCCAGAAATCTTGACCACCATAGAAAGCTGCTGCGGTTTGCACATGGTAGGCCGAGAGAATTTCACGTTGGACACGGAACATATCTTCGGGATATCGAATATGCGACATTAAATCCTTTGAGATCTTAGATTTAGGTGTCACTGTTCCTGGGAAGGCCTTACTCCAAGTGGCCAATACTGGGTCTTTTTCATCCCATTGATATAAAGTAACGGTTCCATCATAGGCATCAACTGTGGCCTTAACTGAGTTACGAATGTAGTTAATGTTTTGATTTCCCTGTGCAGTGACTGCAGTTGAGTTTGAGGTCAATGCATCCGACGTAGCACTAGAAAGTGATGTCTGCTTGGAGTATGGATATCCAGCACTCGTTGTGTAGCCATCGATAATCCACAAAACCTTGCCATCGACAAGGGCTGGATAAGGATCGCCATCAAGAGTTAGCCAGGGAGCAACTTTAGCGACTCGGTCACGTGGATTACGTTCGTAGAGAATCTTTGAATCCTTGTTTATTAACGAGGAGAGAAGGATTCGTTGCTCTTGGTATTTAATAGCAAAAACTAGCTTGTTCACAAGTGACCCAACGGGAACACCGCCGGTGCCAGTGTAAGTAAAGTTTTTCTGCCCATTGGCAGATGAGTCATCTGGGTAGTCAAACTCAACAGGGGTATCTGTCTTTACTCCACCAATGATTGAATAATCAGGAACATTTTCTCCGAAATAGATTCGTGGCTCAAAAACTCCTAGACCCTTAGTTGGGGGTAAGTCGCCTACGGCAAAGGATGGTTTTCCATCGGCATCGCGCGCATTTCCAAAGGCAGCTACAAATCCAAATCCATGTGTGTAGACAAGGTGGTCGTTAATCCAGTTTCGAGATGGATTGCCAGCGATGTTAAGTTCGCGAACTGCAACAACTGTGTCGCGCTTTACGCCATCAACCATATAACGATCTATATCTAGCGAATCTGGGAAGGTGTAATACGGCTTAATTTGTTGGAGCTGTCGAAAAGTTGCTGGGAGCACGTTGGGATCCATTAAGCGGATGTTTGCGATTGTGGCGGCATCTTTAGAGAGTTGACCAGCTGAAGTAGTCAAAGTCGCCTGATAATCAGAGACAGTTACATTATCGAGCCCATAGGCGCTTCGAGTTGCATCAATATTGCGCTGAATAAAAGGGGCTTCCTTTGACGATTCACTTGGCTTAACTTGAAAGGTCTGAATCGCGCCAGGATAGATTCCTGCGATTAGAACCGATGAGACAACGAGTAGTGCTGTTCCTGCCGCTGGAAGAACCCATGAGCGCCTAACAATATTTGCAAAGAATAGGAGTGCACAGACAACGGCGATGGCCGCCAAAATTGCCTTTGCAGGAAGGACGGCATTGACATCGGTGTATGTCAGACCTGTAATTAATTTGCTCTCTTTGAGAGCGAGTGCATATCGATCAAACCAATAGGCAACTGCTTTGAGAAGTACAACTCCACCCAGCAAAACCGAGAGTTGTACTCTTGCTGCAACCGTGGTGCGATCTTCACGTACTTGTAGGCGAATTCCTCCATATAGGTAATGCACAATGGCCGATGCGATAATCGAGAGAACTAAAGTTGATATTCCCCATCCGATTAAGGTCTGCCAAAACGGCAAGCGAAAAGCAAAAAATGAAATATCCATGTGGAACTGTGGGTCTGTTACTCCAAAAGATGTGGAGTTCTTAAAGAGCAACCATGTGGACCACAACATCGAACCTGATGTTCCAGCAAAGTAAAAGAGCGCAACTGCCAATCCAGCAATAACCAATCGCTTAATTGGTTCAATCTGACCACGGTAGCGTTCGAGATTATCGGCTTCAACCGTCATTGGCACATACAGAGGACGTTTTTTATAGGCAATAATTATATTAAGAAGCACGACTGTGGCGGTTATTAATCCTGCAGCGACAAAAAGGGCAATCTTTGTCATCAACACCGTGGACCATACTGAAGTGAAGTTGACTGATTTGAACCAGAGCCAATCGGCATAAAAACCACTTAACGAAACAAGGACTACTCCGATTACAACCAGGATTCCAATCGTTATTGGAAGCGGGCCGCGACGGCGTTTGAAGTTAAATTTGGGGGCTGCATTACTCATCATGGGTCAACGCTAGCGCACAGTAGACAGGCTTACTCTCCCAGGTTTTGCAGCGATTGGGCCTACGTAGTCAGGGCCTTTATGGCATCGGCGAGGGTAGCCACCGTAAGAATGCGCATGCCAGCTGGGAACTCAGAGATCTCCCGACGGTTTTCTGCCGGTGCTAAAAATATTTCAGCCCCTGCCGCATGTGCGGCACGAATCTTTTCGTTAATTCCGCCAATTGGGCCAACTTTTCCATTAGAGGTGATAGTTCCCGTTCCGGAGATATGACGGTGATGCAGAAAATCTTGAGGTGTTAAAAGCTCTATGACACCAAGTGCAAAAATCATTCCTCCGCTTGGACCACCTGTTCGCTGTACGTCAAAGTGGACATTCTTTGCAATCAGCTGAGCGTTGATCACTCCATACTGTGGATTAGCTCGAAGGTAGCCCAGAGCTGCAGAAATCGCCTTACTTTGGGAGCTGGTCATGTCAGCGGCCGCTGATTTTTTTTCCGACTCAACGGTTGTTCCTGGGGGATAGATTGCAGCACGTGGATATACCGCTTCATCGCTGCGAATCCAAGAGTAAATAATCTCTGGTCCAATGAGCCAGTTGTTTGGATTCGTGACACGCACTGACATCAAATCTAATCGACCAGTTGCTGGAAATGATTTTTGGTGCTCAATCGTAATAATTTTATCAAAAATATTTTGAGCACTGCCCGGCATCACAATCGCAAATGGAAGCGGCGCAAGTAGCGCTAAAGCAAAAAAAACTCCTACAAGCCCCACAACAAAGCGTGGGAGAGGTGAGAAAGGCATATGTGGCAGAGTTTTATTGACGAATCTCTGGATCAGAGTTGGTTGCTTGCGTATTCTCGATTTTTGCAGATGTATCAATATCGCGTGCCTGTGAATCGCGTAATGAGTCTTGGAATCGCTGGAACTGGCCAACTGAACGTTGAGTCTCCTGCTGGTATTTACCCTGAAACTTTGAGATCCATAGGACATACCCCAAGGCGCCAAGTAAGCCCATGGCAGGAACTACCCACCAGATTAAAGCTGTAGCTGCACTCGACATGGTCTGAGCCTATCGCTACACAGTGATACTCGCTCGAATTAGGCAAACCCTAGAACCTTGCCGCCTTGGGCCGCACTCGTGAAAGAAAGTTAGGGGCTGGCAATTTGGGAAGAAAATGCTTGTCCCCGTGGTTATAAGGCTGGGAGGATTAACGTATGACACCGATTGGTTTTACATCTGATAATTCAGAGGACGCTGATAAAAACAGCGGTGATAGTTCTGCAGATTTTGCAGCGATGATGCAGCAAATGCAGCAGCAGATTCAAGAGCAGTTCTCCAAGCTCGGGATGAATGCGCCTGGTTTTGCACCTACCAGTGAAGTGCTTCCGAAGAATATTGTTCGAGAAACCGCTAAAAAATTTGTCACGGCGAAAGGATCCTCACCGGTTGGGTCCAACGATGTAGCCTCGGTGACTGAAGCTTTTTCTATAGCTGAGCTCTGGCTTAATGAAGTTGTTTTCTTTCCACAGTCAGAAGTTGTCGCAAACTCGACGCTCGCACGAACCGATTGGGTCGATTCAACTCTTACAGGTTGGCAGAGCTCTGTTGAGCCACTTGCACTTGGCTTAACCGAAGCGATATCCGAGTTGATAGAGAACTCGGCAGAGGATGGGGATTTAGCCGCAGCTGAAGGCCAGATGCAGATCCCAGTAGGGATGATTGCAACGCTCCTTCGTTCATTCATTGGCTCGCTGATCGCAACCCAACTCGGCCAGTCGATTGGTGGCCTAGCTGTAACAGTTACTGGCATCCATGATGTTGGCTTGCCACTTGTCGATCCAGTGCATCCAGCTCTGGTCCCACAAAATATTCAAGAGTGGGCAAAGGATTTGAATATTCCAATCGATGAAGTCCGTATTTTTCATGCACTTCGAGAGAGTGCCGGTGCCCGTTTATTTTCGCATAACCCTTGGTTAGTTTCATATATTCGATCTGCTATTTCAGATTATGCGCGGGGGATTCACATTGATATCGATGCAATTCAACGCCAAGCCCAAGAGTTATTTGAGGCATCTTCTACCGAGTCGGGCGAGTTTGATCCTACAAATCCAGAGAGTTTTACGATGGCACTAAATGAAGGAATCTTTACACCAGAAGAGACGCCCGCTCAACGTAATGCATTAATTAAACTTGAAACCGTTCTTGCACTTGTTGATGGATGGAGTGAAGTAGTTGTACAAGCTGGTGCAGGTGATCGACTACCAAATATTCTTGCCCTTCAAGAGACTCTTCGACGCCGAAGAGCAACATCTGCACCAACGCAACAACTCTTTTCAAATCTATTTGGTCTACAAGTTTCTCCGCGACTGGCGCGCGAAGCTGCCGCATTTTGGAGTTCGATTGGGAAAATACGAGATATTAAATCGCGAGATCAAATTTGGGGTGGCATCCTGCCAACATCTGCCGATCTATTAACACCTGAGAGCTATTTGATGAGCATTGAAGTTCCAGATGACTTATCATCGCTCTGAAGATTTTTAATATTTTCAATACTCGAAGAAACTTTGCAACTATTCAGGGCTGTGGGATGAAAGCCTTAAAAGGAAAAGCGAACTCCCCGGGCGCTCATTCTGTATCAGCCTTCCCCTTGCTGATAAAGAACGGTTATCCGAGGAGTTCGTAGTTGTAACGTAAATGGAATCGCCCTGAGAATCAACTGAACACCACGTTGACAAATCTGTTTTTTCTCGTGTAAAGGGCTTTTTATGTCGCTGTATTTGTGTGGCGACCCAATAAATCTCTCAACACGAGGTTGAGGTTTCATATAAATCGCCGATCCAGATATAGCGTCGGAGGGTGAGTATTGATTCATTTCTCGATGAGCCGAGCAGGGGTACGGGCCAGGGCCTGGATGTGGATGCAACTTTGCCTGGGGTTAATGAGGGCGAGATAGTCGTAATCCGCTCCACCCGGCGCAAGAAGAACGTCTCGGCCTACAGAGCAGGGGGCAGAATTATTGTCTCCATACCGGCGCGCATGTCTAAGGCCGATGAGCGGGCGATGGTTCCCGAGATGGTCGCCAAGATTCGGGCTCAAGAGGCGGCACAGATGATGAGCCAGAGCGAGTTAGCGGCCCGGATCGATGAACTTCTCCGCCAGTTCGCCCCAGAGATCACAATCCGACCGACCGAGGTGGCATGGCGTGCGATGCGCGAGCGCTGGGGCTCATGTACGAGCCTAGATCGCACTATCCGCATCTCAGATCGGCTCAAAGGCGCCCCAGCCCACGCCCTCGACTTCGTTCTCTTCCATGAGGCGATTCACTTAGAGATTAGCGACCATGGCCCGGGCTTTAAGGCGATTTTGGCGAGATTTCCCCAGGCCGAGCTGGCCGGTGCCTACCTCGATGGCTATGAGGCGGCCGAGACTGCGCTGGCTATGCCGCAGGAGCTCAAGAAACTCCTCAATAAATGAGTGGTAGATAGGCGTAAATCTTGGCGCTCAGGGGTATCGTCATACTTAACAAGATCTGTCCCTTAAGGGGAGCATCCTCATAGGGCACAGATGTGGAGTGGAGGAAGAGAATGGCAGAGACGTATAAAGGAACTGCTTACTGCGTGAAGTGCAAAGAAAAGCATGACTTCGAGGGAACCATTATCGTCAGCGACGCAGGTCGCCGAACCGCTAAAGGTAAATGCCCAGTCTGCGGCACCAATATCAGCACTTTCCTTAAAAAAGCCTAGTAATTAAATTTCGCTCATCCCAGGCCATAGCAATGGTGGCATGAGCGTCTAGCAGTAGAGATGGCCCTGACTTGAATCTAAGTTGGGGCCTTCATCTTGCCGGCTCAAAAACGTGACCGAAGGCAAGATGAGATTGACTGCGAGTTATTAAAGCCTTCATCACTCCACAGTTTTGCCAGCCAAGAGTTCACTGGCAAGCCCCTTTGCGCACTCTTTGACCTATGACAACACAACGTTCCAAATCTAGAGATCTTGCAATGTATCCACGCCTGAAGAATGGCGTATACATCACTCGCCCATCGCAGCTTGAAGAGAAATCAATCTACGTGGCAACTTCCACGCATGCCATTGAAATTGTCCATACTGGCGCTCGCGCAATAATCTGCCAACTAAATGGCTTGCAGACTCCGGATGAGATTAGCTCAAAGTTGTTTGCTCCGCGCGATCTTGTCGACAACGTAATAGATGAGCTCAAAGATGCAAACTTTATTGACACTGTTAAAAACAAAATAACGCTTCATAATCGATTTCAATCGGCTATCCCCTCACGAGCATCACATACAAGTGATCAGAGCCTTGATGCTGCATTTAGTCAACTTCAAAAGCGTTTAGTGCCTGAACTTAGCCAAGCAACTTGGTTATCAGGAGTTAAAGATGGTGGAGTTGAGGTTCTATCCAATCGCCAAAACTTTGGAGTAGAGATTTTTGGTAGCTCTCGCACAGCAACATTGCTCTGTTCAATTCTTCTTGCAAGCGGAGTTACTAATACTCGAATCGCTCTTACATCGATGCAGGAGCATTCATCCATATCTGATAAGGATTTAGGTAGCGGAACTTTTCGGACGAGCGATATTGGTCTGAATTTTCGCTCCCGCCTAGAAGAGTTATCTCGGGAGTGGTCGCTATTTCCTGTCGCCTCGCACCCAAGTTCTATGGGAAAAAACTCGACCGAACTAATTCCAGAGCGCAATCTTAGAATTATTGTTGGAGGCTATGAAAATCAGTGGGTTGAGCACTTCACCCGCGATCACCACGACCATCTATTTGTTGGAAAGATTGCAGGTGGGGTGGCAACATGTGGGCCCTTAGTCAAACCCGGGTATACGCCTTGTATGCAGTGCCTTCAATTGGGTAATCAGGAGCGGTATGGCAGTTTCCACAATCAACTGACGGCAACACAGGCAACGAGTGATGAGATACCTATTGCCACTGTCCATCAACTGGCAGCCATCTCGGCTCATGCAGTGCTGCGCTATATCGATACCGCGAGCTCCCCATTATTAGGTGCACAGATTCATCTGGAGTACCTCGAGCCATTCACACCACGGTTAATTCGTTTTTCACGCCATCCACATTGCACATGTATGTGGCAGCAGCAGAATGCTTGACCACTGCGATATCTACATCGGATATGCACAGGTGGCTGCACCAGGCGAAATTACATCAGCAGCAGATAGAAGACTTACGCGAACAGATATTTCAACTTTAGGAGAAGCTATGGATAGATTTTTGACACAGTTGGTTGTAGCAGAGTTATCACTGCGTGATCGACTTACAGTCGCACATAATCGTTTTTACTCGCGTCTGCGTGATGAGCGCGGCGATGTTCCTGGGTGGGTTCTTGTAGTTCTCATGACAACAGGCTTAGTAACGGCGATCTGGACTATTGCAGCACCCCGACTTACGACCATCCTAAAAAACTCTCTCGATGCTATGAACGGAATCCGTTAAGGGAGATTGATGAAAGAGGAGCGGAAAGAGATGAGGCCTACCAACTCTAAATGGCTAAGAGCTTACGAGCAGCACTCGCGAAATTTTCTAAGTCGAGTTCGAGTCTGGTGTAAGGGCGAGAATGGGAATATCGAAAGCGCCATGGTATTAATTCCGCTCCTCATACTTTTCCTAATCGGAATCGAATTGATTATCGCCACAAACCTGCGTAATGCCGATACTGCATTAGCTCAAGGAGAGGCATCTCGACGAGCAATCAGCGGTGAGCTCAATCCATCAGATGAGCTCATCGAACTTGGCTCTTCAGATCGATTCACGCACATCAAAGTTTTAATCACCCATCGCCGGACAGACGTACCGCAACTGGTTCCTGGATTGGCCGCTTTGATGGGTGCAGCTCCAACTACAGATGTTCGAGGCGCCGCGATTGTTGAGCCGCAGAATTGATCTCTACAGGCTGGGTGCGGCAAACTTTAAGCCGAATTCAAAGGCTATTGCGATGTGATTCTGGAAGTGCGATTGTCGAGTTTGTAGTCCTGGCAATTCCGCTCTTTGTTCCAATCTTTATCTATCTCAATAATTTTGCATCGCTAAGCGGGAATGAGGTCATTGTGCGAACTCTGGCACGCGAGAGTTTACGCGCCTATGTTGCTAGCGATAGCGATCAAGTTGGGCGCGAAATTTCAGCGCAAGCTTTAAGCATCATCGCTACGCGCTTAGGTTTAGAACAGGTTGAAATTCAATCGTTGCGTGCAGGTTTTGACTGTTCCGAAAGCCCATGTCTTTCAGCAAATGGACGAATCCGACTAACTGTTTCATATATTGATGCCCAATCACATCGAAGGGTTGTAGCCTCGGCACAGGAACACATAAGCCCATGGATGTAAATATTTCAGTCAAAAATCAACAACCAAATAAGAGACCCCCACTTGCACTCTCTACAAAGAGCAAGAGCGATTGGTGGCGTAGTGCACTTGGCGATGAGCGCGGCTCGCTCAGCGTCTTAATAATCGCGCTATTTTGTATCACAGTTGCCGCATTAATGGTGATGACGGATGTCGCAACGGTAATGGTAGCTAAGCGTTCATTGGCACAGGCAACAGAGGCTGCAGCCCAACGTGCGGCACATACTTTGGATCCGGCAGCTTATTACGCTGGAAAAGGAACAATCTTTACCGCGTCACTTGCAGCAATAACCGGTCGTGAGCACTCACCAATCCCTATCGACTGCAACCATGCACTCATTGATGCTCTTCTTGAACTTCGGAGTTGGAGTAATAATGACGGGGATATGAAGCGCCATGAATTGCAGGGAATCGTCTTAACAAATCTAGAGTGTGACGGTACGTCAATCGAGGTTTCAACTTACTCAGAGGTGAAGTTTCCTTTTAGGGTGCCATTCTCAAGAATGGAGAGTGCGTATTTAACTTCAACGGCAGGCACAACTAACCAAGTACAGGAGGGGTTTTATCTCTTTGGTATTCGCCTCAATTAATCCTTGTGTGGTTACTCCGCTATCCTTCACTCATGGCCGCTCGCGAATATGCATTAGAGATCGATGCGATTGACGCGACCCTTGTTTCCATAGAGAAAGTATTGGATCTTCCAAAATTACGCGCTCAGTCGGTTGTGCTCGAAGAAGAAGCCGGAGTCCCTAATCTTTGGGATGACCCAGAGAATGCTCAGAAGATAACAAGCCGCCTATCTCGCGTACAGGCCGAGATTAATAAACTAACTGGATTACGCAGGCGCGTTGAAGATTTGCCGATTCTTTTTGAGTTGGCTGCCAGCGAGCCCGATGGTTCAGGGGTCGAGGATGCTGAACGCGAGTTGGATGCAGTTAAGAAATCAATTGGCGAACTCGAAGTTCAGACTCTTCTCAACGGTGAATATGATGATCGAGATGCTTTAATAACTATTCGCTCTGAGGCAGGTGGTGTTGAGGCTGCCGATTGGGCAGAGATGATCATGCGAATGTACCTTCGATACTGTGAACGCCACAATTTTAAAGTTGATGTACTGGAAACTTCATATGCCGAAGAGGCTGGAATTAAATCCACTACTTTTCGCGTGACCGCTCCTTATGCATATGGAACTTTGTCGGTAGAGCAAGGCACTCACCGATTAGTACGAATTTCACCTTTCGACAGTCAGAGTCGACGCCACACATCTTTTGCCGGCGTTGAAGTTGTTCCAGTAGTTGAACAGAGCGACCACGTTGAGATTGATGAAAAGGAAGTTAGGGTCGATGTGTATCGCTCCTCTGGCCCGGGCGGTCAAGGCGTCAATACAACCGACTCAGCAGTGCGTTTAACACATATTCCAACTGGCATCGTCGTTTCTTGCCAGAATGAGCGTTCTCAGATTCAAAATAAGGCAACAGCTATGGCCGTATTGCAATCGAAGCTGTTAGAGCGCCGTCGCCAAGAGGAGCAGGCAAAGATGAATGCACTCAAAGGTGATAACTCTGGATCATGGGGAAATCAGATGCGTTCATATGTTCTTGCTCCATATCAAATGGTGAAGGATCTGCGTACTGATTACGAGACAGGAAATACATCAGCAGTATTAAACGGTGAGATCGATGAGTTTATTGAAGCTGGCATTCGTTGGCGGCGGTCGAGCTAACTCAATCCTGTCTTGGTTGGAAAGGGTCGAATGGGCCTGTTGAACTAGGTGAAGAGTTTTGATTATGGGGTTGCTAGTCTGATAATTTCTCTCGCACGTTAACTGGCGTAATAATCGCATTTGTGCGGGAACCATCAGATAAATCACAGAATTATCAGGCTAATTTGCGCGTTAGAGGTGCGGATTTGGGAGCTACATCCATAAACTATGGTCAGGCCGAAATCGGATTCCCCGATATCCGACTCGCAGATGCAACGGGAGATTTAGATGATTCGCTTTGAGAATGTCACCAAGATCTATCCTGGCCAAGAGCGTGCAGCGCTGGACTCTGTAAACCTTGAGATTGTAAAGGGTGAGTTCGTTTTCCTCGTCGGATTATCTGGATCTGGTAAATCAACTTTCCTGCGCCTAATTTTACGTGAAGATCGGCCAACCTCGGGTGTTATCCATGTAGCGGGTAAGGATCTTGGAACTTTGGCAAATCATAAAGTTCCAGAGCTACGTCGACAGGTTGGAACGGTTTTCCAAGATTTCCGACTACTACCAAATAAAACTATTACTGAAAACGTCGCATTCACACTTCATGTATTGGGATACTCTCAAAAAGAGATTAATCGAGAGGTCCCAGAAGTCTTAGAGCTCGTTGGACTTGATGATAAGGGCGATCGCTTACCCTCTGAAATCTCTGGTGGCGAGCAGCAACGTGTAGCAATCGCCCGTGCCTATGTAAGTCGCCCACCGATTCTTATTGCCGATGAGCCGACTGGAAACCTGGATCCCGCAACAAGTGTTGGAATTATGAAACTTCTAGATCGAATTAACCGCGAAGGAACTACGGTTTTGATGGCTACGCATGATTCTGGAATTGTAGATCAGATGCGAAAGCGAGTAATCGAGTTAGATCTTGGCCATGTGATTCGCGACCAAGTTCGCGGCGTTTATGGTTACACGGGATAGGAAGGGTAGAAAATGCGCGCAAAATTTCTCCTTAGCGAAGTAGGAATTGGTCTTCGTAGGAATATGACAATGACCTTTGCCGTCATAGTCACAACGGCTATCTCACTATCTTTACTTGGAATTGGTTTACTCGCTAATGCACAAGTAGGCGCAATGAAGGACTACTGGTACGACAAAATTGAGGTTTCAGTTTTCTTGTGTGGCTCGCTCTCAGAGTCGCCATCATGTTCTGGTGGAATCGTCTCTTCGGCACAGCGCCTTGCAATTCAACAAGATATTCAAGATATGCCTGCAGTAGCCAGCGTCTTTTATGAGTCACAGTCTCAAGCCTTTGCCCGTTTCCAAGAGCGTTTCAAAGACTCTGCCATTGCACAAAATGTGACTGCCGATCAACTCCCGGAGTCATTTCGGGTCAAGCTTAAGGATCCGACACAGTTTGCAGTAATTGTTAGTGCATTCTCTGGACGCCCTGGGGTAGATGTAGTGCAAGATCAACGCAGCATTTTGGAAAAATTCTTTAAACTCTTAGAGGTGCTACGCAACGGTGCTTTGCTCGTAGGGCTGGCCTCAGTCTTGACTGCAGCACTCCTCATCAGCAATACGCTTCGAATTGCCGCTTTTAATCGACGGCGAGAAACTGGTGTTATGAAACTCGTCGGCGCTTCATCATGGTCGATTCAACTTCCATTTCTCCTCGAAGGGATAATTTCAGCGATCATCGGCTGGGCATTAGCCACAGGCTTATTGGCCATACTCAAGAGTGTCGTCGACTCTAAAGTCGCGCCACTGCTCACCTTCACTAAGTTCTTTGGTTGGAATGAAGTCTGGGTGGCATCGGGATATCTACTACTGACAGGTTTGCTGGTCTCTACCGCCGCATCAGTAGTTACGTTGCGCCGCTACTTAAAGGTCTAATCGCCACATAGTTAATGAGAGAATAGGCACTGGGATCCACCAATGGACTCGGCGCTTTCATATCGAACAGTTGTGAGAGTGAATGAATATCTGCCTATTGTCGAAACGGAAACTCTCTCTGTTTCACTGTAGGCACACTACTTAAGTCGAGGGCGGTGATGCGGTCATGGTTAAAGAGATAGGCCGCAAGGTCATTGCTCAAAATAAGAAGGCACGCCACGATTATTCGATAGAAGATGTCTTTGAATGTGGATTAGTTTTGATGGGTACCGAGGTTAAATCGCTTCGACTCGGCAGGGCATCACTCATAGATGGCTTTGCGATGATCAACGATGGCGAGTTATGGTTAAGTGGCGTACACATTCCGGAGTACACAGAAGGAACCTGGACCAATCACACTCCACGTCGCGATCGCAAACTTCTCGTACATAAGACAGAGCTTAATAAATTGATTGCAAAGCTCAAGGATTCGGGCACGACCTTGGTTCCGCTCTCTCTCTACTTTAAAGATGGAAAGGCAAAGGTTGAGATTGCAGTGGCCCGAGGCAAAAAGGCCCACGATAAGCGTGAAGCGATCAAGACCCGCGAGGCAGATCGTGAAGTCGCCCGTGTTGTTTCACGGGCAAGTTCCGGAAAGAGCGGCAAGGCCTCAAAGCGCTACGAGGATTGATTCAGGCAACTGGCTCTACCCCTTGCCTAAACCAACTCCGAATCTGAACCGTTTAAAGGTTCTGTGTAACCATGCGTGAGAATTGTAGATTATGAAACTCTGCGCTGTTGACCTACACTTGCCTTACCGCCGCTTCGACACCTCATTTTTTGAGGCGATGTTGCGACGGTACGTACTAGTTGACAACTACATAGAGGAGAAGAATTACGTTTCTTTTTCTCCAGGCCTTATGTGTGAAAGCACAATAAATCTTGGGGGTGAACGGTCTCGACTTTGGATGTTGAGGCAGGGGAAGCGGGCCGAGGAAGCCGGAATGATCTCGTAAACCAATAATCCGTGCAAAAAATAACTGCTGACACTAATCAGCAAGCTTTCACACTCGCTGCATAAGCTA
>WLPT01000010.1 GCA_009698675.1 Actinomycetota bacterium
ACATCATTCACTCCCTGCACTAGCTGAGGCCAACGCGTCTGCGCCGCCAACAATTTCACTGATCTCTTGGGTAATTTCAGCCTGACGGGCTGCGTTCGCAAGTCGTGTAAGCGACTTGATTAAATCATCGGCATTGTCAGTGGCCGACTTCATTGCGCGACGTCGAGCAGCATGCTCGGAGGCAGCTGATTGCAGCATCGCGTTAAATACTCGAGCCTCAATGTAACGAGGCAAGAGTGCATTGAGCACGACCTCGGCATTTGGTTCGAATTCATACATAGGTAGCAAGCCAGTTGGAACTGGTGCATCGCTTTCTACAACTTCTAGAGGAAGCATCCGCTTTGCCATTGCATTTTGCGTAAGCATTGATTTGAACTCAGTAAAGACGATATGGATCTCATCGACACCAGATTGATCAACTGAAGAATCGGCGACGAAGGCTTTGATAAGCGAATCGGCAACTTCCTTAGCGTTTTCATACGTTGGATTATCTGAAAAACCACTCCACTGTCCTGCAATCTCGCGATTACGGAAACGGTAGTAGTTCACGGCCTTTCGACCGACTAAGTATGACTTTGTTTCAAGTCCACGCTCTTTAAGCAGGGCAGTTAACTGCTCACCCTCTTTAATTGCATTATTTGAGTACGCACCGGCCATTCCACGATCGGCCGAGATAACCAAAATCGCTGCGCGCTTTGGATTCTCGTGAGGCGTGGTTAGTGGGTGGTTAGTTGAAGAGTAGGTAGCAACTGCAGATACCGCGCGAGTCAACTCATGTGCATATGGAGTCGAAGCAGTGACTCGTTGCTGCGCCTTAACGATACGAGATGCCGAGATTAACTCCATGGCTTTCGTAATCTTTTTAGTCGCTTTAACGGATCGCATGCGTCTGCGATAAACGCGAAGTTGGGCACCCATGAGTTACTTCTTCACCGCCGGTGGCACGTGCTTTGTAATCTGCTCGGAGCCTTCGCCATCGAGGGCTTGGACTGGAGCATCATTTACTGCAGCGGCCGCTGATGTCTTGAAGATCTTCTTGAAGTCATCGACTGCAATCTGCATCTTCGCAATAGTGTCATCCTCGAGAAGCTTGGTCTCTGAGATCACAGTGAAGATATCTTTGCGTTCGCGACCAATGAACTCTAGGAGTTCGGCCTCAAAGCGGCGAATATCGGCGACAGGAACTGAGTCAAGTGCACCTGATGTACCTGCCCAAATTGAAACAATCTGGTGCTCGAGTGAGTACGGTGAGTACTGACCCTGCTTCAAGAGCTCAACCATGCGCGCACCGCGCTCAAGTTGCGCCTTTGAAGCGGCATCTAAATCTGATCCAAATGCTGCGAAAGCTTCGAGCTCGCGGAACTGAGCAAGGTCAAGACGCAGGCGACCAGCGATTTTCTTCATCGCCTTAGTCTGAGCAGAGCCACCTACACGAGATACAGATACACCTACGTTGATCGCTGGGCGAACACCGGCGTTGAATAAATCTGTCTCAAGGAAGCACTGGCCATCGGTAATAGAGATAACGTTTGTAGGGATAAATGCAGATACGTCATTTCCCTTAGTTTCAATGATTGGTAAACCAGTCATTGAACCGCCACCGAGCTCATCGGATAGTTTTGCGCAACGCTCTAATAAACGTGAGTGTAAGTAGAAGACGTCGCCAGGGTATGCCTCGCGGCCTGGTGGACGGCGTAGCAATAGTGAGACTGAACGGTAGGCCTCGGCCTGTTTTGATAAATCATCAAAGACGATAAGAACGTGCTCGCCGTTATACATCCAGTGCTGACCGATTGAAGAGCCAGTGTATGGAGCCAAGTACTTAAAGCCAGCTGGATCTGAGGCAGGAGAGGCAACGATTGTTGTGTACTCCATTGCGCCAGCCTCTTCGAGTGCGCCCTTAACTGCAGCGATAGTTGAACCCTTTTGTCCGATAGCGACATAAATACATTTAACTTGCTTCTTCTTATCGCCAGATTTCCAGTTTTCCTTCTGGTTAATGATTGTGTCTACCGCAACTGCAGTCTTACCAGTCTGGCGATCACCAATGATTAACTGGCGCTGTCCACGGCCAATTGCCGTCATCGCATCGATGGCTTTAATTCCAGTTGCAAGTGGCTCTTTTACCGGCTGGCGCTGAACTACAGAGGGAGCCTGGAGTTCAAGTGCACGGCGTGCATCGGCTTTGATCTCACCCTTGCCATCGATTGGACGACCAAGTGGATCAACAACGCGACCTAAGAAAGCATCGCCGACTGGTACAGAGAGAATCTCACCTGTACGTCGAACCGAAGTTCCTTCTTCAATTCCTTCGTAGCCACCCAAGATAACTACGCCGATTTCGCGTACATCCAGGTTTAGCGCAAGACCGAGTGTGCCGTTTTCAAACTGCAGCAACTCGTTTGCCATCGTTGATGGCAGCCCTTCAACGCGTGCAATTCCGTCGCCTGCTTGGCTAACGGTTCCGACTTCGTCGCGAGCTGCAACGCCTGGATCGTAAGACTTAACAAAATTTGCTAAGGCTCCCTGGATTTCTGCCGGGTTGATCGTTAGGTCTGCCATGTGTTTCTCCCTTTATTTGCTTCCGACTACGGCGCGTGCGGCCCCAGCCAAACGATTTGAAACTGTTCCATCAACTAACTCATCTGCAAACTTGACTGAAACTCCGCCAATAACCGCTGGCTCGATCTCAACATTGATACGTACTGGCTGTCCGACCTGGGCATTTAATGCCACAGATAGGCGCTCTTGTTGGGCCGCACTCATTGGTGCTGCAACGCGAACATGTGCAATAACGCGATTACGTCGGGCTGCCAAAGAGTGTGAATAGTCGGCGAAGGCCGATTCAACGCTACGGCCACGCCACGAATTTACTAACTGTGAAACTAACTTCACGGTTGAATCAGATGCCCCCTTGAGAATCTCGCTAACAAGTGTTGCCTTAGCAAGCTTTGCATCTGATGTCAGTGCCTTGCGAAGCTCGGCTGAGCCGGCAATCGCACGTGATGCGGTAAAGATTTCATCTTCTACACGGTCGAGCTCGCCTGCGATATTGGCAGCTGATGCTTCTGCCTCAATAGCTAGCTGTTCGCTCACAAGTACAAGATCCTTTGGAGCAGACCAGCGCATCACCGAAATCTCAGTAATAACTGCCAGTGCTTGTGCGCCGATCTTGGAACTAAATAGCTCTTTGAGAAATAGTGCTTTAGCGTTGGCGTCACGAGATGAGTCTGTGAGCGCACGACGCACTGCGATATTTGCATTTAGAATCTCGGCAACAAAGAAAAGCTCAGCACTCAAGGTCGATGCATTTTTTGCATCCGAGCCTTTTATTGCAGCATCTAATGTAAGCCGAGCAGTCACTAATGACTGACGGCTGCTGCCTCCGAGGTGAGCTCTCATTGATTACTTACTCTTCTCTAGATCTTCTAAAAAGCGATCGACTACGCGAGATTGACGGGCGGCATCATCGAGTGATTCGCCAACAATCTTTGAAGCAAGCTCTACAGCTAAAGCTCCAACCTCGGCGCGAAGCGATGTCACTGCTTGTTGGCGCTGAGCTTCGATTGAAGCCTGCGCGGTTGCAGTAATACGTGCCGCCTCTTCCTGCGCCTTAGTGCGAAGATCTTCAATAATGGCAGCTCCTTGTGCTCGAGCCTCTTCGCGAAGCGTCTGCGCCTCGGTCTGTGCTTTAGCTAGTTGCTCGGTGTACTGGTTAAGTGCGCGTTGAGCTTCAAGCTGCGCCTTTTCAGCACGTTCGATGCCACCTTGAATTGCATTTGTGCGCTCTGTAAATGCCTTTTCAAACATCGGCGTTACAAATTTGCGCAGGGTTAGAAAGAGAAGAGTAAAGGCGATTGCACCAACTACAAGCTCTGCAGTGTGTGGAATCAGCGGATTAATCTTCTCTGCCTCAGCCATGTTAAGAAATTGCATCAGTTGTCCTTTGATTTAAATTCTTATGGTTTAGAGAACGAATGCGAGAACGAGGCCGAAGAGTGCAAGGGCTTCAGCAAGTGCGAACCCAAGGAACGCGATTGGCTGTAGGACGCTGCGAGCTTCTGGCTGACGTGCAACGCCATTGATATATGCGGCGAAGATGAGGCCAGTTGCGATTCCGGGACCGATTGCTGCGAGGCCAAAACCAACGAGGTTGAGTGTGCCTGTCATTTTCTTCCTTCTTTCCTATTAGTGCTCGTCGGCAAGGGCGCCGGCGATGTAGAGAGCTGCTAGCAGAGTAAAGATGTACGCCTGCAAGCATTGGACCATGAATTCAAAGAAGGTCAACACAATGCCGATACCGAAGGCAAATGGGCTAATCAACTTCAAACCAATTACACCTTGGAGTAGATGATCTCCACCCAAGATGAAAACAAGTAGTAATAAGTGACCTGCAAACATATTTGCAAAAAGACGAAGCGCCAGAGTCAATGGACGAACTACAAAAAAGGTGAGAATCTCAAGAGGGGTGATAAGAATGTACGCCGCTTTTGGCACTCCAGGCATAAACATAATCTCTTTGAAGTACTTAATAGCGCCTTGTTTGCGAATTCCGACATAGTGGAAAACTAGATAAATCGTGATCGCCAAGACATATGGGAATGAAACGCGCGACATTGAAGGAAACTGCAGTAGCGGGATAATTCCGAATATGTTGTTAACTAAGATAAAAGTAAAGAGTGTGAAAAGATAAGGAACAAAGCGTAGAAAATCATGACCGATGACATCTTTGGCTAAGTCATTGCGGACAAAGCTATAGACGCTCTCACCGGCAAACTGAAGTTTGGATGGCACAATCGCCGCTTTACGTGAAGCTAAAATGAAAAATACCGAGATTAAAATGACTGAGAGAAATACTAAAAGAATTGGTTTTGTTGTATAGATGTTATGACCAAAGACCGGCGGAAGTTCGAAGTCGGCGCTACTTGGTGGGACGAATCCTCCACCTGTACCTGAACGCAGTAGCTCGCGCACGCATAACTCCTTCAACGGTTGAATTAACTGGTTAAAACGGGGAAGTTAAGACGAGGCAACCCTATGGCAGAGGCGCCCGAGTTGAGAAATCCAAAGGCCATCCCAGATAGTGGAACGGCTCACTCCCGCCCGAAGCGAAGCCATACCAAATAGATAGCCCCACTAACTCCGACCAAGAGGCCTATGAGGGTGAAGTAGCTCTTTCCGAGCCAATGATCAAGGCCATATCCGACTCCGCCCCAGAAGAGCAGGCCCGAGAGCAGGTATCCAAATATCGACCACATCGCACTCTCTTCACGCTTTGCCATGAGGACTCCTTAAGCCTTTGTATCAGGGAGAGGTAAATGTAGGCGAAGTTTCATGAAACTAGAAATCTCACCCCATAGCCAGGCGATTGTGAGCACAACGGCGGTGATCCCAAAGGTGGTTCGGTTAATTGTGGCGCGACTGGTGAACTTAGATATAGCCCAGAGTAAGAGGCCCAAGGCGAAGAGTTTTGCAAAGTAAGAAAAGAGCGCCATCGCCATCGTCGTAATTGGATCCAAGTTTCGAGCCATGCCAGAGACTGCAATATGGATAATGAAGAAGATGATGACAACAAACTGTGCCAGAAGGGCACCATACAAACCACTGGATCCTTTAAGAATTGCCGATAGTGCGATAGCAATAATACCCACTACAAAAGTCGGTACGAATGCACCTCGAAGTAAGCGCGATTCATTGCTGCTCATACCAGTACTTTCTTTCCACTTTTTAAAACTGTGACTGTAATGGTTATCAAAACAACTGCAGTAATCATCGCTATCCACCATGGCGCAAAAGCTAATACGGTTACAGGAAATGCAATCGTTGCCGTCCATAGATAAAGAATGAACGCGGTCTTTAACTGCGAATTACCTGCACTCAATAAGCGGTGGTGTAAATGTTCATTATCGGGAGTAAATGGTGACTTGCCGGCCTTTACGCGTCTGGCGACGGCTAGAAGTAAATCGGCTAAAGGAATTGCAAGGACTGCAAAAGGTAATAAGAGTGGCAAAAGCGTTGGACCTGAAGACTCTGCTGAGATTGCATTGGGATCAACCTGTCCTGTCAACGTGATCGCTGCACTGGCAAGGAGTAGTCCAAGCAACATTGATCCGCTATCTCCCATAAAGATTCTTGCAGGGTGGGCATTGTGCGGCAAGAAACCTATGCAGATTCCGACTAAAACTGCGGTGATTAATGAGGGCGCACCTGCGCGGCTAAAGCCATAATCAACGGATAAAAGATAGGCGAAGGCAAAGAATGCAATCCCTGCAATAGCTACGATTCCCGCTGCTAATCCATCCATTCCATCTATAAAGTTAACTGCATTAATAGTTATGACAACAATTAAGACTGTAACGAGCTGCCCGATACTTGGTGGCAATGTAATCACGCCGTTAATTGGAAGCCAGAGAATTTGGATTCCATACATCAGTAAAATACTTGCAACAAAAACCTGCCCAGCAAGTTTTGTTAGCGCATCCAGTTGAAAGCGATCATCGGCCATTCCCAATAGAACAATGATGGTAGAGGCCAGTAAAATACCCTGGGATTCATGCCCAAATGATTTTCCCACCAATGGCAGATGATTAACGATCAGGAAAGTTAACGCCATGGCTATCCACATTGCTACGCCGCCCCAGCGGGCAGTTGGAGTTGTATGAATATCTCGACCGCGTATTTGTGCAACTGCGCCAAATCGAATGGCGATCGAACGCACGTATGGAGTAATTAGGTAACACAAAACCGCTGAGATCAGCAGGGTTACTAAATACTCGCGCATGAATCTACTTATGCCTGATAAATTGGGAATCGTGCGGTGAGTTCATGAACTTCTCTTTTAATTGAGGCATGTACTGCCGCATCATCACTTGCTATTGCATCTGCAATTAACCTGGCGATCAGCTTCATTTCATCAACTCCCATGCCTTGCGTTGTAGTGGCAGGAGTACCAACACGTATGCCACTAGTGACACCAGGCTTTTCTGGATCATATGGAATCGAGTTCTTATTCATTACGATTCCTGCAGCCCCACATCGTTCATCGGCAACCTTGCCGGTAACCCCAGTGCTACGAATATCCATTAAAGCTAAGTGAGTCTGAGTTCCACCCGATACCGCGCGCATTCCTTGGCCTTCAAGGGCGGTAGCTAACGCCTGTGCATTGACGATGACCTCCTTGGCATATTTTTGATAGCCGGGAGTTGCACATTCAGCTAATGCAACGGCCTTGCCTGCAACGGCCGACATGATTGGTCCTCCCTGCATTCCAGGAAAGACTGCCTTATCAATGGCCGCTGCATGCTCGGCCTTAGCTAAAATCATTCCTCCGCGTGGGCCGCGCAAAACTTTGTGTGTTGTAAAAGAGACAACATCGGCAAAGGGAACAGGTGAAGGGATCGCCTTTCCAGCAACAAGTCCTATGAAATGCGCCGCATCAACCCACATAATTGCGCCTACTTCATCGCAAATCGCACGAATCTTTTCGAAATCGATTAATGATGGGTAGGCAGTTGCCCCCGAACAAATCATCTTTGGCTTTGTTGCAATAGCTTTCTCGCGAAGTTCATCGTAATCAATGAGCTCATTATCGGCGCGCACACCATAAGACTCAACGTTGAACCACTTCCCAGAAAAGTTAACTGCCGAGCCATGTGTTAGGTGGCCGCCATGTGGAAGTGACATTGCCAAGACCGTATCGCCAGGCTTAGTAAATGCTTGATACACCGCGATATTGGCACTTGCCCCTGAGTGCGGTTGAACATTTGCATGGTCGGCCCCAAATAAACTCTTTGCCCGATCAATTGCTAAATACTCGGCCTTGTCTACCTCTTCGCAGCCACCGTAATATCGCTTGCCTGGATAACCTTCGGCATATTTATTTGAAAGCGTAGAACCCATCGCAGCCAAGACTGCACGGGAGGTAAAGTTCTCCGAAGCAATAAGCTGCAAATTGGTTTGTTGGCGCTTTAGCTCAGATAATAAGACTGCGGCGATCTCTGGATCTTGCGCAGTTAAAGCTTCAAAATCAGGACCGTAGAAAGTAGACATACGGCAATCTTATAGTGCGGTGGCTCCAGGTACGATACTTTGAATCTCTTCCAATGAGATTGCCCCAATTCTAAGCACGCGCACACCTTTGTCATCGGCTTCAACCACGGTTGTCATTGGCCCTTTTCGAAGATTTCCATTGTTGAACTGCATCGCTAAATCCGCATCCAAAACAAAGATATCGCTCAGTGATTTAGGTGCAGGGCGGCCAACACGCACACCGCTTGCAACGGCTAATGGTCCACTTTCAACCAATAAAGCCTTAGCAAATTTACTCTTTGGAACGCGAATGCTGATCTGGTCCAATTGATTATCATCGCCTAAATCCCAACTCAACCCAGTTTGCGGGCGAAGATTCATCGATAACATCCCAGGCCAGAACTTCTTCATTAATGCGGCAATATCTGAGTTGATCTCACGTACAACGCCTTCGGCCGTTTTTGCGCTTCCAACTAAAACTTGTGCTGCAGTAAATAGTGGATCACCACGCAAAACATGCATCGCGCGAACGGCGTCTGCCTTAAATGCATCACAAGCAAATGCGTAACTATGTTCCAAAGGGATAGCGATTATGTATCCATCAGAGATAGCTTTTAGCGCCTTATTGACATGGCGTATGAGTTCGCCTTTTTTCAAATCAATCTCTTTGCCCATGGTTACCTCCTAACCGCACTAGTCCACCGAGGACGACCTACGAGGTCATCATGGAGTGAAATGTTATCGAAATCTAGTGCCAACTCCCTTTCAATAGCCGCGCCCTGCTCCTGTGCATGTTCTATAACTAATACTCCTGCAGATTTTAGTAATCGAGCAGCGGCAGTGATAAAAATCTTAGGAATCTCCATTCCCGTTGGACCACCAAAGAGAGCCGCATGTGGCTCAAAACTTGCAACATCGCGTGGCAATGGCTGCGTATCGGGAATATACGGCGGGTTTGCAATGACAACATCACATTTAATGCCGGGCAATACATCGGCGACATCGCCCTCGACTACACGAACATTTTCGGCAATCACTGAGACATTTTTCTTAAGCCAGAGTATGGCCTCGGGTGAGTTTTCAACTGCGATTACCCGCGTGTCAGGTGACTCGGTCGCAATCGCTAATGCAAGCGCGCCAGAGCCTGCACCTAAATCGATTACGCTAACTGGCGCCGGCAGATTCATAATGTGCGTCAATACCGCATCTACCAAGAGCTCTGACTCGGGCCTTGGAACCAGAACTCCTGGACCAACCTCAATCTCCAAATATCGAAAAGCCGCTCTCCCGGTTAAATACTGTAACGGCTCATGATTTATTCGGCGATCTAGCAAGGTGAAGAACTGCTCCTCGATTACATCAGTGTCACTGAGTGCTTTTAACGTGGATTCAAGGAGAACTGAGTTATGCAAATCCATCCGTGAAAGAGCTAGAACATGCGCCAATAAATGTTCGGCATCAACCTCAGAAATTCCAGATTCTCTCAGCTGCGACTTTGCATCTCGCAGTAACGCTTTAATATCCATCGGACATTATTTCGTGTTGGCTAAGCGTGCAGCTTTATCGGCATCGATTAGGGCTTGAATCATGTCATCTAGATCGCCATTGAGAACTGCATCGAGATTATTTGATTTGTAGTTCACGCGGTGGTCACTAATACGGTTTTCAGGGTAATTATAAGTTCGAATTCGCTCTGATCTATCGACGGTACGCACTTGGCTTTTACGTTCGGCCGATGCCGCTGCTTCTTGTGCCTCTTGTGCTGCAGCAAGTAAACGCGCACGCAGAATACGAAGCGCCGACTCTTTGTTTTGCAGTTGACTCTTCTCATTTTGGCAAGAAACGACGATGCCAGTTGGAACGTGGGTTAAGCGCACTGCCGAGTCGGTTGTATTAACCGACTGCCCGCCTGGTCCCGATGAGCGAAACACATCTACGCGAACATCGTTCATATTTAACTCAACATCAATCTCTTCGGCCTCGGGCAGAATCAAAACACCTGCGGCCGATGTATGAATTCGCCCTTGGCTCTCAGTCTCTGGCACACGTTGCACGCGATGCACTCCACCTTCAAATTTCAGACGTGCATACGGTGATTCACCTGGGGCTGGAACTCCCTTTGACTTAACACCTACAGAGATATCTTTGTAGCCGCCCATTTCACTCTCGGTGGCATCGATAATCTCAATTTTCCAATTATGTCGTTCGGCGTAGCGCATATACATGCGCAGTAAATCTCCGGCAAAGATTGCAGACTCATCACCGCCGGCTCCAGCTTTAACTTCTAGGATCACATCGCGGTCATCGTTAGGATCACGTGGAAGCAGTAACTCCTCTAACTTCTCCCCCGCAGTTAGGGCCGTTGCCTCAAGGGCTGGAATCTCAGATGCAAATTCGGCATCAACTAGCGCCAACTCTTTAGCTGTAAGCAGATCGTCTTCGGCAGATTTCCAAGCTTTAAATCCAGCAACGACTGGACCTAGTTGGGCATAGCGACGACCGAGTTTGCGGGCATTGGCTTGGTCATCATGAATAGTCGGATCGGCCATCTTGGCTTCTAGTTCTGCATATTCGCGAACCATTTCATGGGCTGATGCAAAGCGGTCATTGCTCATGTGGCCTCTGCCTCTCTTATGTCGAATTTGTGCATTATGAAAATAAAAAAACCGCGACCGCAACCGTTAAGGCTGCGATGCGGTCTCTTTAAAAAGCTACTTAGCTTCCGTTGTCTTCTTTCCAAAGCGCTCTTCGAACTTAGCTACGCGTCCACCAGTATCTAGGATGCGCTGCTTGCCGGTGTAGAACGGGTGGCATACAGAACAGACTTCAACGTAGATTGAACCGCTAGCAACTGTCGAGCGAGTAACAAACTTCTCACCGCAACCACAAGTCACTTGGGTCTCTTTGTACTCTGGGTGGATCTCTGGCTTCATAGTTCTTCCCTTTTTCTTAGTTTGGATCTCGACTAGCGAGTGAACCAAACGGATTGGTTAACGTGGACAAGAGTAGGCCAAAGCCCAACTTTTATGAAATTTACGCCTAATTACTTGCTGTCATCAGGGCCAGAAGTTGTCTTCTGAATCTGCATCAAGAACTCGACGTTGGACTTAGTCCCCTTCATCTTCTCGAGGAGAAGTTCTAGAGCCGCTTGTGGCTCAAGGGCGTGTAGAACGCGACGTAGTTTCCAGACGATGTTTAGCTCCTCTGAGCCCATAAGAATCTCTTCCTTACGAGTACCAGATGCAACCACGTTAACGGCTGGGAAGATTCGCTTATCTGCAAGGCGACGATCCAGGATTAACTCCATGTTTCCGGTGCCCTTAAACTCTTCGAAGATCACTTCATCCATGCGCGAGCCAGTATCGACCAATGCCGTTGCAAGAATGGTTAGTGAGCCGCCATCTTCAATATTTCGTGCCGCGCCAAAGAACTTCTTCGGCGGATAGAGCGCAGCTGAATCAACACCACCCGAGAGAATTCGGCCAGATGCTGGCGCTGAGATGTTGTAGGCGCGACCTAAACGAGTGATTGAATCGAGCAACACAACGACATCGTGGCCAAGTTCAACAAGGCGCTTTGCGCGTTCAATAGCTAGTTCGGCGATCGTCGTGTGATCATCGGCAGGGCGATCAAAAGTTGAAGCGATTACTTCGCCCTTAACAGAGCGTTGCATATCGGTAACTTCTTCTGGGCGCTCATCGACTAGAACAACCATTAAGTGACACTCTGGATTATTTGTTGTTATTGCATTGGCAATTGCCTGCAAAACCATCGTCTTACCGGCTTTAGGTGGTGAAACAATAAGTCCGCGCTGTCCTTTACCAATAGGTGCAATCAAGTCGATTACGCGAGTTGTTAGTACGTTTGGCTCGGTCTCAAGGCGTAGACGCTCTTGCGGATAGAGCGGCGTTAACTTGCCGAACTCAACACGGTTACGTGCCTCATCTGGGCTCATGCCATTAACAGTTTCAAGAGTAATGAGTGCATTGAACTTCTCTTTGCGCTCGCCTTCGCGGGCTTGACGCACTTGACCAGTTACAACATCACCTTTGCGAAGGCCATTACGTCGGACTTGCTGCAACGTGACATAGACGTCATTTGGACCAGGTAGGTAACCCGAAGTGCGGATAAATCCGTAGCTATCGAGAATATCTAGAAGACCACTAACTGGAACTAATACATCGTCTTCACTGAGCACTGGTTCGCGCTCTTCACGAGGCGCGCGATCGCGATTGTTGCGATCACGATTTCGGTCGCGTCCACGGGTACGATCATTACGGTCGTTGCGAGCGCCGCGATCGTTATTGCCGGTTGGCGCATCATCATCTGAACTATCTTCTGAATCTTGATTGGTATTAGCTGCCGGCTTGCTCTCTTTCTTGCGGCTATTGCGGGCTTCGCGACGTGCTTCACGTTCGGCTTTGGCGGCTTCACGATTCTTAGCCTGTAAATCGGCGATCGCCTCTACTAAGACGTCCTTCTTCATCTTTGCTGCGCCTTCGACACCTAACTGTGTTGCAACGGTCTTTAACTTCGGTAGGGTCATTGCGGCAAGCTCTGGACTTTGTGAACGTACTGGCTCTTGTGTTGTTGTCATCTGTTTCTTTTCGCTATTGGAGTACGGGCCTACATTGATAACCCGTGAAACCGTGGATTGTTTTCTTGATGTATCTGATGTGTTTCTGCCCCGAAATAACAGGGCTAGCAGATGCCCAAATATTAGCAGGGGCTAACCTCATTGGGCAAACATCGCCTTAGATCAGGCTGGCTCCCTCACGTGAGAGGCCCAAGGCCTTGGTGGTGAACTTGTCGCCTGCGGCACGAGTGAGCTCTTCTACTTCCTCAGTGCCACCAGTATGCAGAACTAAAACGGTAGGTCCGGCTCCAGAGATAAAGGCAGCTACTCCGGCTTTTCGCAGTTTCACTAAGAGTGCAAATGATGCCGGCATCGCTTCGGCGCGATAGCTCTGGTGCAGAAAATCTTCAGTTGCCGAATGTAGTAAGTCTGGTCGATGTTGCAGGGCATGAACGAGCAAAGCGGCATTGGCTGAATTCTTAACGGCATCGGCATGAGAGATGAGTTCTGGAAGCATCTTTCGCGCTTTAGATGTTGCAACTGATGTCGAAGGCACAAATGCAACTGCACTAATTCGCGGATCTACCTCTAACTGCACGCAAAGTGCGACATTGTGTCCATGTTGCATCTCTTGCCAAGCAATTGTTGCACCGCCATAGATAGCTGCTGCAACATTATCGGGATGGCCTTCCATCTCATTTGCTAGATTTAACATGTCATCATTACTCATTCGCTCATTGCCACCTAAGACAAGTGCGCGTGCAAGTGATAATCCACCAACAATGGCACTTGCCGATGAACCAAGTCCACGAGTATGCGGAATAACATTCAGTGCACGTAGGGCGATACCTCTTGGCTTTCCACCAAGAAATTCAAAACCTTTGTGCATAGATTTAATAACTAAGTTTTTCTCATTGCGTGCAAGAACGTCAGCGCCTTCACCCGTGATATCTACATCTATTACTTGCTCGTCTAAAACTTGAGCAATGTATCGATCATGCATTCCAAGGGCTAATCCCAACGAGTCAAAACCTGGGCCCAGATTGGCGCTAGTTGCAGGCACTTGTACTTGCATTGATTGAGCTTTAAAGGTTGGTTTCATATTACTTAAGTCCCAGCGCCTTTGCCGCGGCCTTTACATTGACAGGAATAATGATTGGCTTCTTTGCAGTTTCCAACGCATGTGAAATATCTTTTAAACCATGACCAGTAACTGTGATCACGATGGTCTTGTCCTTAGCAAGCTTGCCGGCCTTCTTGTATTTAATGAGCCCGGCCAAGCCTGCAGCCGATGAAGGCTCAACAAAAATACCCTCTTTGGCTGCAATTAATCTATATGCAGCCAGGATCTCTCGATCTGTTACCGAGTCAATCACGCCCCCAGATGAATCACGGGCATCTATTGCTTGAGCCCAAGAGGCTGGATTCCCAATTCGAATCGCTGTAGCAATTGTTTCAGGGTTTTTAATGATTTTGCCTTTAACAATCGGCGCAGAACCAGCTGCTTGAAAACCATACATCGCTGGAAGGCGCGCTGCCATTGCATCTTTGTAGTACTCCTTGTAGCCCTTCCAATATGCGGTGATGTTGCCAGCGTTTCCGACAGGCAGTGCATGAATATCCGGGGCATTTCCTAACATATCTACAACTTCAAAGGCGGCAGTTTTCTGTCCTTCAATGCGAAAAGGGTTGACCGAGTTAACAAGTGCGACAGGGTAGTTTTCAGAAAGTTCGCGGGCAAGTGTCAAGCAGTCGTCGAAATTACCGTTTACTTGCAAGATAGTTGAATTGTGTATGACGGCTTGAGCTAACTTACCCATTGCGATCTTGCCTTTTGGAATCAAAACTGCAGGAACCATTCCAGCCTTTACTGCATACGCTGCGGCCGAGGCCGAGGTATTTCCAGTCGATGCACAGATGACTGCTTTTGAGCCATCCTCTGCAGCCTTTGAAATTGCCATCGTCATTCCACGATCCTTGAATGAACCCGTTGGATTTAGACCTTCGTACTTAATCCATACATTATTTTCTAATAACTCTGAAAGGAAAGCTGCGTGAATAAGCGGGGTCCCACCTTCTCGCAATGAGATTACGGGCGTGCTTGCGCTAACGGGCAAACGGTGACGGTACTCCTCGATAACTCCACGCCATTGGTGTGCGCCTTTTCTATTGCCCCCAAAGATTGCCATCTACGAAACCGCTCCCTCTACACGAATTACCGATTCAACTTTAGTGACAATCTCCATTTTCGAGAGCTTCTTTACGCAGGCATCTAGAGCATCTTCGCTGGCTTTGTGGGTAACGACAATGAGCTCGGCATCTTTACCCATTCCTGCCTGACGTACTGTCTGGATTGAAATATCTTCACTAGCAAATGTCTGCGCAATTGAGGCTAAAACACCTGATTTATCGGCGACATGCAGGCGGACAAAGAATTGGGATCGCACTTGACTAGTTGGAGCAATATCTAAATCAGCATAATCGGACTCGCCATATCCCACCGTTGAATAGGCACGGTGACGTGTAACTGCTACCAGGTCACCCAATATTGCCGAAGCCGTTGGTGCCCCGCCTGCACCGCGACCATAAAACATTAGCTCGCCAGCGGCTTCAGATTCAACATAAACTGCATTGAAGGCATCGCGCACGGAGGCCAAAGGATGTGAGATTGGAAGCATGACTGGATGCACGCGCACTGAAATCTCATCGTTGACGGTAATTTCAGCAATAGCTAGAAGTTTAATAACCGCCTTCATCGCTTTAGCCGCATTTACATCATCGATTGAAATCTTTGTAATTCCTTCACAGTAAACCTCATCGATGGTAACTGTGCTGTGAAAAGCCAAGCTTGCAAGCAGCGCGGCTTTGGCTGCAGCGTCATGGCCTTCGATGTCTGCGCTCGGGTCAGCCTCTGCATACCCCAGCGCTTGTGCCTCTTTTAATACATCGGCAAACTCACGGCCTTCTTCGTGCATCTTAGTTAAAATATAGTTTGTTGTTCCATTCACAATTCCCATTACCCGCGTAATTTGGTCTCCGGCTAATGATTCGCGCATCGAACGAATAATCGGAATCGCACCTGCGACTGCAGCTTCATAATATAAATCCACTTTCGCAGCATCTGCAGCGTTAAATAGTTCATGACCATGGGTTGCAAGCAGCGCTTTGTTGGCAGTAATGACTGATTTCTTATTCTTAATCGCCTCTAAGATTAAAGTTCGAGCAGGCTCAATTCCACCCATTACTTCAATAACGATATTAATCTCAGGGTCGGTAACAATAGAGTTCAAATCTGTTGTGATCATCGATGTATCGATGCCCTCACGTGCAGAAAGTGTTCGAACCCCAACTTTTTTCAAAACTAATAGCGCTCCAGAGCGATCAGAGAGCTCTTGGCGATCGGATTGAAGCAGGCGGGCAACCTGGCTGCCGACCACGCCAGCGCCAAGCATTCCGATTGAGATTGTTTTTAATCCTGCGTCCATGCGGGTTATTCTTTCACAGATGCCAGTAACGGCGTTAAATATCCAATCCGAGCAGATCGGCCTCGGTTTCACGGCGCACAATCACCCGGGCCTTTCCATCATTAACTGCAATAACAGGAGGTCGTGGAACATGGTTGTAATTGCTAGCCATGCTGCGTCCATATGCACCAGTTGCAGGGGTAGCCAATAAATCTCCAACTGCGATATCGCTAGCTAAAGCAATATCTCGAATGAGAATATCGCCGGTTTCGCAGTGCTTTCCAACTAATCGAGAGGAGATTAGCTCGGCATTGCTGGCGCGATTTGCAAGTACAGCTGTGTACTCGGCTTCATATAGGGCTGGTCGAATGTTGTCGCTCATTCCACCATCAATAGATATGTATCGACGGTTATCTCCCGATTCAAGCGTTACATCTTTAATGGTTCCAACTTCATAGAGAGTAAACATTGTTGGGCCCACTATCGCTCGGCCAGGTTCAATCGAAACACGTGGCAGATCCAAGTTATGGAGTATGCAGTTGGCCTTGACTGCAGAGGCAAGTGCGGCCATTGCAACTACTGGTGATAACTCCTCATCTCCAGGTAGATAGTGAATGCCATATCCCCCACCCAAATCAAGCTCTGGAAGTTGGCTGTTGAATGCATCGCGATACTTGGCAAGCAGTGCGATAAGTCGTTGGGCACTTATTTCAAAGGAGCTGGTATCTAAAATCTGCGAACCGATATGCGCATGGAAACCTCTCAACTCGAGAGACTCGTGATTACGTACCGCTTCAATCGATTTCCACGCCATGCCGCTTGCAATTGAAAAGCCAAATTTCACATCTTCGTGCGCCGTTGCAATGGATTCATGGGTATGGGCTTCAATACCAGGTGTTAAACGAAGCAAGACTCGCTGAACTTTTCCAATTTTCTTAGCAGCTAAAGCAACGCGTTCGATTTCAATTAGTGAGTCTATGACGATAGTTTCAACACCGGCCTTTATTGCCTTTTCAATCTCACTTACAGATTTATTGTTGCCATGTAGCTGAATCATTGTCGGATTGATTCCTCCAGCAAGGGCAACTGCAAGTTCACCGCCAGTGCAGACATCAATTCCAATGCCAATATCCTTAACCCAACGCGCAACTTCAGTACAGATAAAGGCTTTAGCTGCGTAGTACACCGTGCCTGCACTAGCGCCAAAACTATTTTTTAGTGCCTCATCCCAAGCTTTTGCGCGTGCTCTAAAATCGGCCTCATCCATAATAAATGCAGGTGTTCCAAACTCTTTAGCTAAATTGGTTGCAGAAATCCCCGATATCGAAAGCTCTTTGCCTTGTGCAACGTTAGCCGACCACATTTCTACATCCTCTCCGGTGCACTTACACCTAATAGCGCTAGACCATTAGCTATAACTATTTTCGTAGAGCTACAGAGTAATAGTCGGGCTGTGTGCAGCGGAGTTGGATTTTCTTCACCCATTGGGAGCACGCGACAGTCGGCATAAAAGCCGTGATAGGTGCCAGCAAGATCCTCTAAGTAACGGGCTATGCGATGCGGCTGACGTAGTTCGGCTGCGCCAGCGACAACACGTGGGAACTCGGCTAAGGCACCCAAAAGCTCATTTTCGCGATCATGGGTGAGTTGAGATGAATCAAAATCTGCAAGATCTACTGAAATCGCTAACTCATTCGCATTTCGTAAAACCGCAGCAATACGTGCATGGGCATACTGGACGTAATAAACAGGATTCTCATTTGTGTTGCGCTTCAAGACGTCGATATCCATCACCATCGGCGTATCAACTGGGTATCTGATCAAGGTATACCGCGCGGCATCGACGCCAACTTTTTCAACTAACTCTTCTAAAGTTATTATCGTGCCGGCGCGTTTAGAGAGTTTTACCTCTTGTCCGCCCTCCATGATTTTAACTAACTGTCCTATTAATACATCTATGTTGTACTCAGGATCATCACCTGCACATGCGGCAATAGCCTTAAGGCGGCCGACATATCCATGGTGATCTGCGCCCAACATATAGATACAGATATCAAAGCCCCGCTCGCGCTTATTAATGTAATATGCAGTATCGGAGGAAAAATAGGTAAGTGAACCATCGGATTTAGTTAAGACGCGATCTTTATCATCGCCAAAATCAGATGTGCGCAGCCAAATAGCACCATCTTCTTCAAAGACATGGCCTTGACCACGTAGCTTCTCTAGACCGTGCTCGACAGCGCCAAGTTCATGCAATGAGCGTTCTGAAAACCATGTATCGAAGTGTGTTCCAAAACTATCTAAAACTCTCTGTTGATCTTTTAACTGCACAGCATATGCAGCTTCGCGAAATGCCCGATGGCGCTCACTTTCTGGCAACGAAGTCATGGCTGGATTATCTGTTACAACCACTTTAGCTAAGTCGAGGATGTACTCACCTTTATAGCCATCTTCAGGAATTGGATTACCGAGTGCGGCTGCCTCTACAGATGCGCCAAATAAATCCATCTGATTTCCGCGATCATTGATATAAAACTCTCGTGATACATCGGCGCCGGCGGCGCTGAGCACTCGACCTAATGCATCTCCCACTGCTGCCCAACGTGTGTGGCCCAGATGTAGCGGACCAGTTGGATTGGCACTTATAAACTCTAAGTTAATTCGTACGCCTTTCAACGCATTACCTTGACCGAAATCTTTTCCCGCATTAATAATTGTTGACACAAGTTCGGCCTGGCTAGCGCGGTTGAGTGTGATGTTAATAAATCCTGGACCTGCAATATCTAACTGTGAAATTCCAACTTCGCCGGTGAGGTAGGTAATGATTATTTGCGCGATTTCACGTGGGTTTTTGCCGGCGGCTTTAGCTAGCTGCAGGGCGACCGAGGTTGCGAAATCCCCATGCTCACGATTCTTAGGCCGCTCTAATGTGATGGTGTCAGGGGTGGCCCCAGATAGCTCGCCAGTTGAAATAGCCCGTGAAATGGCGGCCTTCACCGCCGCCTCTAGCTGCTCCACCTGTGATGACATTATCCAAGGCTACCGTTAGGCGACTAAAGGCCGTTACCTAATCGTTAGGTTGGCACCAAAATTTCATGAAAATCCCTAGTGACCTTTCAATCTATTTCTATTACCTTATGGTCACAGAGCCACCCTCCTCATTTGGGCAAAAATCTTTGCCCTAGGGTGATTCTCCTTTTGAAAGGTGTTTCATATATGACAAAGCGCCGCCTCGCGATTACTGCAGCATTTGCTGCACTTGCAATCGCACTTACAGGTTGCTCAAAAGCTGACAAGGCCTCAGAAGGCTACGTCGGAGTAATTCTTCCAGATGCAGCATCATCAAACCGTTGGGAAACTGCTGACCGCGGATTCCTACAAGGTGCATTTGATGCCGCTGGAGTTAAAGTAGATATTCAGAATGCAAACGGCGATAAGGCCGCATTTGCAACAATCGCTGATCAAATGCTTACAGGTGGAGCTAAGGTTCTTATTCTCGTAAACCTAGATTCAGATTCAGCCAAGGCTGTTCAAGACAAAGCTGCAGCACAAGGTGTTAAGACAATCGACTATGACCGTCTAACACTTAATGGTTCAGCTTCATACTACGTATCATTCGACAACGAAGCAGTTGGCAAGTTGCAGGGTGAAGGCATCAAGGCTTGTCTCGATGCAGCAGGCAAGACAACTGCACGTATCGTTTACTTGAACGGTTCACCAACTGATAACAATGCAACTCTTTTCAAGGCTGGCTATGACTCAGTGCTACGTCCTTTGATCGATTCAAAGGCATACACACTTGTTGATGACCAAGCTGTCCCAGATTGGGATAATGCAAAGGGTGGAGTAATTTTCGAACAGCAGCTATCAAAGGCTGGCGGAAAGCTCGATGCAGTTGTTTCAGCTAACGAAGGTCTTGGACTTGCAGCTGTAGCAGTTCTTAAGAAGAACAAGCTAAACGGCAAGGTCTGCGTATCTGGACAAGATGCAACTGTTGATGGATTGCGTGCAATCCTTACAGGTGACCTTTCAAACACTGTTTACAAGGCAATCAAGGCAGAGGCCGAAGGCGCAGCAACTCTAGCAATCGCATTGCTTAAGGGTGAGGATGCAACTACAGCTACAGGTTCTGTAAATAACGGAACAGTAGATGTACCTTCAGTTCTCTTGGTACCAGTTGGAATCACAAAGGCTAACGTCAAGGACGTTATTGCCGATGGCTTCCAGAAGAAGGAAGATGTCTGTAAGGGCATCGAAGATCTCTGCACAGCTAACGGAATTTAATTTCCGTACCTGCTAGGCAGTAAAGAATGATGGTTGCGGCTCAGGGTTTAAAGCCCTGAGCCGCAACTTCTTTAATACAATGTTTTAATTGATTGAGCTACTAGCCACAATAGAAAAGTGGGTACACCAATGAGTACACCGATTCTCTCCCTGCGTGGAGTTAACAAATCCTTTGGGCCAGTTCATGTACTGCGGGATGTTGATTTTGACATCGCCGCCGGCAAAGTAACAGCCCTTGTCGGAGACAACGGCGCAGGAAAAAGCACGCTCATTAAATGTATTGCTGGAATTTATACTCCCGATCACGGCGACTTTCTCTTTGATGGTAATAAGGTTGAGATCTCGGGCCCGCGTGATGCTACCGCTCTCGGAATTGAGATTGTGTATCAAGATTTAGCGCTCTGTGACAACTTAGACATTGTTCATAATATGTTTTTGGGCCGTGAAAAAAAGCGCGGCTCGGTCTTAGATGAGACCGCAATGGAAGCACTTGCCCGAAAGACTTTAGATGGCTTAAGCGTTAGAACTGTTAAATCAATTCGTCAGACTGTCTCCTCACTTTCTGGCGGTCAACGTCAAACAGTTGCAATTGCTCGTGCAGTCCTCTGGAATAGCAAAATTGTTATCTTGGATGAGCCAACGGCAGCACTAGGGGTAGCCCAGACTGAACAGGTACTCAACCTAGTTCGTCGGCTAGCCGACAATGGTTTGGCTGTTGTTTTAATTAGCCATAACTTAAACGACGTCTTTGAAGTCGCTGACAATATTGCAGCACTGTATCTAGGTCAGATGGCTGCGCAAGTTGATAAGAATGAAGTCATCCCACGGCAGGTAATTGAGTTGATTACCACAGGAAAATCAGCTGGCGTAGAGAGTGCAGGGGCTGTGAAATGAGTACTTCTATAGTCAACGATCCTGGCGCAGAAAAGGCAACGTTGAAAGGTGCGATGCATGACTACTGGTCGCGCATAAAAGCTGGTGACATTGGATCCCTTCCAGCCGTACTTGGACTTGTGGTTCTCTGCATCGTATTTGGTTCAATGTCGAGCGTGTTTCTAACGCCTGGAAACTTTGCGAATCTTTTGACTCAGGCCGCTGCAGTCATTGTTATTGCTATGGGCTTAGTATTTGTTTTACTTCTTGGAGAAATCGATTTATCGGCTGGATACACAGCCGGTGTTACGGGTGCAGTACTAGTAATTCTAATTACTAATCATGATGTGCCTTGGTACTTAGCGCTCGTGGCTGCAATCTTCGTCGGAGTTGTATTGGGCTTTGGTCTTGGCACACTTGTTGCCCGACTTGGCATTCCATCCTTCGTTGTAACTTTGGCGGCATTCCTGGCTTTTCAGGGAATTTTGTTACTTCTTGCCGGTGAAGGTGGAACCATCCGCGTTGAAGATAAAACTATCTTGGCCGTTGAGAATTCAAATCTCACACCAACATTTAGTTGGATCTTCTTCATCATAGTTTCGGTAATTTATGTTTTGAGTGGATTAAATGCCATTAATTCACGTCGTAAAGCAGGTTTAAAATCTGAGCTTATTAACCTCTGGGTCCTAAAAACCGTCGGGCTACTTGCAATAACAGGACTTGCAGTTTTTGCCCTTAATGTTGAGCGCAGCAATAACCCTGACTTAGTAAGTCTGAAGGGTATTCCCTATGTAGTTCCAGTGATCTTGTTGCTTCTTGTGTTGGGTACCTTTGTACTCAGCCGCACCGCCTTTGGTCGACATATCTATGCCGTGGGTGGAAATGCCGAGGCGGCACGTCGCGCCGGAATTAATGTCAAGCGCGTTCGCATTGCCGCATTCATGATCTGTTCTGGCCTATCTGCAATTGCGGGAATGATTTTTGCTTCACGCCAAAACTCTGTCTCCCCAACTACTGGTGGAAGTTCAACACTTCTCTACGCAGTAGGTGCCGCAGTTATTGGCGGAACATCACTCTTTGGCGGAAAAGGAAAGATGCGCGATGCGATTCTTGGAGGTTTAGTCGTTGCAGTGATCGATAACGGCATGGGTCTTTTGGGATATGCAGCGGGAATCAAGTTCATCGTTACCGGACTTGTGCTACTAATCTCTGCTGGCGTCGATGCAATCTCTCGCCGAGGTGCCAGCGTTTAATTTGCAGTTACTTGACACCCATTAAGTGTTCAAGGGCCAACTGATCAATGGCCTCATAGCCATATCCGCGGGTACCTGCAGCTTCGACATCGAATGAATCTTTAGCAAGATCCTTCCATGTCTCTCCTGCACTCAGAGTTGGTTGACTGAGCCCTGGAATATTCGACTCTGCCATCGCAGCAATTACTCGTGGATCTGTACGGAAGGCGAGTGCGCGCTCCTTAAGAGCTAGGTAGGTACGCATATTTGCCGTTGCCGACTCCCACACACCCTTATCACTTTCCGTACGTGCTGGCTTGTAATCAAAGTGTTTCGGTCCGTCGTAGTTATAGCGTTCGAGCAGATCGACGAGGAAGAAGGCAGATTTAAGGTCACCATGACCAAAAACTAAATCCTGATCAAACTTAGGTCCATGCTGACCGTTTAAATCAATGTGATACAACTTCTTCTGCCAAAGAGCTTGGGCAATTCCATGAACAAAGTTAAGGCCGGCCATTTGTTCATGACCAACTTCAGGATTTAATCCAACGAGCTCTGGTCGATCAAGGGTGTAAATAAAAGCCAATGCGTGACCAATTGTCGGCAAGAAGATATCGCCACGAGGTTCATTGGGCTTTGGCTCGATTGCAAACTTAATGTCATAGCCATTATCTGTTACAAATTCACCTAGAGTATTGAAGGCCTCGCGGAAACGATCGAGGGCAACGTATGCATCTTTGCCACCATCGGTTTCGGCGCCTTCGCGGCCGCCCCAACAAACATAGGTCTTGGCGCCGAGTTCAACGGCCAGTTCAATATTCTTCATCACCTTACGCAAAGCAAAGCGGCGAATATCTTTATCATTTGATGTAAAGGCTCCATCTTTAAAAACTGGGTGTGTAAATAGATTTGTTGTCGCCATTGGCACTTTCATTCCAGTCTCTGCCAACGCCTTCTTGAAGCGATCGATGTGCATACGACGTGCGCCTTCATCGCTGCCAAATGGAATGAGGTCGTCATCGTGAAAAGTCACACCATGGGCACCACGTGAAGCGAGCTCATTGACGGTTCGGACTGGATCGAGGGCGCCGCGCGTTGCATCACCAAAGGGGTCACGTGCCTGCCAGCCAACGGTCCAGAGACCGAAAGTGAACTTATCTGCAGGTGTTGGTGTGAGTGACATAGTGTGGAGCCTTTCTAGTTGCGGGCAATAGCTTGGCCGTTTTGATACATCGCTAACTTACCTCTAATCTTGGGGCCTATCCATACAAGAGCACAAGCGGCTTCTGTGTGGATTTAGCGGGAGTGGTGAAATGGCAGACACGCAGGTCTTAGGAACCTGTGTCTTCGGACGTGAGGGTTCAAGTCCCTTCTCCCGCACACGTACAGCATGAGCTCTAGATAGGTTTTATTCATGGCGAAGAAATCTCCAGCCAAAGTTAAGAAGTTGGCCGCACAAGCAAAACGTGATGGTGCAGCAAATCGCGCAGAAAAGAAAGCCAAAAAAGAATCGGCGATTTCAAATGAGAACACCGTAATCGATGCCTATGCAGCCGTTGATGGATCGTGGCAAGAAATTGGTTTAGCCGCACCAGCACGCCGAGCATTAGTCGATGAGGGTCTATTTCAATTGAGTGACCTTCGAAAGCTTTCTTTAGCGGCAATAAAAGAGCTCCACGGTATGGGGCCAAATGCAATCAGAGTTTTAGTCTCGGAGATGAAAAAGGCTGATCTCTCTTTTAGAAAATAGTTCTCTAGCTTTATGCAATCACGCGATAGCCGGCAGCAATAACGGCCGCGCCAACTTGCTCTGAGTCGAGTTCGGATGAAGAAGTTATTACCGCTTCTGCCGCTTCTGCGCTGGCCTTTACTTCGCTTACCCCAGCCAACTTGCCTAATTCAGTATTGACTCTACCTTCGCAATGTCCGCAAGTCATACCCTTAATTTTTACCGTTGTTACCGTCATTACTTCTCCCCTTTTTTTAGAAACTAGAGAATTGCATTAAATAGATAGCCGACAAAAATAATTCCAACTGCAACGACGCCTATAAATGTTGCTAGAAGTTTAATTTTAAGAACGCGTCTCAATAAGATCATTTCAGGCAAACTTAGGGCAACTACGGACATCATGAAAGCCAGAAGCGTTCCCATTGGTAGGCCCTTTTCATATAAGGCCTGGACTATTGGCATTACTCCAGCTGCATTTGAATACAAGGGAACCCCAACAAGAACTGCCAATACGACTGCCAATGGATTGCTTGAGCCGGCATACTTAGTAAAGAACTCAGTTGGTACCCAGCCATGGATTGTTGCACCTAACGCTATGCCAGCAAGTAGATACGGCCAAATCTTCAAGAAAATAGATTTTGCCTCTTCAACTCCCATTGATGTGCGCTCAGAGACTGAATACCTGGGCTGAGCAAAACCAGATTGGGGATTTACTAAGTTAGCAAAGACAAATGGCTCTACCCAGCGCTCTACTTTCAATCTGCCCAGCACTATTCCAGCGGCTATTGCGATAGTAAGACCTGATATTAAATAAATCGCCGCGATTTTGAAACCGAACATCGTAAATAGGAGTCCGACTGCAATTTCATTGATCAATGGGCTGGCGATTAGAAAACTTAAGGTTACGCCTATCGGGATTCCAGCACCAAGAAAACCAATAAATACCGGCACTGCACTACAAGAACAAAAGGGAGTAACGATCCCGGCACTGGCGGCTAAAACATTAGCCACCCCTTCACGTTTTCCACCTAGAAGAGACCTAGTTTTTTCAATTGTAATGAAGGATCGTGCAATTGTGACTATAAAAGTTATCCCGACCAGAAGCAAAGTAATTTTTGCCGCATCAAAGAAGAAGAAGTGCAGACTATCGCCTAGCCGGGTAGCCTGCTTTAGGCCTAAGACATCAAAAAGCAACCAGTTCCAAAAACGATTATTAACCCAGTAGAGGCCAAACCATAGAAGAATAATCCCCACCAGTTTAGAAATCTGCCGAGATCGGCTCTGACGCTTTGAAATATTAATAGAAACGCTCACGTTTCCTCCGCTCTAAATTGAAGAACTATTTAGCAGCAGCCTGAGCCAGAACAGCATTCACCGTCGGCCTTAACTTCAGATTTAACTCCCTTTTCTGAGCAGCACTGGCCACCTTCGGCAGAGCATGCACACTGCTTTTCAATTAATTCGATCTTTGTTTCACTCATTGTGATTCTCCTTCTGGGCTGCGAAAAGGCGAACTCCCCATGCTTTTAGCCTACCCCCGAACTTTGGAAACTCAGGTGAAAACTACCCGCTGAGATGCCCTTCACAGGCTAAGTGAGTGCCAGCGTTACTAACGTTAACTAATTAGCGTGCTGCAGCAAAGCCTAGTTTGATATCAGCCTTAATATCTTCGATGTTTTCAAGGCCAATAGAGACACGAACCATGCCAGGAGTTATTCCGGCTTTAATTTGCTCGTCAGGATTTAATTGAGAGTGTGTAGTTGATGCTGGGTGAATTACAAGGGATCTAACATCTCCGATGTTTGCAACGTGACTAAAGAGTTTTAATCCTTCTACAAATTTACGTCCTGCAGCAGCTCCGCCTTTTAGCTCAAAAGTGAAGACTGCACCTGCTCCCTTAGGTGCGTACTTTTTAGCAACCGCATTCCAAGGAGAGGATGGCAGGCCGGCATAACTCACATGCGCAACCTCTGGCTGTTGTTCAAGCCACTCGGCTAAAACTTGAGCGTTGAGTAGATGGCGATCCATGCGCAAATTGAGAGTTTCCAAACCATGGGCCAATAACCATGCATTAAATGGTGAAACCGATGCCCCTATATCGCGAAGCAGTTGTAGTCGTGCTTTGAATATAAAGGCAAGATTTGCACCGAAATTTCCGTTAACTCCCAACGTTTGGGCATAGACCAAGTTGTTATAACTTGCATCGGGTTGATTAAATCCTGGGAATTTCTCTGGATCTTGAGCAAAATCAAAGTTTCCTGAATCAACAATTGCACCAACCATTGCATTTCCATGGCCTGATAAAAACTTTGTTGCCGAGTGAGTAACTATATCGGCGCCATATTCAAAAGGCTTGGTTACATAAGGCGTAGCAATGGTGTTATCAACAATCCATGGCACTCCAGCTTCATGAGCTACTTTACTAATTGCCTCAATATCTAGGACTGCTCCCAGCGGATTTGAAATTCCCTCACCGAAAAATGCTTTAGTGTTTGGTCTGACCGCATCGCGCCAAGCCTGCATATTGCCGGTGTCATTTACGAATGTCACCTCTATGCCATATTTAGGCAACGTATAGTTGAATAAATTGAACGTTCCGCCATATACATTTGAGCTAGAGACAACATGGTCGCCTGCTTGAGCAACATTCATAATTGCAAATGCTGTGGCAGTCATCCCTGATGCAACTAAAAGTGATGCAACTCCACCCTCTAGTGCAGCGATACGCTGTTCTACTGCATCCTGAGTTGGGTTATTGATTCGAGTGTAGACATTTCCCGCCTCGGCAATTCCAAAAAGATTCGCCGCATGTTGTGTATCTCTGAACTGATAGGCCGTGGTTTGGTAAATTGGCAACGAGCGCGAGCCAGTTGTCGGATCAGGTGTCTGGCCGGCATGGATCTGGAGAGTTTCAAAGGCCCAATTATCGTTTTTGCTCATGGGAGTGACTCTGGCGCAAGAGCGAGTCAATTACAAGAGAGGTTGCTTAATTTAGAACTGCATAGGCAACTAAAGCTAAGCCAAGGCACAGGGTTATCGCCTTGGTTGAGCGCAGTTCAAGGGCTCTGGCAAGAGATGGAATCCAGGTTGCAGCTAGGACGAGCGCGCCCGGAACTACGATGGTCAAACTATGCCTTAATACGCTGCTTTGGCCACTTTGATAGCGAAGATTTATTAAGCCGATGGCAATTAGTAGATAGCCACCCATGCGGTAATTATTAATCAAGTTTCTATTCATGGCTCCCAATCTAGGTTCTATTTCAAAATAAAGGGGTGCCGATTTCCCGACACCCCTTCATTGAGTTTGATCTTACTTAGTGATCTTCCTTCATTCCTTCTGCAGCTGACTTCATACGCGCGATCTTAAAAATTGTCAGACCGAATACGCACTTAGCTAAAATGTCAGCGATTGTGTAACCAACTTGAACGCCAACAAATTGTTGTGCAGATGCCATACCATCACCCATGCCTAAGATGTATGAAACTGGATAGACGCCCCACGTTGCAACAAGCAGAAGACGCAAGCGACCAATCGTCGCAGCAACGCCATCTGGCTGGTTATCGAGTGACTTACCAAGTTCTATAAAGAGTACATAGAGAATATATAGGAATGGAATCGTTGATAGAACACCATATAGAATCTGCGTGTTCTGATCAGATGAGATTTCTCCTGGATAACCAAGTGCGATCATTGCAGCAGATGCTGGTACTAGGCGCATGATCAGTGATCGAGAAACAGCTTTAGCTAGCGCAAGTACTGCAATAACTTCAACGAGAAGTAGCGGCACAGTAAGCAGCCAATCAACATAACGATAGGCCTCATTGAATGAACCCTGAGCACCTGAAATATTGACAGTCATATCTGCAGATGATTCATTGAATGAGTTGAATATTCGCATGTAGTGATAGCCAGCAATGAAAGTAACCATTGATGACATCACAAGAGCGCTACGATATTTTGCTAGGACGCGCTGTTGTGAGACTAATGTGTAGATAGTTGTAGCGAGCATTGAAACTAGTCCGAAAGAAAATACGTTATAGACCAGATTCCATTGATTGCTATCGAGTTTAAGCATTGATAGATGCCTCCGTAAGGTGTTATTTCCTAGTTCTCTTGTGAGAGCCAGAACCTTCAGGCCAATCGGCACCGTTACGGGCGTCATTGACCTTCGGTAGGTAAATTGTGAATTGTCATAGGGGTTTTCGCATCTTGAAATCCTTTGAAAACATCAAAAACTAGGGCGAAACTGTAGGCATGCAGGGCTAATTGCAGTGCCAAGCGTTTAATTCGCGGCCACCTTCTCAACGGTGATTACCAGCAGTATTGAGCGGCTTGCCTCCGGATATGCTTAATCAGTGATTACAGTGCAATTGCGCCAACTGCGCGTACATAAGGGGTTTTCACACCTGATTAGTGCGCGATTTATTTCAAATGTCGGCAATGGGCTATCTCCTATTGCCTTGGCCTATGGAACCTTGAGTTTGGCTGGTGCAACTGGGAAAGATTTAAGTTTCGTAATGTCGGCTCGAATCTTTCCCATGATTGCACTCATGCTTTTTGGCGGAGTAATCGGGGATCGTTTTAAAAGAAACCGCATCGTAGGTGGCACCGACATGCTGGGTAGCATTTTTGTTGCAATCAGCGCCGCCTCTTTTCTCTTTGGTTTTGCATCCGTATGGCTGCTTGTCATCATGGGTTTTCTCTTTGGAGTTCTAAACGCAATGTGGTGGCCAGCAATGTCTGGCGTGCTTCCGGCAATATTGCCCAAAGACAAGCTTAAAGATGGAAATGCCGTAGTTGGTTTGCTCAGTAACTTCGGATATGTCCTCGGAGCATTAATGGGTGGAACGTTAGTCACACTCTTTGGATCAGGTTGGGCATTATTGGTAGATGCACTCTCCTTCTTCATTGCAGGGGTTCTCGTTTGGCAATTAGATGTGCCAGCGATGGAGCATCGCGAACGCACCTCTGTCTTTACTGAGCTTAAAGATGGATGGTTGGAGTTCAAATCTCGATCATGGCTCGTTGCAATGGTTATTGCATTTACTGGAATCAACGCCTGCTTTGAAGCGCTGGTCCAAGTGCTAGGGCCGCTTGCTTTTAATGAAAACTCACATGGACCACGTGACTGGTCTTTGAATTTAGCTGGCTTAACTCTCGGAATGATTTGTGGCGGAGTAATCGCACTCAAAGTTCATTTAAGTCGCCCTATGTTTTTTTCAATGATTGTTATCGCACTTTCTGCCGCCTGGGATTTTTCATTAGCGGTGCGCGTGCCACTAGTCTTAACCTTCATATGTGCCTTCCTATCTGGAATTGCAGTTGAGATGTATATGGTCAACTGGAGCACAACGATGCAAACCAATATTCCTGAGGAGTCTTTCTCGCGCGTGAGTGCCTACGATGCCTTTGGTTCATACGCCTTAGCGCCACTTGGAATCGTCGTAGCTGGCCCATTAGCGATGTACTACGGGGTGCACACCATCCTTTGGGTTACAGGAGGGGTGACGGTAGTTTCGGCCCTTTTGGCGCTGTCTGTTAAATCAGTACGAAATTTAAGGTCAATTCAAATTTACCCCATTACTTCAAAATCTCTGTGATTCCCGTAGGCTCAAGCCATGACTGAGCACCCAATTGTCCCGCCGAAACTGCGGGGTTGGTTTCACTTAGGTGCAACACCGGTAGTAATCATCGCCTCGCTGATCTTATTTATTCTCAGCAAAGAACCTTTAAAATTTGCAGTTGCTATTTACTCAGTAACGGCGATTCTTTTATTTAGCGTCTCTGCGATTTATCACCGCGTTCCATGGTCACCAGCGAAAAAAAAGATTTGGCGTCGTTTTGATCATGCCAATATCAACTTACTCATCGCCGGTTCATACACGCCATTTGCAGTTGCTTTATTAGAAGGGCGAACCCGCACGATCCTTTTAACCGTTGTTTGGATTGGCGCCGCTGCTGGAGTTGCGATGCGTGTGTTTTGGTTAGCCGCCCCACGCTGGCTCTATGTTGCAAATTACTTACTACTGGGTTGGGTCGCTGTTGCCTATACGCCGGCGCTCTACCGTGCAGGTGGACTGTGGGTGCTTTTGCCCATTGTTGTTGGGGGTTTGTTCTACTCCGTGGGGGCGATATTTTATGCACTCAAGCGCCCTGGCCGCGAAGCCAAATACTTCGGCTTCCATGAGCTTTTCCATATATTTGTGCTGGCGGCATGGGTTTCACAGTATGTCGCTATCTCGGTAGCGATTTACAGTAAGTGAGGCCTTGCTCTAACCTAAGGCTCTATTTACAAGAACTGCGGGGTGCATGGTGGCTAAGAAGAGCTCCTTCTTAAACTGGGTCGGTTTCAAAGGTGAAGAACTGAACCAACCCTCCTCTGTTGATCGCATTCGCGAACTTGAATCTCAATTAGCCGACCTTCGTTCCCGCCGAGATATCAATGGCTTAAGCAAAGAAGAGTTTGAAATCCTTGCAACTGAAACTGCAATGGCAATGATTAAATCGGCCCAAGCTCGTGAGAGTAAAGCACATGCAACGGCCTCTCGCTTAGTTGCCGAGACAAATCGAATTACTAAAGAAGAGATTGAGGCCGCCGATTCGAAGGCACGTGCAATCTTAAGTGGCGCTGAAACGCGCGGTCGCAAATATATTCAAAGCGCCGAAGATGCTGCTGGCCAGATGGTCGCCGAAGCCGAGGCTGAAGCCGAGGCACTGGTAGATTCCAAGCGACGTGAAGTTGCATCGCTGACAACAGCGGCCCGTCGAGAAGGTGAACGAATTATTAGCGATGCAACCTCTGAAGTGTCTAACTACCGGCAGTGGCTTACTGGTGTGATTTCTGAAGCCGAACGTCTATACAAGATTCAAACTCAATCTTTAGATGCCGCACAAAATGCAATCCATCAATCAAGAGCCCGTCTTGAGTCAGCATTCACCAGACTCGCAGAGTTGCAAAAGAGCGTCATTGAAAACTTGAACTCCGATGACACGATTATCGATACTGGGCCAATTAAAGTAACCAGCGAGCGGACTAAGGTCGCAATTTCCGCCCCTAGAAAAACTTCACAGTCTAGAACTAAGAAAGCAGTTGCAAAGAACGCTGCCACACGTAAGTAGTTAGTTATGGCAACAGCTCGAGGAATTCGATATATCCCAGCCATCGATGGCTTGCGTGGCGTTGCAGTACTTGCAGTACTCCTTTATCACTTGGGCTACACATGGATTCCCGGTGGTTTTCTTGGAGTTGATCTCTTCTTCGTAATCTCTGGTTATGTTATAACTCGCCTACTTCTCGACTCTATTGCGCGAAGTGGTGGATTAGATCTTCGCGCCTTCTATAAGGCTCGTTTTCGACGCCTCTTCCCGCCGCTAATTGCGATGATTATTCCGACCTCTATCTACATCGCAATCTGGGCGCCGGAGACGATGCGCCGCTTTCTTAGTGACTCACCCTTCGCGCTGCTCGGGGCAATGAATTGGTGGTTGGTATTTCGCCACACAGACTACTTTGATGCCATTGCTAGACCTCCACTGCTACAACACACATGGTCTCTCGGTGTGGAAGCGCAGTTTTATTTACTTTGGCCTTTGATTCTGCTTCTTGTGCTGCGTTATTTTGGGAAGAAGAGAATTCCTGGAGCAGCCCTATTAATTGCAGCAATTTCCGGTGTTGTACTTCTCATCGTTTCCTTTCAAGTAGATGCTTCCAACGCCTCACAAATTAGCCATGTTTACTTTGGCACGGATACCCACTCAATCGGACTCTTCTTAGGTGCCGCTCTTGCTGTGAGTTGGATTCCCCAGAATCTAAAACTAGATGTTGATAAACGCGCGCAGGATTTTATCGATGGAGTTGGCGTTATTGGTTTTCTGGGAATGCTGGCAACTTTTTTATTCATCAACGAGACCGATCCAACACTTTATAAGTTGGCTTTCCCGCTTGCAGGAATCTTTGGATGTGCAATCATCACCTCGATCGTCCATCCTGCTTCACGTTTTGCACCAATTCTCAGCAGCAAAATCGCCGTATGGATTGGTGAGCGCTCATATGCAATCTACTTGTGGCATTGGGTTGTTTTCCAAGTTACAAGACCTAGTGTCGATCTTGAAGGTTCACGATGGGCACTGGCTGCTCTTCGGATTCTTATTGTCTTTGCTTTGGCCGATATTTCATTACGCTTAATTGAGCTGCCAACTAGAAGCGGGTTAGTTGAATATTGGTTTAAAGGGATGAAATATCGAACTAAACGTTTGCAATTACATCAAAAATCGATTTTAGCTCTTTCTATATTGACGCTACTTACTTCAATTTCTCTCCTGAGTGCACATGCCGTTCAAGAGAGTGATCGAGCTATGGCCGCAGTCAAAGCTCAACTCGAACAAGAAGGCCAGAGCAAGGCTCAAAGTAATCCGACTAGCGCCGTTGACGGCCTTTGGGTCACTGGTGATTCAGTCATTCTTGGAGTTCGATATGAGTTGGACAGGCATGCCCACATTGGGCTCATTAATGCCCGCGTTGGGCGACAGGCTCCTGAGCTCATCGATGTGATGACTCATGACAAGGTACATATGGCGAATTCAACAGTGATCTTCAATCTAGGCAACAACAATAAACTAACTGAGTTGCAAGTGGCAGATATTTTCAATGAGGTGAAGGATCAGCCAAAGATAATCGTTGTCAATACGGCCGTCCCACGGGACTGGCGCGATGCAAATAATATTTTGATTGCACAGTACGCCAGAAAGTTCGGCGCAAGACTTATAGATTGGGCTGCAATTTCAAATGAACACCCCGAATACTTTGCGCCAGATGGAGTTCACTTAGTTGCATTGGGAGTTCAAGCATACGTCGCTGCAATTTCTGCAAATCTTTAAATTGTGAAAAAAATAAACCCCCTCACTTAGTGAGGGGGTTTATTTCAACTTCTTTTACTTAAACTCTCCGGGGATTCCAAAAGGCTTTGCATACGATGCCATTTGCCCATCGGAATAAACCGAAGTTATGCGGAACTGTGTCCATCCGACTGCTGAGTTCAACGTAACATTCTGTGTTAACTGATCTGCTGGAACGCTAGCGATTGTTGTCCAATCCCCGACTCCATTTGCACGGATTTCAACGTTGTATCCAGTCAAGCCATCGATGGCCATCGGTGCTAACCAACGAAGCTTCAATCCATCGGTGCTTTTGAGTGCAACAAATTTTGATGGTGCTTCAACGGCAGATACTGCAGGAGCCGATGCCGATTCACTTGGTGTGGCCGATGCCGAGATAGATGGTGTGGCCGATGCCGAGATAGATGGAGCAGGAGCTGCTGCATCATCACCATTTGAACCAGATTTTGACCAAACGATCGCAGCCAGAATGACGATACCTGCAACTACGAGAACTACTACACGGCTTGAAGTGCCCTGCTTAGGTTTGGCTGTTGGCTTTGGTGCAGAGTTCGAAGCTGGGGCTACTGGAGTTGCCGCTACTGGAGTTGCAAAGACATTGACTCTAGGAGTTACCGAACGTACTGATGCCTTCTTAACTACACGCTTTACAGCTGCCTTCTTGGCAACCTTTTTCTTTGGCGCAGCTTTTTTGGCTACAGCTTTCTTGGTCGCGCTCTTTTTAACTACGCGCTTTGCAGCTGCCTTCTTTGCAACACTCTTTTTCGCAACCTTTTTGACGGTTCGTTTGGCTGGTGCCTTCTTGGCAACCTTCTTAGCTGGGCTCTTCTTTTTTACGGCCACGATTACTCCTTGGATAGCGGTGCGCACGCAAATAACGCGCGTCGATAGGACAAGGCTACCTCAGCCCCCCAAGCATTTCTATTACATGTGGCGCAATTGCTCGGAGTGATTTTCCACGATGACTTATCGCATCCTTTTCTTCGGCGCTCAACTGCGCCGACGAAATCGACATTCCAAAGGGTGCAAAAATAGGATCATAGCCAAAGCCCCCTGCGCCAACGCTGGTATGGAGAATGCTTCCAAAAAAGAGGCCCTCTGAAAGCTCTTCGCGGCCATCTGGCATGACAAGGGCTGCAGCGCAGAGAAAGTGAGCTCCTCGCTTCTCATCGGGTACTGCTTTTAATTCATCCAAAAGCTTCTCTATATTTGCTTGGTCATTGCCATGCTCGCCCGCCCAACGTGCGGAGAAAATTCCAGGGGCGCCATTGAGTGCATCAACGCATAACCCAGAGTCATCAGAAATCGAAGGCAAGCCCGTCATCGCGGCCGTATATCTAGCCTTAAGCAAAGCATTTTCTGCAAAGCTCGTTCCAGTCTCTTCAACATCGACCAACTCTGGAAATTGATCAAGACCGACTAGTTCAACTGTACTCTCGGAGATTGAATTGAGAATTCTACGAAACTCGACAATCTTTCCGAGATTGCGTGTTGCGATGACAAGTTTATTCGACACCGTTGTTAATACCTCATCTGCAAAAAGTACAAGAGTATTTACTTAGAAAGTACGGCTCGTTGAAGTTTATTCAACTCATTACAACCATTGACCGCTAGATCTAACAATTGATTTAGCAACTCTCGATCAAAAGGCTCGCCCTCTGCAGTTCCTTGTACCTCAATAAATCGACCATCCCCAGCGACAACTACGTTCATATCTGTACCAGCTCGGACATCTTCCTCATAACAAAGGTCTAGCATCGCAACACCATCGATAATTCCGACACTCACCGCTGCAACGAAATCATTCAGGGGCTTGGCCGAGGCTTTGATGTGACCTTCACGCTTTGCCCACGCAATTGCATCTGCAAGTGCAACATAAGCACCGGTGATCGCGGCAGTACGTGTACCGCCATCGGCTTGAAGCACATCGCAATCTATGACAATAGTATTTTCGCCCAACTCTTGTGTATTCACAATTGCGCGAAGTGAACGCCCAACTAAACGTGAAATCTCTTGTGTGCGCCCACCCAATTTTCCTTTCACGCTCTCTCGATCAGAGCGTGTATGAGTTGCTCGTGGCAACATTGCATACTCAGATGTCACCCAACCTGTTCCGGAATCCTTTAACCACCGTGGCACACCTGGAGAAAATGATGCTACACATAGAACGCGAGTCTTGCCGAACTCGACTAAGACCGAACCTTCGGCATGGTCTAACCAACCGCGTGTAAATTTTATTTCACGAAGAGAGTTAACTTCTCGTCCATCATTGCGTGCCATCTATTGCTCCTATTGCCTAGAGTTCTTGGTGTTCTACTCGAGTTACTTCTGGACCTAGAAAACGTCGAGCTAAGCTTTCGAAAGCTTTGGCATCGCCAGTTGCTAAGAATCTATGTGTTGGTGATCCGCTATTTTGATTACGCAAGAGATCTTTTTCTACTAATAAGCGATAGAGATCTTTAGCAGTCTCTTCAGCACTGGAGACCAGCGTTACGCCCTCGCCCATTACGTAAGAAATAACACCAGTTAGCAATGGATAATGCGTACATCCCAAAACCAAAGTATCAATCTTTGCCTCAATTAGTGGAGCTAAGTAATCTCTAGCGACATCTGTAATCTCTTGCCCTGAAGTTTGGCCACGCTCAACAAACTCTACGAAGAGAGGGCATGCAATTGACGTTATCTCTAACTGCGGGGCGACGGCAAATGCATCTAAATACGATGCCGAATCTATTGTCGCACGCGTTCCAATGACACCGATACGACCGCTTCGTGTAGCTGCAACTGCCCGGCGCGCAGCAGGTTGGATTACTTCAATGACTGGAACTGAATAGCGCTCACGTGCATCACGTAACATTGCAGAGCTTGCAGTGTTGCATGCAATGACAATTGCTTTTACACCTTGCTCAATAAGGAAATCTAAACTCTCTAACGCAAACTCACGGACTTGAGCTAATGGGCGGGGGCCATAAGGACCGCGCGCTGTGTCCCCGATGTATAAAGTCGACTCATTTGGTAACTGATCCAAGATAGATCTGGCAACTGTAAGACCGCCGACTCCAGAATCAAAGATTCCAATTGGCGCATCGCTCATAACGTAAATACTACCGTGCGTATTAAAGAGTTAGAGTGCATCATCCATTAAGGCTTGAATTAGACTCTCTTGCAACCACCCCAACCAGCTATAAACTGCATAGACCCCACGCATTGGATCATCGGGAGCCAAGATTTCTAGCTCTTCATGCGAGTTGACTTGAACTTTTAATCTAACGCCTAAAGCCAAGCGAATATCGTTCATCGCACCCAGCCATGCATTTGCGCTCTCGTGATCGACTTCAATCTGTCCATCTGGAGAACTCTTTAAATCCATCCGCATCGACATTGCGTGTGCCGATTTTTTAGCACGAAGCGTCAATTCGGTATATCGACGAAACTCTGAGGCATCAACTTGGTCTGCATAGGCATTTGGTAATAACCGCAACAGGACTTCATCATCGGGGGGCGAATCATGGCTTGTAATCCCCACCATCGCAGCTAAAGGATCGTCACTGTTGTTGTCACTACGCTCGCCCAAAAGCTCAATGATTTGCTCTACTAAGTTGATCAGAACCTCTTTTTCTGACTCTGAAAACTCAACAACGTAATCATTATTTCCATGGCGAGTGAAGCCTGAGGGTTGTGAATCACTTCCATTGCTCATAAAGCTTGGTCTCCCCTCTGCAGAGTTGCCCAAAGTCCGTACTCATGCAACCTAGCTACATCATGCTCCATCTCTTCGCGACTTCCAGTTGAAACGACCGCCTTTGCCTCGGTATGAACTTTCATCATTAACTCGTGAGCTTTTTCCTTCGAGTAGCCGAAGAGCTCCATTAATACATAGGTAACGTATGACATTAAATTAACTGGATCGTCCCACACGATTGTGACCCATGGTTTGTCGCTACTAAATATCTCTTTTATCGCTTCCTCTATTTTCTCATCGAGCTTTACCATTATTAACGCACCACTATCGAGAACTCGGTTGAATTAATACTTTGAGTACCATTATTTATTTGCACTCGCATAGTCAGAACTCCCCGATTCGTGGCATTGGCTGTAATTGAGAACCTGCCCTGTGAATCCGTTAATACATTCGCGGCAAAATTCCTCCACTGACCGACGGTCAATTGTTGGAGCGCGACGCTTGCTCCACCAACCGTTGGTAGCAACTGTCCATTAACTTGAAAGGCAGTGTTATGCACTACAGATGCTGGCTTGCTAAGAATCATTTTTGGGAGAACGCTCACATCAACTTCAGGGCTAGTTGACTCTGCGCGCTCCCATGTTCCTGTGGTGGTTAAACGGAAAGCTGCACTATTAGCGATTTTAATAGGAAATGAAATAGTTCCATCTTGCACAGTGGCCGCTTCAGAAATCTTCGTCCATGAACTCTCGCTAGCACGTTTCATCTCAAGGCTGACATTGACTCCAACTACGGCCGAATTATCTTTAAGTGTTAATACACCTTTTAGCGTAAAAGGATCACCGAAATTCACTTGATTTTTAACGCTGTTCTCAACGGTTAATACGCTTGTGACCGTATCTGGTGCGATCGCAAGAGCCACATTTCGCAGAGCCGTCGTTGCCTTCGGATCCTCCATGCCTAACGTCCAGAGCGCTGCTCCGCCGAGTTGGTACTTAACAACTAAATTCATACGCTCGGTATAACTTCGCTCATTTTGATACCAAACAGTTCGTGAGACTGCACATGAGGTAGCCGCCCCTTTTGCTGTTAAGCCGTTGAAACTTTGAACATAGGAGTAAGTGGCCTCACTACTTACTACATCAAAACTTGGGAGTGCTTGATCAATTACCGCTTTAGCATCTGCGTAATTCATCTTAAATGTCGCCGCTTTTGCCCCTAAGGTCAAACCTGGCGGCGCAGAGGTTGGACACGTTCCAACTATCGAAGTAATCCAATCTCGCCCATACCCTGGCAGCCCCATAAATACTTTTGAGGCCGGCATAACGCTGATTGCATATTGAAGAGTTTTTTCAGTCCAAGGAAACGGTCCAATTGGCCCAGGCTTAGCAACTGAATAGTCATACGTCATGATTCGTAATCGATCAATGCTTGAAGCGATATCTGCCCATGCATATACGGTGTATCCCTTGATTTTTTCCGTGGGATTAAATGCATAAGGAGAGGAAACCGACAAAAGTTTTTGGGCGGCATGGAGCTGAGCGCTTAGATCTTTAATAAATAGAATCCAGTTTGGAGCCGTTTTGGCCCATGTTGTATTGCCATCTACAAAGGCAAAACCCTCAAAATCCAAGTCGATCCCATCAAAGTTATTCATATTTACTAAATTTACAATCGACTGGACAATAGTTGATCGTGTTTTAGCATTGGCTAAATATCCAGCCAAAACTAATTTGTCTGTGCCATCGGTAATCGTTGGAATAATCTTTAAACCGGTTTTGCGCATTAAGCAGAGCGTGTCAGCCATGGGCCAAGATGGATTACCTGTCGTATAGTCATCACGAATTACTGTCGGCGACTTGAGCGTAAACCAAAAAGGCATTACCTCTTTCATTAAATCTTTATTGGTGTACAGATACGAAGCATTCAGCGCTGCAATATCTGCAGGTGAATACTCATTTGGTTCACATGTGACTGGTGCACCAGGTGTTGAGATTGGAGCACTCGGTTGTTTTTTGATAAAGGGCATAATGGTTTTAACTGAATAATATGGAATCCAGCCTGAAACAATTGTGCGCGGCTGATTTTCTACAGCGTTAGCTGCGGCTGGGAAGAGTAATACTGTGCACAGAAATACTGAGGTAGCGGTTCTAAACCTGCGCAACATCGCTATGAATCTTCAGGGGCTTGCTTAAGGCCTGCGAAGATCTCTTTACATGCCGGGCAGATTGGATACTTCTCTGGATCTCTCGATGGGATCCATTTCTTTCCACACAAGGCACGCACAGATTTACCAGTAACCGCCGACTCAACGATCTTGTCCTTCTTCACATAGTGCGCGAAACGGTCGTGCCCGCCATCGTCCTCTTCGAGGATGGGCCGGGTAAGGAGATCGGTATCTGAATCCGTCTCTATCGCGTCTTTTCTGAAGATTCCCATGAGGTGGATAAGAATACCTTCGGCGTCGGTGAAACTACGGGTAGAATTCACTAATGAAGGACTTACTGCGTACACAAGATCTCAGCCGGAGCGATATTGAGTTACTTCTCGATACTGCCGCTGATTTTGCTGAAAATCCACTCCGTTCCAATACCGCCTTAGCCAATAAGAGCGTGGCCATCCTTATGACGAAGCCCTCGACCCGCACGCGCCTTTCCTCTGAAACTGCGGTAGCCCATCTTGGTGGAACTCCGATCTTTATCCGTGGCGATGAACTGCAGTTAGGACGCGGTGAGACGATTGCAGATACTGCCAAAATCATCAGCGGATACTGCAGTGCATTAATCGTTCGTACCTTTGCTCAGGCCGATGTAAACGAACTCGGCGCTAACGCTTCGATCCCAGTAATTAATGCCTTAACCGATGATGATCATCCAACACAGTTGCTCGCCGATTGGTTAACGATTCGTGAACACTTTGGAAAAGATATTTCGGGACGAAAATTTGTTTACTTGGGCGATGGAAACAATATGTCACATGCATGGCTTGTCATGGGAGCAATCATGGGAGCACACGTAGTTGCTGCAACGCCAAGAGGTGCTTGGGCACCAGATCCACGTGTTATTGAAGTTGCACAAAAAATTGCGCAGCAAAGTGGAGCGACTATAGAAGTTCTACATGATCCAGAGGCTGCAGCTAAAGATGCAAGTGTTTTATATACCGATGTATGGATGTCGATGGGTGATTCTGAGGATGAACGCGATGAAAAAGTGCTGGCACTCTCACCATTTGCAGTCACTGAAAATCTAATGTCATTAACTGAAAAAGATTCAATGTTCATGCACTGTTTACCTGCACATCGCGGAGAGGAAGTTGAAGCCTCTGTGATAGACGGAACAAAATCCCTGGTCTGGCGAGAGGCATATCACCGCCGTACAACCATTCAATCGCTGCTCTATCACCTTGTCAGAGGTGACCTGAAAGGTTATAGCCAGTAGTATTTCCCGCATGCGCATAGCCGTACCTAAAGAAATTCGTGATGGTGAAAAGCGCGTGGCGCTTGTTCCCGACATTATTAATAAATTAACTCGGTTAGGTTTCGATGTAGTCATCGAATCCGGTGCTGGAGTTCTTTCGCAAGCAACAGATGCTGATTACACAAGCGCTGGTGCGACGATCTCAAACGGTGAAGTTCTCAGCACCGCTGATGCCGTTCTCTCGGTTCAACCTCTAACACCGGCCCAGATGGCTATGTTGAAGAAAGGTGCCGTAACAATTAGTTTTATGTCTCCAGTTACTGCAGTCGATTCAATAGATGCCGCAGCAGCTGCAGGGGTTACTGCATTCTCACTTGAACTTGTTCCGCGTATTTCGCGTGCACAGTCCATGGATGCTCTCTCATCACAGGCATTATGTGCGGGCTATCGCGCAGCCCTTGTAGGTGCCGAACTATCTCCACGATTCTTCCCAATGCTCATGACGGCTGCAGGTACGGTTACCCCCGCCCAAGTATTAGTTCTTGGCGCAGGAGTTGCAGGTCTGCAGGCAATCGCAACTGCACGACGTTTAGGTGCAGTTGTTTCGGCCTACGACGTTCGTCCAGCATCTGCCGATGAGGTTCGTTCGATGGGTGCATCATTTATCGAACTTGAGTTAGAAGCACTCGAGGGCACTGGCGGTTATGCACGCGAGATGACCGAAGATCGTGCAGCTCAACAACAAGCTCTACTCACTCCATACATCGCAAAGTCACACGTTGTTATTACAACCGCCGCTGTTCCTGGTCGTCAAGCACCGCGTTTGATGACGCAAGGGATGGTTGATTCGATGGCGCCCGGCACAATCATCATCGACTTAGCCGCTGAAACTGGTGGCAACGTTGAAGGGTCAAAGCCTGGAGAGATTATTACCACAAAGGGTGGTGTTCGAATTTGGGGTGGCAAGGATGTTCCAAGTCAACTTCCATTCCACGCATCGTTCCTATATTCACGCAACGTTGTAAATCTCTTAACGCTCTTTACAGCTGGAGCTAAAGAAGATGCCAAGGTTGCATTCACTATTAACTTCGAGGATGAAATCATCAATGGGGCGGCCGTAACTCATGGCGGATCCCGTAGAAATGCGGGAGGTAAGTAAATGGAGCCGATTGCAGTAATTTCGATCTTCGTTTTAGCAGTCTTCGTAGGCTTTGAAGTCGTTTCCAAAGTCTCTTCAACTTTACATACACCTCTCATGTCAGGTGCCAATGCAATCCACGGAGTGATTTTGGTAGGAGCAATCATCGTGGCCGACCACAGCTCGACAAATCTTGAGCTCGGCCTTGCAGTTGCAGCAATCGTTTTGGCAACTATAAATATGGTCGGTGGCTTTGTTGTTACCGATCGAATGCTTGAGATGTTCAAGGGGAAGAAATAATGAGCCGCACTCTGTATGACCTCATAGGCTTAGCCGCCGGCGTCGCATTTATCTTGGCTCTTAAAGGTCTATCGCATCCAAAGACTGCCCGTCGTGGAAATATGATTGGTGCATTTGGTGCAACGTTGGCAACGATCGTTGTCTTCTTCTTCGTTGTCGCACCAAAGACTGGTGTGGCTCATGCCCTGCCACTGCATCACTTGGGTTGGATTCTGGGTGCAATGGCCGTTGGATTAGCCATTGGTGTTCCCGCTGCGCGTAAAGTTCAGATGACGCAGATGCCACAACTTGTTGCTCTATTTAACGGTGTTGGCGGCGGCGCAGCTGCGCTCGTTGCTATCGTTGAATATCTTCACCTTGGTAGCGGGGCAACAAAGGCCGAAGTTATCTTCACGGTGTTTACTGTAATCGTTGGCTGTGTTTCATTTAGCGGTTCAATTATTACCTTTATGAAGTTGCAAGAGCTCATGACAACACGTCCAGTTATCTTCCCTGCGGGTCGCTTCATCATCGCAGCAACATTGGTCAGCGTTATTGGTGTTGGCGGATGGGTAGTTGCAGCACTTGGAACTACTCCCCTACTCATACTTGCGGGCCTCTCACTTCTATTTGGAGTTCTCTTCGTGCTTCCAGTTGGCGGCGCAGATGTACCAATTGTTATCTCGCTTTTAAATGCATTTACTGGTTTGACAGTGGCGGCAAGTGGTTACGTTCTAGATTCAGTTCTCTTAATCATCGCCGGAACTCTGGTCGGTGCATCCGGAACAATCTTGACACGTTTAATGGCCGAGGCGATGGGACGTTCACTATTTGGAACTTTGTTCGGCGCATTTACCGCAAAACCACAAGCGGCAACTGGAGCTGCGGAAGAGCGCCCAGTACGTTCGGGTTCACCCGATGATGTTGCGATCCTGCTTAACTATGCACGTCGCGTAGTTATCGTGCCGGGCTTTGGTTTAGCTGTCGCACAAGCACAGCACACCGTTCGCGAATTAGCCGACTTGATGATCTCTAAGGGCATCGATGTTGCCTATGGAATTCACCCTGTTGCAGGTCGCATGCCTGGACATATGAACGTCTTACTTGCCGAGGCAAATGTTCCATACGATCAGTTAGAGGAGATGGATGAGATTAATCCAACCTTTAGTCAGACCGATGTTGCAATTGTTATCGGCGCTAACGATGTTGTTAACCCAGCGGCAGAAAATACTCCAGGTTGCCCAATCTATGGAATGCCAATTCTGCAAGTTGCTAACGCAGCAAATGTAATCTTCTTAAAGCGTTCGATGCGCCCAGGTTTTGCTGGAATCGAAAACGAGCTTTTGTATGATCCAAAGACAATGCTTTTGTTTGGCGATGCAAAGGCATCCCTGACAAAGGTTGTCTCTGCCCTTAAAGCTCTCTAACCCAGAGCTTTAAGTACGCAAAACTCATTTCCTTCGGGATCTGCCATAACGATCCATGTTGTGTCGCTATCGTTAGACTGCCCAATTTCAATCTGTCTGGCCCCGATTCTCTCTAGACGTTCCACCTCTTCCTGTTGATTTTCAGGGCGAAGATCTAGATGCAATCTATTCTTTGAGTTTTTCTTATCGGGTGTTTTTATAAAAAGAATATCTGGGTAGCCATCAGTGTTATTCGGCTCTAGATTTCTTTCAATGTAGGCCTCATTGTCACTGGCTCCATCACCTAGGCTCCAGTTCAATGCCTCTGCCCAAAACTCTGCGAGCTCTAGCGGGTTGTGGCAATCGATAGTCAGGCATTGAATATTTATCATCTTCCAAGCCTAAAGGCTTATTTTGGTAGAGGGAACTACACTGGGTTGCGAGTAGTTGAAAGTTCAACTACTCTTTTCTATGAACTAAGGAGAGTTAAAATGCCAGCTGTAACCGTTGCCGACATAAGTATTTTGCCGCGTGTAAGCGAAGTTCTTGGCGCACGTGCGCGCTCAGTCAAGAGCGTTACGACTGCACCTGCCGGCTATGAAGGCGAAGGCTTTCCAGTTCGTCGCACATTTGCTGGCATCGATATGGCCGAACTAGATCCATTCATCATGATGGATCAGATGGGTGAAGTTGAATACGCACCTGGTGAACCAAAGGGAACGCCTTGGCATCCCCATCGCGGCTTTGAAACCGTTACATACATAATCGATGGAATCTTTGATCACAAAGATAACAATGGTGGTGGTGGAACGATTTCCAATGGCGATACACAATGGATGACCGCAGGTGCTGGAATTTTGCACATTGAAACTCCCCCTGAGCATTTAGTGATGTCGGGCGGTTTGTTCCACGGTTTTCAATTATGGGTCAACTTGCCAGCGGCTAAGAAATGGTCTGCGCCGGCTTATCAAGATGTGCGCGCTAAAGATGTTGCGCTTTTATCTTCGGCCGATGGCGGGGCTTTAATTCGCGTTATCGCAGGAGAGGTCGACGGACACCCTGGTCCTGGAACAACACAGACTCCAATCACTTTGATTCATGCAACCGTTGCCGCAGGTGCCGAGCTTCGCCTTCCATGGCGCAAGGATTACAACGCACTTGTATATGTTGCCGCTGGCTTCGGCTACGTTGGCGATGAGCATCGCCCAGTCAAGACTGGCCAATCAACCCTCTTTGGCGATGGCGATACGATCGTTGTTCGTGCCGCAGATCAACAAGAAAGCCGTTCACCTGCATTGGAGTTATTTATCTTAGGTGGTGCGCCGATTCAAGAGCCTATTGCTTGGATGGGCCCATTTGTTATGAACACAAAGCGCGAAGTTCTCCAAGCTTTTGAAGATTTTCAAAAAGGTTTGCTGGGGACTATTCCAGCTATCTACAAAGAGGATGCCAAGAAGCCTTTAAATCCTAGCGGAGATGGCGCAAAGTTAGCTTCGACAAATAAGGCCGCCGATGTTCTTGATGTGCATGGAGCACCTACGCAGATGCAAGAGGGGTAAGTAAAGCTCCACATCAAGCTCCACATCAATAAGCTTATTAACAAGCTCAAAGAATAGGTTTGAGCCTATGGTGTTTTCGCCTGTGAATAACCTCTGAAAGATGTCAGGGGCCTACGACAGATTTCTGCATATGAGAAGTAATGCGATTCATTTGAACAGTTACCGCTGCGACCACAGTGGTTTCAACTCCACAGTCAATGAAGTTAGCCCGCTTGATTCTCAACTCGAACTTGCTAGTGGCAGTGATCTCAACGTACGAGTTGCTTACCTACTAGCTGCCTTCCCTGGGATTAAAACACTTACCGGCTTAGTTGCAATCGATCCCAATGATTTAGCGCAGAGCGCACGAATCGATTACTTAAGTGCGCTAGAGCGACAGAGTGCATGGCTGCAGGCGGTTTTGCAGCGCGCGATAGTTGCAGTAGCTGGCAATGACCCCTCATCACCTGAAACAACATGGGATGGGATCGATGAGGCCGAGAGAGAGGATGTAGCCGCTGCACTGCGCTTATCGGGTAGCACTGCACAGATGCGTATAGATGTGGCACGAACTTTGGTGAATCACCTACCAAATACCTGTTCAGCACTTGCGATGGGCGAGATCTCTGCTGCGCATGCAACGGTTATTGCAAAGGAGACGGCCGCTGCAATACGAGATGGCATTAGTGAGTTCGCGATCTATCAAATTGAGGAGAGCGCGCTAGCTCACGCAGAGTTCCATACTCCAGGTCAAGTAGCTTATAAAGTGCGGACAACTATCGCTCAACTCGCACCCACTGAGTTCGAAGTTGTCGTTGACCGCGCCCGCCAATCGCGACGAGTTAGCTGTTACAACGAGGCCGATGGAATGGCCACTGTCGTTGCAATTTTGCCGGCCCAAGATGCGCAGACTGTTATGAAATCGATTGAGGCCTATATCTTGAAAATGAACGAGATCGATGAGGCTGCGCGAAATCGCGCAGAAAATCAACGTGGCGGGCTGATTAACGTGGCCGCCAGCGCTGGCGCACGAGATAACACTGGCGCACGAGATAACACTGGCGCACGAGATAACGCCGATGGAGCAACGGATACATGGTCGCTACTAACGGCCGATAACAAGCGTGCAGATGCACTCACTGCAATTCTCTCGCAGGCCTTAGCTAGCAACCTCGATGAGGTTCACCCACATCGACGTCCAGTTACCGTAAATGTCAGAATCGATCTGCCAACTCTTCTCGGATTAGCTGAGAATCCCGGGCAGTTATCGGGCTACGGCGCAATTCCCGCATCGGTTGCACGCGAATTAGCATCGGATGCAACGTGGAAGAGATTCATTACAGATCCACAAAGTGGAAATCTCTTAGATTATGGTCGTGAAAAATATGAGCCACCTCAGGCCCTTGTTGATTTCTTACTCGCGCGTGATCGCACCTGTCGATTCCCTGGTTGTCGACAGCCTGCATCTCGAAGCGATATAGATCATGCACAAAGTTGGGAGACCGGCGGTGAAACCAAGCCAGAAAACCTAGGTCTTTTATGCCGGCGCCATCATCGGCTAAAGACACATGGACGATGGGCCTTGGTCAGTAACCCCGATGGCTCGTGTGAATGGACCTCTCCTGTTGGTAAAAAATACTTTGTACCATCCCGCCCCGTTAACGAGAACGTTTAGTGTCCTCAGATGAACTCCATTGCCGTCGTTGAGTTGACGGCGATATTCGTATCCTCAATCTCCATCACTACTGCCATACTTTGGAGATGATCTGGTGGCCGACTGAAATACCAACCCTTACTTATGGGTTGATGACGCTTCGCCCGCTTGCCGAAAAAGATATCCCCGAGATCTATGCCAGTTGCCAAGATGCTGTCATCCCTAGATTTACCCGCGTTCCTATTAATTACACAATGGCGCACGCTGAGTTCTTCGTTCGTGAAAAAACACCTAAATCCCTTGCTGAAAAGAGTGAGCTAGCCTTTGCGATTGATTACGGCAATGGGGATGAGAGAAAGTTCGCTGGGGTGATCTCTTTTCACAGCATGGATCTGCCTGACCTGGTTGCAGAGCTTGGCTACTGGATCTCTGCCGATCTTCGTGGAAAAGGCATAGGGACTACCGCTGCGCGCATGTTGACCAACTTCGGCTTTGAGACGATGGGCTTTGAGCGTATAGAGGCGCTCGTTGATGTAGAAAATACGGCATCAAAGCTCTTACTCTCCTCCGCTGGGTATAGCCTTGAGGGCATATTGCGCAAGAAATCACGCAGGTTCGATGGATCTCAGATCGATATGGCTTTGTTCGCGGTGATTCGTGAAGAGTGGGAGGAGATGTAAATGGAGAGCCTGGCACTGCTTGTTGCAATTCTCATGGTCGTTGCCTTTCTCGCAGGGCCTATTGCAATTGGGCTCACCAGATTGAAATCAGATTTCATAATTTTAATTGTGTTTCGTAAGTTATTTCACGGCCTCTTTGTTGCTCTCTCATTATGGGTTGGAATGATGTTCTTCTTCAGCCCTGGAGTTCCATTAATCGTTCATCTCATAGGTTTTTATGGAATCTCCATGGGATATATCGCGAGTAGGCGTGAATATTTCCCAGAGGTTCGAATCATCTCTCCCCTTCTTGCACGTTTAGGGATTAATACTCGGTCTCGCTCTAGGAGCTACGATGGCGAAGATTCCGAAGGCACTTCTTTCACTCACGGCCCAGTATTAAAGTGGAAAGGAAATGGCCGCTCGAGCGGCAGTGACGGCCACGGACCTGAAGGCCAAAACTAAAGAGCCCACGCCTTCACGGTGGTTATCCACAATATTGGCCAGTAAAGTATTCACACTTGATAAGTAACTAGCCTCGTGCGATGAATACACTTACTCATCAATTAGCTGCACCTGAAAAACGTCTTTATGCATTCTTAGCAAATATGGGCATAGGCATTATTACCCTCGGAATTGGCTGGATAATTTGGTCAGCGCTCCTCTGGAGTGAGGGAACAACACCAGGCCATAAGCTACTCAACTTGTCCATTGTCGATGAAAAAACCTTTGAGCCCCTTAACTGGAACAGGATGGCAGTCCGCGAGCTGGTATTCAAAGGAATCTTCGCAGCTGCAATCTCCTCATTCACGTATGGTCTTTCATATATCGCAGACGGCCTCTTCATATTTCGAGATGATCGCCGAGCACTTCATGACCATTTAGCTCGTTCAATCGTCATTGATAACGAGAGTCAGGGCTCTCGAAGAATTCGATTCACTTACGAGTAAGCAGTTGCAAGCTCAATCTCGTACTTCTCTATGCTCGATTTATCTGATCTGTGCTCGATTTATCTGATCTGTGCTCGATTTATCTGATCTATGCTCGATTTATCTGATCTATGCTCGATTTATCTGGAAATAGAAGTGGGCTGCTCGACATTGATTCCATGTATTGAGAATCTATATCGAGCAGCCCATTGCTACCTGTAAAGCTTTGCACGAAGGATCTTTACTCTTTGGTTACAGAACCCCCATAGGGATAATTAGCAACATTCTACCAACTTGGTAATAAGGTGACACCTAATCAAAAGCTAGCTCAAAACTCTATGCAACATCCGCACTGCGAATAGCTGAGAGCTCGAATTCAAGGTTGATCTTCTCGCTGACGAGAACTCCGCCTGTTTCAAGAGCTGTATTCCAATTAACGCCCCACGCGGTGCGGTCAATTGTGGTTTTGCCTTCGAAGCCAACGCGTGTATTTCCCCAAGGATCAACGGCAGTTCCAGTGAAATCAAACTCTACAGTTACAGGCTTGGTAACACCCTTAATTGTGAGGTCGCCAGTTACTGCATAAACATCGCCATTCTTAACTGCTGATGTTGAAAGGAAAGTAATTTCTGGAAACTTCTCCATATCGAAAAAGTCATTACCTTTTAAGTGGCCATCGCGATCGGCATTGCGAGTATCGATGCTCGCAGCCTGAATCTTTAACTCAACCTTTGAGTTAGCAGGAGTCTCAAAATCAATAACTCCTCCGCCTGAGAATTCATTGAATGCGCCGCGAACCTTAGTCACCATGAGGTGGCGGGCTGTAAAGCCAATCTGACTGTGGCTAGCATCGATTGTGTAAGTTCCGGTTAACGCTGAAGTTGCTGTAGACATTAGCTCTGCTCTCTTTAGAAGTATTTTTGAATTAAGACCTTTAGGTCGACGGTGATATGGATAGCAATAGAACGCTTCAAACTAGCCTTACGTGGTTGGTTGAAACTTAAAGTATTATAGTTGAAACTTCAACTATAATACAAATCCAATCTTCCCCCTTGATTTACTTCTTAATGTAAATGCTTCGCATTGTGCCTATAGAAATTCGGACGCCAAAGTGGAGGTGCCGGGAATCGAACCCGGGTCCTTCGGTGCAAAAACAGGGCTTCTACGGGCGTAGTGTGATTAGCGCTTTCTCAGTCCCGAAGTTTTCCCACACAACTCTTCGACAGACTCATTTGCGAAACTGTTCTCCCGCGCTGTTCGCAACACCAACGCGATGAAAAGCCCTCTATCGACGCTAGATTCCAGACCGAGAGCGGCATCTGGGCTAACGGCTTCAAACTAGCTTATGCAGCGAGTGTGAAAGCTTGCTGATTAGTGTCAGCAGTTATTTTTTG
>WLPT01000011.1 GCA_009698675.1 Actinomycetota bacterium
GCGTAGCCGGTGCACTCCATGAGTTCACAACTCTTGAAGGCGTCAAGGAAGATCTCACCGATATCGTTTTGAACATCAAGAACTTGGTGCTCTCATCTGATAACGATGAACCAAGCATCGTTTACATCCGCAAGTCAGGTGCCGGCCCAGTTACTGGTGCCGATATCGCTGTTCCAACTGGCGTTGAAGTACATAACCCATCACTTCACTTAGCAACACTCAATGGCAAGGGATCTCTCGAGATCGAACTTACCGTTGAGCGTGGTCGTGGATATGTCACCGCAGTTCAGAACAAGCAGGCTGGCGCAGAAATCGGTCGCATTCCAGTTGACTCAATCTATTCACCAGTTTTAAAGGTTACATACAAGGTTGAAGCAACTCGCGTTGAACAGCGCACAGACTTCGATCGCCTTGTAGTTGACGTTGAAACCAAATCTTCAATGAAGCCTCGCGATGCCGTCGCATCGGCTGGACGCACTCTTGTTGAACTCTTTGGACTTGCTCGCGAACTCAATCTCGATGCTGAAGGTATCGAGATGGGGCCATCTGTTATGGATGCTGCCCTTGCTGAAGATATGGCGCGCCCAATTGAAGAGCTCGATCTAACCGTGCGTTCATACAACTGCTTGAAGCGCGAAGGCATTCACACAGTTGGAGAGCTAGTTAACCGTTCAGAGGCTGACTTGCTAGATATCCGTAACTTTGGGTCAAAATCAATCGATGAGGTAAAAGCCAAGCTCGTCTCAATGGGGATGAGTTTGAAAGATAGCCCAGTCGGATTTGATCCAACGCAGCACCAAAATTACAACGCAGCGCTAGACGATGAGTTCGTCGAAGCAGAGCAGGCCTAGGAGAAAAGCAGATGCCAAAACCAAGTAAAGGTCCTCGTCTGGGTTCAGGCCCATCACACGAACGTCTACTCCTACGCACTCTCGCAGAGCAGTTGTTCGAGCACGGCAAGATCACAACTACCGAGGCAAAGGCTAAGCGCCTACGCCCATTAGCTGAAAAGTTAATTACTTTCGCTAAGAAGGGTGATCTTCCAGCTCGCCGCCAAGTTATGGCTCAGATTTCAAACAAGGGCGTAGTTCATACACTCTTCACTGTTATCGGACCACGCTTTGCTGCACGTAATGGTGGATACACACGCATTACAAAGATTGGGCCACGCAAGGGCGATAACGCTCCAATGGCGGTAATCGAAGTTTTAACTGAGAAAGACAACTAAGCCTTAACGCCTTAGAAATCTATTCTTATGTCGGAGCCCACTCTCTATCCTGAGAGTGGGTTTCTTCGTTTACGGATTGATTTAGCCTACGACGGAACGAATTATTCTGGATGGGCCAAACAGCCCGATCGCCGCACAATTCAAGCCGAGATAGAAAATGCCCTCTCAAAGATTACGCAGAGCCCAATAGAGACGATTGTTGCCGGACGTACCGATGCAGGTGTGCATGCCAGTGGCCAGGTAATTCACGTAGATGTACCAGAGGGCGTTGATTTAACTGAACTTCCATTTAAATTAAACCGAATGCTCGATGAAGATATTCGTATCCTAAAAATTACCGCTATGACAACGGCCTTTCACGCTCGGTTTTCTGCAATAGAGCGCAGTTATACCTACAAAATTCTCGATGCAAATCAAGTTGTGGCACCTTTGCACCGACTAGATGTCGCGCCTTGGTATCGCGCTCTAGATGTGAACATTCTCAATGAGGCTAGTGCACTCTTATTAGGCGAGCATGATTTCGCCGCATTTTGTAGGTTCCGTGAGGGCTCTACCACTTTTCGAAATTTACTTCGCTTTAACTGGCACCGTGATGACGAGGGGTATTTAATAGCTGATATTGCTGCCACGGCATTTTGCTACTCGATGGTGCGAAACTTAGTTGGTGCCGTTGTGTGCGTAGCTGAGGGCCGAAATAACCTCGAATGGATTGCCGCGATGTTAGCTAACAAAGAGCGCGTACCCGACTCGCTTGTCTTTGAAGCTCGCGGGTTAACGCTTTGCCACGTTGATTACCCGGAGGGTTTTTAATGGGCCATATTGATGTCAGCGCGATCGATTACACGCTCTCTGATGGTCGCGTGTTATTAAATGATGTTAGCTTTCGTGTCGGCGATGGAGCAAAGGTCGCATTAATTGGGGCTAATGGCTCAGGAAAGACGACTTTATTTCGCATGATTAGCGGTGATCTACAACCCGATTCTGGTCAGGTCTCGATTTCAGGCGGCCTAGGAGTTATGCGCCAATTCATTGGATCGGTACGAGATCACACAACGGTGCACCAGATGCTTTTATCAGTTGCTCCAAAAAGAATCCGTGATGCTGCAGATAACGTTGAGAAGAGCCAAGCGGTGATGCAGGAGAAAGATACTGAAAAATCACAGATGGCCTATGCACAAGCGATTATCGAATGGGGCGATGCAGGCGGATACGACTACGAAGTGATTTGGGACGTATGTTGTACGAGTGCACTCGGGAAATCATTTGATGAAGTGTCAAAACGCGAAGTTAATACTCTCTCCGGGGGCGAACAAAAGAAGTTGGTGCTTACCGCTCTGCTTGAAGGACCAGATGAGACGCTACTTCTCGATGAGCCAGATAACTATTTGGATGTTCCCTCAAAGCGCTGGCTTGAAGAGGTTATAACCTCTACAAAAAAGACAGTCCTGTTTATTAGTCACGATCGCGAACTTTTAGAAAACACGGCGAATCGAATAGTCACGCTTGAACAGGGTTCTTCCGGTAATACGGCCTGGGTACATGGTGGAAAGTTTTCAACGTGGCACGATGCACGTAAAGCTAGAAATGCTCGATTTGCTGAAGTGCTTCTTCGATGGGAGCAAGAGCACCAACGACTTAAAGATTTAGTTCGAACGCTTCAAGTGCAAGCCGCCATTAGCCCGGATATGGCAAATAAATACCATGCAATGCAGACGCGCCTAAAGAAGTTTCAAGAGATTGGTGCACCTGAGGCTCCTCCAATTGAACAAGATGTTCAAGTTGGTTTACGAGGTGGGCGTACAGGTTTGCGTGCATTAACTTTTGAAAATTTGAAACTTGAGGGCCTCACTCAAGAGTTTAACTTCGAAGTCTTCTTTGGAGATCGCATTGCAGTTCTTGGTAAGAATGGCACCGGTAAATCTCACTTTTTGCGGCTGATATCAGGGGATGCTTCAGTTAAGTACTCGGGAAATTTCAAAATAGGAGCTCGTGTTGAGATTGGCTACTTTGCCCAGACACACTCACATCCAGAGTTTGAATCGCAGAGCCTGCTCGAGATTCTCTGGACGATGTACTCATTGCAGTTAGGTCCGGCTAAAAGTGTTCTGCGAAAATATGAGATTGATCAACAGGCAGAGCAGCGATTTGCCTCACTCTCGGGTGGGCAACAGGCGCGCTTTCAAGTTCTACTCCTGGAGCTCTCGGGATCGACGCTGCTCTTACTGGATGAGCCGACCGATAACTTAGATTTAGCAAGCGCTGAAAGCTTAGAGAGCGCACTGGATCGCTATGAGGGAACGGTTATCACTGTCACCCACGACCGCTGGTTCACTCGGGGATTCACGCGGTTCTTGGTCTTTGGCAGCGACGGCCGCGTTTATGAGAGCCCTGAGCCTGTTTTTGAGCATTAAATAGCTGGATTTGTCCCCCGCCCTGTGCACGGGTACCCTTACTCCTCTGCGCTCCATAAGGGCGCTTGCAGAAATAACTCGAAATAGAAGGTAGGCAAGAGCGTGCGTACATATAGTCCAAAAGCCGGTGATGCAGTCCGTGAGTGGCATGTCATCGATGCGCAAGATGTGGTCTTAGGCCGCCTTGCAACACATGCTGCCGTACTTCTTCGTGGAAAGCACAAGACAACATTTGCACCGCACATGGATATGGGTGACTTCGTCATTATTATCAACGCAGAAAAAATTGCATTGTCAGGTAATAAGGTAAAGCAGAAGTGGTCACATCATCACTCTGGTTTCCCAGGCGGTTTAACATCAACTGTTTATGGCGAGCTTCTCGAGAAGTTCCCAACTCGCGCCGTTGAAAAAGCGATCAAGGGAATGATTCCTAAGAATCGTCTAGGTCGCGATATCGCATCGAAGCTAAAGGTTTATGCAGGTCCAAATCACCCGCATGCAGCACAGGCACCAAAGCCATATGTATTCGAACAAGTTTCACAAATCGTGAAGTAAGGGATGGAAATGTCAGAGAACACACCTGTTACAGATTTCGATGAGAACGAAGTACCTACTTCGTACACATCATCAACTCCAGCGGCTGCAACTAACCGTCCTGCAATTAAGGCTCCAGGCGGCGGAACTGGTCGTCGTAAAGAGGCAGTTGCACGCGTTCGCTTAACTCCAGGAACTGGAAAGTGGATCATTAACGGTAAAGCTCTTGAGAATTACTTCCCAAACAAAGTTCACCAACAGTCAGTCTCTGAGCCATTTCGCACAGTAGGTGCTGAAAATCAGTACGACGTCTTTGCACGCATCAACGGTGGAGGAGTATCTGGACAAGCCGGCGCACTCCGTTTAGGTGTTGCACGTTCTCTCAACCAAATCGATGAAGAGGCAAATCGCCCAGCGCTTAAGAAGGCTGGATTCCTTTCACGCGATGCACGTGTTATCGAGCGCAAAAAGTACGGCCTTAAGAAGGCCCGTAAGCGTTCTCAATACAGCAAGCGCTAATTCACATTTAATCAAAAGGAGTTCCCATGGCACTCTTTGGTACAGATGGAATACGTGGCTTAGCCAACAGCGAACTCACTGCTGAAATAGCACTTGATGTCTCGGTTGCCGCCGCTCATATCCTGGTTGAAAGCTCCTCCAATAAAGATCATCGCCCAACGGCAATTGTTGGCCAAGATTCACGGGCATCTGGAGAGTTTTTAGAAGCGGCCGTTGTCGCAGGTTTAACAAGTGCTGGAATCAATGTCTTTCGTGTCGGTGTATTGCCAACGCCTGCAATTGCTCATCTAGTAGCAGAATCACATGCCGATCTCGGGGTCATGATTAGTGCTTCGCATAATCCAATGCCAGATAATGGAATTAAGTTATTTGCACGTGGGGGCGGCAAATTAGATGATGCCATCGAGGCGCGAATTGAAGCGCGCATGGGTGAGGATTGGAAACGCCCAACTGGTCGCGGTGTAGGCAGAGCAATTAATGATGACACGGCGACCGAACGCTATTTAACGCACTTACTCGCATCGGTTCAAACCCCGCTTAAAGGATTAAAAGTAGTCGTTGACTGTGCAAATGGAGCATCCTCATTTGTTGCGCCAGAGGCTTACGCACGCGCTGGTGCCGATGTTGTGGCGATTTTTAACCAACCAGATGGCTGGAACATTAATGAGGATTGCGGCTCAACGCACCTTCATCAACTTAGAGCCGCAGTTATCAAAGAAGGCGCAGATATTGGAATTGCCCATGATGGTGATGCCGATCGATGCTTAGCCATTGATGCAGCCGGAAATGAAATCGATGGCGACCATATTCTGGCAATTCTGGCACAGAGTTATAAAGCTCAAGGCAAGTTAAAGGGAAATACCGTAGTAGGCACAGTTATGAGCAACTTAGGTTTCATGCACGCGATGAAAAACTCAAGTATTGACGTTGTAACTACCCAGGTTGGCGATAGATATGTATTAGAAAACATGATCAGTAATGATTACGTATTGGGTGGCGAACAGTCTGGCCATGTAATTATGCGCGACCTGGCCAATACGGGAGATGGAATTCTTACTGCGCTTTCGCTACTTCAGGAAATTGTAAGAACTGGTAAGACTTTACAAGAGTTGGCCTCGACTATGGTTCGCTTTCCGCAAGTTCTGATAAATGTCAAAGATGTAGAAAAAGATAAACTTGTTGGGTCTTCGAGAATTTTATCGGCAGTGAAAGATGCACAGGAGCTGCTCGGAGAAAATGGCCGAGTTCTACTGCGGCCATCTGGGACTGAAGCCCTTGTCAGAGTGATGGTTGAGGCCGCCAGTGATAGCCTTGCCGAAGAAGTTGCAAGCTCACTTGCAGATTTAGTTAAAGACGAACTGGGGTAGATAAGTATGTGTGGAATTGTGGGATACAGCGGACCACAATCTGCCATTACACCCCTGATTGAGGGTCTAAGACGACTTGAATACCGTGGTTATGACTCTGCGGGAATTGCATTAGGAGTACCAGGAAAACTCTTTATTGAAAAAAAAGCGGGAAAGTTAGCTAACTTAGAGAGCTCTCTAGATTCCTCGATTCCAATCGCTCACTCAGGCATAGGACATACTCGCTGGGCAACCCATGGCGGCCCAACCGATCGCAACGCCCACCCACATGTTGATAATGAGGGAAAATTAGCGGTTATTCACAATGGAATTATTGAAAACTACTCTGACTTGCGCAAAGTACTTGAGTCACGCGGTCATGTATTTACTTCCGAAACCGATACTGAATCTGTTGCTCACTTACTTAGCGATCTTCGTAAAGAACATAATGGTGATTTAGCAGCAGCTATGCGCGATGGCGTCAAAGCGCTGCGCGGTTCATTTACCTTAGTAGCAATTCACGCCGATGACCCAGAAGTAGTCGTTGGAGTTCGCAGGAACTCCCCACTTGTAGTTGGTCTTGGTGATGGCGAAAACTTTATGGCCTCCGATGTTGCCGCCTTCATTGACTACACCAAGCGTGCAGTCGAACTCGGTCAAGATGAGGTCGTTACCATTACACCTACGTCAGTTGTTATTACAGATCTTGAAGGCACTGCAATTGAGCCAAAAGAGTATGAGATTTCATGGGATTCGGCTGCGGCTCAAAAAGGTGGCTTCACGCACTTTATGCTCAAAGAGATCTTTGAGCAGCCCAAGGCAGTGGCCGATACCTTGATTGGGCGTTTGAGTGATAACCGGCAGATAGTTTTAGATGAACTGCATATGAGCGTTGATGAGATCCGTTCACTTAAAAAAATTACCGTTATTGCATGTGGTACGGCCTATCACGCGGGAATGGTTGCAAAGTATGCGATTGAAAAGTGGGCCAAGATTCCCGTGGAGGTCGAGATCGCTAGCGAATATCGCTATCGCGATCCAATTATCGATTCTGGAACTTTAGTTATTGCTATTTCTCAATCGGGTGAAACCATGGACACATTAATGGCCGTCCGACATGCCAAATCGGCAGGTGCTCGAGTATTAGCGATCTGTAACACCAACTCATCGACAATTCCACGTGAATCCGATGCAGTGCTTTACACCCATGCCGGCCCTGAAATCGCTGTCGCATCTACTAAGGCACTATTAACGCAGATGATCGCCGTCTACTTAATTGGTTTGCACTTAGCCCAAGTCAACGGCTCGCTTTTAGATGCCGAAGTAGAAGGCCTATACAACGAACTTCTTGAGCTTCCAGGCAAGATCGAGCAGATCCTAGAGACGGTAGAACCACTTCGTGCGCTCACTCGAAGTTTTGCCGAAAACAATATCGTCCTATTCTTGGGCCGAAACATTGGCTACCCCGTTGCTCTTGAGGGTGCACTTAAATTAAAAGAGCTCGCATACATTCACGCCGAAGGTTTTGCAGGTGGCGAACTCAAGCATGGTCCTATCGCATTAATCGATATTGGCACACCAGTTATCGCCATCTTGCCCGCCGGTCACGAGCACTCACTCGATGAAAAGATGTTAAGTAATATTCAAGAGGTCAAAGCACGCGGAGCACGAGTAATTGTGATTGCCGAAGAGGGTGCACGTGTCGAAGGCGCAGAGCACGTTATTCGCATTCCAATCACTCCAGCGCTCTTTCAACCGGTTCTAGCTACCGTTCCACTTCAGGTCTTCGCATATGAAATGGCAGTTGCTCGTGGCAATGACGTTGATCAGCCAAGAAATCTAGCTAAGTCCGTTACGGTGGAGTAAATGCGCAAGAACCAAATGTTTCGCGCTCTTCGCTGGTCATTTCTACTTTTTCTCGGTTTTCTGGTTGTTACGCAACAAGTTTTGAGCAATGGCCCACTTGTTAACTTTGATAACAATGTCAATCACACACATCATCCACAATTTAGTGGCTTTGCCGGCTTTGTCTTAAGAAGACTCGATGATTTAGGTCTTCGCTGGCTCACAGCAACCGTACTTATTATCGCCGCTACATATATCTCCTACAAATTTAAGACGTGGCGACCCATCAACTTAGCGGTGCTGTCGGTATTGGCACTAAATTTTGTTGTTGGAGTTTTTAAGCTCTTTCTTGGGCGCACTAAACCGCGTGATGGCTTTGATCTTTTACACGCAGGTGGAATGTCATATCCGAGTGGCCATGCATCAAACGCAGTGCTTTCGTGGGGGATCCTTGCATATTTAATTTATCGCTATGCGCGCGTTGATAAATACCAAGGCCGCCTGGCAAGTGCGGCGGTGGTCGCTATCTCCTTAACTATTTGTATTGTTTCTTTGATTCGTCACACACATTGGTTTACCGATTTATTGGGCGGTCTATTTATAGGTGGTGCTCTATTGGTCGCCGTAATAGCAGTAGACCGCTATGTTCCTTCTGAGAGCCAACTGCACTAGACTTAAGGCCATGATTGATGGAATCGGCATTGATGTCGTGGATATCGAGCGATTCAAAGCCTCACTTGAACGTACTCCCGGCTTAGTCGAAAAACTGTTTACTCCCGCAGAGCAACTCAAGCCCATCGCATCCCTTGCCGCACGCTTTGCTGCCAAAGAGGCGCTAGCTAAGGCGTTAAGTAATGAAAAAGGTTTACCGTGGCATGAGGCCGAAATTGTAAATCTTGAAAATGGCAAGCCCGAGTTTCTTTTCCGTGGTCAGATTGCAGATTTAATTGATGGGGCAAAAGTTCATCTCTCGCTCTCCCATGATGCTGGAATCGCTTCGGCAATGGTTGTAGTGGAGCGTAACTAATGGAGCATCGCGCAGAGGCAAGAGTCGATGTTTCCGCAATTGCATCGAATATCTCTCTATTAAAATCAATTAGCGGTGTAGATCTTCTTGCTGTAGTAAAAGCCGACGCATATGGCCATGGATTAATTGAGATTGGATTGACGAGTGAAAAATCTGGCGCCGATTGGCTAGGTGTTGCACTTCTAGAAGAGGCGATCTCTTTGAGGACGCATGGGGTCAATATCCCGATTCTGGCATGGTTAGTTCCACCTGGATCGGATTTTAGAGCGGCGCATAAACATAATATTGATATTGCAGTGTCAACTATTAAGGCATTTAATGAGATTTCACAGTTAAAAGTTATGGCACGAATACATATTGAGGTTGACACTGGAATGTCAAGAGGTGGATTTCTCGATGAGTGGGCAGAGTTCTTAAAGGCAGATTTCTCTGCGGTCGAAGTTGTAGGAATATTCTCTCACTTTGCACGCGCCGACGAGCCGGGTGAAAAACAAAATAGCGATCAACTTGCCAAGTTTAATTCTATGGTTGCAGAGTTAGCGGCAGTTGGCGTACATCCGCCTCTGAAACATATCTCTAACTCAGCGGCCACATTAAAAAATCACGGTGCAGCTTACGATTTAGTACGGGCAGGTATTGCAATGTATGGGCTATCACCAGATGTAAAAACCTTAGGGGAGAGCAAAAGCTTAGGATTAAAGCCGGCTATGCAGCTTCGTGCCAAACTACATCTGGTGAAGCGGGTACCAGCAGGTTCATTTGTTGGATATAGCGCCGCGGCAACAACAACGGCCGACACACATCTTGGTGTTGTTGCGATGGGATATGCCGATGGAATTCCACGAATTGCACAGGGCGCAGGGGTTTTTATAGAGGGCAAGCGGGCACCAATTATTGGAAGAGTTTCGATGGATCAGTTCGTCGTTGATCTTGGACCTGAAACCACCGCGGTTTCAGGGGATTGGGTCATAGTTTTTGGTGATGGCACTCATGGCGAGTACACGGCCGATGACTGGGGAGCGGCTTCACAATCGATTAACTATGAAATTGTTACACGGATTGGGCCTCGGGTGCCTAGAATCTACGCACCTCATGTCTACTAATAACGCAGCGCTGCGAGTCGAGGGAGTATCGATCTCCTTTGGCGGTCTTCGCGCTCTTAACGATGTCTATCTTGAAGTTGGCAAAAATGAAGTGGTTGGCTTAATCGGCCCCAATGGCGCAGGAAAGACAACTCTATTTAATTCACTATGTGGGCTAGTAAAACCAGATTCCGGGAAATTTTATCTAGATGAAGTTGAGCAGAGCTTTCCTCATACTAATGAATTAGCCCATCTTGGAATTGCTAGAACTTTACAAGGTGTAGGCCTATTTGGGGATTTAACAGTTTTAGAAAATGTAATGATTGGTGCTCAAAAATTTGCGCGCTCGGGTTTAATCTCCGCGGGCTTTGGAAGAAATATTAAAGATGAAAAGAATCTAAAAGATCGCGCAATGCATTATTTAGAAAATGTCTATGCAACTGGGCTGGCCGATCGTCGAGCCGACACCCTTTCATATCCAGATACAAAACGCGTTGCAATTGCACGTGCATTGGTTAGCGAACCAACAATCTTGATGTTAGATGAACCTGCAGGTGGTTTAGGGGCACAAGACATTGAGTGGATGAACGCCTTGATTAGAAATTTAACTGCACAGATGTCAGTGCTCATTGTTGAACACCACATGGATGTCGTGATGAGTGTCTGTAGCAAACTCTATGTTTTGAATTTTGGTGAGGTTATTGCCAGTGGCAATGCAGAGAAGGTACGACGCGATCCTGCAGTGATCGCGGCATATTTGGGAACAGGCGATCAATGAGCCTGGTAATTGAGAGTTTAACGGTTGAGCACGGAGCGATTCGTGCAGTTAATAACGTTAGTTTCAGCGTTAAAAAAGGTGAACTTGCCGCCCTCATCGGCGCAAATGGTGCGGGAAAGACCACCTTACTTCGCACGCTTTCAGGATTAAATAAAGCCAGTCACGGGAAGGCGCACTGGCTGGATACAAATCTCTTGCATGCAAAGCCAGAGCAGTTAGTACGTCATGGAGTTTCACACGTCTCAGAGGGTAAATCAGTTATTCCAGAGTTGACGGTTGAAGAGAATTTGGAGATTGGTGCGCTTTGGCGCCGCAATAAAAAAGAGATGAGCCAAAGCAAAGCTTTGATTCTTGAACTCTTTCCGCGCTTAGGTGAGCGATTATTGCAACGTGCCGACACGCTCTCTGGTGGCGAGCGACAGATGCTGGCATTAGGGCGCTCGTTAATGTCCAAACCCGAACTTTTACTTCTAGATGAGCCTTCACTCGGCTTAGCACCACTCGTCGTAGAGCAGATATTCCAGTCGATTCGTGAATTAACAAAGACAATGGGAATTACGGTCTTGCTCGTTGAACAAAACGCTATGGGAGCATTAAAGATTGCCGATGTTGGAATTGTGCTCAATCTCGGAGCAGTTGCTATATCTGGAACAGCTTCATCGTTAATTGCCGACCCCGCCGTTCGCGCGGCCTACTTGGGGTATTAAATATGTTCCAGTTATTAAATACAGTACTTATCGGGATCACCGCCGGATCGATCTATTCATTGATGGCTATCGCAATGGTGTTGGTGTGGCGCAGTACGCGAGTAGTTAATTTTGCTCAAGCAGGAATGGCGCTGTTGTCTACATACTTCGGTTACGAGATTATTCACATGTCAGGCTCTTATTGGCTAGCCCTTCCTATCGCCATGCTTGCAGGCGCGGCCGTTGCAGCGGCGATTGAGTTAATCTTTATGCGTTTATTGCTCAAGCACAGTAGCCAAGGAGCCATCGCTAGCATCGCTCCAATTATCGCAACCTTAGGTTTACTTGGTTTGATTAAATCCATAATTGGATATTTTTGGGGCAATCAAGATGTAACAATAGATTCACCATTTTCCAATGTTGGTTTCACATTAGGTTCACATACCCTTGCACTCTCACCAATGAAGTTATTCATTCTTCTTGCGGTAGTGTTTTTAACGCTTGTTTTGAGCCTTATTTTTCAGAAAACTAATCTCGGTTTAGCTCTGCGCGCATCGGCGTATTCTCCTGAGATCTCTCGCTTGGCTGGAATTAAGGTTGATTTAGTGCGAACCTTTGGCTGGTCACTAGCTGGCGCAGCCGGTGGCGCAGCAGGAATGCTTCAAACTGCAAATGGAAATGGAACACTCTCTCCCGATTCACTCGAATTCTCACTTTTGCTTGCATTTGGATTCATAGCAGCCGTAATAGGCGGTTTAGATAGTTTGATCGGTGCCGTCCTAGGTGCGCTACTTTTAGGATTAGTCTTGGCATTTGTATTGACGTATGTTGGCGGATCGCTGGTTTTTATCACTGCATTTGTTTTATTGCTCGTCGTTTTGCTAATTCGTCCTGGGGGAATTATTTCTCAGAAAGCGGGCCGACGTGCATAAGGTCAAAGCTAGTAATCTCACGCGCTTAATTGGTTTTGTACTTCTCGGATTAGTTTTATTCTTCGTGAGCAATAGAGTCGATGAGCTTCGGGTCTATCAAGGCGCATCAGTTGCAATGTATGTAGTGGCAATCTCATCGATAATTTTATTGACTGGATATTCAGGTCAAGTATCTCTCGGTCATGGTGCCCTTCTTGCAGTGGGTGGATATGGCGCAGCGTTAGTTAGAAATGAATTTAATGCACCGGTTTGGTTGTGTTTTGCTGCCGCAGTTCTCTTAGCTGCATTATGGGGAGCACTTCTTGGTGCAACTGCTGCTCGATTATCTGGTCCTTACTTAGCGGGAACAACTCTGGCATTGGCAGTTGGCCTGCCCTCTATCGCCAATCAATTTAAATTCTTGGGCGGAGAGCAGGGTTTAATCTTTGATATCGGCCTGCCGCCGGCCTCACTTGGCGAATTCTTTTCACAGTACAAATGGTTTTTTTGGATCGCTGCACTAACGGCATTGATCGCGATGTGGTGGCTTCAAAACCTCTTGAGATCTCGATATGGACGTACCTGGCGAGCCGTGCGCAGCCAGAGCGTGGCCGCCGAACTGGCAGGCATCAATCTGGCCCGGAGCAAGATTCTGGCATTTACAGTTAGCGCCGGTCTGGCCGGCCTAGCTGGCGCCCTGCTCTCCATGAGTATTAGCACCGTTTCACCTGGGGCCTTCCCTCTTTCCCTCTCTTTTGCGCTGGCTACAGGGGCAGTTCTATCTGGCGTAACTACCCTTGGAGGCGTCATTATTGGGGCAGTGACATTGGTGGCAATCCCTGAGGTTGCCGATACTTTGACTCAAAGTATCGGCGCTTCTGAGAATGTCATCGCCAACTTACCTGGTTTGATGGTGAGTGGGTTATTGATTGTGGCTGTGCTGTTTGTCCCGAATGGCCCAGTTGAACAGTTGAAGCACCGACAGAAGAGATAACAGATAAGAATCCCGCAAGGGCCCTCGATGGAAGGAAACACATGATCGGAAAGAATCGTAGGAAGCTAATCACTGCTTCAGCGGTAATTGCGGCAGGAAGTATGCTCTTGGCAGCAGCGCCTGCTCAAGCCTTAGAACAAGGAATCACGACTTCATCGATCAAGTTAGGCATCACAATTCCAATGACTGGAATTGCATCACCTGGTTACAGCAAGATTCCAGGCGCGATGAAGGCCTACTTTGACTATGTCAATGCAAATGGCGGAGTAAATGGACGTAAGATCACTCTGGTAGTCAAAGATGATCAGTACATTCCAACTTTGGCCGTTGCAAAAGCAAACGAACTTATCTTTAAAGATAAGGTTTTTGCACTTATTGGAACGCTTGGAACTGCAAGCACTAAGGCTATCTCTCGCTCGCTTCAGTTAAGCGCTCGCGGAATTCCATCACTATTTGTCAACACTGGCTACAGCGGATTTGCTGATAAGAAGTTATATCCAACCTCATTTTCAATCCTGCCTTCCTATCAAATGGAGGCCAAGGTTATTGGAAAGTATTTGGACGAGAACTTCGCCGGTAAGAAAGTTGGCTTGATTTACCAGGACGATGACTTTGGTGTCGATGCGCTCAATGGCTTCAAGCAAGCTGGCGTTGACTTCGCAGTCAAGATTCCATATGCATCTGGTTCACAAGGTGTAGCTGGCGTGGCAGGAACATGGATCACCAAACTACAGGCCGCTGCACCAGATGTAGTGGTTCTATTTGGTGTATCAAGTGCGACCGCTGCAGCCCTTGGAAATGCATATGCATATAAGTATGCACCAAAGTGGATTTTAGGTTCAGTTGGTGGAGATGCAACAACACTTACTGCAAATAAAGTGCCAGCAGCATTCCTCGCCGGATCAAAGGGACTCTCATTTGCACCGGCTCCATCAGATTCAACTGATCCATATATCGCAATGTTTATGGATGTAAACGAGAAGTACAACAAGAATGCGCCTTTTGACAACAACATTGTTGCTGGAATGACATCTGCATTCTTGGCCGTACAAGCCATCAAGGCTGCCGGACCAAATCTAACTCGTAAGAGTTTGATCGCGGCAATTGAAAAGAGCTCGGCAACATTTGCCAATCCAGCCCTAACTCCACTTGGCTTCTCATCAACTAGCCACGTAGGTGCAACTGGTTACTGGATTGGTACTTACGATGCAACTGGTTCACTTAAGCCAGATGGCGGAAAGTACACCGTGTATACAACCGATTCTGGAACAGGCGCCGTGGTTGTCTCAACTTACAAGCGCCCTGCAATGCCAGCGAAGGGATTACCTAACTAATGAAAACTACTTCATTTAAGAAAAAGCTAGTTGTACTCGTATCTTCTGCAGCACTTATCACGAGCGTTACTGCCGTGCTACCTGCAAACGCAGCAGATCCATCATGTACAACTGCAAGCTATGTAACGACATGCGTTGGAGCAACATCAGACTCGGCCCCATACATGTTCATTGCAACTGCTGCATTCAATGGAACTGTCTTGGTCTGGTCTCACGGCCTGCGTCCAAACGTTGATATCCCAGTGGGAATTCCAGGCTACGGTGGCTACAAAGTTACAAACACACCAGAGCCAGCTCCAGGCGGAGATAAAGCGGTTATCACTGCGCTACTTGGTGCAGGTTATGCAATCGCCGGTTCAGGGTTTTCTCGTCAAGGTGTAAACGTCCAAGAGGCCGTTGCCGCAAACGTTGAGCTAATCGGTATCTTCAAGAATAAGTACCCAGCTACTAAGAAAGTAGTTGCTTGGGGCGCTTCACTTGGAACACTGATTACGCAGACACTTGCTGAAAAACATCCAGAGCTAGTTGATGCAGTGGCATTAGTCTGTCCTGCAACTGCGCCAACTGATGCACTGATTTCATATTTCGGTGACTTCATGTGGGGATTCAAGACCTTCTTTGATCCAACAATTAAGGGCTTTGGATACTCAGCTGGAGCTGCAGGATATGCAGAATCTATGGGCGATCTCGTTAAATTCTTTACCGCCCTTGGCAAGTTGCAAGCTGGACTCGTTTCAGGTGCATGGCCAGATACTTCAAGTCCATTAGGTAAGGCACTTGAAACTGCAAAGATTCCTTCACGTAGTGCACTTACATTGGTTGGCTTAATGGCCGGTGTACCACTACGCAGTGAGCACGTTGATGGAACTACAGGCCCAACAGGCTCTGAACAGTTATATCCACTTGCAATTGCACCAGCAGTTGCAGTTCTTGAAAATGCAGGAACAGTTGGATTAGCTGAAGTTCTCTTGATGGCAGATGGCGAAGCACAATCTGGCGGAATCGTCTTTGATAATACAAAGACAGATTACGCAGCACGTGTTGATGCCGATAAGGATGTCTACACAATGGCGTTGAGTGGAAACTCAGCAGTCAGCGCAATGCTTGGTGGATTGAGCGCGGCACCACGAGTAGTTGGTTCACCAGCTGCGATGGCAAAGGCCAAGTCAATCCTTTCCGTTACTGGAACAATCACTCGCCCAACAGTTCTACTTACAACAGAGAGTGATCAATTCACTGTTGCTGGAGCTGGACAGTGGATGATTGATGGATATGCCGATCAATATGCCGCCGCACGCGAGGCTGCAGTCAAGGCATACAAAGCAAGCAAGACATTCACACCGGCAACTAATAATTTAGTTGCCTTGTGGGCTAAGACTGGAGCTAAATACTCCAAGTTCACCGCAACCGGCTCACCTGACTTAACTGCGGCCGCCGGTGCAGGTACTGGCCACTGCAAGTACACCCCTGCTCAATTCATTGCAATTGCGAAGATGGCAGCTAACGCTGCCACCAATGGGAAGTTCCCAAATGGCGGACCAATTACATCGACTGCGCGCAAGGTTGGATTGTCATATGACAACAAGTTCCGAGCTCCTTTATTTAAGTCGCTCGGTTAAATCTAGGTAAGTAAAACGGGGGTCTGGCATAAAGCCAGGCCCCCGTTTTCCTTTACTCTTGGGCTCTCATGATTACCGTAGCCAGCGCACAAGAGATGCTCGACCTTGGGCAGCGTTTATCGGCGCATTTAAAGCGTGGCGACCTAGTTTTGATTAATGGCCCGCTCGGTGCAGGAAAAACAGTCTTAGCTCAAGGTATTGGTGGCGGTCTAGGAATTACTGATATCACTTCTCCAACCTTTGTCATCTCTCGAGTTCACAAAGCAGTGTTGCCCATGATTCACGTCGATGCTTATCGCTTGCTCGATACCGACAACCCCAATCTCTACATTGATGATTTAGATCTAGATCTTGAAAACTCAGTAACAGTTATCGAGTGGGGCGGCGCTGAATCGGCGCGCTTGAGCGAGGATCGATTAGAGATCACAATTGATAGAAGTGATGAAATTAGAAAAGTTCAAATCAATGCAGTGGGAGATCGTTGGGTAGGTTTTTCACTATGACGATTTCACTTGCAATCGATACATCAACATCTCGGACCTGCGTAGGAATTATTGATAATGGAATTTTAGTGTGGAGTGGTTTCCGTGATGGAGCCACAGCTCATGGTCCTGCCCTCCCGGCACTTGTTCAAGAGGCGATTAAAGGCCGCGCAATTGCTGAAGTAGTAGTTGGAATGGGACCTGGACCATTTACAGGTCTTCGCATCGGCATCGCGTTCGCACACAGCTTCGCATTTGCTCGCTCAATTCCAGTGCGCGGTATTTGTTCACTTGATGCAATTGCAGCTCAAGTCAGCGAAAAGGATTTTATTATCACAGTTGATGCACGACGCAAAGAGGTTTATTGGGCGCGTTATATTGATGGCGTGCGCAAAGGCGAACCGGCAGTTTGTTTTCCAAAAGATGTAAGTGGTGCTGAGATTTATAGCAACCTCTATCCAGATTTATTATCGATGGTTGGCCTTAGCGGCAACATCACTCAACCCATTTATCTGCGCCACCCCGATGCAGTAGCGACGGTTGATCGATAGATGATTACTTATCGCGAAGCTATCTCGCTAGACCTTCCAGTTTTAGTCTCAATGGAAAAAACTCTATTTGCCGACTCCCCATGGTCAATGGGTCAGTTCAAAGCCGAGTTTAAAGGCGTTCCGCGCACACATTTCTTTACAGTTGCCGTGGATAGTAATAACCAGATCATTGGATATGCCGCCGTGATGGTTGCCGCCCCTGGAGTTGAGGCCGATGTATTAACCGTTGGCGTGCTACCCGAGCACCGTAAATCAGGGATTGGAACGGCCTTTATGGCCCAGTTAGAGAGTTGGGCCATCGACAAAGAGTCCAACGCCATGATGCTAGAAGTAGGCATAGATAACGCATCTGCAATTTCACTTTATGAATCGCTGGGTTACTCGAGAATTTCAATACGTAAAAATTATTACGGTAACGGTTTAGATGCCCTCGTGATGCGGAAAGATTTCTCATGAGCCAAGCAATAGTTTTAGGGATTGAAACTTCATGTGATGAAACCGCAGTTGGAATTGTTCGGGGACGAAAGTTACTGGCCAATGTCATTGCATCCAGTGTGCAAGAGCATGCGCGCTTTGGTGGTGTTGTGCCAGAGATCGCAAGCCGTGCTCATCTTGAGGCGATGCAACCGGCAATCTCTCAAGCTCTTCGCGATGCCAAAATCTCATTAAGTGATGTCGATGCCATTGCAGTTACTGCAGGACCTGGTTTGGTCGGCGCACTTTTAGTTGGAGTAGGGGCGGCGACTGGATTGGCGTTGGGCTTGGATAAACCGATTTATGCCGTCAATCACTTAGCTGCCCACATTAGTGTTGATGCTCTTACGCATAGCGAAATCTTAGAACCAACAATTGCCTTACTTGTAAGTGGTGGACATTCATCGCTCCTGCAAGTCGATGACATCACCTCTTCGATTGCAAAGCTTGGTGCGACGATGGATGATGCAGCGGGCGAGGCCTTCGATAAAATCGCCCGAGTTATGAAGTTAGGTTTTCCAGGTGGTCCTGCCATCGATGCACTTGCCAAAGATGGCGATGCCGAATCAATTAACTTTCCACGCGGGTTAACAACTTCTAATGATTGGCTCACACGTCCATTTGATTTTTCATTCTCTGGCTTAAAAACCGCCGTTGCCCGATATTTAGAGGCGACCCCCAATTACGCCAAAGCTAATGTCGCGGCATCTTTTCAAGAGGCTATCGTGGACGTTTTGCTTCTTAAATCACTGGCAGCCTGCAAGGCCTCAGCTATCGATTCACTTGTAATCGCCGGTGGCGTGGGCGCTAATTCGCGCCTTCGAGCCTTGGCCCAGGAGCGCTGCTTGAAGGCCGGTATCGCCCTGCGGATCCCAGCACCTGGTCTGTGCACCGATAACGGAGCCATGGTCGCCTGCCTTGGCTCCCTTATGGTCGCCGCCGGCCGAGCGCCCAGCCCTATCGCCTTTGATGCCGATTCCAGCCTGCAGGTGGCCACCATAAGCCTGCATTAACTCGATTTGCCGTTGGGAATAGCCCCTAATACCCTTGCGTTAGCACTCACGGGTCCACACTGCTAACGGAGCCGCACGAGGAAAACAACGCACAAGAGGAGCTATGGACATGGCAATTAAGCCACTAGAAGATCGCATCGTTATTAAGACAAGCGAAGCTGAGACAACAACAGCATCAGGTCTTGTAATCCCAGATACAGCTAAAGAGAAGCCACAAGAGGGCGTAGTAATCGCTGTTGGTCCAGGTCGCTTTGATGATGGCGTACGTGTTCCAATGGATGTCAAAGTTGGCGACGTTGTTTTGTACAGCAAGTATGGCGGAACTGAAATTAAGCATGGCGGAGATGACTTACTAGTTCTCTCAGCTCGCGACATTCTCGCTGTAATCGAGAAGTAGATGGGAAAGTCTCTTCAATTCGATGACCACGCACGTCGTGCGATGGAGCGTGGCGTCAATATTCTTGCCGACACAGTCAAGGTAACGCTTGGACCTAAGGGTCGTAACGTCGTTATCGCTAAATCTTTCGGCGCCCCAATCATTACAAATGATGGTGTGACAATTGCTAAAGAGATTGAACTCTCTGATCCAGTTGAAAACATGGGCGCTCAGTTAGTTAAAGAAGTTGCAACTAAGACTAATGATGTTGCCGGTGATGGAACAACTACCGCAACAGTCCTTGCTCAGGCAATGGTTAAAGAGGGAATCCGCAACTTAGCAGCGGGTGCTCAACCAATGGACATTAAAGCTGGAATTGAAGCTGCAGTCGCTGCAGTCTCAGAAAAACTTAGCGCACAAGCCACTCCAGTAAATGGAAAAGCTCAAATTGCAGATGTTGCAACTATCTCTGCCCAAGATCGTGCTATTGGAGATCTAATCTCTGAAGCCATGGATCGCGTCGGCAAAGATGGCGTCATAACTGTTGAGGAAGCATCAACTACTGGATTAGATCTTGAGTTCACTGAGGGAATGCAGTTCGATAAGGGCTACATCTCTCCATACTTTGTTACCGATCAAGATCGCATGGAGGCAATCCTTGAGGATGCCTACGTGCTCATCTCAGCGGGCAAAATCTCAGCGCTAGCTGATCTACTTCCAATTCTTGAAAAGGTTTCAGCATCATCCAAGCCACTTCTGATTATCGCCGATGATATTGAGGGTGAAGCTCTCTCTACCTTGGTTGTAAACCGCATGCGCGGAGTCTTCGCATCGGCAGCCGTAAAGGCGCCGGGCTTTGGCGATCGCCGCAAGGCGATGTTGCAGGACATCGCAACGCTAACTGGCGGACAGGTTATTTCAGCTGAAGTTGGAATGAAGCTCGATGCAGTTACGTTGGATGATCTTGGTCGCGCACGTCGCATCGTTGTTACTAAGGATGCAACAACAATCGTTGAGGGTGCCGGAGACAAGGCTGCAGTTGCTGGCCGTGTTAACGAGCTGCGCAAAGAGATTGAAAACTCTGACTCCTCATGGGACAAAGAGAAGTTGCAAGAGCGCGTTGCAAAGCTTGCAGGAGGCGTCTGCGTTATCAAAGTTGGTGCTCACACTGAGGTCGAACTCAATGAGAAGAAGCACCGTCTTGAAGATGCAATCTCTGCAACACGAGCTGCAGTGGAAGAGGGAATCGTTGTTGGCGGAGGAGCCGCACTTGTGCATGCAGCCGATGTTCTCGAAGGTGATCTTGGATTTACTGGCGATAAGGCCGTTGGAGTTCGCTTAGTCCGTAAGGCTTGCGATGAGCCACTTCGTTGGATTGCAGAAAATGCTGGACTTGAAGGCTATGTAGTAGTTGCCAAGGTCCGTGCAATGAAAGATAACGAAGGCTTTAACGCTGCAACTGATGTCTATGGCGATCTTGCAAAAGATGGTGTCATCGATCCAGTTAAAGTAACCCGTTCAGCTCTTGCAAATGCTGCATCGATTGCTGCAATGTTTATTACAACTGAAGCTGTTGTATTCGAACGTCCAGCCGATGCACCAGCCGATGCAGGTAGCAGCGGCCACTCACATGGCCCAGGTGGACACTCACACTAAATATGAAGTTAATAAAAAACCCCCACAGAGGAATCTGTGGGGGTTTTTTATTTCTTAACTCAGGAGGAGAGTTAAAACTTATGAGGCGTGAGAAATATCTGGATCGATATCTCTGCCGATGAGGGCTAAACGATCATCTTCAGATAGCCCGCCCCAAATTCCATAGGGCTCTTGGACTGCGAGGGCATGTGTTCGACAGGCGGCAATCACTGGGCACTGCGCGCAGATTGCTTTAGCGCTATTTTCACGATTGCGTCGACGTGGCCCTCGTTCACCATCTGGGTGGAAAAACATCTCGGAGGGTAGTTCACGACAGGCGCCTTGATACTGCCACTCCCATTCATCGGCAACGGGGCGGGGTAATCTGGAGAGCTCAGCCATGCCCTAACCATACAACCGCGTCATAGGTTGTTCAAGTGAAACCGCGCCGTAGCCTCTTCATGAGCGTGTCTGGAGTGGTGAGATCTCCCACTTAGCGCAACGATAGGCACATGGCGATAGATGAGGAGCTCCTGACGGTAGCTGCCGTGGCTCGACGCTTAGGCGTAGCTCCCGCGACGCTGCGCACCTGGGATCGCCGATATGGCCTTGGCCCCTCCTCGCATGAGAGTGGCGCCCACCGACGGTACTGCCCTCTCGATGTCACCAAATTAATGCTGATGCGGCGATTGATTGCATCGGGCGTTGCACCATGTGAGGCCGCTCAGAGAGCTATGACCCATAAGGGCGAGATACATGTAGAGAGTGTGGAGTTAGAGTTTGAATCGCGCGAAGAGTTAGTCCAGGCCATCGTTATGGCGGCCCAGAGCTTCGATACGATTTTTATTGAGAGTGAGCTACGAAAAGATTTCGAAAAATTTGGCATGGTTTCATCATGGTCGCAAGTCATTGCCCCGGTCCTGTATTTAATTGGAGAGAACTGGCAGGAGAGTGGAAAGGGAATTGAAGTTGAGCACCTATTAACCGAAGTGCTTATAAGAGTTCTGCGCGACTGTGTGAATGAGCTAAGAGCACCATTGAATTCACAACCCGTTCTTCTGGCCGCCGTTGGCGAAGAACTCCATTCACTGCCACTTCACGCACTGGCTGCAGCTCTTGCAGAGCGAAGAATTCAAACCTATTTCTTAGGCTCACGTACACCACTTGAAGCGATTTCTGGGATGGTAAAGAAGTCGGCGCCACCTGCTCTCTTTCTCTGGGCACAGTTAAAAGAGAATGCACAACCGGAGTTCTTCCGAGATTTACCGGCCGTGCGACCGGCCCCGCGAATCATCCTCGGTGGACCTGGTTGGGATCGCCAAGAGTGCACGGATGTGGCCATTGTTGAGGATATTTCGCAGGCTTGCATTGAGATTGAGCGTGCAGTCGGCCTTTAAAAGCCCCGATAGACTGCGCACCTGCGAAGGGGGCCATGGTGAGCGATAGCGACAAGATAGCAATGCTGGGGCTGACCTATGACGATGTGCTCCTTTTGCCTGATGCCTCCGAAGTCGTTCCATCCGAGGTAGATACATCTACGCAGCTAACTCGAGAAATCTCACTGGCAGTTCCGCTTGTTTCATCGGCGATGGATACGGTGACTGAATCTGCAATGGCAATTGCAATGGCCAAGGCCGGCGGAATTGGAATTATCCACCGTAACCTGCCGATCGCCGATCAAGTCACACATGTAAAATTAGTAAAGAATGTCGGCTTAGCTGGAGCGGCAGTTGGAGTCGGCGATGATGGCTTTGCACGCGCACAGGCACTGATCGAAGCTGGTGTGGATGTTGTAGTCGTTGATACTGCACATGGACATCACAGAGCAGTACTCGATGCAATTGCGCGTATTAAGAGGTTTTCACCAACTACGCAGATTATCGGCGGAAATGTTGCAACGCGCGCAGGTGCACAAGCCCTCATTAACGCTGGTGCCGATGCGGTAAAAGTAGGAGTAGGTCCTGGATCAATCTGTACGACACGAGTAGTTGCAGGTGTTGGAGTTCCGCAGATTACGGCAATTATGGAAGCGGCTAAAGCATGTAACAAAGCCGGTATTCCATTAATCGCCGATGGAGGACTTCAGTATTCTGGTGACATAGTAAAAGCGATCGTTGCCGGGGCTAACTCGGTAATGCTTGGCTCCTTACTTGCCGGTTGTCAGGAATCACCTGGTGAGCTTATTGAGATCGATGGAGTCAAATACAAGGCCTATCGTGGCATGGGCTCATTAGGTGCGATGCAGTCACGTGGTGAACAAAAATCTTATTCAAAGGATCGCTACATGCAGGACGATGTTTTATCTGAAGACAAACTTGTTCCAGAGGGCATCGAAGGAAAAGTTCTCTACCGCGGAAGTGTTGAAGAGGTTGTCCATCAATTAGTTGGCGGACTTCGATCGGGTATGGGATATGCCGGAGCTCCAGATATTCAAAGCCTGCGCCACGAAGGTCGACTTATTCAAATTACCGCAGCCGGTCTGCAGGAGAGTCATCCACACGATGTTGCCCATGTGGCCGATGCACCTAACTATCAAGCCAAAGGACGCGCATGAGCGAGATCGAAATTGCCCCTGGAAAACGTGCAAGGACGGCGTACTCATTTGATGACATAGCGATCGTCCCGAGCCGACGCACACGTGATCCCGAAGAGGTCTCAACGTCATGGCAGATCGATGCCTACAAATTTGATCTACCAATGCTTGCCGCACCGATGGACTCGGTCGTTTCGCCTGAAACTGCTATTGAAATTGGGCGCTTAGGCGGCGTCGGAGTCTTAAACCTTGAGGGGCTGTGGACTCGCTATGAAGATCCGAGAATTCCACTTGGTGAAATCGCCTCAATGCCCGATAAACATGCAACGAAGCGAATGCAGGAGATTTATACCGAGCCGATTAAACCTGGACTTATAAAAGAGCGCATTCAGCAGATTCGCGATGCGGGAGTCACGGTTGCAGCTTCGCTTTCACCTGCTCGTACTGCCGAACTTCATAAGGCTGTTATCGATGCCGGTGTAGATATCTTTGTAATTCGCGGAACAACAGTCAGCGCTGAACACGTAGCCGCCGAAAGCGAGGCGTTGAATTTAAAGAAGTTTATTTATGAGCTCGACGTTCCTGTAATTGTTGGTGGTGTTGCAACTGCGACTGCAGCTCTGCACTTGATGCGCGCAGGTGCTGCAGGTGTTTTGGTTGGTTTTGGCGGCGGTGCAACGCATACAACACGCAAGGTCTTAGGCATCGAAGTTCCGATGGCATCTGCAGTTGCTGAAGTTGCATCTGCGCGCCGCGAGTATTTAGATGAATCTGGTGGGCGTTATGTTCATGTTATTGCCGATGGCGCAGTTGGTCGAAGTGGCGACATTGCAAAGGCGATTGCATGTGGCGCAGATGCCGTCATGATGGGCTCGCCTCTTGCAAAGGCATCACAGGCACCAGGTCTGGGTTGGCACTGGGGATCAGAGGCGCACCATCCAGTACTGCCACGCGGTGAACGCGTCGCCGTTGGAACCGTTGGCACACTCGAAGAGATTTTGCTTGGGCCCTCACATACATCCGATGGTTCAATGAATCTATTTGGTGCACTTCGCCGCGCAATGGCTACCTGCGGATACTCCGATGTTAAAGAGTTCCAGCGTGTAGAGGTACTTATTCATCGTGCCTAATGATCGCGGTGTATTAGTAGTTGATTTTGGGGCGCAGTATGCCCAGTTAATTGCACGACGAGTGCGCGAGGCCAATGTCTATAGCGAGATCGTTCCATCGACAATTACTGCAGCCGAGGTCAGCGCCAAAGGCCCTTCGGCAATTATCTTGTCGGGTGGACCTTCGAGCGTATATGCCGAGAATGCTCCAGCCTTTGATGGAGCAATTCTTGCCTTAGGGATTCCAACTTTCGGAATCTGTTATGGATTTCAAGTGATGGCTGCAGCCCTTGGTGGCGTGGTTAGTCAGACTGGTAAATCTGAGTTTGGGCGCACTGAAGCTAATTTTTCAACGACAACAAAACTCTTTGCAAAACTTCCAGAAACACAAAAAGTATGGATGTCCCATGGAGATGCCGTTACAACCGCACCGTCTGGCTTTGTTATCTGTGGAACAACTTCCGATACGCCAATTGCAGCTTTTGAAGATTCGACTGGAAAGTTAGCAGGAGTCCAGTTTCATCCAGAGGTATTGCACTCTGAATTTGGTCAAGCAATCTTGCAGAACTGGTTAGTAAATATTGCTAAGTGCGATGCCACATGGACGACAACAAATATCGCAGAGACTGAGGTTGCTAAAGCCAAGGCCGTCATAGGTGATAAGCGAGTTATTTGTGGCCTCTCTGGCGGTGTTGACTCAGCGGTTGCCGCAGCGATTATTCAACGTGCAGTCGGTGCACAGTTGACATGTGTTTTTGTTGATCATGGTCTTTTGCGTCAAGGCGAGGCCGAACAGGTAGAGCGTGATTTTGTGGCTTCAACTGGAGTTAATTTAGTTGTTGTCGATTCTAAGGAGATTTTCCTTTCGGCCTTGAAAGGCGTAATAGATCCTGAGGAAAAGCGAAAGATTATTGGACGCGAATTTATCCGTGCATTTGAAAAGGCGGCACGCGATATCGCTTCAGGGGGAGAGGTCGAGTTCTTAGTTCAAGGCACGCTCTATCCAGATGTTGTTGAATCCGGTGGCGGAACTGGCACGGCAAATATTAAATCGCATCACAATGTAGGCGGTCTTCCAGATGACCTCGCATTCACATTAGTTGAACCCTTACGCACCTTATTTAAAGATGAGGTTCGGCAAGTTGGAATAGAGCTTGGACTCCCACAGGAGATTGTTTGGCGTCAACCATTTCCAGGTCCGGGCCTTGGAATTCGAATCATCGGCGAAGTGACACAAGAGCGCTTGGATCTCTTGCGTCAAGCCGATGCAATCGCACGATTTGAACTCAAAGCCGCCGGTCTTGATCGCGATATCTGGCAGTGCCCTGTAGTCCTATTGGCCGAGGTTCGATCAGTTGGGGTTCAAGGAGATGGTCGCACCTATGGCCATCCAATAGTTCTGCGTCCAGTATCGAGTGAGGATGCGATGACTGCAGATTGGTCGAGAGTTCCCTATGAAATTCTTGAGAAGATTTCGACGCGCATTACAAATGAGGTGCGTGAAGTTAACAGAGTCGTGTTAGATATAACCAGTAAACCGCCAGGAACAATCGAATGGGAATAGTCAGATGCGCAAAAAGATAGTGGCACTAACCGTAGGTGGATTAATTCTTCTCACGTCGAGTGTGGCACCTGTAGCCAACGCCGCTGCGCGTCCAACGTCGGTACCTGGGTGCACTGCAATTACTTCCAAAGGCCATACTCCGATGAAGGTTAAGGAGCCAATGGCGATCAATAAGTACTTACCAAAAACCATGACTATTGTGACAAACTGCGGTTCAATTTCAATCTCACTTCTTACTAAACTTGCACCGCTAACCGTTACTAAAATTACGGCGCTAGCTCGTGCAAATTATTTCAACGCTTCCATATGTCACAGACTGACAACTGAGGGGCTATTTGTTTTGCAATGTGGTGATCCAACTGCAACCGGTTCAGGCTCACCAACAGGTTGGAAGGGTTATAAAGATGAGAATCTTCCTGCCGATAAGGCGGCAAACTATCCAGCAGGCACTGTTGCGATGGCCAACTCAGGACCTGGAACAAATGGGAGTCAATTCTTTTTAGTCTATAAAGACACGCAACTTCCCCCTAGCTACACCATTTGGGGAAAGATCACATCGGGTATCGATCTACTAGTAAAGCTTTCAGATGTCGGTTCATACTCGATTAATCAGAGCGACGGTAAGGCTTACTACGCAGGCGATGGTCACCCCATACAGAGCGTTGAAATAAAGACAGTAACCCTCCGCTAGTTAATTTGTATTAACTATTTTAAAAGCTTCTGCGATACGTCCTTCTGCAAAGCCAGCGACAGATGCGTTGCGCTGACCCCACTCGCGTACCATTGTCTCCAAATTTTCATTGTGAGCCGTTTGTGATGCATGCGCATGTAACGCCTTCATCTTTAAATCAAAGGTATCTGTGATGTCTACAAAGTGATCAGGGTTGGCAAAAGCACTGACCCATACCTCTTTGACGCGCCAGGGCTGCAGGCCTTCTTGATGAAGTAAGTCGGTAAATGCAAATGGATTACGTGCATCAGGATAGACCGCTTGAATCGCAGCCTCACCTGCAGCTAAGTGATCGGGATGGCTGGCACCGATTCGATCCCAATTTCGCTCAGGACTTTGGCAGAGCATCCGATCTGGTTGTGAAATACGAATCTGGCGCACTAAATCTTTTCGAAGACCAAGAGTTGGCTCTAAATGTCCATCTACGTAGTTGAGAAAAGTAATATCTGTGACACCGATTGCCGCTCCAGCTTCACGTTGTTCGCGCTGTCGAATCGCGGGCATCTCTTCTTTTGTAAAACCAGATTCCTCGCCACCTTGATCACCATTGGTACAAAAGACGTAAGCGACTTCGATACCTTTCTTAACCCACTGGGCAATCGTTCCGGATGCTCCAAAATCTGAATCATCAGGGTGGGCACTTACGACCAAAACTCGTTTGATCTCACTATCGGCGATCGGTTCCATCGGGCTAGCCTAATAGACTTACCCTCATGGAGAGTACTGAAAACTTATTGTCAGAACTCAACCCTGCGCAGGCCGCGGCCGTCACCCATGCCGGGGGCCCGCTATTAGTTGTGGCCGGGGCAGGCTCAGGAAAAACCCGCGTACTAACGCGTCGAATTGCACATCTCATGTCGGTTCGAAATGTCGCCCCCTATCAAATCTTGGCGATTACTTTTACAAATAAAGCTGCAGGTGAGATGAAGGCCCGCGTCGGTGAACTTGTAGGTCCAGTTGCCCAATCAATGTGGGTATCTACCTTTCACTCTGCCTGTGTTCGTATCTTGCGGGCGGAGGCGGCACGTCTGGGCTATAGCAACTCATTTTCTATTTACGATTCAGCAGATTCGCTGCGTCTAATCACGATAGTTGCCAAAGAGTTGAATTTGGATTCAAAGCGATATCCAGCACGTCAGTTCCAGTCAATGATTTCAAATGCGAAGAATGAATTAATGGGACCACAAGATTATGTGAATGCAACAAGCAACGCCTTTGAACAGGTAGTTGCCGATGTTTATAGTGTCTATCAACAGCGCTTGCAGCGGGCAAATGCAATGGATTTCGATGACTTAATTTTAAAGACCGTCGAAGTTTTACAGCGTTTTCCTGAAGCTAAGGCAAGATTTAGATCTCGCTTTCGCCATGTGCTAGTTGATGAGTATCAAGACACTAATCATGCGCAGTACATCCTTGTTAAAGAGCTAGTGGGAAATGAGATTGATGGCATTGCACCGGCTGAACTCTGTGTTGTAGGAGATGCCGATCAGTCCATTTATGGCTTCCGAGGCGCAACAATTCGCAATATTCTGCAGTTCGAACTCGATTACCCAAATGCGACAACGGTCCTGCTTGAACAGAACTATAGATCGACGCAAAATATTCTAAATGCTGCCAATGCCGTTATTACAAAGAATTTAAGTCGCAAAGAGAAAAATCTGTGGACCGATTCGGGTTCGGGCGCACTTTTAACTGGCTATATCGCCGAGAATGAGCATGATGAGGCAAGGTTTATTGCCGATGAGATTCGTCAACTGCAACGCGATGAGAAATCTAGGCCAGGAGACACTGCGATTTTCTACCGCACAAATGCGCAGTCACGTGTTTTTGAAGAGGTTTTCATGCGAAATGCGCTGCCCTACAAAGTTGTTGGAGGGCTTCGCTTCTATGAGCGTCGTGAAGTTAAGGATCTGCTCGCCTACCTGCGCGTCTTAGCTAATGTAGAGGATGAGATTTCACTTCGCAGAATTATTAATATCCCAAAGCGCGGTATTGGTGATACATCTTTAGATTATGTTGATTCATTTGCCAACCAACAGGGAATCTCTTTTTGGCAGGGGCTTTTGCGCTGCTCTGAGGCGAGTGGACTCTCAAGTCGGGCAGCACAATCAATTCAGGATTTCACTGCAATGATTAGTGCACTGAGTGTTTTAGTTGAAGCAAAAACACGTCCTTCGGTAATCGTAGAGGCCGCCCTTGAACAATCTGGGCTTCTGAAAGAGTTGGTGGCCAGCACTGATCCGCAAGATGAAGTTCGCGTTGAAAACTTAAAAGAGCTTGTCGCTGTATCTATGGAATATGAAGAGCGAGAGTTAGAAGAGCTCGTTGAGGATGAAGAGATTTCCTTAGCTGGATTTCTAGAAAAAGTCTCGCTGGTTGCAGATGCAGATGAAATTCCAGAAGGAGAAGATCACGGTGGAGTTGTGACGATGATGACACTTCACACCGCTAAAGGCCTTGAGTTCCCAACGGTATTTTTAACGGGCATGGAAGATGGAATATTTCCTCACTCACGTACACTCGGTGATAAGGACGAGGTTGAAGAGGAGCGACGCCTTGCCTATGTTGGATTAACTCGTGCACGCGAGCGTTTATATATTTCGCGGGCCGAGTATCGCTCCACATGGGGGGCGCCAAATTACAATCCCCCATCCCGTTTCCTCGATGAGATTCCTGAGGATGTAATTGAGTGGCGCAATGAATCCTCAACTTCACTCTCACCCTCGCTGCTAAAGCGCCCCCGTACTGCAACGGCTCCACCGCCACGAGCAACGGGTAAAAAAATCACATCTATCGAACTGGCTATTGGCGATCGTGTGTCACATGACACATTTGGTTTGGGGAGCGTTGTAGCGGTAGCAGGCGAGGGCGAGAAGGCCGAGGCCACGATTAAATTTGGAGAGTATGGCGAGAAGCGTTTGCTACTGCGCTATGCACCCGTTGAGAAGCTCTAGGATTACCCCCTAATCATGATGTGGAGTAAATGTGGATCTCTTTGAATATCAGGCCCGTGACTTATTTGAAAAACATGGTGTTCCAGTTTTGGCCGCAGCAATAGCAACGACACCGGATGAGGCTGAAGCCGCCGCTACAAAAATCGGTGGCAAAGTTGTTGTTAAAGCTCAAGTAAAAGTCGGTGGACGTGGAAAAGCTGGCGGAGTCAAGCTGGCCGAGAACCCTGCAGATGCCCGCGAAAAAGCCAGTGCCATTCTTGGTATGGATATTAAAGGCCACGAAGTTCGAACAGTCATGATTGCCGCAGCGGCCCCGATCGAATCTGAGTATTACTTGGCGATTCTTCTAGATCGCTCAAACCGAACATTTCTCGTCATGGCATCGGTATCTGGTGGCATGGATATTGAAGAGGTTGCACACACTGCACCAGAAAAGCTGGCAAAAATTCCAGTATCTGCTGTTGATGGGATTAGTGCAGCTAAAGCTAAAGAGATCATCGCAGCAGCTAATTTTCCTCTCGATGTTGCAGATCAAGTTTCCGATGTCTTACTAAAACTCTGGGAAGTCTTTCAGTCTGAAGATGCAACTTTGGTCGAAGTAAACCCACTTGTTAAGACTAAAGATGGGAAAGTCATCGCCCTTGATGGAAAAATAACTCTCGATGATAACGCTGAATTCCGCCAACCAGATCACGCCGCTTTGGTTGATCATGCTGCGGCAAATGCTTTAGAGGCAGCAGCAAAAGAAAAAGATTTGAACTATGTAAAACTTGATGGTGAAGTTGGAATCATCGGAAACGGTGCAGGTTTAGTTATGAGTACCCTCGATGTTGTCGCATATGCAGGCAAGAAACATGGAGGCGTGCAGCCAGCTAACTTCCTAGATATTGGCGGCGGTGCATCGGCTCAGATTATGGCCGATGGCCTGTCAATCATCCTTGGTGATAGTGATGTAAAGAGCGTATTTGTTAACGTATTCGGTGGCATCACATCATGTGATGCGGTGGCTACTGGCATTGTTCAAGCACTTGAGCTCCTTGGTCCAAAGGCCACAAAGCCAATCGTCGTCCGCTTAGATGGCAATAATGTTATTGAAGGTCGTGCAATATTGGCTAAAGCGGCGCATCCGCTTATCGAACAGGCCGACACAATGGATGGAGCAGCAAATCGCGCTGCAGAATTGGCGGCTAAGTAAATGGCTATCTTTTTGAATGAAAAATCAGTTGTAATCGTTCAAGGCATGACTGGGTCAGAGGGAGCAAAGCACACCCGTCGTATGTTGGCTTCAGGCACAAAAGTCGTAGGCGGAGTAACTCCAGGAAAGGGTGGGCAGGTTGTCGAAATCGATGGCCATCAACTCCCTGTTTTTAATACTGTCGCTGAAGCGATGAGTAAAACTGGTGCAAATACCTCTGTTGTATTCGTTCCACCAAAGTTTGCTAAGGCCGCCGTTATCGATGCCATCGATGCTGCGATGCCACTAGTAGTCGTTATTACCGAAGGAATTCCAGTCCACGATGCTGCAAGTTTTTATGCCTATTCAGTTAGCAAAGGGACCACTCGAATTATTGGACCTAACTGCCCAGGCTTAATTAGCCCTGGAAAATCAAATGTTGGAATCATTCCAGCCGATATCACAGGCTCTGGTCCGATCGGATTAGTATCAAAGTCGGGAACGCTTACCTACCAAATGATGTATGAGCTTCGCGATATCGGTTTTAGTACGGCCGTTGGTATTGGTGGAGATCCAGTCATTGGAACAACTCACATCGACTGCCTTCGTGCCTTTCAAGATGATCCTGAGACAACTGCCATTGTTATGATCGGTGAGATTGGTGGTGATGCTGAAGAGCGCGCCGCCGCATTCATCGCAGAATATGTAACAAAACCTGTAGTTGGATATGTCGCAGGATTTACAGCACCTGAGGGCAAGACCATGGGTCATGCCGGTGCAATCGTCTCTGGCTCATCTGGAACAGCTCAAGCAAAAAAGGATGCCCTTGAAGCTGCGGGCGTAAAGGTAGGTCAAACTCCAAGTGAAACTGCGCAGCTCTTGCGCGAGATCTTAGGGCGCTAAAGAAAATGTTCGGGCGCGTACTTGGGTCAACACTGACTCAAGTACTGCGCAGTATTGCGCTAATACTTCTGCCAACTTCTTTCATTGCCCTCATCGCTTGGGCAACTGCAGGAAGTGCGACCGGTAACACGGGCGATCCAATGCGCGCGGTTTTATGGATCTGGCTAGGTGCGCATCAAATTCCATTTACTCTCTCACTTCCACCGGCCAATACCGCGGGATTGCTCTCGTACCTACCCCTTGGCGCCCTCCTGTTTCCAGTGCTTGCAATTCGAAGCGGAGTTTCTCGAACCATTGATCGACTCGATGGAGATGCCTCACTTGTGCCATTGGCTCGCGCCTTATTTGCAACTCTTTACACCATCATTGGAACGCTCTTTGCATTCGTAAGTACAACTCACGCGGTAAGGCCCACCTGGTATTTGGCTCCAGTCTTCCTACTTCCGATAGCACTTATCAGTGGGGCAACTGTTGGTCGGCGGTTAGTTTTTGGTCAAGCAATTCTCTTTAGTACTCGCATCATCTCATTAATGCTTGGAGTAGCCTCGATTGTTTTTGGAGTATCAATCTTTATCAATCTTTCAACGGTAAGGAATCTGAGCTTGGTGCTAGAGCCTGGGATCATAGGGGGCTTCTTATTATTGATCCTTAATATTCTCTACATACCTAATGCAGTTGTTGCAACGCTCGGTTACTTTTCGGGAGTTGGATTTGCTGTTGGCTCAGGATCAATAATCTCGCCATTTAGCTTTCACTTACACTCAATCCCAGCCTTCCCATTACTTGGTGCCCTTCCATCCGCAACCTCACGACTGGGAGTTCTCGGTATTGGCGCCATTCTCTTATCAGGTGCGCTTTTAACAAACTGGACTATTGCGCTCAGTACACGAGTCCTAATTCAATCTCTATTTGCCTCACTACTTATTATCGTTGCGATTGCCTATGCCGGAAGCGGTGCGCTTATTACCGATGCGATGTCTGCCATGGGAGTTTCTCCTTGGAAATTTACGTTAGCGCTCGCGGGCGAATTAACGTTAGGGGCATTAATCGCGCTCTATCTTCCGCGTCTTGGTAAACACAGATGATGCACCGAATCTTAATTCTTGCATCAGGAAGTGGCTCACTTGCCCAAGCAGTTATCGATGCCGATGAACTCGAGATTGAGATAGTGGCAGTTCTGAGCGATCAGAAGGATGCTCAGGTTTTAAAACGAGCGACCTTGGCGGGAATACCTACACAGGTGCTTCCCGTTCTCGGCTCACGAGAGTTATGGAACCGTGCAATCATCGAAAGAGTTCAAGCATATAAACCAGATTTAGTCGTGAGTGCGGGATTTATGCGAATCCTTCCACCCGATTTCGTTAATCGATTTCCAACGATTAACTCGCATCCAGCACTTCTGCCAGAATTTCCTGGAGCACATGCTGTACGAGATGCACTAGAGGCCGGCGTTAGAGTCACGGGAACAACCGTGCACTGGGTAGATGCCGGAGTTGATACTGGGCCAATCATCACGCAGATGGAGGTCCCAGTACTTGTCGGAGATGATGAAGCTAGCCTTCATGAGAGAATTAAGAAAGTAGAACGAGGTCTCATTGTTGCGACCATCGCCTTGATTCTCCCAACTTTGGAGCGCCATGTCTGATCGTAAAGTAATCCGCAGAGCACTCATTAGTGTTTACGATAAAACACGGTTAGTTGAAATTGGAAAAGTTTTAAGTGATGCTGGTGTTGAAATACTCTCGACAGGATCTACGGCCGCAAATTTAATCAAAGCCGGAATTGCAGTGACCGAAGTCAGTGCCTATACGGGCTTTCCAGAGATTATGGGAGGACGGGTAAAGACGCTCCATCCGCGCGTGCATGCAGGAATCTTGGCCGATCAAGATAACCCTGAGCATGTGGCCGCGATCAATGCGTTAGAAATCGAAGCCTTTGATTTAGTCATAATTAATCTCTATCCATTTGCCGCGACAATTGCATCGGGTGCCGATTTTGCCGAGTGCATTGAGCAGATCGATATTGGTGGGCCATCTATGTTGCGAGGTGCAGCAAAGAATCACGGTTCAGTGGCAGTAATCTCGAACCCAACACAGTATGAGAGTTTGATTGATGCAGTTAAAGCCGGCGGATTTACTAACTCTCAGCGTCGCCAATTAGCGGTTGAAGTTTTTAGAACAACTGCCGAATACGATCTTGCGATTGCCACATGGCTGGGGGCCAACGATGAACTGCCAGAGTGGTTCGGACAGATTTATCATCGCCAAAACTCGCTTCGATATGGAGAGAACCCACATCAGCGTGCGGCAATCTATTCAGGCGGACCGATTGGGATAGTAAATGCACTCCAACTGCATGGCAAAGAGATGTCCTTTAATAACTACACCGATGCCGATGCGGCATGGCGAGCTGCGCTAGACCATTCGACACCTTGTGTTGCAATTATCAAACACGCCAATCCATGTGGAATAGCTATCGCTACAGATATCGAAACTGCGCATAAAAAAGCCCATGAGTGCGATCCAGTATCGGCTTTCGGCGGTGTCGTTGCAGCTAACCGAGAAGTAAGCCTTGCAATGGCCAACCAACTAGCCGAAATTTTTACCGAAGTTGTTATCGCGCCCAGCTATGAGGCCGGTGCTATTGAGATTCTTGCAAAAAAGCCATCGATAAGAATTTTGCAGTGCGATGTTAGAAAGATTGCAGCTGTTGAAATGCGCCCAATATCGGGCGGAGTTTTATTACAGGATACGGATTTAATAGATTCGTCGGGGGATTCACCTGCTCAATGGAGGCAGGTCAGCGGGAATCCAGTTGATGCCACTGTTCTTAATGAACTTGAGTTTGCTTGGAGAGCTGTTCGCGCAGTAAAGAGCAACGCAATTTTATTGAGTAGTAATGGAGCATCAGTAGGAATTGGAATGGGGCAGGTTAATCGCGTTGACTCCGCGCGTTTAGCCGTAGCACGTGCCGGAGATCGGGTAGCTGGATCGGTCGCGGCAAGTGATGCTTTCTTCCCATTCGCCGACGGCCTACAGATTTTGCTTGATGCTGGTATTACGGCCGTTGTGCAACCAGGGGGAAGCGTGCGCGATGAAGAGGTTATCGCCGCCGCCCAAGGCGCAGGTATTGCAATGTTTTTCACGGGTACGCGTCATTTCTCTCACGCTTAAGGCTGCAATAGGATTGCTCGTATGAGCGCACAAATATTAGATGGCAAGGCGCTAGCAGCCTCAATCAAATCTCAACTAGCCGTTCGTGTAGTCGAACTTAAATCGCGGGGCATTACGCCAGGACTTGGTACGGTTTTAGTCGGTGATGATCCAGGATCGCACTCGTATGTCGGTGGAAAACATCGTGACTGTCATGAAGTTGGAATCAATTCGATTCGAGTTGATCTACCAGCCGATGCTACTGAGGCCGATGTGATGGCTGCTATTAAAGATCTGAACGCATCACCCGAATGCACTGGCTACATCGTGCAACTTCCATTACCAAAGGGAATTAATACCCAACGTGTATTAGAGGCGATAGATCCAGCAAAAGATGCCGATGGACTGCATCCAATGAATCTAGGACGGTTGGTTTCAGGATATGAGGCTCCATTGCCATGCACACCGCATGGAATAGTTGAGCTACTAACCCATTACGGAATTAGTACTAAAGGTGCAGAGGTAACTGTGATCGGTCGCGGCCTTACTGTTGGTCGACCTCTTGGATTATTACTAACTCGCAAGCAAGAGAATGCGACGGTAACTTTGACGCATACCGGAACAAAAGACTTACTCACTCACACTAAGAACGCCGATATTATCGTTGCAGCAATTGGACAGGCACATTTCTTAAAAGCGGAGATGATAAAGCCTGGCGCTGTAGTTATCGATGTTGGAATTTCACGAACCGATTCAGGCTTGCTTGGTGATGTTGATCCGAGCGTTATGGAAGTTGCATCTTGGGTTGCGCCGATGCCTGGCGGAGTCGGACCGATGACGCGAGCAATGTTGATTAAGAATGTAGTTGATGCATGCAGTTAACCGGTCGGCTTCTAAGTTTCGTTAGCAACTCCGCAATTCTTCTAGGGATTGCATTGGGCATAGGCGGGATTGTGCGAGGTGGGTCACTTTTTATCGCAGTCGGCACCGCGGGAGTAGCACTCAAAGCTCGACGTTTGCGTAAATTCGACTTTTATTTTCCACTCGTTATTGCAATTGCCCTTTTTCTCTTGGCATTAGCACTTCCTCACGGGCGGTAGAGTTTACGTAGTGCCTTACACAGTCAACAAAGGGAGTTCGCCATGGGCGGAAAAGTCACAGTAGTCGGTGCAGGTTTCTACGGTTCAACAACTGCGCTTCGCTTAGCCGAATACGATGTTTTCGATACGGTAGTTCTTACCGACATTGTCGAAGGCAAGCCAGAGGGTTTAGCTCTGGACATGAATCAATCTCGATCCATTGAAGGCTTTGAAACCAAGATTATCGGTGCAACTACAACGGCCGAAGGTGCAGGCTATGAAGCCACTGCAAACTCAAATGTAGTAGTTATTACTGCAGGTCTTCCACGTAAACCCGGTATGAGCCGCATGGATTTGATTGGTGTTAACGCTGGAATTGTTCGTGGAGTAGCTGAAAATATCGCCAAGCACTCACCCAACGCCGTCATCATCGTAGTTTCAAATCCACTCGATGAGATGACATCCCTTGCACAGCTGGCAACAGGCTTTCCTAAGAACCGCGTAATGGGACAGGCTGGCATGCTAGATACGGCCCGCTTTACTAACTTTGTTGCTGAAAAACTCGCAGTAAAAGTAGGAACAGTTAAAACTCTAACTTTAGGTTCACATGGTGACACTATGGTTCCAGTTCCAAGTCGTTGTACGGTAAATGGAAAAGCTCTAAGCGAACTTCTATCGCAAACTGAAATCGATGAATTAGTTGACCGCACTCGCAACGGTGGGGCTGAAGTAGTTGCTCTACTAAAAACTGGTTCGGCCTACTACGCCCCATCGGCTGCAGCAGCACGTATGGCCAAAGCTGTCATCGAAGATTCTGGTGCCGTAATGCCCGTATGTGCATGGGTTGACGGCGAATATGGAATTTCTGGCGTTTACCTTGGTGTTGAAGCCGAGATTGGCCGCACAGGAGTTAGACGAGTTGTTGAAAGTGCGCTTACAGATTCTGAAGTTTCAGCTCTTAAAGCTGCAGCTGAAGCCGTTCGTGCAAAACAAGCAGATGTCCAAACACTCTAAATAGGGAGCTCACAGCATGGCCAAGATCAAAGTTGAAGGAACCGTAGTCGAGCTAGATGGCGACGAGATGACCCGCATCATCTGGCAGTTCATCAAAGAGTCATTAATTCTTCCTTATTTAGATGTGAACCTTGATTATTACGACCTTGGCATGGAAAACCGCGATGCAACAGATGATCAAGTAACCATAGATTCAGCCCATGCAATTCAAAAGCATGGTGTTGGCATTAAATGTGCAACGATCACGCCAGATGAGGCCCGCGTTGAAGAGTTTGGTTTAAAGAAGATGTGGAAATCACCAAACGGAACAGTTCGAAATATTTTGGGTGGCGTAATTTTCCGTGAACCAATCATCATTAGCAACGTTCCACGTTTAGTGCCTCACTGGACTAAGCCAATCGTTATCGGCCGTCATGCCTTTGGCGATCAGTACAAAGCTACGGATTTCTTGGTCCCAAGTGCTGGCAAATTAACGATGACATTTGTTCCAGCCGATGGGTCAAAGCCAGTTGAATATAATGTTTTTGACTTTCCATCATCGGGTGTTGCTATGGGTATGTACAACATGGATGAGTCAATCCGTGACTTTGCTCGTGCATCTCTAAACTATGGTTTGAACCGAAAGTTCCCGGTCTATCTATCAACGAAGAACACAATTTTAAAAGCCTACGACGGTCGCTTTAAAGATATCTTCGAAGAGATTTTCCAGGCTGAGTTTAAAACAGCTTTCGAAGCTGCAGGAATTTGGTATGAACACCGCTTGATCGATGACATGGTTGCTATGTCACTTCGCATGGAGGGCGGCTACGTCTGGGCTTGTAAGAACTATGACGGCGATGTCCAATCCGACACCGTTGCACAGGGTTATGGCTCACTGGGCTTAATGACCTCGGTCTTGATGACTCCAGATGGAAAGATTGTTGAATCTGAGGCCGCACACGGCACGGTTACGCGGCATTATCGCGAACATCAAAAGGGCAAGGCGACCTCAACGAATCCAATCGCATCGATCTTTGCATGGACACGCGGCTTAGCTCATCGCGCAAAGTTAGATAACAACTCTGAACTTGCCGCATTCTGCGCAACACTTGAGCGCATCTGCATTGAAACTGTAGAACAGGGCAAGATGACTAAGGATTTAGCATTATTGATATCAAAGGATGCACCTTGGCAGAGCACCCAAGAGTTCTTGGGCTCCATCGATGAAAACCTTAAGAAGGCGATGGCCTAAGCCCTTATTCACCTGATGTTAGAGGGCTAGGACTCACTTATCCCTTGTCAGGTCGTAATTTGAGGTCTACTTTCAATTCAACCATGTGCGCGCCTATGCCCACATAAAATTGGAGTAGAGATGACTGATTTCGTAGCTCCCGGACAACCCGGAAGCAAAGTTACATATTTACCTCGTTATGACCATTGGATTAATGGCAAGTATGAAAAGCCAGATTCAGGTCAATACTTCGAAAATGTCACTCCAGTAACTGGAAAAGTCTTTTGTGATGTTGCGCGTGGAAATGCTAAAGATATTGATAAGGCGTTAGATGCCGCCCATGCAGCAGCCCCTGCTTGGGGCAAGACTTCGGCAACTGCTCGTGCGATTATTCTTAATAAAATCGCCGATCGCATGGAGGCAAATGTTGAAGCTATCGCCGTCGCCGAAACTTGGGAAAACGGAAAGCCAATTCGCGAGGCACTCTATGTAGATATCCCACTTGCAATCGATCACTTCCGATACTTTGCTGCAGCGATCCGTGCACAAGAGGGATCAGCGGGCGAGTTAGATGAGGATACAGTCGCATATCACTTCCACGAACCTCTTGGTGTAGTTGGCCAGATTATTCCGTGGAACTTCCCAATCTTGATGGCGGTCTGGAAGCTTGCTCCAGCCCTTGCTGCAGGTAACTGCGTTGTTCTAAAGCCAGCCGAGCAGACTCCAGTCTCGATTATGTTCTTGATGGATCTCATCAAAGATCTACTTCCAGATGGTGTCGTCAATATCGTTAACGGCTTTGGTGTCGAGGCTGGAAAGCCGCTTGCATCATCTCCACGTATTGCAAAGATCGCCTTTACCGGTGAGACCTCAACGGGGCGCTTAATCATGCAGTACGCATCGGAAAACATCATCCCTGTCACTCTTGAACTCGGTGGCAAGAGTCCAAATATTTTCTTTGGTGATGTCGCCGCAGAAAACGATGCCTTCTATGACAAGGCTCTAGAGGGCTTCACAATGTTTGCTGTCAACCAGGGCGAAGTTTGCACCTGTCCTTCTCGTGGGCTCATCGACACCAAGATGTATGACAAGTTCTTAGGTGATGTCACTGCCCGCACTAATGCAATTAAGCAGGGTCACCCTCTAGATCTGTCAACCATGATTGGCGCACAGGCAAGTACCGATCAATTAGAAAAGATCCTTTCTTACCTAGATATTGGTAAGAAAGAGGGCGCAAAGGTCATCACTGGAGGAGAGCGCGCAGATCTAGGCGGAGAACTCTCTGGTGGTTATTACGTTATGCCAACAATCTTTGAAGGCCATAACAAGATGCGCATCTTCCAAGAGGAGATCTTCGGTCCAGTTGTATCGGTTACAAAGTTTGATGGTTTCGATAACGCTATGGAAATCGCAAATGACAGCTTGTACGGTCTAGGTGCGGGAGTATGGACACGCGATATGAATACTGCTTATCGCGCAGGCCGAGCAATTCAAGCCGGTCGAGTCTGGACTAACTGTTATCACGCCTATCCAGCAGGAGCTGCCTTTGGTGGTTACAAAGCCTCTGGAATCGGCCGTGAGAACCATAAGATGATGCTTGATCATTACCAACAGACAAAGAACCTGCTAGTTTCATACTCACCAAACAAGCTCGGTTTCTTTTAAGGAGTACTAATGCCTCTGCCGTCTCGAGTTGATTACACACCCGAGACGGCAGAGCTATTACTCAAGCTAACAAAGATCAACGGCCCCCTGATGTTTCATCAATCAGGCGGGTGCTGTGACGGATCATCGCCCATGTGTTATCTCAAAGGTGAATTCCGTGTTGGTGGGGCAGATGTATTAATTGGCGAATTAATGATCACTGATATTGCAGAGCCAATTCAAGTTTGGATGTCGGCCTCGCAGTTTGAATATTGGAAACACACGCATTTAACTATCGATGTTGTTGTAGGACGCGGTGGGGGATTCTCTCTTGAATCACCTGAGGGAAAAAGATTTCTTATCCGGTCACGATTATTTACTGATGAAGAGTGGGCGATATTAGAGAGCTCACCAGTTAAAACTGGGGCGTAGACAAGGAGTTTGAGGGGTTGCTCTCGGTAACTGAAGGCATAGTTGTTTGGGCCATATTTTCCAATAGATAGAATATGCCCATGGATATTATTGAAATAACTAAAGCGCCAGAACATGCAGGATCTCACTCATGCCGATGCGGCGAGGAGAGTTCAACAACTTTCCCTGAACTCGATGCCACATTAATACCTCACGAAATACGCCACCCAGCGATTTTTGGAGCCCTTGAATCCCTTAAATCTGGGGAGGGAATGGTCCTTGTGGCACCACATAAGCCGATCCCCTTGCTTGCCCAAATCGAAAAGAAGCACCCTGGAAACTTCTCAGTCAACTTCCTAGACGAAGGTCCCGATAAGTGGCATATTGAGTTGATACGAAACTAGGTTAAGGATTTCAGTGCAGACAAAAGTCTTCGTCGTCGATGATCATGAACTCGTACGTAAGGGATTGATAGATCTTATTGATGCCGAAGAGGATTTGTTGGTTGTCGGAAGTGCGGCAAATTGCTTTGATGCAGTAGCTAATTTCGTAGCTTTAGATGCCGATGTCGCGGTTTTAGATGTTCGCTTACCAGATGGAAGCGGCATTGAACTTTGCCGAGAGCTAATCAGCCTTAAGCCTGAGTTAAAGGTATTAATGCTCACCTCATTTCAAGATGATGAAGCCCTCCTCGGCGCAGTCCTTGGCGGGGCCGTTGGTTATTTGATCAAAGATATAAAGAATTTAGAACTCCTTGCCTCAATTCGAAAAGTTGCAACTGGAGAGAGTTTTCTCGATACGAAGTTAATCTCATCGGTGACAAACCGCCTACGTGAGAACAAAAACCCCGCCAGCGAAATTTACGAACTGACCGACCAAGAACAGCGCGTTCTTGAGTTTATTGGAGAAGGTATGACTAATAGGGAGATTGCAAAGAACATGTTCTTGGCTGAAAAGACGGTTAAGAACTATGTATCTTCTCTACTTAGAAAATTAGGGCTTGAACGCCGCACACAGGCCGCAGCGATGGCTGTTCGGCTCAGTGTCGGTAGAAGCTAAAGGCTTGCCCGCCACATAGTTCGAGTACCCGAAATACCATCTTTAATAATCTCAAACTCCCCGCCCCTGGCTAATGCCCGTCGCTCCAGATTTAAGAGCCCGCTCTTTCGCTCTCCTGCAACATAACCTTTTCCATTATCGACAACTCGAATTTCGCAGTACGTTTGATTGGCTAGAACCACTAGGTCGATCTTCGTTGCCTCTGCATGTCGGATTGCATTTGTTATGAGCTCGCGGATGACCGGAATTACTTGATTTGCAAGCTCCTCACCAATCATGGTGTCAACAGGACCTTGAAAAGAGTTTGAGATTTGAAATCCAGCAACAGCGCTTAGGGAGGCAATTTCGCTCAGAATCATAGTTCGTACGTCTTCAATGGGGTGATCATCTTGGAGAGCAAAGATAGTTGTTCTAATTTGCTGGACAGTTGAATCAAGATTATCCAGCGTGCTCTTAATCTTTTCCAATGAAGTCGTTGAAAGTGAGGGATCCGACTCGACTGACTGGAGTGATATTCCTGAGGCGAATAACCTTTGTATAACCAAATCATGCAGATCTCGAGCAATTCGCTCACGCTCGGCTAAAACACTAACTTGGCTCTGGGCTATATGCCCGCGGTAGCTATCGATGGCAACTCCAGCGGCCGATGCTAAAACCACAACTAGCTTTTCATCCTCCTCAGTAAAATCTTTTCCATTGCGTTTTTGAGTCAAATAGATACTTCCATAGAGTTCGTTACGAATCCGAATCGGTACACCTAAGAATCCTGACATCGCAGGATGCCCTTTTGGAAAGCCAACCGATGAAGGATGGTCTGCAATAACCGAAACTCGCAGCGGTTGCGGTACTGCAAGTAGGTGCCCAAGTAGACCCTTACCTTCAGGGAAGGTGTCGATCTCATCGGCGGTTTCATCACTCATGCCTACGTAAGTAAAGTCTTCAAGAGTGCCATCTGAAGTAATAGATCCGAGAGCTCCGTAGGTGCAGTCGGTAATGAGAACGGCATTTTGTATAAGACGCTTGAGTGATGTCTTTAAGTCCTCACCTTTTGCAACATCCATCACGGCATCAGAGAGCGCGCTCAGCCGGGTGACATCCATGGCAAGAGTCTGCCTAATATCACCCGGAATAACGAGTCAGCCTTTAACTTTTCGCGACCGCGCCTTTGCGAGCGTAGAACCACCATGCAATGGCCGTTCCAACGACTGCAAAGAGAGCAACGCCCTGGAAGAAGCCAGCAGGTGCCATGAGTGAGAGCAGAACACCAAAGATGAACGGCCCAAAGGCGGCGATGGCTCCAGTCCACCCAATGACGCTTCCAGCCTGCCGTGGCGCAAAGATCATAGGCATCTGCTTGAACGTACTTGCATTACCGACACCGGCGAAGAAGAAGATCGCCATCATGCCCCAGAAGAAATTCATGAAGTCATCGCTGCTTGCAGGTGAGAGTTGAGTAGATGTAAATATCGCCGACGCTGCAATTCCAATTCCAGAGAAGAATGTAAGAATTCCACCACCTAAACGATCGGCAATTGGTCCACTAATTACACGGGCAGCAGAACCTACAAGCGGCCCAAAGAATGCATACTTAACTGGGTCTGGTGCATTGGCGAACTCACCAAAGAGATTCTTAATAAGCAGACCAAATTGTGCAGAAAACCCGGAGAAAGTTCCAAAAGTCATGAAGTACAGCACGGTCATCAACCAAGTGTGCTGGTTATTGAATATATCCAATTGATCTTTAACTCCACGCGAAGTGACTGGTACGGACTTTAAAAACTTCCATGAGATGAGCACTGAGACAATTACAAATGGGACCCACACAAGACCGGCATTTTGATACCAGACAGATTTATCGATTCCTTTCACTTTGTCAACGAAGTGCTGGGGGCCACCTAGCGTTGCACCAAGCATTGCTGAGCCAACGATGATTGGAGTAAAGAACTGAATAATACTCACACCGAAGTTACCGACACCGGCTTGAATGCCAAGTGCTAAACCCTGCTTTGATTTAGGGAAAAAGTATGAGGTACTCGGCATAAAGCCTGAAAATACTCCGCCGCCAATTCCAGAGAAGAAGGCCAGAATCAAAAGCGCAAAGTATGGAGTTGAAGGTGAGCGCACTGCAAATGACCATCCGATAAGTGGAAGCAAGAGCAGCGAAGTTGAGTAAGTAACTAACTTACGTGTTCCTAAAATTGGAGGCAGGAACATCCAGATTAAGCGAAGACCACCACCTGCAAGTCCTGGCATTGCAGCCAGCCAGTAGAGCTCCTTCTTGCTTAGGTCAAAGCCTAAGTTATTGAGCTTAGGTGCCAGGGCTGAAACCAAGAACCAACTCATGAAACCCAAAGTAAGTGCGTAGGTTGTTACCCAGAGTGTCTTCCAGGCAATTCTTGACTCCCACTGTCCCTCGATATTGGGATCCCAGGACTCCAACCACTCAGAGGATTTTCTGTTTTGAACTGACATGTCAATCTCCATTCACTTGTTGGGGCCGATAATCAATTTGATGTTTTAAGGCGGGGTTAGCTTGATTGAGCACTCGTACGACTACTACATGCATCCAGATTGTTGCCGCTAAGGTCAGAAGGAAGAGAACGATGAACGTTGATTGAGGCAGCCCCGTCCAGCCTCTTACAGAAACAAAGAGTGGGGGTAATAAGAAGCCTCCGAGTGCGCCAAGAGTGCCGACTAAGCCACCAACGGCACCGACATCATTAGGGAAATATTCTGGGATGTGCTTAAAAACAGCGGCCTTTCCGATTCCCATGGCGCAACCAACAACAAAGAGCAGGGCAGTAAATGGCATGACACCTAAGTGATACGGCAAAACATTTTTACTGCCCTCTGGTGTATTCAGAACGATATAGCCAAATGGAGCCGCTAAGAAAAGCAATGCAATGAGCATTGTTAGAAAAGTTGCATACATTAAGCGTCGCGCCCCAATTTTGTCGGAAATATATCCACCGAGAGGGCGCAGCAGAGATGCAGGAAAAATAAAAAGCGCGGTTAATAACGCAGCATCATGGAGATCAAGTTCATACACTGAAACGTAGTATTTTGGCATCCAGGAGGCCAATGCGACGTAAGCACCAAAGACGACTACATAGTAAAAAGAAAATCTCCACACCTGCAGGTACTGCAAAGGTGCAAACATCTGGCGTAGAGGTCTTGAAGCTTGTAGATTTTCAGAGTCTGCAGGTGTGAAGAATAGAATTGCGAATGCAGTTAAAACAAGAAGAACTGCATACAAGGCAGGTACAAAGCGCCATCCACCGGGGATGATTCCACCAAGGTAAGAGCCACCAATTGTGCCTGCTATAACCGCAGGACCAATAAACTTTGTTGCCGAGGCTCCGACGTTTCCAGCACCAAAGACGCCAAGTGCAAAGCCCTGACGGTTACGATCAAACCAGTGCGAATTCCAAGCGATACCAACACTGAAAAGATTTCCAGCAAAGCCAACAAAAAAAGCCAAAACAAGTAGCCAGGTATATGTAAGTTCAATGTGGGCCAATAAATATGCCGGGACCGAGGTCACGAGCAACATAACAACAGTTACTTTCTTGCCACCAACCCGATCAGCTAAAATTCCTAAGAGTAGGCGCCAAATTGAGCCGTTAAGAATCGCAACTGACGATAGCCAAGCTAACTGCGAGTCAGAGATTCCAAACTCTTTTTGAATCGGAATGCCCAAAACTCCAAACATTAACCAAACGGCAAACATTAAAGTAAATGCGAATGTTGAAAGTGCTAGCACTCGTCCTGAACCATTACGCGTTGACATACATTCCCCTTACCTTCTGTGCAAATACTAAGTAAACAGTGCTCCAAAAAGAGGGCTGAAAATAGGGTCTTTGTACCTATATTGACGGCGGGTTTGGCACGAGAGAATCGGGACATGAAAAGCGACATGCCCTCAGGAATCGATATTGAAAACTCTTTAGTTAAGTTAGGAAGATATTTTTCTAAGGGAGTTGTCTCCGATGATCTTCGTTCAATCACAAAAATCGGTGGACGCGAGGGTGATGACTTCTATCGTGATCGTTGGAGCCATGACAAAGTAGTTCGCTCTACGCATGGTGTTAACTGCACGGGCTCCTGTTCTTGGAAAGTCTATGTAAAAGATGGAATCATCACGTGGGAAACTCAACAAACTGATTATCCATCGGTCGGACCAGACTCCCCAGAGTATGAACCACGTGGCTGTCCACGTGGCGCAGCATTTTCTTGGTACACATATTCACCAACGCGAATTAGATTTCCATATGTTCGCGGACTTCTTCTTGATATGTATCGTGAAGCTAAATCTCGCTTAGGGGATCCCGTCTTGGCATGGGCCGACATAATGGATGATCCAATTCGTCGTGCAAAATATCAAAAGGCACGAGGCAAAGGTGGATTGGTTCGCGCACAATGGGGAGAGATCTCTGAAATAATTGCTGCGGCCCATGTACATACAATTAAAAAGTATGGCCCTGATCGTGTCTTTGGCTTTTCTCCAATTCCAGCTATGTCAATGGCATCCCATGCTGCAGGTGCACGTTTTATCTCACTTATGGGTGGCTCAATGCTCTCCTTTTATGATTGGTATGCAGACCTTCCTGTCGCATCTCCGCAGGTCTTTGGCGACCAGACTGATGTACCGGAGTCGGCCGATTGGTTTAACGCCTCCTATTTAATTATGTGGGGCTCAAATGTTCCGGTAACTCGTACTCCCGATGCACACTTCATGACTGAGGCGAGGTATCGAGGTCAAAAAGTAATTGCTATTAGCCCCGATTATGCCGATAACACAAAGTTTGCCGATGAGTGGGTCGCACCACATCCAGGAACAGATGGCGCACTCGGCATGGCAATGGGTCATGTTATTTTAAAGGAGTTTTTCGTTGATAAACAAACTCCGAGATTTACAGAGTATGTAAAGAAGTTCACAGATCTTCCCTATCTTGTCTCACTTCGGGAAAAAGATGGTGCCTGGGTACCAGATAAATTCCTGGTCGCATCTGATTTAGGTGATACATCTGAGGGCTCA
>WLPT01000012.1 GCA_009698675.1 Actinomycetota bacterium
GAACTATTTGTTACGGTATCTCCACTGCCACCACTTGAAGTATTCCAACCGACAAAAGAGTAACCAGCCCGTGTAGGGGGTGTTGTTGGGACAGTTGCGATAGCAGTTCCTGTTGTATACGTTGCTGATCCACCGCTACTTCCAGAACCACCGTTATCGTTCCACATAACAGAGTTATTTGTATTAGCTTGCCAAGTAGCTGTCAGTATCACATTTGAAGTAGACATCGTATAGCTGGCGCCAGCTGCGTAATCATCGCTTCCATTGTTCCACTTAAAGAATGTATATCCATCTTTAGTTAAACCACCGGTACTTGCTGTATTAAAACTTGCACCTTCGGCAACAGCGGTTTGAGTTGGAAGAGTTCCGCTACCACCATCAAGATTATATGTAACACTGTGAGTCGGATTTGCACTCCAAGTAGCGGTAAGTGTTACTGGAGATGCGGGCATTGTATAAGTAGCCCCGGATGCATAATTAGCATTTGAATCATTCCACTTATAAAAAGTGTAACCAGCCTTTGTAACAGCTGCCCCAGATGCAATGGCGAAAGTTCCACCTGCGGCAACAGGGTCCTGAGTTGGAGGAGTTCCGGTACCACCACCGACGTTATATGTAACAGCGTATGTTTGCGGTGCAACAGAAACAGTGATCGTCCACGGCCGGAACGTATCGCCGTTATTTGCATAAAGGAAAAGGGGGCTGGTGTAATTCCGAGTAGTTACACCTGAAATTAAATCAATATACCCAGGGGAATTGTCGTAGGAAAGATAGGTAGCAGGAGCTCCTACCGCAAAAGTCGCTGCAAGATTGGTGACATCTGTTCCGAAAGGAACAGTAACGACAACTGTGGATTCACTATCAGTAATTATAGAGTCACCAACTTGATTCGGAAATGTAAAATTAGTTATGATATAGCCCATGGATGCATTTGCACTGGGAATACCCACAATGACATTTGTTATCAACGTTAATGCCAACAATCGCGAGAACGATTTCTTAGAAAGTACTGATCGCTTGATCGCATTGATGTTCATGCTTCTCCCCCAATTGCATTGCAGCCAATGACCATTCATTAGACTTGCTCTATGGGATGATTCTGAGGGTGAACCGAACGTGGGACTCAGCCAATGACCGGACAATTGCGGTCATAAATGAAGAAAGTGGTGCTAGTCCTTTTCTTCAGATTTCATCGATAGATTATTCGGGAGTTCTACCTTGTCGCATTAAACCAAAGGTAACTGCATCTTCAAGGGCCATAGCAGATGCAGCAATGACGTTTTCGTGAACACCGACAGTGTTCCACTCGCCGCGGCCATCACTTGTTTCAACTAATACGCGAGTGATAGCACCTGTGCCTAGACGGCCTTCAAGGATGCGAACTTTGTAATCGGTTAATTCGAGAACTTCTAACTCTGGATAGAGGCTTTTAAGTCCAGTGCGAAGTGCGTTGTCAAAAGCGTTCACGGGGCCGTTACCTATGCCGGTGCAGATAATCTCTTTGCCAAGCGCCGTTACTTTAATCTCAGCCTTTGTCAGAATGCTTTGATCCTCTGCCCGTTCAACTGTTGTTAACCAATGATCAATGGTGAAGAAGGTAGGACGCTTGCCCGTCATCTCTTCGTGAACGAGTAGTTCAAAGGATGCATCGGCGGCCTCGAAAGTGAAGCCGCGTGACTCCATCTCTTTAACGCGATCAACAATTCGACCGATAAGTTCCTTATCTCCACCAAGATCAACGCCTAGCTCTTGGGACTTTAATTCAATAGATGCACGGCCAGCCATATCGCTTACCAACATACGCATATCGTTTCCTACAGATGCTGGATCTTCATGTTGGTACAGAGATGGATCGACCTTAATGGCACTGGCATGCAGGCCAGCTTTGTGGGCAAAGGCCGAGACGCCGACATATGGCTGACGGGCACTTGATGAAACATTTGTCACTTCAGCTATCGCATGCGAGATTCTAAAAGCTTCGCGAAGTGAGTTATCTGGTAGAACTAACTGGTGCTTTTTTAACTCTAAGTTGGCGATAATTGTGACAAGGTCGGCATTTCCGGTGCGCTCACCGTAACCGTTGAGCGTGCCCTGAACATGTGTTGCACCTGCGGCAACTGCAGCCATTGAGTTTGCAACTGCGCATCCTGTGTCGTTGTGGCAGTGGATTCCAAGTCGGGCAGAGCTTGCAGTCAAAACATCATGGACAATTTGAGAAAGTTCATCGGGCAACATTCCGCCATTGGTATCGCAGAGCGCAATGACATCGGCGCCGGCCTCGGCTGCAACGCGGACGACCTCAAGGGCATATGCGCGGTTGCTGCGATAGCCATCAAAGAAATGTTCGGCATCGAGAAATACCCGCTGACCTTCGGCAATTAAATGTGTGACAGAGTCACGGATCATCGCTAAATTTTCATCAAGAGTTGTCTTTAGGGCCAAATCAACGTGACGGTCAAATGCCTTAGCAACCAGGGTTACTGCAGGTGCACCAGAGTCGCGCAATGCACCGAGTAAAACATCATCGGCGGCTTTTACATTGGGGCGGCGTGTGGCACCGAATGCAACAAAGGTTGCATTCTTTAAAACAAGCTCTTTCTTGGCGCGTGCGAAAAACTCGGTATCTTTTGGATTAGCTCCAGGCCAACCGCCCTCGATAAATCCAACACCTAAATCATCTAAGTGGCGAGCGATTGCCAACTTGTCATGAACGGAAAGGTTTAACCCCTCTTGCTGCGCGCCATCGCGCAAGGTGGTGTCGTAGATATGAAATGCATCTGAGACGGGCATTAGCAGACCTTTTGAACCCAGTTATGTGTATCGGCAATTGTGCCATGTTGAATTGCGAGTAAGTGATTGCGAATCTGCATCGTTATTACTCCGGGTTGCCCATCACCAGTTACCCAAGTACCCATCGCACTCTTTGCTTGACCTACGGGTGATACTACGGCGGCAGTTCCACAGGCAAAGATCTCAGTTATCTCCCCGCTTGCAACACCATCGCGCCAATCATCGATGCTAAGCATTACCTCTTCGGTCTTATATCCAAGATCTCTAGCCACAGATAAAATCGAATCACGAGTGATACCTGGAAGTAAAGTGCCGGTAAGTTTTGGAGTAATCACAGTTGCATCGGCGCCAGAGCCTTTAACAAAATACAGGTTCATACCGCCCATCTCTTCAACCCATTTACGCTCTTTTGCATCGATCCATACAACTTGATCGCAACCTTCTTTAGCTGCAGCTTTTTGTGCCACTAGCGATGCTGCATAGTTTCCGCCGCACTTAGCCTCACCGGTTCCACCAATTGCCGCACGAACATACTCAGTTGAGATCCATACCGAAACGGCTTTAGAGGGATCAAAGTAGGCACCGGCCGGAGTGGCGATCAGCATGTAGGTCGCTTTATTTGATGGGCGAACTCCCAGACCAACTTCAGTTGCAAACATGAATGGACGCAAGTACAGCGACTCACCGATTTTATTAGGCACCCATCCCGCATCTTGCTTTACTAAGGTTTCAATCGTCTGAATAAAGAGTTCATCCGACATCTCAGGCAGCGCAAGACGAGCAGCAGATTTTGCAAAGCGTTGGGCGTTGGCAAGGGGGCGAAAGAGTGCAATCGAACCATCGGGTTGGCGATAGGCCTTTAACCCCTCGAAGATCTCTTGTCCGTAGTGGAAAACCGCCGTCGCTGGATCAAGTGAGATAGGACCATAAGGAACTAACTCGGGCTCACTCCAGCCATCTTTTTCACTCCATTCACAAATGACCATGTGATCGGTGTAGTACTTGCCAAAGCCACCTTCGGCTACCAGTGCATCTCGCGTAGCGGCATCTTTGGCATTTGGGTTGAGAGTAGTTTTCATATTTTATAGCGCTGCGAGAAGCGCATCTCCAATTTCAGTTGTGCTTCGCTTCTTATCTCCTCGGGTCAATAAATCTGCCGCAACTGCACGCTCTACATCGCGAGCAGCATCGCTATAGCCCAAGTGATCGAGCATCATTGCAACGGACATAACGGTAGCTGTTGGATCGGCGATATTTTTCCCGGCGATATCTGGTGCAGAGCCATGGACAGGTTCAAACATCGATGGAAACTTTCCAGTTGGATTGATATTGCCTGAGGCCGCTAATCCAATTCCGCCGCAGATTGCAGCTGCAATATCGGTCAAGATATCCCCAAATAAGTTATCGGTGACAACTACATCAAAGCGCTCGGGATTGGTTACGAAGAACATTGATGCTGCATCTACGTGTAGGTAATCGGTAGTAACCGCTGGATACTCTTTAGCAACCTCGTTAAATGTACGGGTCCATAATCCCCCGGCGCGAGTTAGTACATTGTTCTTATGTACCAACGTTAACTTCTTGCGATCGCGCTTTAGTGCACGTTCAAATGCGTCACGAATAACGCGTTCGGCGCCGCGGCGAGTATTTAGACTCTCCTCTGTTGCGATCTCAGCATCAGTGCCTTCGGCCAAAACTCCACCAGCTCCAACATATGGACCTTCAGTTCCTTCGCGCACGACGACAAAGTCAATTGCCGCCTTTGTTGCAAGTGGACCAGCAACTCCTGGCATCAATCGCGCAGGGCGCAGATTGACGTAGTGGTCAAAGGCAAAACGCAGCTTTAATAAAAGTCCGCGTTCTAATACTCCACTTGGAACGGTCGGATCTCCGACTGCGCCGAGCAGAATGACATCTGCCTTAGCAATCTCGGCCAACGTTGCATCGGGAAGAACTTCGCCCGTGCGATGCCAATAGGCGGCACCTAAATCAAATGGAGTCTGCGCAAATGTGACATCGTATTTTTTAGCTACGGCATCGAGAATCTTTAAGCCCTCTTTGACAACTTCAGGTCCGATTCCATCGCCAGCAATTACAGCTAAGTTAATAGTTTTCATTAATCCACCAAAAATACTGAACGAACGAACTCGGCATCAGTATCCCTCTTGACTTGGGCAACGATATCTTCGCTAACATGAGAATCTACAGTCAACGCCATAAGCGCAGTTCCGCCTGCTTCACTTCGGGCAACCTGCATTCCACCGATATTTACTTTCGCCTCACCCAAGGTATGTCCAACGATGCCGATAATTCCTGGGCGATCAACATAGCGAATGAAAAGTATGTTATCTGTTGGTGGCAGATCGAGTCTAAATGAATCGATTGCAACAATCTTTTGGGTCTGCTTGATCCCCATAAGCGTTCCAGCGATTGTCATCGCTTTTCCAGTTCCAGTTGTCGCACGTAGAGTAATCATGGAGCGGTACTCATGGCACTCGGCCATCGTTGTAACAGCTGAAACCATTCCACGTTCGGTAGCAAGACCTGGAGCGTTGACGTAGGTAACCTCTTCAGCACCGACTGCCAACAGCGCGCCTTTGAGTGCACTGATTCCTAGAATTGATGAGTCATGAACTGATATTTCACCTTTGACGCAGACATCGATAGTGACTGGAAGTTCCCCGAGTAGTTCAGTTGCAATCTCTGACATCTTCTCAACTAGCGGAAGCGATGGACGAATATCTTCGTGAATTACTCCGCCCTTCACATTGACGGCATCAGGAACTAACTCGCCAGCTAGGGCTTTTCGAACCGAAACTGCAACGGCGATTCCAGCGCGCTCTTGGGCCTCATCAGTTGATGCGCCTAGGTGTGGAGTTGCAACGACATTATCTAAAGCAAACAATGGTGAATCCGTGCATGGCTCTGTTGCAAATACATCTAGGCCAGCTCCGGCTACACGACCTTCAACGATGGCATCGTAGAGTGCGGCCTCATCTAAGACTCCACCGCGAGCAGCGTTAACGATGCGCACGGCTGGCTTGACTTTCTTAAGCGCCTCTACGCCGATCAAATTGGCCGTCTCTTTTGTCTTTGGTAAGTGAATTGTGATGAAATCAGCGGTGCGCAAAAGCTCATCGAGATCGACAAGTTTTACACCTAACTGTGCCGCACGTGCAGGTTGCAGATATGGATCATAGGCAATGACATTCATACCAAAAGCCTGCATACGCGATGCGACAAGTTGGCCAATACGACCAAATCCAACGATGCCCAGAGTTTTTTCAAATAGCTCGGCGCCTGTGTATTTTGAGCGTGCCCACTTACCATTTCGAAGTGCGGCATTAGCCGGTGAGATAAAACGGGCAGATGCCAGCAATAATGAGATTGCAAGTTCGGCTGCACTAACAATGTTAGAAGTTGGTGCATTGACAACCATGACGCCTGCGGCAGTTGCTGCAGGAATATCTACGTTATCTAGACCAACACCTGCACGTGCAATTACCTTTAAGCCCTTTGCAGCAGCAATTGCTTCAGCATCCATCTTCGTTGCTGAGCGAATCAAAACTGCGTCGACGCCCTTGGCAAGAACTGCTAACAGCTCAACACGATTAGCGCCATCGCAATTAACGACTTCAAAATCTGGACCAAGGGCCTCAAGGGTTGCAGGACTTAGCTCTTCAGCGATTAGAACAACGGGTTTACCCACGCGCAGCGCTACCCTCTTTGTAATCATCGGCCTTTGAACTCTTCATCCATGAGAACATCTTGCGAAGTTCACGGCCAACGGCCTCAATTGGATGAACTTCACCCTTAGCGCGTAGTGCCTTGAACTCAACTCCGCCGGCCTCTTGATCATCAATAAAGCGCTTAGCGAAAACTCCGCTTTGAATATCGGCAAGCACTGCCTTCATATTTTCCTTCACGTGTGGATCAATAACGCGTGGACCTGAAACATAATCACCGAATTCGGCAGTATCAGAAACCGACCAACGCTGCTTTGCAATTCCACCCTCGTACATTAAATCTACGATGAGCTTGAGTTCATGCAAGCACTCAAAGTATGCAACCTCTGGCTGGTAACCGGCCTCAGTTAATACTTCAAAGCCATACATAACAAGTTGTGAAGCACCGCCACACAAGACTGACTGCTCACCAAATAGATCGGTCTCAGTCTCTTCCGTAAATGTAGTCAAAATTCCACCGGCACGTAATCCGCCGATAGCCTTTGCATAAGAGAGCGTTAATGGCCAAGCCTTTCCAGTTGAATCCTGCTCAACTGCAACGATGACTGGAACTCCACGTCCTGCTGCATACTCGCGACGAACTAAATGTCCTGGACCCTTTGGGGCGACCATGCAGACATCCACCGATGCACTTGGCTTAATGTAACCAAAGCGGATATTGAAACCATGACCAAAGAAGAGAGCATCGCCATCTTTTAGATTTGGAAGAATTGAATCAGTGTAGATATGACGCTGAAGGTGGTCAGGGGCCAAGATCATAATGACAGTTGCCTCTTGAACTGCCTCGGCAACGCAAACTACGCGCAATCCCTCGGCCTCTGCCTTGGCGCGAGATGGTGAACCATCTTTCAAGCCGACGCGAACATCGACACCACTATCGCGCAAGTTAAGCGCATGCGCATGTCCCTGTGAGCCGTAACCGATAATCGCGACTTTGCGACCTTGGATGATGGATAGATCTGCATCCTCTTCGTGATACATCGTTGCTGCCACGGTATTTCTCCTTAGTTCTGGTAATCGGGTTGTGTGTCGTGAACAATTGCCTTTGCTGCATTCGGAACTATCTCTTTAATAGAAATTACATTGATTAACTTATCCAGCTGAGCAATTACTTGCTCAAGAGCATGGCCTTCCAGGTTAACCACTATCTCCATTTTAGAGGTCTCGGGGTTGCTGGTTGGACCAACAGATAGGCGCTCAATGTTGTATGCACGGCGTGAAAATAGACCCGCGACTCGGGCCAAAACGCCAGGTGAGTTTTCGACGATTACTTCGAGGCTGTGTTGGGCCATTGTTAGAGCTCCTGTGAATCCCAGTCGGGCGCGGTTTCGCGCGCGATCATAATCTCATCGTTAGATGTTCCAGCGGCCACCATCGGCCATACCATCGCATCGCGATTTACTCGGAAATCAACTACCACGGGTTGATTATTAATACTCATCGCTTTTTCAATTGTTGCATCGACATCTTCGGGGCGATCGCAACTTAAACCAACACAGCCCATCGCCTCTGCCAACATTGGAAAGTTAGGTATGCGCTTTGACTCAAGACTCGTATTTGAATAGCGGCCTTCGTAGAAGAGCGTCTGCCATTGGCGAACCATTCCGAGAGATTCATTGTTAATAATTGCAACTTTGATTGGAATATTGTTGAGTGCGCACGTTGTTAACTCTTGGTTCGTCATTTGGAAACAACCGTCTCCATCGATTGCCCAAACAGTTGTATCGGGTGCACCAACTTTGGCGCCCATTGCTGCAGGAACTGCATAACCCATCGTGCCAAGACCACCTGAGTTCAACCACGTGCGTGGATTTTCATAAGAGATGAACTGCGAGGCCCACATCTGGTGTTGGCCAACGCCCGATGCAAAAATCGTATCTGGACCAGAGATTTTTCCTAAGCGCTCGATTACATACTGTGGCGATAGTGAGCCATCTTTGGGTGTGTCATAACCAAGTGGATAGGCAGCTTTCAGCGAGTTCATCTGTCGAAGCCAAGGCGTTAAATCTGGGCGGTTCTTAGCTAGGGCTACCTTGAGCGCTGGAATTAAAGCTGCGATTGTAAATTTTAAATCACCAAGTACCGGGACATCTACAAAGCGATTCTTACCGATTTCGGCTGGATCAACATCGGCGTGAATAACTTTGGCATTAACTGCAAAGGATGAGAGCTTGCCAGTTACGCGATCATCAAAGCGCGCACCAAGTGTTATTAGAAGATCGGCCTTTTGAAGTGCAGTAACCGCGGCAACGGTTCCATGCATTCCAGGCATTCCAAGATGTAATGGGTGACTATCTGGAAATGCCCCGCGCGCCATCAATGTTGTAACAACTGGTGCACCAAGTAGTTGAGCTAGTTCTAATAGTTCACGGGATGCATTGGCCTTGATTACTCCGCCGCCGACATAGAAGACAGGTTTACTTGAGGCGGCGATTAAAGCTGCAGCATCTAGAATCGACTGAGCATCGGCTGAAAGCTTTGGCTGATAACCCTTTAAAGAGACTGAATTTGGATAGTTAAACTCGGTCAATTTCTGCAGCGCATCTTTTGCAATATCAACCAAGACTGGGCCTGGTCGACCTGTGCTGGCAATATGAAATGCCTCCGCGATTGCCCGCGGAATATCTGCAGGATCGGTAACTAGGTAATTATGTTTAGCAAAGGGCATCGTGATGCCACGAATATCGGCCTCTTGAAATGCATCGGTTCCGATTGCAACCGATGGAACTTGTCCTGTAATTGCCACGACTGGAACTGAGTCCATCGCCGCATCGGCAAGTGGTGTAACTAAATTTGTAGCCCCTGGGCCCGAGGTTGCTATGCAGACACCTACGCGACCGGTTACTTGGGCATAGCCCGTTGCCGCATGTCCTGCACCCTGTTCGTGGCGCACGAGAATATGACGGATTGAGCTGGAGAAGATTGGATCATAGGCCGGCAAAATCGCACCACCTGGAATTCCAAACATCACATCGACGCCGGCGGCTTCTAGCGATGCCACAAGTGAACTGGCTCCATTCATCTGACTCATTTCCCTCTCCTTCCGTGCATTGCGTAGTGATTAAATGAAAAAACCCTCAGATTAACTGAGGGTAGCGCGCGATCGAATTGCTAGATCACGCGCTTTTAAATCACCACTGAATTCAACATGGGCCTATTCTCCAACAGCTTTTCAATTGAGTCAAGGTATGAGATAGGCATCTCACACTTTGAACAGCGCTAGTCGCAGACCGCACCTTTGGATGCCGATCCCACCAAACGTGAGTATTTATGCAGAACGCCGCGAGTGTATGAATGGGTCAGCGGCTTCCAACCAACTGCACGGGCGGCTAACTCGCTCTTATCTACGAGTAGGTCCATCGTGCGGTTGGTGATATCGATTCGCACAATATCTCCATCTTTTACAAATGCGATGGGTCCACCATCGACGGCCTCAGGTGCAACGTGGCCAACACAAAGCCCGGTTGATCCACCTGAAAAACGTCCATCGGTCAATAAGAGCGTTGACTTACCAAGACCTGCACCTTTAATAGCACCGGTGATCATTAACATCTCGCGCATGCCAGGTCCACCCTTAGGGCCTTCATAGCGAATAACCACGACATCGCCGGCTTGGATAGTTCCATTTTCAAGTGCATCCATCGCCGCCTGCTCGCGTTCAAAAACTCGCGCCGGTCCTTCAAAGCTTTCAATTCCAATTCCAGCTGTCTTGCAGACGGCGCCCTCTGGTGCCAGAGATCCGCCCAGGATTGTGATTCCAACGTCGGTTGAAAGTGGTTTAGAGGATGCTCGCAAAATCTCACCGTCTGGATCTGGTGGATTAATATCGGCCAAGTTTTCTGCCATCGTTTTTCCGGTTACCGTTAAAACATCTCCGTGCAACATCTTGGCATCGAGCAGAGCTTTTAGGATTACTGGAACTCCCCCGATTTTATCCATGTCACTCATTACAAAGCGGCCGAAAGGCTTTAGATCTCCAAGTAGCGGGACCTTCGAACCAATGCGGTGAAAATCATTGAGAGTTAAATCAACATCGGCCTCATGCGCAATTGCAAGAAGATGCAGCACCGCATTTGTTGAACCACCGAGTGCCATCAAGATAGTGATTGCATTTTCAAATGCGCGCTTAGTTAAAATATCACGCGTTGTAATTCCTGCACGAATAAGTTCGACAACGGCGGCACCAGATTTAACGGCAAAGGCATCACGGCGACGATCAACGGCAGGAGGGGCAGCCGATCCTGGAAGCGAAAGTCCAATAGCTTCAGCGATACTTGCCATGGTATTGGCGGTATACATTCCACCACAGGCACCTTCACCAGGGCAGATTGCGCGCTCAATTTGATCTACACGCTCTTGTGTAATTAATCCGCGCGCACAGGCACCAACGGCCTCAAATGCATCGATGATTGTTACATCTTTTCCATCAACTTGACCTGGCAAAGTTGAACCTGCGTAAACGAAGACACTTGCAACATCGATGCGAGCTGCAGCCATCATCATTCCTGGAAGTGATTTATCGCAGCCTGCAAAAGTTACCATTCCATCTAAGCGCTCGGCCTGCATTACAGTTTCAACTGAATCGGCGATAATTTCGCGCGAAACTAGCGAGAAGTGCATGCCTTCATGGCCCATCGAGATTCCATCAGAGACCGATATTGTTCCGAACTGCATTGGGAATCCACCGGCATCAATAACACCTTGGCGTGAGGCCTTTGCCAAGCGATCGAGAGATAAATTACATGGGGTGATTTCATTCCAGGATGATGCGATACCTATTTGAGGCTTAACCCAATCATCATCACCCATGCCCACTGCGCGCAACATTCCACGTGCAGGTGCTCGCTCCATTCCATCGGTAACTAGTCCGGAGCGCGGCTTCATCGAAGGCATGAGATAATTCTAGCCTCTCACTGAGAAATCATTTAATCGAAAATTGGAGCTTTTACGTGTCAAATCCTAACTATCCAGCAGGTCAGGCCCCAGATCGCTGGCGTACACTCTTCGTTGTAGCCATTTCCCAGTTAATGGTCGTGCTGGATTCATCCATCGTCAATATTGCAATTCCAAGTGCAAAGCTTGATCTTGGAATCACAGATGCCAATCAGCAATGGGTCATTACGGCCTACACATTGGCCTTTGGATCTCTGCTTTTATTAGGTGGACGAATCGGTGACTTTATGGGACGTAAGAAAATATTTCTTATCGGTCTCATTGGCTTCGCTGCCTCATCGGCCCTTGGTGGCATTGCATCCACACAGGGACTTCTCTTTGGTGCTCGCGCACTTCAAGGCGTATTTGCTGCACTGCTTGCACCCGCAGCCCTTGCAATTATCTCTGTAACTTTCACTGTTCCTGCCGAGCGCGCAAAAGCATTTGGTGTTATTGGTGCAATCTCTGGTGGTGGAGCTGCAATTGGTTTAATCGTTGGAGGAACCCTTACAGAGTTCTTCTCATGGCGTTGGTGCTTAGGTGTCAACGTTCCAATCGCAGTTATCGCATTTTTCCTTGCCACGCGTTTTGTCCATGAATCAAAGGCTGAAGGCAATCGTGCCTATGACATTCCTGGAGTCATTACCGCAACTGCTGGGCTGTTCTCACTCACATATGGCTTTAATCAAGCGGCAACATCAGGGTGGTCTGATGGTCACACTCTAGGTTTCTTAGGTGCAGCCGTTCTGCTTCTCATCGCCTTCGTTACGATTGAAAGCAAGGTTGCAAACCCATTGATGCCACTTCGTGTTATCACCGATCGCAACCGTGGTGGCTCATACCTTGGATCATTGGTAGTAGGTGCTGGACTCTTTTCAATGTTCTTATTTCTAGGTCTCTACTTACAGGTAATTCTTGGATACAGTCCGCTCAAATCAGGCTTTGCATTCCTACCATTTACCGCTGGAATTATCGTCTTTGCTGGAATCGCATCGCAGCTACTTCCAAAGTTTGGACCTAAACCACTTATGATCCCAGGACTTATTGCAGCAAGCCTTGGCCTGTTATTTCTATCAAATATCACGCCCAACACCTCATATATAAGCCATGTACTTCCAGCGCTATTTGTGATGTCTAGCGGAATGGCACTCGTCTTTATTCCTCTGACTACAACTTCACTGCATGGTGTAAGTAATCACGACACCGGTGTTGCAAGCGCAATGGTCAATACCAGCCAGCAAATTGGTGGCTCACTTGGCACGGCACTTCTTAATACCGTTGCCGCAACGGCTACGGCCTCATATGCAACTGCTCATACTTCTCTTGGCAAGAACGTTCAGGCATTTGCAATGACGCATGGCTTTACCGTGGCATTTAAATTTAGTGCCGCTCTCCTGTTTATGGGAGCGATTGTTCTCTTCTTCTTTATCAATATCGGAAAAGATGCAGTAGTTGAAACAGAGGGCGTACTAGTTCACTAGTTAATTACTAGCTTGCCCAAGGTGGCCAAGTAGAAGCTCTCGTACGCGAGCAGCATCTGCTTGGCCCTTTGTCTCTTTCATGACTGCGCCAATCAAAGCCCCCGCTGCAGGTAAATGACCATTGCGGATCTTTGCAGCCGTCTCAGGCTGCTCGGCACATACCTTTTCGATTGCCGCCATCAGTGCGCCATCATCGTTAACAACTTTAATTCCACGGGCTGCAATAACTTCTGCAGGTTTGCCCTCCCCTGCAATGACACCTTCGATTACTTGTCGAGCTAACTTATCTGTGAGATCGCCTGCGCTAACGAGTGCCACAATCTCTGCAACATCGGCGGGCGTGATATTTAATTCGGCGATAGTGACGTCTTTGTCATTTGCTATACGCGAGATCTCTCCAAGCCACCAACTGCGAGCCTTAGTTGGATCTGCACCTGCAATAACAGTTGCCTCAACAATATTTAAAACATCGGCGTTAATCATCGCCGCCATTTCCTTATCGGGAACGGCCCAAGCCTCTTGCAGGCGCTTGCGATGAATCGATGGTCGCTCAGGTAGGCCCGCGCGCAGAGTTTCAATCCAAGCAGCATCTGGTGCAACTGGAACTAAATCTGGCTCTGGGAAATAACGATAATCCTCGGCCTGCTCTTTTGAGCGGCCAGAACGAGTTAGCCCTGACTCCTCTTGGAAGTGACGCGTCTCTTGAACAACGCGCTCACCTTTATTTAGTAACTCTGCATGGCGAATCATTTCACCGCGGATCGCGCGTTCGACCGAACGAAGTGAGTTAACATTTTTAGTCTCACTGCGAGTACCAAGGGTTTGGGCGCCGATTAAGCGTAATGAGACGTTGGCATCACATCGAAGTGAACCCTGCTCCATCTTCACATCGCTAACGCCTAATGAGCGCAAAATATCGCGAAGCTCGGCGACGTAGGCTTTTGCAACCTCTGGTGCATATTTTCCAGTACCGGGCACGATCTTGGTAACGATTTCAACTAACGGGATTCCTGCACGGTTGTAGTCAAGCAGTGAATACTCGGCGCCATGAATACGACCCGTTGCACCACCCACGTGAAGTGACTTACCTGTGTCCTCTTCCATGTGAACGCGTTCGACTTCAATGCGAAAACTCTTTGGACCCTCATCGGTTTCAATCTCAACATCGACGTAGCCGTTGACACAGATCGGCTCGTCATACTGCGAAATTTGAAAGTTCTTAGGCATATCGGGATAGAAATAATTTTTGCGTGCAAAGCGACTAAAAGGAGCGATAGAACAGTTAAGGGCTAGGCCGATTTTAATGGTCGACTCAATCGCTTTTTCATTCACTGTTGGCAGTGCACCAGGCAACGCTAAACAGACTGGACAAGTCTGTGTATTTGGTTGGCCACCAAATATTGTGCTGCAGCCACAAAACATTTTGGACTGGGTATTTAACTCAACGTGAACTTCAAGGCCAAGAACGGGTTCGTACTTAGCAATCACATCATCGTATGTAAGCGCCATTTATTTCACGACCAATTCCGGAGCCAATGAGAGCAGCGGTGCGCCCCACTTTGTCAGTAGAGCCGCTTCAAGGGCAGCTCCAACTAAGTACATACGCTCATCAGCCATTGCAGGTGCCATGATCTGGAAACCAACGGGCAAACCATCTTCAGGGGCTAAACCTGAAGGTAGGGACATTCCTCCTATACCAGCCAAGTTCACCGGAATCGTTGCAATATCATTTAAATACATCGCAATTGGATCATCGGATTTCTCGCCGATTTTAAAGGCCGTTGTTGGACACGTTGGTGAGACCATCACATCGCACTTTTCAAAGGCCTTATTGAAATCTTGAGTGATAAGCGTACGTACTTTTTGCGCGCTACCGTAATAGGCGTCGTAATAACCCGACGAGAGCGCATACGTTCCAAGAATAATGCGGCGCTTGACTTCACGACCGAAGCCGACTTCACGCGTTAAATTCATAACCGATTCAGCCGATGCGCCATCGACATCGCCAACTCGAAGGCCATAACGCATCGCATCAAAGCGAGCTAGGTTCGATGAACACTCCGACGGTGCAATTAAATAATAGGCGGCAAGTGCATACTCAAAGTTGGGCGCTGAAACCTCTACGATCTCGGCCCCAGCTGCAGCTAGAAGCTCTAACGACTCATCAAAGCGTGTGCGAACACCGCTTTGATAACCATCACCATTTAACTCTTTGACTACGCCTATCTTCATGCCCTTTACATCACCAGACTTTGCCGCCTTAACAACGGCTGGCACGGGTGCATTAATACTTGTTGAATCCTTTGGATCATGTCCGGCAATTGCCTCGTGTAAAAGAGCGGCATCTAACACTGTGCGCGCGCAAGGTCCGGCTTGATCTAACGATGAAGAGAAGGCGATTAATCCAAAGCGAGAAACGCCGCCATAAGTTGGTTTAACACCAACGGTTCCAGTAACAGCTGCGGGCTGGCGAATTGATCCGCCTGTATCGGTTCCAATTGCAAGAGGTGCCTCGAAGGCTGCAAGAGCTGCCGATGATCCACCGCCAGAGCCACCAGGGATTCGCGTTAAATCCCACGGGTTATGTGTTGGACCGTAGGCTGAGTTTTCAGTAGATGAGCCCATTGCAAACTCATCCATATTGGTCTTACCTAAGATGACAATATCGTTGCGCTTTAAATTACTTACAACCGTTGAGTCATAAGGTGGGCGCCAGCCTTCTAGAATCTTTGAACCCGCCGTTGTAGGTACGCCTTTTTGAACCATGACATCTTTAAGCGCCAGCGGTAGACCGGCAAGAGGTGAGAGTTTTTCGCCAGCTGCGCGCTTAGCATCGACTGCGCGGGCCTGCTCTAGCGCGCCTTCGGTATCAACAAAGAGAAATGCATGTACATCGGTATCAACGGCTGCGATGCGATCTAAATGCGCTTGTGTTAAGGCAACCGAAGTTGTTTCACCGGCAACTAACTTTGCCGCCATTTCCGATGCCGATAAATGAATCATGCTTCCTCACCCAAAATCTGTGGGACGCGAAAACGCGACTCCTCTTGTGCAGGTGCACCTGATAGAGCTTCATCTGGAGTTAGAGAGGGAACAACTACATCGGGGCGAAAAACATTGCGTAGCGCAAGTGGATGCGACGTAAGTTCTACATCGGCGCCAGCTACCTCTTGCACTCTGGCAACTGCATCCAGAATGACCGTGAATTCATTGGCGAGACTGACTAACTCTTCTTCGCTCATTTCAATACGCGCAAGACGTGCAAGATTTGCGACATCATCGCGTGAAAGGCTGCTCATGGGAGTGGAGTCTAATTAATCCGCGCCTTAACTGCGAATCTGGCCATTTCCTGTAACGATCCAGGTGGTCGTTGTCATCGCCTCTAATCCCATTGGACCACGAGCATGGAGCTTTTGATTTGAAATCCCGATTTCAGCGCCAAAGCCCATCTGCTCGCCATCTGTAAATCGCGTCGATGTATTGACCATGACTGCCGCGCAATCGCTCAGGGCGATAAAACGTGCGACATTGGCCTTATCTTCGGTCACGATCGCCTCGGTGTGCTGTGTACCAAAAGTGGCGATGTGATCGCAGGCGGCTTCAAGTGAATCCACGACTGCAACATTCATCTCTAATGTTCCATACTCGGTCGACCAGTTCTCTACCGTAGCCGTGGTTACTGGAATTTCACCGGCAAGGGCAAAGGAGGCTCCATCACAGTGCAAAATTACGCCTGCTTCATTAAGGGCCTTCATCGCAATAGGCAGGAAATCCCGAGCAATACTTTTATGAACTAATAAAGTCTCAGCTGCATTACAGACACTTGGACGTTGCACTTTAGAGTTAATAATAATCGGTATGGCCTTTGTTAAATCGGCAAACTCATCGATATAGACATGGCAGACACCTGCACCTGTTTCAATAGTTGGCACTGTCGACTCATCTACAACCATGCGAATTAAATCAGCGCTTCCACGTGGAATTACTAAATCTACTTTTCCACGTGCATGTAGTAGTGCCTTTACCGTTTCGCGATCATCGGATGGGACTAGTTGAATAACATCTGGCGAAATCGCAGTAGTTGTTAAGGCATCTCGCATCACCGTGACAAGAATTTGATTGCTATCGGCCGCACTCGATGATCCGCGAAGTAGGGCGGCATTTCCCGACATAAGTAAAATTACTGCGGCATCTACCGTCACATTAGGACGCGCCTCATAGACCATGCCGATTACTCCAAATGGAACTGTAATCTGCTTGAGTTCAATGCCATTGGCAAGAACTGACTGGCGCAGAGTTTTCCCGAGTGGATCTTCAAGGCCGGCAACTTGGCGTGCACCATCGGCAATGCCATTTACGCGATCTGGAGTCAGAAGTAAACGATCTAACAATGATGCATTGAGTAAACCCTGGCGCCCTCGCGCCATATCTTTTTCATTGGCAATGAGAATCTCTGCACTTCGTGACTCAATCGCATCGGCAATTGCGAGCAAGGCCGCTCTTCGCTGGGCCCCGGTGGCAACACTCAAAGTGCGCGCAGCTTTACGCGCAGCTGAGGCCAGTTGCGAAACTTTGGCTGTTGCATCCATGCGGGCAAGCCTATCGGGAGTTAGGCTCATGCCGTGCTCAAATTTATTCGTAGAACTCTCGTGGGTTTTCTTATTATCTACATCGCCCTCTTTGGTTTAACTAAGGCCATTAGATATCCAGAACCTATTGCGGCGATTAAGTTGGGTCTAGCCCCGGCCTCTAAGACTCCGGATTTAATGCCGGCCCATACGATTGCTGCCGCCGCCACCCCCGCCATCTGGAAGAGCCGAGCTGAACAAATGCCGGTGATGGTCACATTTGAAGGCAGCGCAATTACCTTTGATCAATTCTTAACTGCTACGCATACAAATGCTTTCTTGGTAGTTCGCGATGGCGTTATTACCTACGAAAAATACTTCAACGGTATGGGCGAAAAAACACGCCTGCCCTCATACTCGGTTGCAAAGACAATGACCTCCTTGATGATTGGGAAGCTAATCGATAGCGGTCAATTAAAAGAGAGCGATACATTTGTAAGCATCTTGCCGCAGTACAAGGCGGGCACAACTTTCGACAAGGTTACTGTTAAAGACCTACTGGATATGAAGGGCGGAGTCGGTGTTTCGGATAACTACCCCACCGGCCCAAGTGGATGGGGCGTTGCAATCGCACAGATGTATGCCTCCACCGATGTTGATTGGTTTTTAATGCACAATCGAATGATGCGAGAGGCTCCTGGAACTTTTGCAGAGTATCGCTCGGTCGATACACAGATGCTGGGCATGATTATTAAGAAGATTACTGGCACGAGTTTGGTGGATTATTTCAGTAAGAATATCTGGCAAAAGGTTGGTGCCGCCAATGATGCGACGTGGAACGTTGATCACGTAGGTGGAACCGAGAAGGCCTTCTGTTGTTTTAACGCTTCAGCGCGTGATTACGCACTGGTGGGCGCCGAGTTAATTAAAGCCAGTTCAAGCATCATTAGCCCTGCTTGGCTAACTCGAATCTCAACTCCTGCAGTGGCTCTCGACTATGGCTGGGGATATGGCGCTCAAGTCTGGCACCCATATGCGGGTATTAACTTGATGTTGGGTCTACATGGACAATTCATCTGGATGGATTCGGTCAATAAAACCGTCATTGTAAAACTTAGCGATGAGCCCACTAGCGCCGATGGTCGAAGTAGCCACGTGGCGCCGATATTGAAATTAATTTCGGAGCAGCACTAAATCATCACGGTGCACGAGTTCGCGCTCGTACTCTGGTCCTAGGGTTTGAGCCAACTCTTTCGTCGAGCGCCCAAGCATCGCCGGAATTTCATCGCTATCAAATGCAACTAGACCGCGCGCGATTACAGTTGAATCAGCTCCGACTAGCTCAACTGCATCGCCTGCAATGAAATCACCCTGCACGGCAGTAACCCCGGCAGGCAAGAGCGAGACTCCGCGCTCCAGAATTGCCGTTACCGCACCTGCATCTAAAATCAAACGACCCTGCGTTGTCGTTGCATGTGCCAGCCAGAGTAGGCGTGAGGTTGTCTTGCGCTCATGGGCATGAAAATACGTACCAAGGGTGGCGCCATTGATCGTCGAATCAACTTCACTCAAAGATGTTAAGAGCATTGGAATTCCAGCACTAGTTGTAATTCGTGCAGCTTCAACTTTTGTGAGCATTCCGCCGCTGCCAACACCGGCAGCACCTGCGCCACCTAAAACTATATGTGCGATATCGGCGAGATTTTCGACTTCGTGAATAGCTTTTGCGCCGGCTTGCATAGGTGGTGCGTCATAGAGAGAGTCAATATCTGAGACCAGTACTAGCAAATCGGCATCGATGAGTAATGCAACGAGAGCGGCTAAGCGATCATTATCACCAAAGCGAATCTCTTGAGTTCCCACTGTGTCATTTTCATTAATAACTGGAACTACACCTAGTTGAAGTAGGCGATACAAAGTGCGCTGGGCGTTCTGGTAGTGAGAACGACGCACAATATCTTCAGTTGTAATGAGAACTTGGGATGCGGTTATTGAATGCTTTGCAAAGCTCTGTGTGTAGTGTGCAATCAATAAACCTTGACCCACGGATGCTGCAGCTTGCTGCGTTGCCAAATCTTTGGGGCGCGAAGTTAGGCCAAGGGGCGCAAGACCTGCCGCGATTGCTCCAGAGGAAACAACCACAACTTCTGCACCACGTTTCTTGCACGTTGCAACAATGTCAACGAGTTTTTCAACCGCCTCTTTATCTAACGCTGAACCGGCTTTACCTGTTAGTGAGGATGAGCCGATCTTGATAACGATGCGTTTGGCAGAGGTAATCTGCGTGCGGCTCACTTGGCATCTCCATCCTCTGACTCTTGATCTGTAATCGGTGGTGAAAGTTTAGGCGTGTGAGGGTCGGAAACGTTGTACTCCCACTGCTTGGCGATTTCATCATCGCTTAAAACATCTTCAACCTCTACTCGCTCGTGTTGAGCCCAGGTTGATTCGAGTCGCGAATCCTCTCCTCGGCGGTGTAGATGCCCGGCCAACTGCTCGGCCCCAGCCTCAATTGTTGGCTCCCAATCAAAGATGACCTCTGTTGCGCCATCGCCGATACGAACTTCGCTACCTGCAACTGCGCCCTTTTTGAAGAGATCTTTTTCAACACCAAGTTGAGCTAGGCGATCGGCTAAATAGCCAATTGCTTCGGCGTTCTTAAAGTTAGTCTGTCGCACCCAGCGTTCAACTTTTTTACCGCGCACAGTAAAGGAGCCGTCGGCATTTGCTTTAACTGCAAAGCCTGAGTCATCTACGGCAACTGGGCGCAAAACAATGCGAGTGCGCTCTTGAACTACAGCGGCTGCGCGATCTTTTTGAATTAAACGCGCCATCGCATACGTCAACTCCTGCAAGCCCGCACGTGAAGCCGCCGATACTGGATAGACCTCGTAGCCTTTTTGACGAAGCTCATCGGCGACCATGTCGGCCATTGCTTGACCATCGGGTAGATCGATCTTATTTAAAGCGATGATGCGAACGCGATCTTCGAGCCCGCCATAGATTGCAAGCTCGTTTTCGATAACGTCAAGATCCTGTACTGGGTTTCGATCAGTCTCTAACGTTCCACAATCTAAAACATGCACAAGTGCAACACAGCGCTCAACGTGACGAAGGAACTCAAGGCCTAAACCTTTACCTTGACTGGCCCCTGGAATTAAACCTGGAACATCGGCGACGGTAAAGCGTGTTTCTCCGGCTTGAACTACACCTAAGTTTGGAACCAATGTTGTAAATGGATAGTCGGCGATCTTTGGTCGCGCCGCAGATATTGCAGCAATCAGTGATGACTTACCGGCACTTGGAAAACCAACGAGTGCGATATCGGCAACTGATTTCAACTCAAGTGAAAGTGTGCGCTCTTCCCCTGGCTCCCCGAGTAAGGCAAAACCTGGAGCTCGACGCTTTGATGATGCAAGAGCTAAGTTACCAAGACCACCATGGCCACCTTGGGCTGCGATAAAGACCGTTCCGTTGCCGATTAAATCTGCGATCGGTTCGCCATTGCTATCGAGAATGACCGTTCCATTTGGAACACCGAGAATTAAATCATCGCCTTGATATCCATCTTTGCGATCACCGTAACCTTGATGACCCGAAGTGGCTTTGCGATGAGGTGAGTGGTGAAAATCTAGAAGTGTCGTAACCGATGGATCAACGACGAGAACAACATCGCCACCGCGTCCGCCATTTCCACCATCTGGTCCGCCGAGAGGTTTAAATTTTTCGCGCTTGACTGAGACGCAGCCATCGCCACCTTTTCCTGCAGTGGCATAGAGAGTTACACGATCAACAAAAGTTGTCATGGTACGTACTCCCTTCCCTAAAAAAATTAACACTGAAATAAAAAAGCGAGCCACGATTCGCGGCTCGCTCTTTTGATGAGAAACCTAAATTAAGCGGCCGGAACCACGTTCACTACACGACGTCCGCGAGCGCGACCGAACTCAACTGCGCCTGCAGCTAGTGCAAATAGCGTGTCATCCTTGCCACGACCTACGTTCTTGCCTGGGTGAAAATGTGTTCCGCGCTGACGGACCAAGATCTCGCCTGCATTTACTTCCTGGCCACCAAATCGCTTGATGCCGAGGTACTGAGGATTTGAGTCGCGACCGTTACGTGTCGAGGAGACACCCTTCTTACTTGCCATTTATCGCTCTCCCTTACTTCGCGCCGTTGATGGCGGTAATTTTTACGCGTGTGAGCTTTGCACGAAAGCCCTGGCGACGACGGTGACCTGTCTTGTTCTTGTAACGCAGGATGTCAATCTTTGGGCCCTTTGTCTCTTCAAGAACTTCGCCAGTTACCTTTACTGCGGCAAGGACTGCGGCGTCGGTCGTAACAGTTGCACCATCTACTAGTAGCAGGGCAGGAAATGAGACAGTTGCACCAACAGCTGCGTCCATACGATCGACGGTTACTGTGTCGCCAACTGCGACTTTTTCCTGGCGGCCGCCAGCTTTAACGATTGCGTACACGTGTTACTCCAGTTCAATTAAGCCCGTTGAAATCGCCGACGGGCAGAGGATAAGAGTACGGATGCGCGCCCCCTACGGTCAAATTGCCGTTAACTGCCCGAATGGCTCGATGCGATGGCCGTAACCGCCTTCTCAAGAGCGTAAATCGGATCACTGGCCGCGCCTTTGACCTCGGCATCGGCCTTTGCGATGACTCCCACTGCATCGGCCAGGGCCCCAGGTGACCAGCGATGAAGTTGGCGACGGGCCTTATCAATCTGCCACGGTGCCATACCAAGTTGGCCAGCTAACTCAAATGATTTAACACCACGATTTGCCCCAGATACCTTTGCAAGGGCGCGAAGGGCCGATGCGATTGCACTAGTAATCATTACTGGATCGGTGCCGGTTTCAAGTGCGCTCCGAAGTGCGACAAGGGCGGCCGATAGATTTCCATCCAGCGTTGCATCGGCTACATCAAATCCAGTTGTCTCAACTCGCCCTTGATGAAACTTATCTACCATTACTTCATCGATAACACCGGCTGGAGCATCTGCGGCAATCTGTGAAACAGCGGCTTGAAGTTCGCGCATATCACTGCCGAGTGCGCCAACTAATGCAGCAACGGCCCCTGGTGATGCCTTACGACCTATATCTAAAAAGAGCTCTTTAACAAAGCCCTCTTTTTCGGCCTCTTTTTTCAAAGGCTCACATGCAATTATCTCGGGCTTAACTTTCTTAATCGCATCAAGGAGTGCCTTACCTTTAACGCCGCCTTTATGAACAAAGACCACGTTCATCGTTGCATCGGGACTGGCTAAATATCTCGTAATCTCTTCCTTGTTATCTTCAGGAAGATCCTGCAAATCTCGCAGGATAAGTGCACGGCGCTCAGAAAATAATGATGGCGCTAACGCATCGGCAATGTCACCGACTACTGTTTCGGCGGCGAAGAGGTTGGTGATCTCGCAGTTATTTTCCTTAAACTCGGCCATCAACTTACTAAGCGCACGATCTGCGAGTGCGCCCTCTGAGCCAAGGATGAGGTAGATGGCCTTCATGTGACTACCCCAATCTAAAGAGATTAAATCGACCCTTGCTTGTACGAACTCTAATCCGATGAGCCTTTGCTGTGATGCTAATAGCGCCATTGATGTCGGTTCGCAGAACCTGCGCCCCGAGTCTAGTCAACGCGCTAATACTTTCTGCTGCAGGATGCCCATATAGATTCTTAGCTCCCACGCTAATGAGGGCAAGTTGTGGGTCGAGCGCGGCCATCATCGCCCCATCTTGATAGCGCGAGCCATGATGGCAGAGCTTATAAATATCTACCTTTGATAGATCACCCACTAACTCATGTTGGGCAGGTGGCTCTAAATCACCGGCGGTAAATAGTGAGAAATCCCTCGATGTGATCATCAGCGCGATGCTCGAATTATTGATCGCCGAACCCTCGCCTGGCATAGATGCAAAGATATGGATACCGCTTTCTGGCCACAGGGTTTTAATAGTGAACTCGCCGATCTTTATCGCATAGCCCCGCTGCGGCTTCACAATATTTACGCCGCCTACGAGGGCGGCGACATGTGCACTCTCGATTAATGGTTCGGCGTTAGTGCTAATCCAAAGTTGTGAGACCGCGCGTGCATTTAACGCTCCACTGAGTCCACCACTGTGATCGGCGTGAAAGTGAGAGAGAACCATCAGCGAAATGTCAGTGATTCCCAAACTCTTAAGGCAGCGATCCTCTAGCACGGGATCAGGACCAACATCTATGACTATGCCTCGATGATTTCCCAAGTTAATAACCATTGAATCGCCTTGGCCAACGTCGCAGTTTGCAACTTGCCAATCTCCGGCCGGCCAGCGCTGCATCCACGTTAATAACAAAATCATGATAATCGCCGTTATGGAGATCGCCCTCATATATCTTTTGAAAAGCCAGAGAGTTAGAGTGAAAACCCCAACGATAAGAAAGCCAACGCTTCCAGTGCGAAGGGTTATGACTGGAAAACGCGATGTCCATGTTGCCACCTCTGCAATAAAACTGGCGGGAAATCTAATAAACCAGATCAAAATATGCGAAATGAACGGAGCAAAGGGTGAGAATAGAGCGGCAATAAATCCCAGAATTGTGATCGGGCCAACGGCAGGTGCTGCCAGAACGTTTGCAAGGATGCTAATCGGTGATAAATAGCCTGAAAGTGCAACTAAGACTGGAGAGCAAAAAACAATCGCAGCAATTGGCGGGGCAAAAGCCTCTGCAAGCTTCGGCGGAATATAGCGCGAGAGTTTTTCGATTACGACAGGGGCAAATAAGAGAAGCCCTGCAGTTGCCATAACAGATAGCGCAAAACCGGCATCGCGTGCCTGCCACGGATCACCGATAACAACTGCGCCAACTGCAAAGCCTAAGGCAGGTAGGGAGTCTCGAGTGCGATGCATACCCTGTGCAATCAAGAGCACTGCAGCCATCGCTGCTGCCCGTAAGACCGATGGTGATGGGCGCACTAATGCAATAAAGCAGATGAGTGAAATCGCTGTCGCACCTAGACGTAATCGAAGCCTGCGGAAAATAAACTGCATGCACCACAAAACAAAGCTAGAAACTATTGCAAAGTTAGCACCACTTACTGCAACTAAATGCATTAATCCTGAACGCTTCATCGCGGTTTTAAACTCTAAACTCTGCTTGGAGGTATCCCCCAAGACCATTCCTGGAATAAGAGCGCCTGCATCTCCTGCCCCAGAGGCATCACGAAGACCAAAGCGAATCGAGGCCAAAGCTTTAGCCCACCTTGAAGCTTGAGTAATAACCCGCACATCCTCATCGATTATTACAAGTGCTCCAACCCGTCCCTCGTTGCTCTCAACTATGCGGGCATTGGAGCTAAAACTTTGTCCAGGCAACATCAAGAGTGCACTTCTGCGCGGCGTAATTACTCGGATTGGTATACCCATTGCATAAGAGTGGCTCGCAGTCTTTACATAAATTGCGCGTGCAAGAAAACTAAAGTTGCCAGAAGTTGTCTGGTTTGGGTCTGTTACAACTTGCGCCATTATCTCTACCGGCTGCCCATAGAGTTTGGAGAGTTCGGAGTTTTGGAGGGATGCTTGTCGCATCGACATGAGGGATGAACCAAGTAGTAGGGCGGTAATGATTACCGTAAAGCGCAGTTTTCTACTGGCTAATGAAAACAGAGTTATCAGAGCAGCTGCGATGCTTATGCGCCACGGCTCTATTGCGCTTTGAAGTAGTGCACCGAGCCAAATAGCTGCGCCAACTGCAATCGCACGAAAGTCAATTACACGCGAATTTTGCTTTTTATCTGCGCGAATTTTGCAACACCTATTCCGCTTACTTTTTGAAGCTCATCGATCGTGGCAAATGGGCCATTTGTTTTTCGATACTCAATGATTCGACTGGCGATGACAGGACCAATGCCATCAAGAACATCTAATTGGGCCGCAGTTGCACGATTGATATTGATCGGCCCGGTATGCACGCTCTTGGTGACATGCACGCCTGCACTATTTACTGCCATGGTATCTACATAGATCTGTTCGCCATCGGAAATAACTCGAGCTAAATTGATAGTAGATAAATCAGCACCTGGAGCCGAATCTCCCGCCGCCTTTATGGCATCTATCACGCGTGAATTTGCTGCCATCGTGTACACCCCAGGCTTGTTGACGGCGCCAGTTACATCGATGAAGATCTCTGGAGTTGCAATTTGTATCGGCACAACCGGTGGCGCGACAACCTCGTGGGTTGTTCCACGAACAACTATTAGTGACGAGCAGAAAATAGTTAGAAGGCCGAGAATTAAAAGTGCTCGTTTTTGTATCTGTGAATAGTGAAGCTCGTACCACCAGTTGCTAATGCTTTCAAAGGCTTGAGTTATATGGTTCATGCCCCCGATTTAAGCGCCTATATCAATTGTGCAAATCGAATTTCATAGGCTTGGGGATACTCGCAACCTTTAAACTGTAATTTAGCGCCTCGGTTGAACTGGAACCCCAAGGGCCGCTGCCTCTTGTGCCGCCAGCGTGAATGCGAGAACTTCTCGACCTTGTTCACCTGTCAATAATGGTTGCGTTCCATTCATTAACGCATCGATAAAATGCTGACCAGATTTAACAAAGCTGCTGCCCCGCACCACAAGAGGCTCTAGCCGTTAATAACGATATTGACGATTTTTGGGGCGCGCGTAATTACCTTTGAGATCGTTGCCCCCGTCAGAGCTTGAATAATGCCGGGCAGGGCTAAGGCTGCCGCTTCCAGCTCGCCATCGCTGATACTTGGTGAAACATCCAAGCGATCTTTAATCTTGCCATTAATCTGAATAACGGCGGTGACCGTATCTGCAACTAATAGTTTTTCATCAACCACGGGCCAGCCGGCAAGGGCTACGGCCGGTTTATGCCCCAAGCGCTCCCACATCTCTTCGGCGGTAAATGGCGCCACTAATGAGAGCATGATCGCAATTGCCTCTACGGCCTCACGGACTGCAGGGTCTGCAGCACCGCAACCTGAATCGATAGCTTTACGTGTTGCATTTACTAACTCCATAACACGAGCTACTGCAACGTTAAAGCGAAATGATTCAACTGCGAAATCTGCATCGTGTAATGCCTTGTGCGTGACCTTGCGAAGTGATGTGTCACCATTTAAGAAATCCACTCCAGGTGCACTCGTTACATCCCCTGATAATCGCCAAGCACGCGATAAGAATTTTACTGACCCCGATGGCGAAACATCCGACCAATCGACGTCATCTTCAGGAGGTCCGGCAAAGACCATTGATAATCGAATTGCATCAACACCGTGATGTTCGAGCTCATCAGATAAACGTACTAAGTTGCCGCGGCTCTTTGACATCGCTGAGCCATCCATCACAACCATTCCTTGATTCAATAAACGCGTAAAAGGCTCATTGAAATCGAGCATCCCCATATCGTTGAGGACTTTAGTGAAGAAGCGGCTATAGAGAAGGTGCAAGATGGCATGTGTTACACCGCCAACGTATTGATCTACAGGTAGCCAGGTCTCCATCTCTTTCTTTGAAAAAGGCTCATTGTGGTTTGTCGATGATGGATAACGTAAGTAGTACCAAGATGAGTCCACAAAGGTATCCATTGTGTCGGTATCGCGCTTGGCATCATTTGCGCACTTAGGGCATTTAACATTTACCCAATCGGTGGCAGCACCTAACGGAGATACTCCCTTTGGCTTTAGATCTAAACCATCTGCGCTAGGAAGTATCAATGGAAGTTGATCGGCAGGAACTGGAACTTCACCACACTTAGGGCAGTGAATAATAGGAATCGGAGTACCCCAATAACGCTGTCGTGAGACTAACCAGTCGCGAAGACGGTAGTTACGTGCAGCTTTTCCAACTCCATCGCTTTCAAGTTGGGCACTAATTGCCGTGATAGCGGCATCTTTACTGAGGCCATTGAGTGCGCCAGAGTTAATTAATACGCCATCTCCACCAGTTGCAATTCCCGTTTCATTTGGATCCTCCCCGCCTGTATCAACGACAACTACAACTGGCAGTTTCATTGCACGGGCAAAATCTAAATCGCGCTGATCGTGTGCAGGCACGGCCATGATTGCACCGGTTCCATAGTCGGCTAAAACATAGTCACTTGCCCAGATTGGTAGCTTGGCCCCATTAACTGGATTGATTGCATAACGATTTAAGAAGACACCTGATTTTGGTCGATCCGTTGCTAAGCGATCAATATCGCTATCGGCCTTAATTTTTTCTAGATAGGCGGCAAACTCGGTTTCAACGCCTGAACCAACTGCTAGCTCAGCGGCTAATTCACTATCGGCTGCAACAACCATAAAGGTGGCGCCGAACAAAGTATCAGGGCGAGTTGTGTAAACCGTGACCGGTTCACTGCGATTTTCAATGAGAAATGAAACATTGGCGCCGCTTGATCGTCCGATCCAGTTGCGCTGCATCATCAAAACTTTCTCAGGCCACTTGCCTTCTAGCTGGGCCATGTCATCGAGCAGACGATCGGCGTAATCGGTAATTTTGAAATACCACTGATTCAACTTCTTCTTAGTAACGGCAGTGTCGCATCGCTCGCAGAGACCGGCAACGACTTGTTCATTTGCTAAAACAGTCTGGCAGCTTGGGCACCAGTTAACTGCTGAGTCTTTCCGATATGCCAGTCCGCGCTCATGTAACTGCAAGAACAGCCACTGGTTCCACTTGTAATACTCGGGATCGCACGTATTAAAGACTCGATCCCAGTCAAAGGAGCATGCAAAGCGGCGCATCGATGCCTTCTGAACGGCAATGTTTTCATAGGTCCAAATCTTTGGATCTTCATTTCTTTTAATTGCCGCGTTTTCGGCCGGCAGACCAAAAGCATCCCACCCGATCGGATGCATGACGTTGAAGCCCTTTTGAATCCAATACCGTGCGATGACATCACCAAGGGCATATGCCTCGGCATGGCCCATGTGTAAATCACCTGATGGGTAGGGAAACATATCTAAAACATATTTTTTTGGACGGTTGTCGCCTTCACGACCGGATTTAAAAGGTTGAATCTGATCCCAAACTGGCAGCCATTTTTCCTGCACGTAGGCGAAGTCATATGCCGCGTGCGCCTCGTTTGTACTATCTATATTCATACGTGGAGCTGAGGGGATTTGAACCCCTGACCCCCTGCATGCCATGCAGGTGCGCTACCAGCTGCGCCACAGCCCCAATTGCTTGAGAAGGGCAAACCTTACCGCATGAATTACGGGGTAGGTGCGCCACTCTCTTCACCATAGACAGGCTCTGGGATGGAACCGGCGTTATGTTCGATTAAATTCCATTGGCGGGGATTGCGTTGAAGAATCGACCACGATGCATTTGAAAGTCCACCAATAACACCCCAATGCGAAAGCGGAAGTTGTAATAGATCACCTAAGACACATCGAGCGGTGCCACCATGGGTTGCAACAACCAATAGTTGGTCGCTCTTGCCATCTAGTGCCTGATTGATTACATCGACTGCACGTTTGGCAACTTCGCTTCGGCGCTCCCCTGTTGTACCTGCAGGATTATCATCGCCATCAATCCAACGAATAAAGTTCTGAAAATCTTCGGCGCGATTTTCAGCACCGGTCTTGCCCTCCCACAATCCACCATTAGTCTCACGCAGACCTTCATGCACGTTAACGCTAAGACCAACTAAATCAGCAAGTGCCTGCGCGGTATCGCGCGCGCGCCCCAAGTCACTTGAAATAATCGCAGTCGGATTCATGCCCGCCAAAATCTCGGCAGCATGAGCAACTTGAAAACGTCCTACATCGTTTAATGCAATATCGGAGTGACCTTGAAAACGATTAACCATATTCCAATCAGTCTGACCATGACGCCATAAAAGTACGCGATTACCGGCCATGTACTGCGGCATCTTTCACTGCCTCAAGGTCAATGGTCGGGCAGTCATTCCACAAACGATCGAGCATGTAGTACTTGCGAAGTTCAGTGCTTTGAATATGAACAACTAAATCTGAATAATCTAGGAGAATCCATTCAGCACCCTTTTCACGGCGTGCTGGCTTCTCTCCAATTGCAGTTAATTGACGCTCGACCTCATCGGCGATTGCATCGACTTGAGCAACGTTTTGTCCAGTAGCGATGAGAAAAACTTCGCTAAGGACAAGTTGGTCAGATAAATCGATAGCAACTAAATCTGTTCCGATTTTTTCTATTACAGCTTTAGCCGCTGCTTGGGTGATTTCTAGAGTGCGTGCGCTAATTGTCATAGAGGTTATTCTCCCGTATAAACGCGCCAACTATTTCCGGCACATCTGCGCTCAAACCGGCACGAACTGCAGTTGCCGAGACATCAAGGGCTGCAATATCTATCCCATGTGGGGCAAAACCAGGACGATTAATACAGATTATCGACACCAATGCATGGAGCTCGGCGGCGCGATGCCATTGATCGATCTTCGAGTAGGCATCTGCTCCCATGATTAGAAATATCTCATCGTTAGGGTAGGAAGCACGAACCGCCTCTACGGTATCGATTGCATAGCTTGGACCTGCGCGCAAAATCTCAATGGGATTGACTTGAACATGAGTTGAAATACTCTCGGGCAAAGTCGTCAGCGCCAACTGGCACATTGCTCGCCGTTGTGCCCCCGATGCAACGGGTGAATTCTCCCGAAGTAATGGCTGCCCAGCTGGAACGAGAATTAATCGATCGATTATTTTCTTTTCAATCAGTTGCCTTATGACCTGTAGATGACCGTTGTGAATCGGGTCAAAAGTTCCGCCATAGATTCCAACTCGGGACAAATTAATCCCGGTCTAAGCGAAGAGCTAAGTAAAGAAATAGTGAGAGGATGCCGAAAGTTACAAGACCATAGGCAATGGCCGGCATTGGAAGTTCGCGAAGAGTTTCAGCGGCTAGGTTCGTCATGGCCAAATCCTACTACCTGCCCGCAAGCAATTCTTTAAATCTCGCCTCATCAATGACGGGGACACCGATTTCAAGAGCCTTAGCTAACTTTGATCCAGGCTCTGCGCCAACTAGTAGATAGTTGGTCTTCTTGGAGACGGCCGATGCGGACTTGCCACCATGGGCGATGATTGTTTCGGCGATTGAATCACGGGTGAAGTTTTCCAATCCCCCCGTGACAACGAATGTTAATCCAGTGAGCGTCTGTGGGAGTTGTGCAACGCTCTCCTGCTCAACGCGTACACCTGCCGCACTCCATTTAGCGATGATCTCTTGATGCCAGTCGATAGAGAACCATTCAACGATTGAATCTGCAATAGTGACACCAACTCCATCGATTTGCGCGAGCTCTTCAGCGGTAGAAGTTGAAATCTTTTCAATCGAGCCAGCGTGTGTGGCCAGAGCTTGGGCCGCAGTTGGACCAACGTGGCGAATAGAGAGGGCAACAATGGTTCGCCACAGCGGTGCAGTTTTGGCAACTTCAAGGGCGGCTAATAATTTTTCAACATTTAATCCTGGAGTGCCATCCTTTTTCGTAAAGAAATCAGAGGTAATTAACTTCTCTTTAGTTACATTAAAGAGATCGGATTCATCGGTAATGATTCTGGCATCTAGGAGTGCAGCGGCGGCCTCATAGCCCAAGACATCGATATCTAATGCTGCGCGCGAGCCGATGTAATAAATACGCTCTCGAAGCTGGGCTGGGCAACTACGCGCATTTGGGCAGCGAATATCAACGTCGCCATCAGACATCGCGCGCAAGGCGCTACCGCATTCAGGGCAGTGCGTTGGCATAACGAATGCCACTTCTTTTCCAGTTCGTCGCTCTATGACTGGAGCCAAGACTTCAGGGATTACATCACCAGCTTTGCGAATTACTACAACATCACCGATTAAAACGCCCTTGCGAACAATCTCAGTCGCGTTATGAAGTGTGGCATTTGTAACTGTTGAGCCTGCAACTTTTACCGGCTCCATAAAAGCAAATGGTGTTACGCGTCCAGTTCGCCCAATACTGACTTTGATATCTAACAGTCGAGTTGTTACCTCTTCGGGTGGATATTTATAGGCAATTGCCCACTTCGGTGCACGCGATGTAAATCCGAGCTGAGCCTGTTCGGCAATTGAATCGACTTTAATAACTACGCCATCAATCTCGTGCTCTACATCATGGCGATGCAGACCGTAATGCGCGATGTATTTCTCTACTTCACCACGCGTTGCACACACAGTGAAGCGATTGCTAGTGGGTAGACCTAGCTCTTTTAACACCGCATAAGCCCCACTCTGTGAATCGAACTCAATTCCCTCTCGTGCTCCAACGCCGTGAACTACTACAGATAAAGGTCGCTGAGCAGTCACACGCGGATCTTTCTGGCGAAGGGAGCCGGCAGCGGCATTGCGAGGATTAGCAAAAAGAGCTTTACCTAACTCCTCCAAGCCATCATTGAGTTCGTTAAAGGCGGCCAATGGGAAAAAGACTTCGCCTCGGATCTCAATTAATGCTGGAATATTCTTACCAACCAAGGTATGTGGCAGATTTTTAATCGTCTTGACATTGAGAGTGACGTCTTCACCAGTTACTCCGTTACCACGAGTTAATCCACGCACTAACTGCCCATTCTCATAGGTCAAATTAATTGCAAGGCCATCAACTTTAAGCTCGCATAAGTAGATAGGGTTAGGAACCTCTTTTTCAATACGATCAAACCATGATGCAAGTTCGGTGGTATCAAAGACGTTATCCAAGCTCATCATCTTTTCGATGTGATCGTGCTGAGCAAACGAAGTTGCAAATCCCCCACCTATGCCAAGTGTTGGTGAATCGGCCTCACGAAGCTCTGGATATTTAGCTTCAAGAGCGGTGAGTTCGCGAAGAACTCCATCGAACTCAGAGTCGGTTATCGTCGGGGCATCTAAAACGTGGTATTTAAATTGATGATCACGAATCTCATTAATGAGTTCGCTCATGCGGTGACGGGCTTGGTTACTCATTTACTCAGTCTCGCAAATTGTTGCCGACCCGACGACGCGATCACCATCGTAAATAACCATCGCTTGACCAGTTGCAAGACCTAGTAAAGCTTCATCCAATATCGCTACGAGCAAACCATTCTCAACATAGTACGTACATGGCAAGGCCGCGCCATGGGCGCGAATTTGAACAAATCCAATGCGATGGGCATGATCTACCGCTGGTCCACACCACACTGGACGTTCACCGCGCATGATTGTGACCGCTAAATCCTCCCGTGCCCCAACTACAACCGTGTTTGTAACGGGCTCAATCTTTAAAACAAATCGCGGTGACCCATCAGGTGTTGGGATAGTTAGACCTAAACCCTTGCGTTGTCCGATTGTGTAGGTATATGCCCCTTTGTGTTCGCCGATCTTTGTGCCGCTCTGATCAACTATTGGACCAACATCGCTGCCTAATCGATCCCGTAACCACCCCGCATTGTCTCCAGATGGAACAAAACAAATATCGTGACTATCTGGTTTTTGTGCAACGGCTAAGCCACGGGCCTCGGCCTCTTTGCGAATATCGACTTTGGTCGTATCGCCTAATGGAAAAACTGCACCTTCGATTTGCTCGACGGTTAGGACAGACAAAACATAGGACTGATCTTTGGAGTGGTCAACAGCACGATGCAGTGTCTTACCATTCTCGCCAATCTCAGTTCGTGCATAGTGACCAGTAACAACGCCATCAAAGCCCATTGCACGCGCGCGATCTAAGACTGCCGCAAACTTAATTTTTTCATTACACCGAAGACATGGATTTGGTGTGCGACCTGCAGCGTATTCAGCCAAGAAATCCTCTACAACGCCGTCGTGAAACTCTTCGGCCATATCCCAAATGTAGAAAGGGATTCCAATGACATCGGCTGCGCGACGTGCATCATGTGAATCTTCTATTGTGCAACAACCGCGCGCACCTGAGCGGTATTTCTGCGGATTGGCCGAGAGCGCTAAGTGCACGCCGATAACCTCATGGCCGGCCTCAACTGCGCGGGCGGCGGCAACGGCAGAGTCAACGCCGCCACTCATTGCTGCAATTAATTTCATGGCAGGTTTGCCGCCCTTCCACGGGCAATTACATCGGGAAGTACTGACACGACAAAATCGCACTCACTTGCAGTACTCGTTGCGCCAAATGAAAAGCGCAGTGAAGATTGGGCGCTAATTTCGCTATGGCCCATAGCAAGCAAGACGTGGCTGGCCTCATGAACGCCTGCGCTACATGCCGAGCCCGTTGAACATGAGATGTGTTGGCCATCCATAAGTAATAACAGAGTATCGCTCTGCGTTCCTGGAAATGTAACGTTCACAATTCCGGGTAAACGTGCAGCTGCAAGAGCGTTAATCACTGCATCAGGAATCAACGCCTGTACCGAAGAGATAAAGCGATCACGCAGCCCCACGACTGCACCAGCGTTGTAATACGAACTCGTAGCCGCCGTTGCAAAGGCAACAATGCTCGGAGCATTTAAAGTTCCGCTTCGAATCTCGCGCTCTTGCCCGCCGCCATGTAATAACGATGGAATCTCAACGCCGCGTTTTAATATAAGGGCACCGATTCCAAGTGGTCCCCCAATCTTATGAGCACTCAGCGACATGGCAGTAACGCCTAATTGTGCAAACGAGAGTGGTACTTTCTTAAAACTTTGAACGGCGTCGGTGTGTACCGCAATTTCTCCGGCAATTGCAACAACTTCGCTCACTGGTTGGATCGCGCCAGTTTCATTATTTGCGTGCATCACCGAGATAACTGCAATCTCTTCACCGCGAGTTTTAACAAGATCTTTTAGGAAATCCAAATTAATGACGCCATCGGAGTTAACTGGAATTTCAATAACCTCTGCGCCTTCATGCGTTGCTAGCCAATGGGCGGGATCGAGAATCGCATGGTGCTCAATACTTGAAATTACGACAATCTTCTTTCCAACTTCGCGCCCAGCCCAATACAAACCTTTTAATGCAATGTTATTTGCCTCAGTTCCGGAGGCGGTAAAAATAACTTCGCTCGGCAGAGAGCCAATCTCCTTTGCGAGAGTTTCCCGCGCATCTTCAAGGGTTTTGCGCGTTGCACGTCCATGCGTGTGCAAACTTGAAGGATTACCCAACTGTGCCAACTGAGCTGTCATCGCAAGAAGTGCGCTTTCAACCATCGGCGTTGTTGCCGCATGGTCTACATAGATTGATGACATAGGTCTAATCCTAGGACTTACGCGCGTTAACACCCTCCGTGGCCTTTGGTAGCACGGCAAAGAGGTCACCAACTACGCCAAAATCTGCGAGCTCGAAGATGGGGGCTTCGGGGTCTTTGTTGATGACAACGATCGCCTTACTTGTCTGCATGCCGGCTCGGTGTTGAATTGCGCCAGATATTCCGCAGGCAACGTATAACTGAGGGCTCACTGTTTTTCCAGTTTGACCCACTTGGTGTGAATGTGGATACCAACCAGCATCAGTTGCCGCACGCGATGCACCAACAGCTGCGCCAAGTGAATCGGCGAAAGCTTCAACAGCTGCGAAATCACCGTTTGTTCCACGTCCGCCAGATACAACAATGTTGGCCTCTGTTAACTCAGGGCGTCCGCCTTGCACGGGTGGCTCTGAGGAAGTGACAAACGCCTTTTTCGAACTCTCTGAAATTTCAAAACTCGCAGATTCTATTGTTGGTGTGACAGAACTGATGTCCGCCTCAACCGTGTTGGGGCGAAGCGTGATTATTGGCGTTCCTTGTAAAACTTTTGAGTGAACGGTAGTTGATCCACCAAATACAACTTGAGTAGCAGTTGCATCTGCACTTACATCAACGGCATCGGTAATAATTCCTGAATTAGTTTTCACAGCAACTCTTGCAGCAACCTCTTTACCAAATGCATGGGAGGCGATTAAGAGAGCTTTCGGATTTTTTGTTGCTATAACTTGGGTAAGAACATCGGCGGCTGCTGAAACACCATGGGCAAGAAAACTATCGGATTCAATCACTAGTACGTGCGTAATTGGTCCGTTGGTTAGCGCTGCTGCAAAACTGGCACCAAGACCAGTTGGAGCAAGGACGACGGCAGTTACTTCGCCCATCCGTGAACCCGCCGTGGCAAGTTCTGCCGTGGTTTTAGTTACCTTAGCCCCGATAAAATCGGCCAGAATTAAAACGCTACTCATATCAATTTCTTCTCTGCCAAATATGCAACAAGTTTTTCTGCTCCAGTACTGTCATCAGTGATAACAATTCCAGCTGCGCGTGCTGGACGTGGTGATGAATCAACAACGGATGACCACGAGCTCTCAGCAGTTATTCCTAAACTCGATAGATCGATAGTTTCAATGCTCTTTTTCTTCGCCGCCATGATTCCCTTAAAGGATGGATATCGTGGTTCATTAATTTTTTCGACAACTGAAACGACGACTGGAAACTCGCCGGACATCGCATCCACACCAGATTCGGTAACGCGTGAGATAGAAACTTTTTTGGCATCTGGATCAACGGTGACCGATGCGGCGAAAGTAAGTTGAGCACAGCCAAGACGCTCTGCAATCATCGCCGGCACAACGCTCATACGAGCATCGGTTGATTCAGTTCCGCAGATAACTAGATCGAATTCGCCCTTAGAAATTACCGTAGCTAAAACCTTAGACGTTGCGAGCGCATCTGCTCCAACAAGGGCCGAGTCGGTAATTAAAATTCCAGCGTTTGCGCCCATAGAGAGCGCTTTGCGAACCGACTCCAATGCGCGCTCTGGGCCCATAGAAATAATGGTGATGCTGTGCGCACTGCCCTCTTCATTTCCACCATGTGCCTCAACGATCCGTAGCGCCTCTTCAATTGCATACTCATCTAAATCATTGAGAACTGCATCGACGTTGACGCGATCCAGAAGCCCATTGACCATCTTTTTCTCAGCCCATGAATCTGGCACCTGTTTGATGCAGACGGCGATTTTCATATCGCTTATGTTACTGACGGGTAAGGCTTAAGGCCACCGCTGGCGCGCACTTAGGGCAGAATTGCCCCGTGCTACCTGCAGATCCCCGGACCCTTGGCGCCACCGTTACCGACGGTGGAACAAACTTCGCCATCTGGTCAAATGCCGCTGATGCAGTTGAGTTATGCCTATTTAATGAGATCAACGGGGCTTTGGTTGAAACACGCTTTGCGATGTCGCATCGAAATGGACCGATTTGGCATGGCTACTTAGCTGGAGTTCGAGCTGGCCAGCGGTATGGCTATCGCATATACGGCCCCTGGGCTCCCGAGCATGGCGTCCGATTTAACCCCGAAAAGCTTTTAATCGACCCTTACACGCATCAATTAAGCGGGGCGATTTCCTACGTTCCAGAGATTTTCGGGCACGTTGCCACCGATGCAACGGGAGACGGTGATCTTTCACTGCGCGATGGCCGAGATAGTGCCGGTTTTGTTCCCTACTCCGTTGTTACCGATCATAGAGTCCGCGAAATTGTGCGCCCTCTCGTGCCCTGGGCGAAAATAATTATCTATGAAGCTCATGTGAAGGGCTTAACGGCCAAGAACAACGATATTCCTGAGAATGAACGCGGAACATATAAAGGCTTAGGTCATCCAAGCACGATTGCACATCTAAAATCCTTGGGAGTTACAGCCCTTGAACTATTGCCAATTGCCGCCTCTATTACTGAACCCGCCATCTATATGCGGGGGCGAAAAAATTATTGGGGTTATAACTCATTAGCTTTTAGCGCACCCGAGGGTTCTTATGCGGCAACGCAAGATCCGATTAGCGAACTGCAATGGGCAATAGACCAATTACATAACGCGGGCATTGAAGTCATTTTAGATGTTGTCTACAACCATACTGCCGAAGGTGGCGTTGGCGGTCCTACTCTTTCGTATAAAGGGATCGATAATAAGTCTTACTATCGTCATGACAATTTAGGCAACTACATAGATGTAACTGGCTGTGGAAATACTTTCGCAGCTAGTAACCCGCATTCAGTTCGGCAGATAATAGATTCACTTCGCTGGTGGGTGGAAGTTGTAGGCGTTGATGGCTTCCGTTTTGATTTAACGACCGCCCTTTATACGAGTCAAAGCGCCTTTAACTCCTCGCTTTTAACTGCCATTGAATCAGACTCTGTTTTGCGAAACTTTAAAATGATTGCAGAGCCTTGGGATGTTACGCGCTACTCTCTTGGAGATTTTCCACACCCGTGGCGAGAGTGGAACGATGTTTACCGTGACTCAGTACGTCAATTCTGGTTAGGTGATCTTGAGCGTGGTTTTGGTGAAGGTGTATCTGATATCGCCAACAGTATTAGCGGCTCTAGTTCAATTTTTTACTATCGTGGACCTACGTCATCTATCAACTTCATCGCCGCCCATGATGGTTTCACGCTCCATGACATGGTGACCTATAACGAAAAAAACAATGCAGCTAATGGCGAAGGCAATACCGATGGAAGTAGTTCTAATCGATCTTGGAACGTTGGCGTAGAGGGTGAAACCCAAGACCTTGGAATAAATACGATTCGTCACTGGATTAAGAAATCGATGTTAGCGACCTTAATGCTCTCATCGGGTGTTCCAATGATAAATATGGGCGATGAGGCCAATCGGTCACAGCTTGGGTCAAATAACGCCTACTCACTCCCCCTTAAGTTTGATAGCGAAAGTGATGCAACTTTTAGTGGAGGTTGGGCGCTGCCGTGGGAGTTAGATGCGCAAGCTCAAGATATTTTAGCCACGATGCAAACACTGGCAAAGATTCGCCAAACTTATTTGGCAGACGTGACGTCAGAGTTTTTCACTGGCATCGTAGATCAAGGAACTAAGCGAAAAGATATAGCGTGGTTTTCACTTGGCGGACATGAAATGACCGACAACCACTGGGCCGATGAAGAGAAGCGAAGTATTACTGTTTTTGTAGAGGCCGATCCATCGAGCGGTCTATTGCTTCTCATGAACTCTTCAACATCTCAGACCACCTTTACTTTGCCCGATCAACAATGGGGTGAAACTTTTCGATGTATCTTCGATGCAAGCAAAGAGATTGAAACATACGAACCAGTAATTTCAGCTCCTGGCTCAAAGATTTCGGTCCAGCAGCACAGTGCACAGATTTGGCTCGTTTCACGTACTAGGTAGTATGTGGAAATTGCCAGTAATATTTCACAATTATGTTGGCACTTATCGCACCCGGTCAGGGTTCACAATCGCCCGGAATGCTCAACTCCTGGATTCAAGATCCGGCTTCGCTTTCACTTTTAAATAAGTGGTCGACAGATATCGACTTAGATCTTGTACGCCTTGGAACAACTGCAGATGCCGATGAGATTAAAGACACCGCAAATGCACAGCCACTTATCGTTGCAGCCTCACTGTTAGCCGCTCACGCATTGGCTGTTAAAGATGTTGCAGTTACTTCCGGCCACTCAGTTGGAGAGCTCGCGGCTGCGGCAATATGTGGAGCTGTTACCGATGCCGATGCCCTTCACCTTGTCCGTGCGCGGGGAATCGAGATGGCAAAGGCAGCAGCGCAAGCTCCAGCTGGAATGTCGGCAGTACTCGGCGGGGATCGAGATGAAGTACTTACTGCGATCTACTCCCTTGGTTTAATCGCTGCCAATGACAACGGTGGTGGCCAAATTGTTGCCGCTGGAGATTTAACTGCGCTTGCAACCTTGGGCCAGAATCCACCGACAGGTGCGCGCGTTCGCGCCCTAGCCGTGGCCGGTGCCTTTCACACCTCATTTATGTCTAGCGCAGTAGCTCCGCTTAGCGAACTTGCCGACAGCATTGACCTTCATCAACCATCGATTCCCTTTATTTCTAATAAAGATGGCGAGATTGTGCGATCTGAGAGCGAGATTGTGGCGCGAATAGTCAATCAGATTGCAAATCCTGTGCGCTGGGATCTCTGCATGCATACTTTGAAAACTATAGGAGTAACGGGTGTCATTGAATTGCCTCCGGCTGGAACTCTGGTTGGCTTGCTCAAGCGCGCAGCACCTGAAATCGAAAGCTTCGCGTTAAAGAGTGCAGATGATCTAGTCGCTGCACGCGAATTTGCAGGAAGGCACGCATGAGCATAAAACTTCCCGCAATGGGTAATAGTCAAATTCTCTCGGTTGGTTCGTATCGTCCCAAACGCCTTGTTCCAAATAGCGAAATTGTCGACCTCATCGATTCAAATGATGAGTGGATTCAGCAACGTACCGGAATTAAGAGTCGCCGTTTTGCTGGCCCTGATGAAACTATTATCACGATGGCAAAGGCTGCATGCGAGTCGGCTCTTTCTCGTGCCAAGCTAACAATTGCCGATATAGATACATTAATTTTGGCAACCATTACTTATCCTTTCCAAGCGCCGAGTGCGGCAACTGCGTTAATCGCTGAGTTAGGAAATCCCAAAATTGCAGCTTTCGATATTTCTGCTGCCTGTGCTGGCTTTTGTTATGGCGTTGCAATGGCAAGTGATTTAGTTCGAGCTGGAACATCTAAAAATGTTTTAGTCGTTGGCGTTGAAAAGATTTCAGACTTTCTCGACATGAGTGACCGAGGAACGGCATTTATTTTTGGTGACGGAGCAGGCGCAGTTGTCATTGGGCAAAGTGTCGAACCTAAGATCGGGCCTTCAGTGTGGGGCTCCGATGCCGAATCACGTGAGGCGATTACTTTGAGCCCGGCTTATACAGTTTTTAGAAACTCGCCCGACAAAGGTGTCACCGAACTTGGTTGGCCAAATATTTCCCAGCAAGGCCAAACCGTTTATCGTTGGGCCGTCTTTACAGTTGGCAAAGTTGCAATTAAAGCTCTAGAGGCATCAGGTGTTTCTCCCGATGAACTTGGTGCCTTTATTCCGCACCAAGCAAATATGCGCATCATCGAATCCATGGCCAAAGAGATCAAACTTCCCGAATCAGTTGTCATAGCCGATGACATTCGTGTCAATGGAAATACATCGGCGGCCTCAATTCCACTAGCAATGGATGTGCTCTTAGAGGCCCATCCTGAGCTGCATGGCACTCTTGCGCTCTTGATTGGATATGGCGCAGGCCTGGTCTATGCCGCTCAAGTGGTGCAATTGCCGCCCAAACCTTGAGATTTTCACCACTTACGCGCGCTGATACTCGTAAGTATCGGTTTTTTCGTAGAGAATAACGACCTATTGATGAGCGAACATAACCAGTTAACGGATGGAAAAAAAATGGCACTTTCACAAGCAGATGTACTAGCAGGTTTAAAAGAGATCGTAGAAGAAGTAGCTGGTATTCCTGCTGCATCGATCGAAATGGAAAAGAACTTCACTGAGGATCTTGAAGTTGACTCACTGAGCATGGTTGAAGTTGTAGTTGCTGCAGAAGAGCGCTTTGGAGTGAAGATTCCTGATGAGGCTGTCACCGATCTGGTCACTGTTGGAGATGCCGTTAACTTCATCGTCAATGCAGCTAAGTAGTTAGTAGAAAACTTTCTCATGTCTGACCGTCGCGTAGTCGTTACAGGTCTAGGTGCGACTACGCCACTTGGCGGAGATGTGGCAACCACATGGCCCGCGCTTCTTGCCGGCACCAGCGGCGTCCGATTATTAACTGAGGATTGGGCACAAACACTCCCTGTTCATTTTGCTGCACGCGTTGCAGTAGAACCAAGTGAGCAGATGGAGCGCGTTGAGATGCGCCGCTTAGATAGATCTGAACAGTTTGCCGTCATCGCATCGCGTGAGGCCTGGAAAGATGCAGGATCTCCCGATATTGATAAAGAGCGCTTAGGCGTTGTTATCGCCTCTGGTATCGGCGGGGTTACAACGTTGCTCGACCAGTACGACATTTTGCGCGAAAAAGGCGCACGCCTTGTTAGCCCTCACACCGTTCCTATGTTGATGCCTAATGGACCTGCAGCAAATGTTGGTCTTGAGCTACAAGCTAAAGCCGGCGTTCATACTCCGGTGAGTGCATGTGCTTCAGGGGCTGAGGCAATTGGTTATGCATTAGACATGATTCGAAATAATCGCGCCGACATTGTTGTCAGCGGTGGCGTAGAAGCTGCAATCCATGCGATGCCGATGTCGGGATTTGCTGCGATGAAAGCTCTATCGACTAGAAATGATGATCCTGCACGAGCATCCCGACCATATGATTTAAATCGCGATGGTTTTGTTTTAGGTGAAGGCGGCGGAATCCTTGTTCTTGAAGAGTACGAACATGCCCGTGCTCGTGGTGCCAAGATTTACTGCGAGGTTGTGGGTCAAGGTTTAACATCAGATGGCTACCACATCGCAGCCCCTGACCCAGATGGCTCCGGAGTACAGCGTGCGATCAAATTTGCTCTACGCGATGCGGGTCTTACCACTAAAGACATCGTGCATTTAAATGCCCATGCAACATCGACTCCGGCTGGCGATGTTGCCGAAGCAAATGCATTGCGCAAAGCCCTTGGCGCCGATGCAGATCACGTTGCAGTCTCTGCAACAAAATCCATGACAGGTCACTTGCTCGGTGGAGCCGGTGCGATCGAATCGGTCTTTATCGTTAAAACACTGCAAGATCGACTTGCTCCTCCAACGATTAATATCGATGACTTAGATCCAGCCGTCACGGTCGATGTAGTTCGCGACAAACCTCGAGCTTTACCTGCCGGTGATATCGCCGCACTAAATGACTCTTTCGGTTTTGGTGGCCACAACGTTGTATTGGTCTTTAAGAGCTTATAGATGTCAACCCCAGTAGTTGATGCGCGTGATCCAGAGATTCGGATCGCACGATTAGTCGATGATGGAAAATTTGAATTTCTAGTTCCCCGTACTAACTGCGGAATGATTGCAGTTACTGGGCTTGTAAAAGGCAATAAAGTCGTCATCTTCGCATCTGATGCAACGATTAAGAGTGGAGCACTCGGTGTCGATGGTTCGAAAGTAATTGTCACGGCTTACAAAGCGGCCATGGGCGCGCAAGTTCCAGTCATTGGAATTTGGCACTCAGGAGGTGCGCGATTGAGCGATGGTGTTGCATCCCTTGATGCTTTCGGTGAAGTTTTTCAATCAATGATTTCAGCTAGCGGTCGCATTCCACAGTTGTCGTTAGTTCTTGGACCTACTGCAGGTGGTGGGGCCTACGGACCAGCCCTTACCGATGTTGTAGTCCTTGCACCTGAAGGTCGCATCTTTGTAACTGGCCCTGATGTCGTTAAAAGTGTTACCGGTGAAGACATCGACATGGCCTTACTGGGCGGACCTGAAGCGCACAAGAAAAACAGCGGCCTTGCACACATCATCGCCCCTACCGAACAGGAAGCATTTGATGATGTTCGCGATTTAACCGCCCTCTTTGCCAATCAAGGCTTCATGAGCTCGCAAGTAATAGATATTGATCTCTCCGAATTTGTTCCAGTATCTAAGATTCGCACATATGAAGTTCATCCCTTGATAGATGCGATTCTAGATAAAGAGAGTGAATATATTGAACTTCTCTCAATGTGGGCGCCGAACATGACGACCATCATCGGTCGCCTGGGTGGTGCAACCGTTGGAGTGCTTGCCAATAACCCCGCCCATCTTGCTGGAGTATTAGATGCCTCAGCTGGAGAAAAAGCGGCGCGCTTTGTACGAACATGCGATGCATTTGGAATTCCACTCATAGTTATCGCCGATGTCCAGGGATTCTTACCTGGCGCGGGACAAGAGTGGGAGGGCGCAGTTAGGCGCGGTGCAAAGTTGTTGCACGCATTTGGTGAAGCGGTAGTTCCTAGAGTCACTCTGATCACGCGACGTGCTTATGGCGGTGCCTATGTTGCTATGAACTCAAAGGCACTGGGTGCAACGCGCGTATTTGCTTGGCCTCAGGCCGAGGTTTCAGTTATGGGCGCCGTGGCGGCAGTGCGCGTTCTACACCGTCGATTGCTCGCCGATTTGCCAGCCGAACAACGTGAATCCATGGAGTTAGAACTTGCTGCAGAACATGAAAAGGTTTCAGGTGGAGTCTTACGAGCAATCGAAATCGGTGCAGTCGATGAGATGGTCGAACCGACTTTGACTCGCAGTGCACTTGCTAAAACGATTGCCGATGCTCCACACCGTCGTGGAACCCACGGCAATATTCCGCTTTAGTTAGTTTTGAAGGTTACCGAAACGGTAGCAGTGACAGTTTTTTCAATCGTGCTTGTGTCGTAGGCGCCGTAATCTGCTGTCATCGTTGAATCTGGAGTCGTGATTTGGATTGGACCTGCCTTCACATTGTCGAGAGATCCAAGTGCTCCGCCGACGGCCTTAGTCAACGCTTCTGCTCGGGCCTTGGCATCTTTCATCGCATCGCTCATTAACTGTGGGCGTAGTTCTGGCAAGTTGGAGATGTAGTATTGAGGTCCATAGTTATTTACGTGGATTCCAGATTGAAGTAGAGAACCAATATCTTGACTTAGTTTTGAAACAAGTTGTACATCCTTCGAACGAACAGTGACATCTCGATTTGCACGGTATGAAAGCGTTCTACCCGTCGCATTTCCATTGACGTATTCCTCGTTGGCATAAGTTGAGACTGCACCAAGAGTTAACGCGTCAGCTGGAATTCCGCCCTTGGTTAAATAATTTGAAAGTGCGGCAACATCTGAGTCGACAGATTTAACGGCGCCACCAACATTTGGCGCAGAAAGACTTACTGAAAGCGTCCACACTGCATTATCTGAAGTTGCATTTGTCTTCGCAGATCCCGTCACAGTGATTCCATTACCTGCACGAGTTGCAAAACCCGTGCCAACTTTAGCTAATCCAACGCCGAGTGCGAGCGCGAGAATGACTGCAGAGATAATGATTGTTACCGCTTTGCGACGTTCGACCGTAATAATTGGTGATTCGTTTAGTTGACTCATGCATTAATGATATTCGATTAAATCGCGCGAAGGTGGGAAAGCTCTTGGTGATTAACGCCTCGAAAACGCTCTAACTCATTCTCCCAGTCATTTCCAATGATGAGTGCTATCCCGTTGCGTATCGATTCCTCATCAAAACTTTGAGAGAGCACTGACTCCACTTGATGCTGATTTAGCAATACCGCCCCAGTTAAATCAGTAATCGCGCGATGAATTCCAAGCTCTGGAGTAAAACGAAATAACTCTCCCCCATCATTGGTGTCCTCTTGAACCTCAAAGTAGAGGTAGTGCCAACTTCTCAGGGCACTGGCCACTGCAGCGGCAACTCCTTGGCGATCGCGCCATGAAATGCTGCACTTGTAAGTGCCGGCTTTGAGCATCTGTGGTGTCCACTGACATAGAGCCGATGCGCCGAGAAGGTCGGTAATCGCCCAGTCGATATGGCTGCGCAACGCAGAGGGCGCGCTATGGATGGTGAGTTGGCCTCGTACAGCCAAGGCCGTGGAGGAATGGGTCAAACGTTGCATATTAAACTCCTAGCAAGGACGCCGATTGCGACCTTCCCCGGCCGCCGTATAGCTCATTACTAGTGGCTTAATTAGACACCCGCCTGCCTCAAACTGTCCAGTCCCACTTTAGGTATACGGACGGGTAGGCGCTACAGTTGACCTCAGTCCGACGCTTAATCAGTACCCGTTTCATGTAATACATATTCGGTATCGCTGGCGCAAGAGGAAGACCGTGATCCGAGGATTTCTCGGAACACCCACATATCGAAGGAAAAGTAAAAACATGGCAACAGGTACAGTTAAGTGGTTCAACTCTGAAAAGGGTTTCGGTTTCATTGCAGTTGATGGTGGCGGACAAGATGTATTCGTTCACTACTCAGCAATTCAAGGA
>WLPT01000013.1 GCA_009698675.1 Actinomycetota bacterium
AAGGATTAACTTTCACGACCGCTGCCAATAGCTTTACTAAGCCCGGCTACACCTTTTCTACGTGGAGTGATGGAAGCGCTGAGTATGGCGCTAACAACTCCTACACAATGGGAGCTGCAGATGTTGTCTTAACTGCGCTATGGAGTGCAAATCCAGTGCCCTTGACCCTCGTCCCAGTCCAGAGTGCAACTATTACATCCATCTCTCCAGTTCGAGGAGATATAGCGGGAGGCTATCAATTAACCATCAATGGAACTTTCCCCGTTGCCATTGCAGCCATTACTGTCGGTGGAGTTACCTATCCGGCTGGATCATTTACACAAAGTGCCCAGAAAATCACGTTAGTACTACAGGCGCACCAGGCAGGAAATGTTGGCATCATGGTTTATAACGGCCAATCTCCGGCCCTTCCTGAGCAGGTATTTACCTACGAAGTAAGTACACCACCAGTTATTGAGGGCGGTGGTGGATCAACACCAACACCAACACCAACACCTAGTGCTACACCAACACCAACACCTAGTGCTACACCAACACCAACACCTACTGCTACGCCAACACCAACACCAACTGTTAAACCTAAGGCGACTACGATTGGTGTTATTGGCTTTACCGTTGGATCAACAACTATTCCCGCCAATGCTCTACAGTTATTGCGCAGTTACAACAACTCAATACAGATCGTTGTAACGGGCTATGCCCAACCAACTGATCCAAAGGGTGACTATGCACTTTCACTTCGAAGAGCTCAATCAGTCAAGAAGTTACTTCTCAAATTGAACCCTCATCTCAATATTAAAGCAAAAGCAGGTGGAACCACCTATAACCCGGCCTGCGCGAGCAAGATGAATAGATGCGTTGTGATTGAGAGAGTTGGAGCCTAAAAATCAATACTAGGTTCACACTAAGTACTGGTAATTTGCTTATCGCGCACTGATTGGCCTGGTAGGCTAGGGAATCATTCTTGCCCTAAACTTGTTATACAAGGCAACTGCCAGAGTTCCTGGCTGTAGACAATAAGGAGAGAAAGTTATGCGCAGTTCAAACCCTGTTTTAGGACGGGCGTTTAATCAGCGTGGATACGCTGCATTTGATCCCAAAGCAACTACTGAGACCGACGTGGCGCTAGAGAATCTATATAACTCACCGGCAGCATCCTCGATTCGCACTGGTCGTATGACGATTGATGACGTAGTCACTCGTACTGGAATTTTGTTTGCAGTTTTAGTCACCGTTGGCGCAGCTGCATGGACGCTTAATCTGGGTGGCGCAGCGATGATGCTCGGCGTCTTTGGCGGCTTTGCATTGGCAATGGTTAACAGCTTTAGTAAAACTGTAAAGCCAGGATTGATTGTTGCCTATGCCGCCTTTGAAGGTTTAGCGCTAGGAACTATCAGTCACCTCTATAACGATATGTATCAAGGCATCGTTAGCCAAGCAATCATCGTCACAATTTGTGCATTTACTGGAATGCTATTTGCCTATAATAGTGGACGGATTCGAGTAACACCGAAGTTTACAAAGGTCTTGATGACAGCGCTTATTGGTTACGTGGTACTTGGTCTTGTATCAATGATCGGCTCACTATTTGGAGCAAGTATTTATAGCGTCGGCGGCTTTGGGTTAATCATCGCAACTGGTGGAATGGTTCTGGCCAGTTTCTTCTTGATTCTAGATTTTGATCAGATTCAAAAGGGAATCGATGCGGGCCTACCAGAGCAAGAGTCTTGGCGAGCTGCCTTTGGTTTAATGGTCACAATTGTGTGGCTTTATATGGAGGTTCTGCGCTTCTTGTCGATTCTACGCAACGACTAAGAGAGATTACTCGAGAGGCCTCAGGTTAATATCCTGGGGCTTTTCGCTTTCTCCAGGTAAGAACTCTTCACGAGTTTCAGGAATGCGTGTAGTTAAAAACGTACCAATAGCGAAGACAACGGCCGAGACTGCAAATGCGGTGCGGTAGGAGTAAGCATCCGATAGTGCGCCAATAATGAGAGGTCCAACAATCATTCCGGCGTCACCGGCCATTTGGAAAATTGCAATAACTTGTCCACCACGGCCACGGATAATGTCGCCAACGATGCTGGCAGGTGTCGTTGAAAGATATGCCCCACCGATTCCGATAATTGTCATGGCGAGTAGATACATCCATGGATGAACTGCGAAAGTTAAGACAAGTACACCTATCAGGGCTACGGATGAGCCAATTACCGATGCAAATCGCCGCCCTTTGCTATCGGAGATGCGACCACCACGCATCAGGAGTAAACCTTGAAAAATCGCGCTTAGCGCAAAACCGTAGCCAACAACGGCCGTGGTTGAGTGCAACTCTTCGGTAACGAAGACAGGCATGATCGAAGCGCGCATTCCAAAGACGACCCAGTTAACGATAAAAGAGAGCGTAAGGGCGATTCGGTATGGCTTCATAGCAAGGGCTTCGCGAACTGTTGTGTGGTTACTGGTATCTAAATTCTTTTCTCTCTTGCCGATCTTGTCACCTTTAAGAAAAAAGTAAGCGACGATTCCTGAAATCAAAAGCGTTGCAGAGTAAGCAAAAAACGGTGCACGAAGTGATATCAGAGAAAGTAAGCCACCGATTGCTGGCCCTGATACTCCACCAACTAAGAAGGCCCCGTTGTAGACAGATTGCGCGCGACCTCTATGGGCATCATCAACCGATCTCATGATGACCGAGCCTGCGGCAACTGAAAACATTGACGAGCCAAGCCCACCAGCGGCACGAAAGAAGAGGAGTTGGTGATAGGAGTTGGCCATTCCCGCAAGAAAGACAAAGAGGGCGACCATAAATACCCCGCTTGAGAAAACTGCACGCTCACCGAATAGATCCACCAGTTTTCCTGAGATTAATCCAGAAGCAAAACGTGTGATGGCAAACATCGAAACGATTAATCCGATCGCCGCGTTACTAACCCCGAAGGTGCGGGCAAAGACGGGGATTGCAGGTAGCACGATTCCAAAACCAACGGCCACAAAGAAAGATGCCGCGACGAGAACTGAAATCTCGCGCGGCAGCTCCTTAAATGGTGATTGCATTAACCAAGCGATTCGCCAGCTGCCTCTTCACGCGCAGCTGCATAATCCTGCGTTGTACGAAGTGGGGTTTCACGAAGCATTAGCGCTAGAAGTAATCCCAACGCAGTAATTGGAGCGGCAGCGTAGAAGACAACGTGAAACGAACTCACAAAGGCTTCGAGCGCTGTATGTTGAATTACTGGTGGAAGCGTTTTTAAAACAGCAGTGCTACTAGTGATTCCACCAAGTTGACTCATATCAAAACCGTCAAGGGCCTTCGGATCGGTTTTAGCAAGGTCGGCGAAGTTAGATGCCAAGTAATGCCCAACACGGTTGGTCAAAATACTTCCAAAGATTGCTGTTCCGAAAACTGAACCGAGGGAGCGGAAGAATGTATTACTGCTTGTAGCCACACCCATATCCTTGAAATCAACGGCATTTTGCAAGGCGATAACGATGGTCTGCATCGACAAGCCAAGACCTGCGCCGACCATGATGGCGTAGATAGAGATCTGCCAATAAGGCGTATCGATCTGCAATCTAGTCATGAGCAAAATTCCTACAGTCATAATCGCAGTACCCATGATTGGGTAGCGCTTGTAGTGACCATGCTTTGAAATCATTTTTCCAGAGAAGATTGAAGTTGTAACGATTCCAAGCATTAATGGAATCAATTTAAGTCCAGCCGAAGTAGCTGAGTAGCCCTTCACAACCTGGAAGTAGAGAGGCAACATAACGATTGCACCAAACATTCCAGCACCGATGACTGCACCGAGAGCTGAAGTTAAAGAGAATGTGTGGTTCTTAAATAGATAGAGCGGAAGGATTGGCTCTTTGGCTTTGCTCTCCCAGTAAAGAAAGACAACGGTCAAGATTAATCCGACAACTAAGAAGATGGTAGTTCTAGGATCGGTCCAGCCATATTGAGGCCCATAGATTGAAACAGAGAGAAGAACCAAGCAGACTGAGGTAACCATCAAGATTGCACCCAAGTAATCAATACTGTGGTCGCGCTTGATTTTAGGAATATGTAGAACGGCTGATGTAATTAAAAGGGATGCAATTCCAAACGGAAGGTTGATGTAGAAAATCCAGCGCCATCCAGTAATGCCCAGGATCTGACTATGGTCTGAGAAGAATCCACCAAGAAGTGGACCGGCGACAGAGGAGAGACCCCAGACTGCGCCAAAGTAACCTTGATAACGACCGCGCTCACGTGGCGGGACGATGTCACCAATGATCACGAATGTAAGCGCCATCAAACCACCAGCGCCTAGACCTTGGAGTGCACGTGTTGCAATCAGCTGAGTCATATTCTGTGAAGCACCCGCTAAGAATGAACCGAGCAGGAATGTAACGATGGCGAATTGAAATACGGGACGCCGTCCGTAAATATCTGAAATCTTTCCATACAGCGGAGTAGATGCCGTCGACGTTAAGAGATATGCGGTTACAACCCAGGTGTAATGGTTGAGACCGTGAAAATCTTCAACGATATTTTTTAACGCCGTCGAAACGATCGTCTGGTCAAGGGCGGCCAAGAGCATTCCGGTCATGAGGCCACCAAGGATGACCATAATCTCGCGGTGGGTGTGGGCTTTGGCCGATGCGTTAAGGGGTGCTTTATTAGACATGAGGGTAAGGTTACCGCGTGAAGTCAGTCATTGCAGAACATCTAACCAAGAGCTACGACAAAGGTAGCGTGATGGCGCTAGATGATCTATCTCTCGATGTAGCCGAGGGCACGGTATTGAGTGTTTTAGGACCAAATGGTGCAGGTAAGACTACGACAGTGCGAATTCTGGCAACTCTGCTTAAACCCGACTCAGGAAATGCTCAAGTTGCGGGAATCGATGTAATTAAACACCCCGACAAGGTGCGCGAAGTTATTGGTTTATCTGGTCAGTATGCCGCCGTCGATGAAACGTTAACTGGTTGGGATAATTTAGTGATGTTTGGTCGCCTTTATCACTTGGGCCGTCAGCAATCGATTAATCGTGCAAATGAACTTCTGGAGCGCTTCTCTCTGACCGAGAGTGCCCGCCGTCCCATCAAAACATACTCAGGTGGAATGCGTCGTCGATTAGATTTAGCCGCATCATTGATTGTGCAACCCAAGGTTTTATTTCTCGATGAGCCAACAACAGGACTCGATCCACGTGGTCGCATGGAGATGTGGGGTGTTATAGAAGAGTTAGTAAAGGGTGGAGTAACTCTCTTGCTTACAACTCAATATTTGGAAGAGGCCGATCAATTAGCCGATGAGATTGCGGTAATCGATCACGGTAAAGTTATTGCTCGGGGAACATCCGATGCGCTCAAAAGTCAGGTGGGCGGTGAGCGTTTAGAAATTACTGTAGATGCCAATCACATTGCAGCAACAACCCAGATCGTAGAAAAGATAAGTGGCCATAGCGCACATGTCGATTCGGCGATTCGAAAGATCAGCGCCCCTGTATCAACTGGTGCCCAAGCACTCATGGATGTTTTGCGCGCTCTAGATGCCGCTGGTATCCACGCACTCGATGTCGGCCTCAAACGTCCATCACTCGATGATGTCTTTATGGCCCTTACCGGCCACGTTGCCGAGGAGGAGCCAAAGCCATGAAAAATGCGATTATGGATTCGCTCATCATTACTAAGCGCCAATTAATGCAGTTGGCACGTGTTCCTGAGGTCCTTATTTTTTCAACAATTCAACCCGTTATGTTCGTTCTGCTATTTCGCTTTGTCTTCGGCGGTTCAATCTCAACTGGTCAGCCAGGGGGATATATCCAGTTGCTGATGCCTGGAATCTTTGTTCAGACCGTGGCTTTCACGCTTGCGGCCACAGCATCTGGGCTAGCCGAAGATATGAAAAAAGGCTTAATCGACCGCTTTAGATCACTACCAATCGCCCGTTCGGCCTTGGTAGTCGGTCGCACTTTGGGTGATTCATTGCTCAATATTTTAGTACTTGTCGTTATGGCGGCAGCTGGTTTGGCCGTCGGATGGCGACCAACATCTAGCATCTTAAATATTCTGGCGGCATTTCTATTCCTATTGATGTTTGGTTATGCGCTTTCATGGACTGGGATCTTTGCCGGCCTTGCAGTCAAAGATGCACGCACCGTTCAAAATGTTTCCTTCTTGATTACCTTTCCAATGACGTTTTTATCCAATGCCTTCGCACCCACAACTGGAATGCCTAAGGCGTTGCAATATGTTGCCGAATGGAATCCCGTCTCAACGATGGTCGCAGCCTGTCGCCAATTATTTGGATTGAAGAATCAGTTTGGTGCTACCGCTAACTCATTCCCAAGTCAGCACCCATTGGCAACTTCTATTTTCTACATGTTATTAATTATGGTGATCTTTGTTCCACTAAGCGTAAGAAAGTATAAAAACTCTTCCAATTAAACGTAAAACTCTGCAGCAATAATTACAACGCTTATCTCACGACCATTCGGTGCGGTGTAACTAACGCTGGCTCCGATCTCAGCGCCCATAACTGCGGCTCCAAGCGGAGATTTCTCGCTGTAGACATCTAAATCACCCGATGAGATTTCGCGAGAACCTAATAAAAACTTTGTCTCATCGCCTGCGATGGTGGCGGTGACAACCATTCCTGCACCAACTTTTCCATCGGCACTCGGCGGAGGTGTTCCTATGTGCGCATTTTCTAACATCTGCTTGAGCTGACGGATACGTGCCTCCATCTTGCCCTGTTCATCACGTGCGGCGTGGTAGCCGCCATTCTCCTTTAAATCACCCTCGGCACGTGCGGCCTCAATTTTGGCAGTAATCTCTTTACGCCCGGGTCCCTCAAAGTTTTCTAATTCGGCGCGCAAACGATCTGCAGCTTCCTGCGTTAACCACGTTTGTGAGCTCATAAGGAGCAAAGGTACTAGGTGATTACTTGAGCCGACAACCTATTACATCGGCATTGACGCTGGGACCGCGTGATTGCACGCTAGTTGTGCGCTCGAGCGAGGCTATACCTGGCTCAATCACATCATCAAACTGACCTACAACATTCTTATCGATATCTCGGGCAATGAGTGTGCAGATAACGGCAAGATTTTTATCGTGGCGTTGAACTGAGTAGCGCACCGATATCTCGCGCTCTGAAGTGATCGAATAGGAGATTAATGAGTATCGGATCTGTGGGTTTGAGTGGTGCAGACCGGCCCATACAAGCCAGGTGATTCCAGTTATCGCGAAAAAAATCGCCGGCGCCAACCATCGATTTCCAGGACGTATCCCATATCGGTCGTTGTAAGAGAACTCGGCGGGCATGGGATGATTATGTCATGCAAAAAAATATCGAAATGGGGCCAGCTGGTTCAATCACCATCGCAATTTTAATTATCGCCGTAGTCTTGCTTATGCGCAGTTTCTATAAGCGTTTTATGGGCCTAGATCGAAGCGATGACACAAGCGAAAAGTAATCCTCTGGCTTGGCGTGTGGCAACGGGGCTCGCTGTTGTACTCCTTGCCGCTATTTTCTTCTCTCTCGGAATCTGGCAGCTCGATCGCGCCGCAGCACTCAAGGCCAGTCTTGTGACGGCCACAACGGTCGATGAAAAACCTGTCGCCCTTGAATCTATTGCAACGGCAAACTCATCACTTGCTCCCGATGCACTCAATCGCACGATCAATGTTTCAGGACATTATGTTGCAAACTTTAAAGCTCCCGGCCAGGCCGATGGGGTTGGGAAGATAGAGGATTGGGAGGTTGGGCTTTTACAGGTTGGTACGAGCAAAGGGGTTTTAGTTGTTCGCGGTCTCTGGTCAGAGCGTTTACTGAACCCGGATATCCAACAGTCGATGCTCATCGATATTCTCGGCCAGCTCCATGCACACCAAGATGGCGATCGCGCCGAGAACTCACCGGGTGTAATTTCACGTCTAGATAGCGCCGTGATTGTAAGCCAGAGCACGCTAGATTTATTTGATGGCTACATCCTGGCTAAGAGCGAAACTCATAATGGGAGCGAACTTGTGCGCACCCGAGTAACTCCTGAGAAACTTACATCTCAAATCCCCGGCTTTTACTGGCAACACCTCTCTTATGTCCTAATCTGGTGGCTCATGGCTGGGGTCGTGCTGTATCTCCCCTTCTATCGTCGTAAGGTAGACCTATGAAATCTGCGATTCTACGTTTTCGAGTAATGGCCATCATCTCTGGAGTTATGTCTTTGCTGTTGTGGTTTGTATATATGCCAGTTAAATACATCTTTGATGCTCCAGAGCTGCACAGCAAAATCATTTGGATCCCGATGGTCCATGGTTATCTCTACCCAATTTATATATTGACTGCGATTCAATTTGCAACCAAGGCCCGATGGCCGATTATGAAGATGCTTGGCCTTATTTTGGCGGGCACACTCCCAATCGCATCTTTGTTAGCTGAGCGCCGAGTTGTACGCCGCTATTCGTAAATTAATAAAGTCACTTCTCTATCCGCTATATGAATGGCGCTTAGTTCGATCTTTAGATTTCTCTAAAACCCCGCACCACGTTGGTGTCATCTTGGATGGAAATCGACGCTGGGCAAAGGCCAATCCCAACGCGAGCGACCCGAATGGCCACAAGGCCGGCGCTAGCAAGATCATCGAGTTTCTCGGATGGTGCGATGAGGCCGATGTTCGCGTTGTAACTCTCTGGCTCTTATCGACCGATAACTTCAAAAGAAGCGCCGCCGAAATCGAAGAGCTATTGCAGATCATTGGCGACACCGTCAATGAGTTAGCTGCGACGGGGCGTTGGAATATCAAGGCCGTAGGCGCTCTGGATTTACTACCTGGATGGCTTGGCCAAAAACTCGCCAGCTTAAAACCGATCCGAAACGATGGCGTCGAAGTTAACGTGGCTATTAGCTACGGTGGACGCCGCGAGATCGTCGATGCCGTTAAGAGTTTTTTAAGTGAAGAGGAGGTTGCCGGCCATTCTCTGCATCAAGCCCAGGAAAAACTTTCGAGTGAGGAGATCTCAAAGTATTTATATACCGCCGGCCAGCCCGATCCCGAACTATTGATTCGCACGTCGGGGGAGCAGCGCCTGGGTGGCTTTATGTTGTGGCAGAGCGCTGCATCTGAGTTCTATTTCTGTGAAGCCTATTGGCCAGATTTTCGTCGAGTGGATTTTCTTCGAGCTTTGCGCGCATATTCACTGCGACAACGCCGCTTCGGCTCGTAATAACTTCATTAAGAATTAACAGTTCCGCCTTGCGTGTCGCACGCCTGCAGAGCCCAACTAGTTCTACCTTTTTCATATCCTAAGCAATCCCCAACTAGAACAACTTAAATCGAGGAGCTCAGCCATTGGCTTCTAAGAGTCAAAGCGGTAAGAAGACCTTTGTTTTAGACACCAGTGTTTTACTGGCAGATCCTGGCGCGCTCTATAAGTTTGCAGAGCATGAAGTCATTATTCCTATCGCGGTAATTGGTGAGCTAGAGAGCAAACGCGATCACCCCGAACTCGGATACTTTGCCCGCGCCGCACTTCGCGCACTCGATGATCTTCGTCTTACTCATGGCCGACTCGATAAGGCGCTCACCGTTACACCTGAGGGCGGAACACTCTCTGTCGAGCTCAACCACACCGATCTTTCGACCCTGCCTCAAGGTTTTTTACGTGATGGAACAAATGATTCGCGCATCCTGGCGATCGCTAAGAATTTAATGGGCGATGGCAAAGATGTCGTCCTCGTCACTAAGGATCTTCCGCTGCGAGTCAAGGCCTCATCGGTTGGTGTTGAGGCCCAGGAGTATCTAGCCGAACTCGTTTCTAATAGCGGATGGACGGGCATCGTTGAGTTAAGCGTTGCATCCCAAGTCATCGATGATCTATACGCCTCCGATCGCGCCGACCATGAAATCGCCCATGAGCTCCCAGTTCATACCGGTGTGGTCCTGCACTCCGATCGCGGCAGCGCACTGGCCCGCGTCAGCATCGATAAGCAGTTGCAGTTAGTTCGCGGTGATCGCAGCGCCTTTGGTCTGCATGGTCGCAGCGCTGAGCAGCGAGTGGCACTTGATCTTCTCCTTGATGATTCAATCGGCATCGTCTCTCTCGGCGGACGTGCCGGAACTGGAAAGTCGGCGCTGGCACTGTGCGCTGGACTTGAAGCGGTTATGGAAAAACGTATCCATAAGAAGGTCGTTATCTTTCGTCCGCTCTATCCAGTTGGCGGACAGGAGCTTGGCTACCTTCCAGGTAGCGAGGGCGAGAAGATGTCGCCCTGGGCACAGGCTGTTTTTGACACGTTAGGCGCGCTCGTTAGTCAGGCCGTCATCGATGAGATAGTTGATCGCGGATTAATCGAGGTTCTGCCGCTGACTCATATCCGTGGCCGCTCACTCCACGACTCCTTTGTCATCGTCGATGAGGCCCAATCATTAGAGCGTGGAGTTCTCTTAACCGTTCTCTCTCGAATCGGGCAGGGCTCTCGAGTTATCTTGACCCACGACGTTGCCCAGCGCGACAACCTTCGCGTCGGTCGCCACGATGGCGTCGTCGCAGTCGTTGAAACACTCAAGGGCCACCCGCTCTTTGCCCACGTCACTCTGACTCGCTCAGAGCGCTCGCCGATCGCAGCCCTTGTCACCGAGATGCTCGAGGGCCCGATCGCCGGATAGGGCGCAAAAAACCCTAGAATCAATCTCACAGTCACATTTGGTGCAATTCGGACATTACACTGGCTGACCTGCGCTTTTACCCATCCACAGGTAGATAGTTTCCTGAGAATCTGCGACTTAGGCGGGCTTTGATTTGCCCATGCCCTCTGAACCCGACACTCTAAAGCCATTCCCCGTTAGTTATGAAGCCTCATCTGAGGCCGATAGCTCACGGGATTGTGGTTTAGAGATGAGTGCGGGAGGTGAGATGAAGTTTCAACGTAAGTACGTAGCGATCTGGGGCGTCATCGCATCCATGCTCTTTTTAAGCTCGGCCTTGCCAAGTGCCTATGGTCTTGAGTTTCCAATGACGACCCACATCGATATCGAGCCAGATGCCAAGGCGCTCTCGGCCCAAGAGTTGCCGGTGCTAAGCGCGGCCGCTCTCTACGGCTCCATCGATCTTGCATCGACTCCGGTCGGTGCAATCTTCTCCAGCGATATCGCCCTGGTCTCATCGATTAGTCGCCAGGTAGAGATGGCTCGCACGACGGTCGGTGCCAAGAAAGTGGCCAAGCAGATTTTGATCGACGAGTATGGAATGAATGATCATCAGTTCTCATGCCTTAATACGCTCTGGACTAAGGAAAGTCACTGGAACTACAAGGCGCACAACTATCGCTCGGGCGCCCATGGAATTGCACAAGCCCTACCGGCCGAGAAGATGTCGGTCATTGCATCGGATTGGCGCACTAATCCTGTGACACAGATTCGCTGGGGAATCCGCTACATCACTATGCGCTACGACACACCATGTAAGGCTCTAACTAAGCACAATCGCAGCCACTACTACTAAAGCGAAGTTACGGTTTTTGCCCAATCGTTAAGGGCGTACTCGTAGAGGCATAGAAGTCATCGCCCTTATCGTCGACAACTATAAAGGCTGGAAAATCTACGACATCGATCTTCCAGACCGCCTCCATCCCTAACTCTTCAAAGTCCAAGACCTCTACTTTTTTGATGCACTCCAGCGCCAGTCGGGCCGCTGGTCCACCGATTGAGCCCAGGTAAAAGCCACCATATCTTTTACAGGCATCGGTTACCGCTTTGGAGCGATTGCCCTTTGCCAACATAACAAAGGATCCACCCTTGGATTGAAAATACTCAACGTATGAGTCCATGCGACCTGCAGTCGTTGGGCCAAATGAGCCCGAGGCATATCCGGTTGGAGTCTTGGCCGGACCTGCGTAATACACGGCGTACTTCTTTAAGTACTCAGGCATTGGTGCACCAGCATCCATCGCCGCTTTAATTTTTGCATGAGCTAAGTCGCGTGCGACAACTAATGTGCCGGTAAGAGAGAGGCGAACCTTAACTGGGTATTTGGAGAGCTCGGCGCGGATTTTATCCATTGGCTGATTCAAATCGATAGCTACAACTTCATCATTGAGATGCTCATCGGTAGTCTCGGGAAGAAAATGTGCCGGTTCGCGCTCGAGCTCTTCGAGAAAGATTCCATCCTTAGTGATCTTGGCTTTGGCCTGTCGATCGGCCGAACATGAGACTGCGATTGCAATGGGAAGGGATGCTCCATGTCGTGGCAGACGCACAACGCGAACATCGTGACAGAAATACTTTCCACCAAATTGTGCGCCGATTCCTAGCTTTCGAGTTAACTCTAAAACCTCTTGTTCAAGGGCAAGGTCACGAAAGCCATGTCCAGTTGCTGCATCACCGCTAGTTGGTAGTGAATCTAAATACTTCGTACTGGCCAACTTGGCAGTCTTGACCGTGTGCTCAGCGCTAGTTCCACCGATAACAATCGCCAAGTGATACGGCGGGCAAGCGGCCGTACCGATTGCGCGCAGCTTCTCATCCAACCAGTTCATAAATGAGGTGGGATTTAGAACTGCTTTCGTTTCCTGATATAAAAATGATTTATTGGCGCTTCCACCACCTTTGGCGATGAAGAGAAAGTTGTACTCATCGGGGTGATCACTATCGGCAAAGATCTCTATTTGAGCTGGGAGATTGTTGCCGGTGTTTTTCTCTTCCCACGTTGTAATCGGAGCCATCTGTGAATAGCGAAGGTTTAACTCTGTATATGCGGCGTAGATTCCCTGCGAAATCGCAACCTCATCTTTGCTTGTAGTTAAAACATACTGGCCCTTTTTCGCCATTACGAGGGCGGTTCCAGTGTCTTGGCACATCGGAAGGATTCCACCGGCCGAGATATTGGCATTTTTTAAGAGGTCGGTTGCAACGAATCGATCATTAGGTGAGGCCTCTGGATCGCTAATAATATTTGAGAGCTGTTGTAAATGTGCAGGTCGTAGGAAGTGCGAAATATCATGAATCGCTTCGGCCGTTAGCATTTCAAGGGCCTCGGGCTCGACCTGCAGAAACTCTTTATCTCCGAGTTGAACAACACTCACGCCCTCGGTACTTACGAGGCGGTATTTAGTCTCATCTTTTCCTAATGGCAGAAGTTCAGAGTATGAAAAATTTGGCATCGCAGTTACGGTTTAACCGCATCTAACTTTTTCTTTGCCCCATCGAGCCACTCCTGGCAAATCTTTGCTAACTCTTCACCGCGCTCCCATAACTTCAGAGAGTCTTCAAGAGTTGCACTTCCAGTTTCAAGGGCACTCACCACTTCTGCGAGCTCATCGCGGGCGGCCTCATATGAGATCTGTTTATCAACCATGGGCTAAATCTACTCCTTCACAGTATTGGCAGTCACTGTGGCATTGCTCTCGCCCTTTGCCAATCGCAGACGCAGAGTATCGCCGGCCTTTAATTGGGAGGCATCTCGTGCAATCTCGCCCGAGCTTAACTGCACAACTGAATAACCACGATCTAATGTCGCCTGTGGTGAGAGCGCTCGGACTCGGGCCTTGATCTGCGCCAGCTCCTCTTTGGCCAATGTCAGTCGACTTCCAAAGCTTCGCAGTGAACGTTCGCGCAGTGCCAGAACAATCTCGGCACGAGATGTAACTATTACATGTGGATCTCGCATCACTGGCCGATCTCGTAGGTTGAGAATCTGGGCGCTCTCTCCATCGATGCGATTTAAGAGTGTACGTTTTGCGCGATCGCGTAAGGATGCGATGAGTTCATACTCTTCAACGATATCTGGGACGACGTGCTTGGCGGCATCGGTAGGAGTTGATGCACGAAAATCTGCAACCAAATCCAGAAGCGGTGAATCCTTCTCATGGCCAATTGCCGAGACGATTGGCGTAAGACATGATGCGGCAAGTCGCACCAAGCCCTCATCGCTAAAGGGCAGCAGATCTTCAAATGATCCACCACCGCGCGTAATGACAATGACCTCCACATCGCTATCGGCCTCTAATTCGCGAAGGGCGGCTGAGACCTCAGTAACTGCGGCCGCGCCCTGAACTGTGACCTCACGGATTTCAAATACAACATTTGGCCAACGTCGTTTAGCGTTTTCGACAACGTCTTTTTCCGCATCGGTATTACGGCCGCAGATGAGTCCGACTTTTTTTGGTAGTAAGGGAAGTGCAATCTTTCGGTCGGAATCGAAGAGCCCCTCTTGCGCAAGTAGGTTCTTCAAAGCCTCAAGCCTTGCCAATAGTTCACCGACACCGACCTGTCGTATTTCACGGGCCGATAAAGTTAAGCTTCCATTCTTGGTGTACCACGTTGGCTTTGCATAGATTACGACGCGCGCATTTGCTGGAAGAGGTTGGGCGGCGGCGATGACTGATTTATGGCACATCACCGACAATGACATATCGACACTTGGATCACGCAAACGGATAAAGGCCATCATTCCGCTGCGTTCATTGAGTTCGCTTATCTCGCCTTCAACCCAGATAGGACCTAAGCGATCTACATACTCTTTGATCGCTTCAGTGACTACCTTGACCGTTGCCGGTGCCTGACTTGAAGTTTCGAACATGGGATGAGCCTAATAGACTGAGCCCATGGCTAAGAGAGTTCTCCTTGCTGCGCCCCGCGGATATTGCGCAGGCGTTGACCGTGCCGTTGTAACCGTTGAAAAGGCCCTCGAGTTATATGGTGCACCGGTCTATGTTCGCAAACAGATTGTTCATAACGTTCACGTAGTCGCAAGCCTTGAAGCTAAAGGTGCAATCTTTGTCGATGAGACCGACGAGGTGCCTGAGGGCAAAACCGTCGTATTTTCAGCTCACGGTGTTGCACCCAGTGTGCATGCAGAGGCTGCCACGCGCAGTTTAAAGACTATCGATGCAACTTGTCCGCTCGTGACAAAAGTTCATCACGAAGTCCGGCGCTTTGCCGATGAAGATGCTGAGATTTTATTAATTGGTCACGCCGGCCATGAAGAGGTTGAGGGCACTGCAGGTGAGGCCCTTGGACAAGTTCGAGTGATCGATGGTTTAGATGGTGCGCGAAGTGTTGTTCCAACGCCCGGAAAAAAGTTAGTCTGGCTCTCGCAAACTACTTTGAGTGTTGATGAAACCTTAGCGGCAGTTGCGATTCTCAAAGAGCGCTTTCCCGATATTCAAGATCCTCCCAGTGATGACATCTGTTACGCCACACAAAATCGCCAAGAAGCGATAAAAGCGATTTCAGCTCAGGCCGATTTAGTAATCGTTGTTGGCTCACAAAACTCATCGAACTCGGTGCGACTTGCCGAGGTCGCCCTTGAATATGGAGCAAAGGTTTCACACTTGATCGACTATGCCGAAGAGATTCAAGAGCACTGGTTAGTCGGAGTTGAGACGATTGGCTTAACAAGCGGCGCATCTGTTCCTGAGATATTGGTCGATGATGTTTTAACTTTGTTGGCCGAGCGGGGCTTTGGCGATGTCGAGACAGTTACTGCAATGAAAGAGTCGCTGCTATTTTCACTGCCTGCAGAGCTGCGTAAAGATTTAAAGGCCGCGGGGCTTTGAGGGCCTCTTTTTAGCTTTAGCGTTGAGAAAAACAAACCAGCCGTAGAGTGCTCCGATAATTAAAAAAGGTGCCGCGCTGGCAAGGGCGGCAATGACATCGATGCCTACACGTGATGGCCTAAAGCCATCTTGCAGAAGCGTCACAATGATGGCGCTACCTGCAAATGCCAAGGGTGGAGTAACAGCTGCAACATATGTCGTACCTGGCCGGCCATAGCGAATGCCACCATAAAAACAGATAAGAATTACTACACCGGTAAGAATCCCAACACCGCTACGCAGCCAGAGCTCAACGGCTGTAGATAGTGCGATGAGTAGGCTCTGCAGAATTACAACGCCCTCCTTCTTAAGACCAGGTCCTTGTATCGCAATCTTATTAGTCGTACTCATCTATTTATCCTCATCGCTGATCTCTTCGGCATCGATGAAATCATCATCGCCACCAAGCTCATCGTTCTTTAACTCGCGGACCGAGGCAGGTGCCTCTGGGTAATCGATTGCAAGTTTATCTTTGTCACCGCTCACACCCAAGTTATGGATTCGGCGCGCAGGGCTCAAGACCGTCTTTTCCGCCGTTGGAACTAGATCCTCATAGGCCTTAGCCGTTGAAGTGATCGCCTTACCGACGGCAACGATTTTAGTGTGCAAGAGCGTGATGTTCTTTAAGAATGTACTTGCAACCTTTTGAATCTCATCGGCATTCTCTGCCAACTTATTGCGTGTAAAGATGTAGCCGATAGTGCGCAGCAGCGCCATCATCGAGGTTGGAGTTGCCACGGTGACCCCGACTTTAAATGCTTTTTCCAGCAGATTTGGATCGATACGCAGCGCCTCAGAGAGAAGGGTTTCAAATGGTACGAAGAGCACAACAAAGTCGGGTGAGCCGGCCGATTTGTGATAGCCGCGCTTGGCAAGTGCATCGATATGCTTGAGTAGGTTCTTAGTGTGCTGCGCAAGAAACTCATCGCGCTCGGATTGAACTTCAGTACCAAAGGCCTCAATAAAGCGATCAAATGGAAACTTCGAATCGATAAATATTGAACTGCCACCCGGCATCTTTACGGTGATATCTGGAATACCCGATGAGTCGGCATCGGTCGTTGATCGTTGCCTGGAGTACTCGTGATTTTCGCGCAGACCCGCGCCCTGTAACAAGAGTTCAAGTTGTGCCTCGCCAAACTTTCCGCGCGTTTGCGAGTTAGATAAGGCTCCAGCGATCTTTTTCGTTTCATCAAAGATGGACTCAGATGCGCGGCGCATCTCATTGATAGTGGTCTCAAGCTTTGCCTCGGCCTCAGTACGAATACGGTTGGCCTCATTAGATTGCGTCGAAAGTTTGTGCACCGAATCTTTGACGGCATTGAGTTCGGCGCTTAATTTCACCGCCGATTCAGTCTTGCTGCGTTCGGCAGTTAATTGAGCTTTGTAATCATCGAGCAGTGCGCGATCGGCCACGGCGCTGCCAGATTTATTGGCGCGCACCAGATATCCAATGGCGCCACCGGCCAGTAGACCGATGAGAAGGGTCACAACGTATGTGGGCATGGGGCTATCGTGGCAGTGACTACCGACAATCCCGCGTAGGCTCTACCCCTTATGAGTCTCTCAATCGGAATCGTCGGCATGCCAAACGTGGGTAAATCCACCCTCTTTAACGCTCTGACTAAGAACAACGTTCTGGCCGCGAACTACCCATTTGCCACGATCGAACCTAACGTCGGCGTAGTTGGAGTTCCAGATACTCGCTTGGCAGCGTTGGCTGGCATCGTCGGATCTCAAACACTTCTGCCTGCCGTTGTCTCCTTCGTCGATATCGCCGGAATCGTTAAAGGTGCATCAGAGGGAGCCGGACTTGGAAATAAGTTCTTGGCCAATATCCGTGAAACCGATGCGATCTGCCAAGTTATCCGAGTCTTTAACGATGGCGATGTCATTCACGTCGAAGGTCGTGTAGATCCTGCAAGCGACATGGAGATCATCAACACTGAATTAGCCCTGGCTGATTTACAAACAATTGAAAAAGCGATTCCACGTCTTGAAAAAGAGGCGCGTGTTAATAAAGAGCGTCAACATGTAGTCGATGCAGCCAAAGAGGCCGAGGCCGTTCTTAACTCGGGCAAACCTCTATCTAGCAGTAAGGTCGATCTATCACTTGTCGCCGAGCTACATTTATTAACCGCTAAACCCTTTCTCTATGTCTTTAACGTCGATGCCGCCGAGTTAAACGATAATGATTTACGCATGAAATTAGCGGCCCTTGTTGCACCGGCAGAGGCGATCTTCCTCGATGCAAAGACCGAGGCCGAACTCGCTGAACTCAGCGATGAAGATGCGCTCGAACTTTTGCAATCGATTGGATTAGAAGAGCCCGGCCTTGCAACACTTGCCCACGTTGGCTTTCGCACCTTAGGTCTTCAGACGTATCTAACTGCCGGGCCAAAAGAGGTTCGTGCGTGGACGATTCACAAAGGCGACACTGCGCCAATGGCCGCCGGTGTTATTCATACCGATTTCCAAAAGGGTTTTATTAAAGCTGAAATCGTGAGCTTTGATGATCTAATCGCGGCGGGTTCAATGGCCGAAGCAAAGGCCAAGGGAAAAGTGCGCATGGAGGGCAAGGATTACGTCATGCACGATGGCGATGTCGTTGAGTTTAGGTTCAACGTTTAAAACTTAAGCCCCTGTGTAGTACTTTCCGATTTCACCCAACGCCTTATCCAATAACTCAAGACCTAGCTTGGCATCCTCAACAGCGATATTGCATGGTGGACACAAGTGGATGCGATTGAAGTTATTAAACGGCATCAGGCCTAGCTTCTTACATGCGGCCACTAACTCATTCATTGCAGGACTTGATGCGCCATAAGGTGCCAACGGTTCGTGCGTTGCGCGATCGCTGACTAAGTCAACGCCCCAGAAAACACCTGCGCCACGAATATCCCCGATGACCTTGTGTCGCTTAGCTAACTCAATTAATCCAGGCCCCAAGATGCTTTCACCAATCATTGTGGCGTTCTCAAGCATCTTCTCATCCTTCATAACATCGATCGTTGCCACGGCAGTTGCACATGCCAGAGGGTGACCCATATATGTAAGTCCACCGGCAAATACCTTTTCATCAAATGTTTTAGAGACGTTTTCGCTAATGACAACGCCACCGAGTTGGATGTAGCCAGAGGTAACGCCTTTAGCAAATGTAATTAAATCTGGAACGGCCGCGCCATGCTGGAAGGCAAACCATTTTCCAGTTCGACCAAAGCCTGACATAACCTCATCGGCGATCCAGAGAATCTTGTACTTATCGCATAGTGCGCGAACGCCCTCCAAATATCCCTTAGGCGGCATTAATACTCCGGCAGTTCCCGGAACGGTTTCAATTAATACTGCCGCGATTGTATTTGGACCTTCAAAGATAATCGCCTGCTCAAGATGCTCCAGTGCGCGCTTGCACTCCTCTTCTTCACTCTGTGCCCAAAAAGATGTGCGATAGAGATAAGGACCAAAGAAGTGCACGTGTCCAAATGCAAACTCATTTGGGAATCTGCGCGGATCACCAGTTGCATTTATCGCAGCACCTGTGTTGCCATGATACGAGCGATAGGTCGATAAGACCTTGTGTTTATGAGTATGCATACGTGCCATGCGGATTGCATTTTCAATCGCATCGGCGCCACCATTTGTGAAAAATACTTTGGCAAAATCATCGCCAGCTAGCTCAACGATGCGTTGTGCGGCTTCATTGCGAGCATCATTTGCATGCTGCGGTGCGATCGTTGTTAAAACCTCAGCCTGGGCTTGAATCGCCTTAATTACTGTTGGGTGTTGATGCCCGATATTTGTGAAGACTAACTGCGAGGAGAAATCCAGATATGTCTTACCTTCATGATCCCAAAAATATGAGCCCGAGCCACTTGCGATGGGCATCGGCGAAATAGCGCCTTGAGCCGACCATGAGTGAAAAACATATTTATGGTCTGCCGCGCTTACTGCAGCTTGTTTTGCCGGATCATTAATAGGTGCAGTCATCTTTTCGCCTCATACCTTCAGAAGTAAGTAGCGCCATCATAAACCTCTCAAGTAGATTAAGCCTATGACTCAGATTACGCATTGGATCAACGGCGCCCTAGATACGCAAAAACCAGAACGCAGCGGGGATATTTACAACCCGGCAACAGGCGCGGTCACCAAGACCGTCGCCTTTGGAAATGCGGTCACCGTTGACCGTGCAGTCGAAGCCGCAACTGCCGCATTTTCGACGTGGCGACATAGTTCACTGACTAAACGCACTCAAGTTCTTTTTGCCTTCCGCGAATTAATTCAGCAGAACAAAGAGAAAATCGCAGCTCTGATTACAGATGAACATGGAAAAGTTTTAAGTGATGCCGCCGGTGAAGTAACACGCGGTCTTGAGGTCGTTGAGTTTGCCTGCGGAATCCCACATCTTTTAAAGGGCGGTTTCTCGGAAGAGGTTTCAACTGGCGTTGATGTCTACTCAATCCGCCAAGCCTTAGGACCGGCTGCGATTATCTCTCCCTTTAACTTTCCAGCGATGGTTCCGATGTGGTTCTTCCCTGTTGCGATCGCCTGCGGAAATACCGTCATCGTCAAGCCATCAGAAAAAGATCCAAGTGCTGCAATGTTTATGGCGCAGTTATGGAAAGAGGCGGGCCTTCCCGATGGCGTCTTCAACGTTGTCCACGGCGATAAAGAAGTTGTTGATGCACTTCTTACACATAAAGGAATTAAGTCGATTTCATTTGTCGGCTCCACACCAATTGCTCGTTATGTCTATGAAACCGGCACAAAGTCCGGCAAGCGCGTTCAAGCTCTAGGTGGCGCAAAAAATCACATGGTCGTTTTGCCCGATGCCGATCTCGAACTCGCCGCAGATGCCGCAATTAACGCTGGCTTTGGTTCTGCAGGAGAGCGTTGCATGGCAATCTCTGCCATCGTTGCCGTCGAACCGATTGCAAACGCCCTTGTTGCGCGTATTAAATCTCGCATGGCAAATATTAAAACTGGCGATGGCACTCAAGGCGCCGACATGGGCCCACTTGTAACAGCGGTTCATCGTGACAAAGTCGCCTCATATATCGAAGCCGGTGCAAAGGCCGGTGCAACACTCGTTGTTGATGGTCGCGCACTCGAGATTTCCGGTGATGGTTTCTGGCTTGGACCTACCCTCTTCGATAATGTCACGCCAGAGATGTCTATTTATAAGGAAGAGATTTTCGGTCCAGTCTTAAGTGTTATTCGTGTTAATTCATACGATGAGGCTTTAGCTCTTGTTAACGACCACGAATATGGCAACGGCACGGCAATATTTACTAATGATGGAGGCGCTGCCCGCCGCTATCAAAACGAGGTTGAAGTCGGCATGGTCGGCATTAACGTTCCAATCCCAGTACCAATGGCCTACTACTCATTCGGTGGGTGGAAAAACTCACTGTTCGGTGACTCTCATGCCCATGGAACCGAGGGCGTTCACTTCTTCACCCGCGGTAAAGTTGTAACTAGTCGATGGCTTGATCCAAGCCATGGTGGAATCAACTTAGGGTTTCCTCAAAACGATTGAGTTCGTTTCATTTCCAGGTGTTTAAGAGATAAGAGTATTGGCAAAGATCTGCCAGGCAAGAGCGGATTTAGCAATCAATGAGAGCGTGATGTAAGTGCGCTCTCCACGGATGTAATCACTCCACTTTCCAACTTTTTTGTACTGCAACCATTGCACGAGAGCAAATGAGTTAAAGAATACAAAGATTGTGAAGACTATTCCGTAGACAAATGTCGGTGCTGATGTTTCGCCCACCCCACCAATGGAAAGTACATAAAACAAAAGGACTACCCACGGCACAATTCCTGCGATACAACCGAAGATAAATGGAAGCCACCCGCCACTTCCGGGGGTCTCATATTTTTCTTGTAGCCAGCCGAATAAAATCATCGAAGAATTAACACCAAAGATTGCGATAATCGCTGATATCTCGGCAACACCAGTGACTTGCGCAATTAAGACAATCATCACCGAGGAGCTAATAGCGTATTCAACCCAGCGGAAATAATTTCGCTGCTCAGCAATGCCTTGGCTATAGCGGCCAAAGAACTGTGGGCTTGCTACAACGAAATGAGCCAAGGCTGATAGCCCTAAGAAAATCGCTACTGTTAAACCGATGGGCGTATTAAATAAGACGACAGGTGCTGCAAATGTAGATCCCGGCGGACCTGACATATAGGTTGCAGTAATCGGCAATGAGAAATCATTGCTCAGAGCCAGTACCGCAATCATCTGTCCGAGGTGCAGAATTCCAGCTAATAGATTCGTCTTTCGAAGGCTTTGCGCCGTAATTGGTTTTTTCACAAGGAAAGCGTATCTGCTCAACCTTAAAGAGGGAGGATGAGTGGTTTTGAACCTAGACTTGCGAAATGACCGGTTCACTGGCATTAGTAGGTTCGGGCGAATACTTGGCCGGGATGGCCGCCTTTGAAAAATCGTTAATCGATGATGCGGTTGTGCACGGCAAAGTGCCAACTTATATTCAGATACCAACTGCCGCCGGACGTGAGAGCTCTGATCGACTCGATTACTGGCGAGAGCTAGGTCAAGCCCAAGCCCAACGCATCGGCGTGAATTCGGTTCATTTACCTATTTACACTCGCGATGATGCATTTAAACAAGAGCATGTCGATGCGATTCAAAACAGCGCGCTTATGTACATGTCGGGTGGAGATCCACACCATCTTGCTGCAACTCTGATCGATACACCTGTATGGTCAGCAATTATAAATAATTGGCAAAGTGGTGCATCTCTTGCTGGGTGTAGCGCTGGGGCGATGGTCCTCAGCTCTCAAATCCCAAACTTTCGTTTTACCAAGAGCCCACCCACTCAAGGTCTGAATCTGTTGCCAACGATTCGTGTGATTCCACATTTTAATAAATTCTTCAAATGGATACCAGATAGTGCAGCGAAGGTTTTACTCCACGTGCCGAGTGATGCAATTCTTATCGGAGTCGATGAGATGACGGCAATCGTCAAGCGCTCTGGTGTCGACTACTGGGTCGTAGTCGGAGATGCGAAAGTGCACGTGCTTAAAGGGCTACCTGATCAGCAGTTAATTGACGGAGAACAAATTTTCTTAGCCCGACCCGGTGATTAAGAGTGAGACCCACTCTGTATCTGTGCGTCTCTGCAGATCCCTATAAAACCTGAAATGAGCGTGAATCGTGTCAAGATGTTCCTGGTCATTCTTGAAGACTTCTTACTGGTGTTAGGCAAATGTTAGGCATACGCTAAGGCTATGGCTCAATTTCTAGTAGTAACTCATCTTGGTGGTCTTCCAGAACTTAAAGAAAACGGTATTTACACTTTGGTGGCCAAGAACGAAGGATTAATCTTTCAGACGGGCACATTCAAGAAAACAGATTTTGCTACCTATTTATGGGATGAAATTGACGCATCTGTTGGTACGGAAGAGGAATTAAAGGAGCGACTCACACTCTCGAGAATGGCATTGGTGGGTCCGTTTGCAGTTTTCTTTAGAAAGAAATCGACAAAAGTGGAATACTTTTTAACAATTACAAAGAATGGCAATCATGGACTATTTAAAGTAGAGCCATCGGCCAACAGTAACTTTAAACCAGTCAAAGCATTAATTGAGTTGCATCAGAAACCGATCATTCCTCAAGCCTCTGGAACAGCACCAGCCCCTTCTCAGACACCTATTGATCCTCTAGATAGACTCGACAAGTTGGCGCGATTACTCGAGCAAGGGATTTTGACCCAAGAAGAATTTGATAAAAAGAAAACCGAGATTTTGGACTTTTAGCAAGGAGGCAACGGTGATCGGGTTCATTGGAGGAATTGGATTTCTTTTCTCATATTTAGGTGCTGCATGGACAAAGGATGAATCTGGGTCCTCATTTTTTGGATCTGGAATTGTTCCAATCCTTCTGGCGCTTGCCATCTTCGCCGTTGTAGGTATTTTTCTATTTCCTCGCACGGTTGGAATGATGTTCACACCGATGTTTATTGCTACACCTGTGGCGTTCCTAATCGCAATATTTCGTAATGGATTCGGGTATTCAATGTTCATATTAGGTGTAGGAGTCGCCGCGTGGTTGGTTACCTTTATTGTTGGGACATTCCGTCCCGATGCGACTTGAGGGCAAAGTAAATGGGGCTATTTGGCAAGGCAGTTGACGCAAGAACAAGTCAGGTATTACGAAACGAATTAGGTTTCGATGTGGAGTTCGATTTTGTTGCAGGCGGAGTCTTCAAATGCGATCCACTCGGATTTTCGATAAAGCCATTTATGGCAGCAGTAGGCAGTGACGGAATTTTCTTCATTCACGAAGGACGCGTTGCACTGGCATTACCTTGGTCAGGAATACTCAGCCGTAAACCAGATATTTGGGGTAAAGGCTCTGAACTACAAATTGCCATTCCTAGAGTGAGTAAATATACGCAACCTTCAGAGTTCCCATTTTGTTACTGGCACAAAGCAGAGATTTCTTTCAATAAGCCAGAAGACCATGAAAAATTCTTACAAATGTATTTTGATAGTAAATTCAATGATGGTTTTACAAAAGAATCCTTAGTTTTACACGACGAATGGATGAGGGCCGGAATTAAACTTCCTGTCTCTGAAGAGAACTACATGAAAGCCAATCAAGGATGGGGAACGGAAGAATCTCGTTTGGATTCATACAGAATTTGGGGACTGACTCAGGATTCGCTGAGATTCCTATATTTTGTGGGTAGAAGCGTATGCCGCGGAATACTTCCAGGGATTTTAATTCAGCGAGCCTTTAACCTGTGGTCAGAAACAGAAAAACTGTCATCCAAATACACAGGCCAAGTTATGTCTTTCGGAGAAGAATTCATGAATTTAAAAGAGCGCACAGAGGAACTGACACTCTTTCGCGGCGATCCTGACCTTTGGGCGATTGGACGCATTGAAGTTGGTGTGGATGAGTGGAAGTCCGAGATTCCGACTTTTGAGAGACTCGCGGCTTTTGACCTCCAAGATATTTCAGGAGAGTGGACTGTTGTGCCTGTGTGGAGTGACTTTCACGACGGATCAGATTTAGTTATTACTAGCGTGCTTAAAGAATTAAAGGATGAATCACTTCATTTGATTACCGGCAAAGGCTTAGTAACAATATCGAACGATGAACGGCCAAAATTTTCTGAATTAATTAAAAAACTAACCTAGTCATTGGATATTTGTCATGTGGGATGATTGCGGACGAACTGGGTGCGCAGGTGGCGGAGGCTCCTTCCTTCTTTTTGTTGGTTTCTTCTGGTTGGCAGCCTCTTATTTTGTACTTTTCAGTGACCCCAAGTCTTTTCGGGAATATGTAAAAGGTTTACCTGCACGGTTGCTCCTTTTTGGTGTGGTCACAGGAATTTTTTGGGTCATAGGCTGGGTAATTCTCAAAATCGAACAGTTCTTGTTGGGCTAGGCATTACTTTAAGAACTCAATAGAGATTTACTAGAAGAGCAATTAGAAAGTGCTGTTGATTTTTTGTCCAATACAAGTTACTTCAACCTATGCTACATATCGCAGGTATTCAGTCTCTCTATTACGGCGATCAGAGTTATAGAAATAAAAACAGCGTTTACGGCGTAAGCACCGTTGGAATTCGTGCATTTTGACCCGCTGCCAGAATGCTCTTTAGGCTGGCATTAACCCCAATGGCGTATTCACAAGCTATTCGCAAGGTTTTTGGCAGGAGTGCACCGCTATGGGCTCGTAGAATTGCCCCAGGCAGTTCACTATAAAGGAGCAGTACATGCGCACTACAGGTAAGTTAGCAACGGTTGTATTGAGTGTATTAATCTCAACAATTCCGGTCTCTATAAGTGCGCATGCAGATAGTGAAAACTCGAGCATGAATGAGAACCAAATTGAGGGTGCAATGAGTTCATGCGCCAAAGGTGTAATAAAAAACGGGCAAGAGGGTGTGTCCAACCCAATGGCCAAGAAGAAATCTGAAGATAGCGACTCTTCTGCACCAAAGTTTGCAACTGTCGTGCGCGATGCCCAGCGAGTTCAGAAATCCCTTCGCTCTAAGAGCGGTGTACCTGCACAAAACGCCTTAGCCATTCTTACAACTGCGCTAAATACCTATAACACGAACATCACAACGGCTACGACGACATATAACAACTTTATGATCGTTGCCAATTCTCAGTGCGAGACTTCCCTTGCGCCATTGCGAACAGCCCTCAACTTAGCTCTTACAAATGCTAAGAACACCATGAACGCCGTATTGGTTAATGCCGCCTCAACTAATGTGCAAAAGAAGAGCGCCAAAGATGCCAATAAGGTGGCAGTGCGTTTAGCGAATCTGGCGTTTACAAATTCAGCGCAGACGGCACTTACAAAATATGTCAACGACACAAACCTTGCCCGACTTACGTTGACGAATTCAACTCAAATGGCTGAGCAGGTGCTCAAGAACGCGATCCAAACGGCGAGGTTGGCGTTAAACTCATAATTTAGAGGCGATATAGCGCTCTGATTTCGCCATATCCACGGCTAAAGGTACGATTACCCATGTGCGGTCGATTCATTGACCTCAGCAATACCCAAATCGTTGGATAGAGGCAAGGCCTTATAGCGGCTGGCTTCCTAAGGAAAGTAGTTTTCGTGGCCAAGACCCAAGAGCATCTCAAGAACCTGCCCGTTAAAAAGCGCGAGAACCTTCGTAACGTCGCCATCATCGCTCACGTTGACCACGGTAAAACAACTCTCGTCGATGCGATGTTGTGGCAGTCGGGTGCATTTGCCGCCTATAAGAAGCAGGGCGAAGGCCAAGAGCGCATGATGGATTCAATGGATCTTGAGCGCGAAAAGGGAATTACGATCCTTGCAAAAAACACTGCGGTTAAGCGCGGAGACACGATCGTCAACATTATTGATACTCCGGGCCACGCTGATTTTGGTGGCGAAGTAGAGCGCGGCCTTGAAATGGTCGATGGCGTTATCTTGCTAGTGGATGCATCTGAAGGCCCATTGCCCCAGACTCGTTTCGTTTTGCGTAAAGCTTTGGAGAAGAACCTTCCAGTTATCTTGCTCATCAATAAGGTAGATCGTTCAGATTCACGTATCGCCGAAGTTGTCGATGAGACCTACGAACTGTTTTTAGATTTAGATGCTAATGAATCACAGATTGAGTTCCCAGTCGTTTATGCATCTGCAAAAGCAGGTCGTGCATCGTTAACACGTCCAGCCGATGGCGGAATGCCAGAGGAAGAAAACCTCGATGTTTTATTCGACACCATCTTCTCTGCGATTCCAGCTCCCGAGTATCACGAGGGTGCACCGTTGCAAGCGCACGTTACTAACCTTGACTCTTCACCATTCCTTGGCCGTTTAGCTCTATGCCGTGTTCGCGAAGGCGTTATTAAAAAAGGTCAGAGCGTCACATGGATTAAGACCGATGGAACGATGGAACGCGTAAAGATTTCAGAGCTACTCATTACTGAAGCTCTAGAGCGCGTACCTACCCTTGAGGCCCACCCAGGTGACATCATCGCCGTTGCTGGTATCGAAACAATTACTCTTGGTGAAACTCTGGCCGACAATGAAGATCCTCATGCCTTGCCGTTGATCATCGTTGACGAGCCATCGATTTCGATGACTATCGGTATTAATACATCTCCGCTGGCTGGAAAGAGTGGAAAACTCCTCACTGCGCGTCAAGTCAAGGGCCGTTTAGATGCTGAGCTCGTTGGTAACGTCTCATTGCGCGTATTAAATACCGAGCGTCCAGATACATGGGAGGTTCAGGGACGCGGAGAGCTTCAGCTTGCCGTGCTCGTTGAAATTATGAAGCGCGAAGGCTTTGAATTAACCGTTGGTAAGCCACAGGTTGTTATTAAGAAGATCGATGGCAAGGTTCATGAACCGATGGAGCGTTTAACAATCGATGCACCTGAGGAGTATCTCGGTGTTCTAACTCAGTTGATGGCCCTACGTAAGGGTCGCATGGAGCAGATGGTTAACCACGGCACTGGTTGGATTCGCCTTGATTACCGTGTTCCATCTCGTGGACTTATTGGTTTTAGAACTGAGTTCTTAACTGAAACTCGCGGAACTGGTTTATTGCACCACGTCTTTGATGGTTATGAAGCCTGGCACGGCGATATACGCACGCGTGGAACAGGATCGCTAGTTTCAGATCGCATGGGAACTGTTACATCGTATGCACTCTATGGAACGCAAGATCGAGGAAGCATCTTCGTCGAGCCTGGAGATGAAGTCTACGAAGGTATGGTTATTGGCGAGAACTCACGTAGCGATGACATGGATGTTAACTGTGTTCGCGAAAAGAAGCTTACCAACATGCGTGCTTCAGGTACCGATGAATCAGAGCGTTTGATTCCGCCTAAGAAGCTCAACATGGAGGGTGCTCTCGAGTTCTGCCGCGAAGATGAGTGCGTTGAAGTTACACCGGCCGTTGTTCGTATCCGCAAGGTTGTCCTTGATGGTGACGAGCGCGCCCGCACAACTGCACGCGCCAAGAAGGCCAACCTCAACGTTTAAGGCTGTTTTGTCACCCCTTTAGGGTTGAATTAGCGCTGTGAGTACAGCGAAATTTACCCTTGTGCGCGGTGCCAGAAAGAATACTGATCTTAAATTTTCAGCCGATCAAAGCGCGGCAATCGCACATCGTGGATCGCCATTAGTAATTCAAGGCGGACCAGGAACCGGCAAGACCGCGATTCTTGTTGAGGCCGCGCTCGAGCGCATTAACGATGGGGCAAATCCCGACTCGATTTTGCTGCTGACCTTTGGACGAGAGCGAGCATCCGAGCTTCGCGATGCAATTGCACTACGAACAACTACAACAATGTTTGAACCCTTGGCCCGAACATTTCACTCGCTAGCTTTTTCAATTTTAAAGATGAAAGCTGCCAAAGAGGATCCTGAACCGATTTTATTGAGCGGTCCCGAGCAGGAGAGTTATATCAAGGAGCTTCTTAAAGGCGATATCGAAGATGGCTATAAGGAGTGGCCCGCGGATTTACATGCGGCACTAACTACCAATGGTTTTGCGCGAGAGCTGCGCGATTTGATTTTGCGTGCATCTGAACGCGGAATTACTCCATCGATGTTAGAGAAGCTCAGTCTCATCGAGGGTGAAAAGTACTGGTTTCCAGCCGCTAAGTTCTGGCAACGATATTTAAACTCGATGGTGATGCGTGAGATCGGTGCCCGCGATGCCAAGATGCGTATCGATCCATCCGAGCTCGTCTCACGGGCGACATTGCATCTGCACAATAATCCCGATCTCTTAGTGAAACTGCGCGCACGATTTACAACAATCATGGTCGATGAGTTTCAGGAGAGTGATCCTGCACAACGCGCTCTGCTTGCAGTATTAGCTGGTAGCGATGTAGTCATCTGCGCCGATGCCGATAGCGCAGTGGGTCGTTTTCGCGGCGCCGATCCCGATGGCTTATCGGCTGCACTCGATCCCTACCGAGCTAATGAGATTGTTCTATCTACCGTTTATCGAAGTGGTAGTGCCATTGTTGAAGTTGGTAACGCCTATGTGCAGGGCCTTAGAGGTGCGCCAACGACTAGAAAACGCAGCTGTGGCAATGAAAATAGCGGGCAGGTCGCCGTCCATCGCTTTAGATCAGGGGCTGAAGAGGCGGCCTTTATCGCCCATCAATTCCGTAGTGCACATCTTCGTGAGGGCATTTCCTATAGCGACATGGCCGTCGTACTTCGCAATCCAGGTCTGAGCGCATCGGCGCTACGACGAGCATTTTCCTACGTTGGGATACCAGTTGCTAGCGAGCTCCAAGCCTTAGCGGGCAGCCCCGCAGTTGCACCATTTTTATTACTTGCCCGCGTTGCGTTGAAAATTCAACCACTGAATTTAGATACAGCTGAAAGATTATTGATGAGTGAGTTCGGTGGCGCAGATTCAATCTCACTTCGTCGAATTCGCCGAGCCATGATCGCAGTTCGTGGCGATGGTGATCTTCGCTCAGGTACACAGATGCTGCTCGATGCCATCAATGATGGTGAAATCCCTATCGAGGGAGCAGAGCCTGTAAAACGCCTGCATCTATTACTAGAAAAAGCTCGAGCAGTTGTGCGCAATAAATCTGCCCTGGCCGATGATTTATTGTGGGCCATTTGGGATAACGCAGTGGCTAGTGATGGTCAAAAGTTAGCGGCTGCTTGGCGCACTCAATCACTTCGTACCGGCGTTCGAGGCGCTGCAGCAGATCGTGACTTAGATGCGATGATGCAGTTATTTGAAAGCGCGGCAAGATTTTCCGAGCGCTTTCCATCATCGGGCCCAGCGGCCTTTATCGCCGAAATTGCAACCGAAGATATTGTCGGAGATGTCATTACTGCAAAGGGTGTTCGCCCAGAGCTCGTTGAGATTCTTACCGTGCACAGCGCTAAGGGGCGCCAGTGGCAGCTCGTTGCGATTGCAGGTTTGCAAGAGGGAACCTGGCCTAACTTAAAACAGCGCTCATCGTTACTCGGTGCTGAACGCCTTGTTGAACGTCAACGTAATCCCGACATTGCCCGCGATCAACTCGATGTAATTGCGGCGAGCGGACTCTTACAAGATGAGCAACGCCTCTTTCACGTGGCGCTAACCCGTGCGCAACACTCACTTTTCATCACTGCAGTTCAGCGTGAAGATGAAGAGCCTTCACAGTTCTTTGAAGCTATTGAGCAAATGCTCACTAAAGATCAAAGTGATGAAGGGCGCATCACCGAGGTACCTCGTCCGATTACTGCACCGGCCTTAGTAGCCGAACTGCGCAGTCAACTGCATGGTGAAAAAGCCGCGCAGGCCGCCTCACTTTTAAAGGTTTTAAGCAATGAGGGAGTCTATTTGGCCAACCCCGAGAGTTGGGTGGGCTCACTTCCCATAAGCTGCGATGCACCAGTAATCGATGCCGATAAAGAAGTTGTCGTCTCACCGAGTGGGGCTGAAACATTTCAAGAGTGTGGAGTCAAGTGGTTCCTACAAAACAATGGTGGAACAAACGGAGATAGCACTGCGCAGGTTTTAGGTTCAGCCATTCACGCTTTCGCGGCCAAGATGGTGCAAGAGCCTGGGACCACAAAGGAGGATCTCATCTCGAATCTTCGCAGCTCGTGGAAGTTAATAGATCCCGAGTCGGGTTGGGTCAGTGCATCGAATTTGGAGAGCGCCGTAACCATGCTTGAAAAATTCGTTGCCTATCACAACAACTCAACGCGTACCGTCATCGATGCTGAGATTCGTTTTGATGTAACTCTGGGACGTGCGCGTATTAAGGGAAGCGTTGATCGTTTAGAGATCGAGGCCGATGGTTCACTCTTTATCGTAGATTTCAAAACAGGAGCTACGGCCATAAGCGTCAAGGATGCTAAAGAGAATTTACAGTTAGCCAGCTATCAAGTTGGAATCGTAGAGGGCGGCTTCACTCATGGAAGACACAGCGCTGGTGCCGAACTCGTCTATTTAGGTACCGATGCGGTGAAGCCATCACTTCGCCCACAGTATGCAATCGATGTAGAGGAAGTTAAGGCAACACTTAATGAAATCGGTGAAGGCATGGGATCGGCAACCTTCTTGGCCACTATTAATGCCCGCTGTAAAGGCTGCCCAGTCCGTAAATCCTGCCCCGTTCAAAGCGATGGCAGGACGGTGATTTCATGAGTATCCACGCTCAATTCTCACCCGAAGAGATCATCGCCAAGCTCCAGGCACACCCCGTATTCGGTGCATCGATAAAGCCAATCACAAAACATCAGTCGGCAATTATCAGTAGCGCCCTTGAACCTGCCGTTGTTATTGCCGGCGCCGGCTCTGGCAAGACCGAGACGATGAGCAATCGCGTTCTCTATTTAGTAGCAAATGGTTTTCTTACCCCTGATCAAATTCTAGGTCTGACCTTCACGCGCAAAGCCGCCGGAGAGCTCTCGGTTCGAGTGCGCAAGCGCCTGCGTCAACTCGCTGCGCTCCCGGATTTTAAGCACATCACGTCGGCAACCACTTCGGTAACTACGTATCACTCATATGCAGGAAAGCTTTTGAGCGAACATGCAATCCGTTATGGAATCGATGCCGATGCAGAGCCTCTCGGCGAGGCGGCTATCTGGCAAATTGCATCGGATGTTGTTCGTAACTGGTCCGATGACTCATATCGCAATGAGAGCGCAGTCAGTACTGTCATCAAGGATGTTCTTGGTCTATCAAAGTTAATGCTCGAACATCAAGTCAAGGCATCAGATATTGAAGAGATCGGCCTTGAGATCGTTCAAGCTCTAGCGCCGCTTGCAGGTGCTCGTAATGCCGAAGTTCGCGCAGTAGAGCGTGCAATGCTGCAGCGCAACTCACTTTTGCCAATGGTTGATTCCTTTATGCAGCGACGAAAGGCTGCCGGGGAGTTTTCTTTCGATGATCAAATGTCATTGGCGGCCGATATTGCAGAAAACTTTGAGGATGTTGCAACGCTAGAGCGCGGAAAATATAGAGTTGTCTTACTCGATGAGTACCAAGATACATCGCAGTCCCAAGTGCGCATGTTGTCCTCTCTCTTTGGTGGTGGCCATCCGGTAATGGCCGTGGGTGATCCATCACAAGCTATCTACACCTGGCGCGGCGCCTCGGCCGGCACTATGGGATCTTTTGGAGCGTACTTTCCAAAACTCAGTAATCAAAGTGGAGCAGCAGAATTTACGCTGCCGACCACATTTAGAAACGATGTAATGATTTTGGCCGCGGCCAACCGCATCAGTGATGAGATTAAATTGGCCGGCGGCCAGCAGGTCGTCGAGTTGGAGGCACGTCCAAATGCCGGCAAAGGCGAAATCGCATATGGAGTCTTTGAGAGTGTAGGTGCAGAGGCGCAAGCGATCGCTGAGTATATAAACAAGAACTGGAGTCCAACTTCAGGTAAGACCGCGGCCGTATTAGTGCGAAAGCGTTCACAGATTACTGCAATCGAAAATGCACTGCGTGAAATGGCTCTGCCAGTTGAGGTTATCGGAATTGGTGGGTTGATCCATGTGCCCGAGGTCGCCGATGTAGTCTCAATATTAAAAGTTATCACCAACCCTGATGCCGGGGCAGCACTAATGCGCCACTTAACTGGACCACGGATTAATTTAGGTGCAAGAGATATTGCCGCCCTGGGCGCCTTTAGTCGTGCGCGCGCAAAGGCATTGCACTCAGACTCTAAGAGTTTCATAAAGAAGATTGCTGCAGGCAATCCCGATCAACTTGAGGCCGATGATCAATTTACCGGATCGATTATCGATGCCTTGGATGAGATTCACAGCGCAAAGAAGAGCGGTTTTACCGATATTGGTTATCAACGACTTGTGCACTTTGCGGGTGATTTGCGACGCCTACGATCTCGTGCTGGTGGACAGATTAGCGATCTCATTAGTGAGATTGAAAGCTATCTAAATCTTGAGAGCGAGATAACTCTGCGTGATGCATCGCAGACTGGTCGTCGTCACTTAGATCGCTTTTTGGATGAGGCATCAAAGTTTGAACGCAGCGGTGGAACGGTAACTGCCTTCTTAGATTGGCTCGATGTTGCCGCCGATGCCGAGGGTGGTCTTAAAGCCGGTGCCCCAGAGATTCGCAGTGATGTAGTGCAGATTTTGACGGTTCACATGGCCAAAGGCGCCGAGTGGGACGTAGTTTCAGTTCCCGGCTTGGCCGAAGGAACTTTTCCAGGGAACAACACCTCTGATCCCGATAACTGGATTAAGAATGAAAAACATATTCCATTCTCCTTGCGGGGAGATTGCGATGAGTTGCCAGTATTTTCATTAGCAGGTGTAACTAAAAATAGTGAAGCGTCAAAGGTCATTGAGGATTTTGCCAAGGAGTGTGTTTTAAATATAAAAATGCGCGAGGAGATGCGTCTTGCATATGTCGCAGTTACTCGCGCAAAGTCGCATTTGATCTGCACAACTTCGCATTGGCGCGACGGAAGTAAAGCTGTCAAGCCGAGTGAGATCTTCTTTCTGATTGCAGAGGTGGCAAGCGCACTAGGTGGTCAACTGATCTCCGATCATCCTGCACCCGAGGACGGTGCTAAGAACCCAACATTAGAAAACCCTGTTACTGCCACATGGCCATTTGATCCTTTAGGCCAACGTCGCAGCGCATTTGATGCAGGGGTTGAATTAGTAAATCAGAGCCAGATTCATACTTTGGAAGATGTTAGCGATATCCAGATGCAATCATGGATCGATGATGCTCAAGCACTCATAAACGAAGTGCACAACCGTGCACATGGATCGATACAGGTACCACTACCTCCGAGGTTATCGACATCGGCACTTGTTGCACTCCACAGTGACCCACAAGAGTTGGCCTTAAATATTCGTCGTCCTATGCCACGGGGGCAGGATCAATACTCTCGCCGCGGTACGGCATTTCACTTATGGGTTGAGCGAGAGTTCACTGATGCAGGAACACTATTTGGAGATGAGTATCTAGATTACTTAGATCCGCTCGATGACGACTCCACATTAGAGGAGCTAAAGAGGGCTTGGCTCTCAAGTAGCTTTGCTGCACGGAGCCCAGTAAGAGTTGAAGTCCCCTTCGAAACTACTATCGCAGGCGTATTAATTAGGGGTCGCATCGATGCCGTCTATGCAACCGAGAATGGATTTGAAGTCGTTGACTGGAAGACCGGATCTAAAGCGTTAGGTGCCTCGGCGGCGGTTCAGTTGGCAATGTATCGATTGGCCTGGGCCAAGCTATCGGGAGTAGATATTTCGAGAGTGAGTGCGGCTTTTCACTATGTTCCAACGTCGATTACCGATCGCCCAGCCGATTTGCTCGATGGAGCGGGGCTGATCGCCCTCATTCAAAGTATTCAAGAACAGGCTTAATCAACCTCAATCTGCAAAGGCAAGTGGTCGCTCATTCCCGAGTGGGGATATTGAATATGTTGCACATCGCTAGCTCTTAACTTCTGAGAGAGCATGAAATCTATCTGCACTTTTGGGTACCAACTTGGGAATGTACGTTGAGTGGCTAGTGAGTTCCATTTAAATCCACGTACGAATGCGAGAAATGGAATGTTGAGATCTCCCATGAGAATTATCTTGGCCTGATCTTCTACACCTAGAGTATTTGCCCATTTCTTAATCTTGTATAGCTGCATGAAATTAAAGAAGGGGACAAAAGAGAGATGTGTATTTATAATTAACCAGCCGTTGTCCAATTTAGCAGCAAGTGCACTTCGCGGGTGATCGCGAACATAAAAGCGCTTTAACTTTCCATCAACTGGAAAGGCCATAAATACGCCGATAGGCGAGCCCTTTAGATTTAGACGGTGCCACGATGTGACTGGAATTTTTGAAACAATTCCAATCCCATATCCTGGAAGTGATATCTGGCTAGCATCATTAACAATTAACTCATCACTATCTCCCGGATTGCGCCAATCCTCATCGGGTGAGCCCATCAGGGAAGGTGCGAAGGCCCAATCTTTGGCGCCCATGGTCGTAGCAATATTTCCGACTTGGTTATGGTTTCCAGATCGCGCAAGAAAATAATCAACTTCTTGGAGGCCAATAACATCGCTTCGCAAATGCGCAATTTCAGCTGCTAATACTGCGGTTTTATCGGCCTCTTTATCAGGAGGCATTACTTCACCGTGCAGGAGATTCCATGATGTTATGCGCATGAGGCGATGCTAGTAGTCTGACACCTCCATGAGCGCCCGAAACCAATCACTATCACCCATCGATCGAGCAAGTGACACACGAACCGATGCGGCTACGTTGGCCCTGCTCTGGCAATCTGCCCAGATTCTGCCGGTAATAGATGGCCACATAGGCGCCAATGATGGAGAGCTACGTTTTTTAAATGCAGAAAGCGTTGAGTTTCTCGCCGCATCCTTTGAACTCGGTGAGCGATATTTTTTAGGTTTAGCACGTGATGGCGGTCAGGCATATTTTGCCTGGCACACATCATGGATTAATGAACCGGCTGATGAGGCGGTTAAGTTTGATGGTTTTAGAACGCTAAGAGCAGTAGGTTCTGAGTTGAGCGAAGTGGATTTAACACTGGCGATGCATGCAGTTGGTCTGAGCAACTGGCACACAACACATCCGCGATGTTCACGATGTGGCGCAGAAACAATTAGTGATTTAGGTGGAAGCGTCCGGGTCTGTGTTGCCGATTCATCACAACATCATCCACGTACAGATCCAGCGGTTATAGTTTTAGTAAAAGATGCCGCGGATCGAATTCTGCTCGGTCATCAACCGATATGGCCCGAGAAACGTTTTTCTACCTTTGCTGGATTTGTTGAGCCGGGTGAATCATTCGAAGAGTGCGTATCGCGTGAAGTCTTTGAAGAGGCGGGCGTTTACTGTAACGATATTAATTATCTGAAATCGCAGGCCTGGCCCTTTCCAGCATCGATCATGATTGCATTTTCGGCGATCACCGATCATCCAGAGAGCGCCAAGGCCGATGGCGTAGAAATAACCCAGATCCAATGGTTTACCCGTGATGAGATGAAAGCGGCAGTTGCATCTAGTGAACTACTTCTTCCTCCAGCAATTTCAGTTGCGCGCGCGATGATTTCGGGTTGGTACACAGAGCAGCCAGGATATGTTCCGGCAGATTTAATTGGCGGTGAGTCGTGGAGACCGTGAACAACGAGCTTCGCGCTGAGGAGATCCTTGAAGCTTTAGATAACGAACAGCGCGCAGTTGCCTTAGCTAGCCGTGGTCCAGTCTGCGTTATCGCCGGAGCTGGCACGGGAAAAACCCGCGCTTTAACCCATCGCATCGCCTATGGCGCAGCGATCGGCGTTATGGATCCGCACAAAGTATTAGCACTGACCTTCACCGCGCGAGCTGCGGGTGAAATGCGTATGCGACTTCGCTCATTGGGTGTACCCGCCGTTGCCGCGCGCACGATTCACGCAGCAGCCCTCAAACAGCTTAATTTTTTCTGGCCACAGGTATTTGGTGGGCGCACACCTGATCTGATTACAACCAAGACGAGCTTTATTACCGAGGCGATTAAGCGTGCCGAGTTAACTAGTGAACTCTCGATTACATCCAGAGACCTCATCCGCGATATTGCATCGGAGATCGAGTGGGCAAAAGTCTCGCAAGTTGCACCTACTGATTACCTCTCTGAACTCGGCAAACGCCCCGTTAAGCCTCGTATTAACGCCGAGCAGATTGCCAAAGTTTATACCGCCTACGAATCTGTCAAACATCAAGAACGAGCGATGGATTTTGAAGATGTACTACTTTTAACTACAGCGATGATTGAGCAAGAGCGTGAAGTTCGCGAACGCGTACAGGATCAATATCGATTCTTTACCGTTGACGAGTACCAAGATATCTCACCGCTTCAACAACGTTTAATCAATGCCTGGCTAGGATCACGCCAAGAGATTTGTGTAGTGGGAGATCCTGCTCAAACTATTTACTCATTTGCTGGTGCGACTCCTATTTTCCTCAACTCATTTACCCAACGTTTTCCTGAAGCTGAAGTTGTACGTTTAACGACGGGATATCGCTCTACACCAGAGATCATCTTCACGGCCAATAGCATTTTACGTAAAGCGCAGATGGGCCAAGAGCTTGTCGCTCTCAACGATCATGGCGAAAAACCCTCAGTAGATGCCTTTAAAGATGAGGCATCGGAAATAGCGGGGATAGTCGATTGGATTAAAGAGTTATTGAGCCAAGGCACACAGGCCCAAGAGATTGCGGTGCTTGCACGTACTAATAGCCAACTAAACGCCCTTGAGCGCGCAATGAATGCCGCAAAACTTCCATATCAAATGCGCAATAGTGATCGTTTCTTCGATCGTCCCGATGTTCGTGAGTTTTTAAAACTGGTTCGCAACGCATCGGTAATCCCAACAGAAGGCGTCTCATGGCTCGATGAGCTCCGAAATTTAGCTCAACCCTTCTTAACGGGTGCCCACATTGATGGAATCGCTGCCCTAATGCACTTGGCCCGCGAATTAGATAGTGACAGTGGTTTTACGCCAAAGAACCTGCGTACCTATTTACGCGAACTCGAGGATCGGGTTCAACAAAACAATCCACCAACTATGCCTGTAACTACGCTTGCAACACTTCACGCAGCCAAAGGCCTTGAGTGGGAGCGTGTGTTTTTGATGGGAGTTAGCGAGGGATTACTTCCGTTGGAGAACTCAGCGACTAGTAATGATCAAGCATCAATTGATGAAGAGCGACGCCTGTTCTATGTTGGAATTACGCGGGCAAAAGTAGATTTACATTTAAGCTATCGTGGCAAACCATCACGTTTTCTTGTTGAAGCTGGACTTGTGACGGGTTAAGGAGTTTGACAAAGAGGTCGGCGATGTAAAAGTCGATGTACATGTTGATTCGTTGTACAACTGACGCATCATTGCGATATCAACGTTGCCTAACTGGCTTCTTCCATACGGTGGCTGCCAAGGATCTTCAAAAACACTCTCTAGGGTCGGCGTTGGATTTAAATCGCCAAGACCAAGGACATTTCCTAACTCATGTTGGACGGTATGAGTGAATTGATCTCCTTTACCAAACCATGAGAGCTCTGAGGCTTTGAGTTTAATAGATGCGTGATATCGAAAATTATTAGCAATCCATGCATTCCAGAAACCAATTGCATTGGGCTGTATTGCTGAATGCTTTAATGGAACATATCCGATAACAATTTCGGGATAGGCGTTGGCTTCAACCTCTACAAATGAGACTGTGTTTAATGCCAGATCCCAACTTTGGAAAGCTGTTCTAATCCACCCTAACTCTGTATCAGTGAAGGGGCGCACCGCCTCTTCATCATAGATTCTGCTCTCCTTGGCCGACCATGTGATCTGCAGATTTCCGCCACCGTTATCCCAATGGCTGCCAGTTGTGTAGTCGGCAACAAAGAGGTCGGCGAAGTTAAATCGTGGGCACTGCTCTTGAGCCGTTGCCGCCTGCGAAGGGCTGAGGGGATAGGCGATTAACGCGGCCACCGCGATCGCAAAGGCGAGAAATTTCAATCTCACGAACTACCCCATATCGAGAGTGGTTGAGGGTCCAATGAGTGCTAGCCCTCAACTCGAAGCCCGTAATAGTAGGGGTTGACCAGTCAATGACCTAACAAGCGCAGGGGATGAGGCGGCTTCGGGCGTGGTTAATTAGGTTGCACGGGCCTCAAGTGATGCTTTACCCTTAGCGCTCCACCATCTCTTGGTCAGATGGGGAGGAAGAGGAGGGCTCGAATATGTCTAGCGCATCATTCGTAACGACAGGCGCACTGCGCTCTGCCGCGATCTCCTCTACCCATACCAATAAGCGCGCCTCACTCCATGCGACTAAGCCTGCCTTTTACGCAGCTTTTTACGCCGGATACGAGGCCACTTGGGGTTCTACTCGATAGAAAATCGAACTAGAACAAGAAGCCAAGGGCCTCGAATCCACAAAGGATTCGGGCCCTTTTTCATTACCCAAAAAAACTAGGAACAACCGGAGCACTACCTAACAAGAGATGAGGTGAGAACGATGAGCGTTCTCTTCAGCGAACTATTAGTACCAGGCTGGGCAGATGAGAAGATCGGTTTGAATTCCGTAACAGGAACATATAGCGATGGCTCCTCATTTAATCTGCCATGTCACAGTGCAGATCCCGAGATGTATTTTGCTGAGGATGAGTTCACTGTTGCCGAAGCTAAATCACTCTGTGGTGGTTGTCCTGTGCGCACGCAATGTTTAGAGGGAGCCATATCTCGGAAAGAGCCTGCCGGAGTTTGGGGAGGCGAACTCTTTGAGGATGGTCGTGTTATCTCACGCAAGCGCAGAGCTGGACGCCCAACTGCGATTGAAGTAGCGGCCCGCGAAGAGAGTGCGGCGTAGATTCTTTAGGAGTTAACGTAATCGCTTAGTGCTTTTCGTTCGGTATCTAAATCACTGATGTGCGCTTTTACTACATCACCGATTGAAACTATCGAAACTAAGTTGCCTGTTTCATCGATGACGGGCACGTGGCGAATACGTCGCTCCGTCATCATGGTCATTAACTCTGCCACTGTGGAGTTCGGCGAACATGTTATTACTTCGCGCGTCATTAAATCACCCACTCGCATATTTGCAAGGCCATCTAACTTACTTGGCATAGCGCGTACGACATCGCGCTCTGAAACAATGCCATCAATTTTTTTACCATCGGGTGAGACAACAAGTGCGCCCACATGATGATCTCTAAGGGCATTGACTAGATCATGGAGTGTGGCACTCGATGAAATAGTTGCCACCCGCTTGCCAGTGATGAGAGAGGCGATCTTCATATAATCCTCCTTGGCTCTATTGGGGAAGCCCCACCAATACTGCTCTTGCCACGGCGTGATAACAAGGGCTGCCACTTATCTGCAAAAACCCTGCGTAAAAGTAACCAATTCGTTACCCCAAATCCCTACCGCCCAGTACGCCGCACCCCTAGATTTAAGCGAGTTACCAGGTTGTGTCCCCTTCATGACCTGTTGACCTTTCGAAAGTCTCACCTCTAGAGAATAGGAACTTTCATGTCAGAAGTTACAAATGGCATTTCCCGTCGCTCAGTACTTAAAGGTGCTGCCGTCGGCGGACTTGGATTAGCAGCTGGAGGATCTCTCCTTGCAGGTTGCGGATCTAAGGCAACAGGTCCACTTGCATACGGTGCTCGTAGCGTTGATGCGGGCCCAACAGCTCAGAACAAAGCGCTCATTGCTGCGTACACAGCAAAGACAAAGAACGAAGTTAAATACAATGCAACTGAGTCAAATGCATTCCAGAACAACCTCTCACAGTATTTACAGGGAACTCCCGACGATACTTTTGAGTGGATGGCTGGATATCGCATGCAGTTCTTCGCAGAGCAGGGTTTGCTTGCAGATCTCACAGACGTGTGGGGCGCAATTGGTGATCAGTATGCAGATAGCTACAAGATTGCATCGACTGGTCTAGATGGTAAGCAGTACTTTGTACCAAAGTCTTGGTACCCATGGGGTATGCACTTCCGTAAGTCAATGTTTAAAGATCTCGGCCTCAGCGCTGACACAGTGACTAATTGGGACGAGTTCCTCAAGATGTTAGATGGCATGAAGAAGAAAGGTCTTGTTGGATTTGCAGCTGGCGATAAAGGCGGCTGGGAAGCAATGGGAACATTCGATATTCTCAATGCACGCATCAATGGATACCAGTTCCACGTAGATCTATTAGCCGGCCGCGAAAAGTGGACCGATGCAAAGGTGCTCGATGTATTTACACACTGGGCACAGCTAATTCCTTACATGAATCCAAACGTTCTAGATCTCGAGTGGGATGGCGCTATGCAGCTCCTTCTACAGAAGAAGGCTGGATCAATGCTTATGGGTTCATGGTTCGGCGGAAACTTTAAAGAGCAGTCACAGGCTGACTACGATGATCTTTCAATCATTCCATTCCCAGAAATCAATCCAGAGCACGGTCGCGATACTGTCGATGCACCTATCGATGGTTGGTGCGTTGCTGCAAATGGAACAAATAACTCTGGCGGATCAGACTTCCTAAAATTTGCTGGCGACATGGAGGGCGTAAATGCCACTCTTGCTGCCAAGGATGCAAATGGAGCCTTAATCCCAATGACATCTGCAAACAATGGGCAGGACACATCGACTTACGATGCCTTCCAGAAAGAGCAGATGGCAGTTATGGATGAGGCTAAATACATCACTCAGTTCCTTGACCGCGATACTCGCCCTGACTTTGCCGGCCCAGTAGTTGGACCAGCAATCCAGTCATGGTTTAAGAACCCTAAGGATGTTAACAAGATTGTTGATAGCCTCCAAGCACAATGGGATGCTCTACCTCCTCTTGCATAGTTATTAATTGCAATTTCAATTCGCAAAAATAACTAACTAGGAGATAGGTTTAACGGATGAACTCGACGGCGACGGGCAGTAAAAAAGCCCATCGCCGTCGAGCTTTTTCTAGGGCCGATCGCACGACACTCAGTGCCTTCGTAGGAGTTCCACTCTTCTTCCACCTGTTACTTGTATGGGTCCCAGCCTTTCTGACAATTGTTTTATCATTTACATATTGGTCGGGTATTTCAATCTCCCGCATTAAATTTGCCGGACTTGCTAACTATAAAAATATCTTTTTTGATACCCCAGCATTTTGGGAAGCAATTCAAAACAACATCATCTGGTTGGCATGGTTTGCTGGCATCGCTACTCCACTGGGAATCCTCTTGGCCTATCAAATCGATCGCCAGATCCGCGGACACAAGTTTTATGAAACCGCCTATTACCTGCCAGTTGTACTCTCACTAGCGGTAACTGGAATTATCTGGAACTTCTTACTTCGCCCAGATGGCTTTGTTAACGGCCTTTTGGGACGCGACATAGATAACGCAATATCTTTCTTTGGCAATTACCACATTAATATCTATGTAATTCTAACCATCGCCTCGTGGCGACATATCGGTTACATCATGCTGCTCTATTTAGCTGGTCTAAAGTCGGTTGATATGGCGCTGCGCGAGGCCGCATCACTTGATGGCGCAACCGAGTGGCAGACCTTTAAGAAGGTAATTTTTCCAGCGATGAAGCCGGTCAATGTAATCGTTATTGTCATCACGATTATCGAATCTTTACGCGCTTTCGACATTGTCTACATTATTTATGGCTCATCGGCGGGCTTCCCGATTTTGGGCACTTTAGTTTTCCAAAATATCGCCGGCGAGGGCGCTTCAATGAAGGGTGCGGCCTACGCCGTGATTCTCTTTGTACTCTCCATCGGACCAATTATCGCCTACCTGCGAACGACTTTTAAGAGTGATGTCCAATGAGCATTGACGTAGAGCTACAAGCCGCAGCTATCAAGTATAAAAATAAGCAAAAAGTGAAAGATCGCTTTATCTCAGCCTTCATCGGTATCTTTGCGATTGCCTGGATTTTTCCAATAGTGTGGACGGTTTGGACTTCACTTCGTCCATATAAAGATGTTCGAGCACACGGTGTCTTTTCAATGCCAAAGACGCTCAATCTACAGAACTACGCAGATGCAATCTCACGTATGGATCTACCGTTATATTTTTGGAATACATTTGCGATTACGGTTCCGGCGGTATTTTTAACGCTATTTTTCGGCTCGCTCATAGCATTCGTAGTTAGCCGATATTCATTTAGATGGAATGTTTCTCTACTTCTACTATTTACTGCTGGTAACTTGCTTCCAGCACAACTTGTCTTTATTCCAGTCTTCAAGATGTACATCACGTTGGGCAAGGCCGTAGGCATTCCTAGACTTCTCTATGACTCACCGTGGGGCGTTGTCTTAATTCACGTAGCTTTCCAAATGGGCTTTGCGACATTTGTGTTATCGAGCTACATGAAGACTGTTCCAAAAGAGATTAGCGAATCAGCCATGGTCGATGGGGCAACGGTATTTACTCACTATACGAAAGTTATGTTGCCATTGCTTCGCCCAGCCCTAGCATCCCTCGGCGTATTGATGACTACATGGATTTATAACGATTTCTTCTGGGCGTTGGTGTTGATGTCAACGGATTCAAAACGGCCTATAACTTCGGCCTTAGGTCGCCTGCAGGGCGAATTTGTAACAGATTACAATCTCCTTGCAGCCGGAGCTGTCATCGCAGCACTTCCTACCCTTATCGTTTTCTTTGTTTTACGTAAGCAGTTTGTCTCTGGTCTTACTCTCGGATCGACAAAGGGGTAAAAATGAAAGCCATTCAGATCACCGCTTTCGGTGGTCCAGATTCCATGCACCTTGTAGAACTACCCGAGCCGATTCCAACAACGGGCCTTGAGTTAATCGACGTGCTCGCTATCGGAGTGAATTACGCCGACACACACCAGACTGAAAACTCATATCTCTCCCCGCAAGAACTTCCATTAATCCCCGGAATTGAAGTCATTGGTAAGACTGCAGATGGGCGACGCGTATTAACACCAGTTGCAGCTGGAGGGTATGCTCAAAAAACTCTTGCGTACTCAGCGGCCATGATTGATGTTCCAGATGGCGTCAGTAATGAACAAGCTCTGTGCATGTTGGTACAGGGATCAACGGCCTGGCATATTTTAAAAACCGTCGGACACTTAAAGGCTGGAGAGAGTGTAGTAATACACGCTGCAGCTGGCGGTGTCGGAACAATTGCAATTCAGTTAGCGAAATTGTGGGGAGCTAAAGTTATTGCCGTTGCTTCAACTCAAGCAAAACGCGATTTAGCTAAATCACTAGGAGCCGATGAAGTCATAGATGCCGATCAAGAGAAACTGCTCGCAGCAATTCTTGGAGCAAATAACGGCAAGCCTGTTGACTTAGTACTCGAGATGGTTGGCGGCAAAACCTTTGATGCAAGTCTTGAAGCGCTAGCGCCATTTGGTCGATTAATAGTTTATGGAATGGCTTCACGCACGGCGCCAACGCCGATTCATCCTGGTTCATTAATGGCAGGCACGAAAACAATTACAGGTTTTTGGCTCTCGCACTGCTTTGGCAAGAAAGAGTTAATGAACGATGTCATCGCCGAACTTTTTGACTTAGTAAAGAAGGGCACACTCAAGCCAGTAATCGGTGCAAGCTTTGCTATGTCTGAGGCAGCCAATGCGCATAAAGCCATGCTGGCGCGAGAAACCACTGGCAAAATCACGTTAAATCCAGCAGAGTAGAGAAAGGATTTTTCGAAAGCCCTTCACTGCCTGTACGCTCAGCATTCGATCTGCGCCCCCCTAGCTCAGTTGGTAGAGCGTTTCCATGGTAAGGAAAAGGTCACCGGTCCGATTCCGGTGGGGGGCTCGATGAGAGCCCTTTCACTAGATGAAGGCTCTTTTCAAAGCACACCCCTGGCGGGGTAGCTCAGCTTGGTAGAGCAAGCGGCTCATAATCGCTGTGTCGTGGGTTCAAATCCCGCTCCCGCTACAAGTTCGACCCGCGCGAATTTCGCGCATTGAGAGGCCT
>WLPT01000014.1 GCA_009698675.1 Actinomycetota bacterium
AAGAGTTAATGGATCTATGTGAAAGCCGCGGGGTATCCATAGTTTTAGGTAGCATTTTTAATAGTGGGATCCTTGCAACTGGAGTTAAACCTGGTGCCAGATACCATTATGAAACAGCTAAACCCGAGGTACTATCGAAAGTGACTGCAATTAATGATGTATGTTTAGAATTTGGAGTATCTCTCCCCGCCGCAGCTATCCAATTTGTATCAGCCCATCCAGCAGTTACGAGTGTTTGCATTGGAGCCAGCAATGTTGAGCAGATAAAAAACAATTACAGATTTGTTGCTGAAAGAATTCCACTTGAGTTTTGGGGCGAATTACGGAAGAAGAATTTGATCTCGGATTGGGCGCCGACACCTGGATCCGAAAGAGCTTAAACGGGAGTACTGTTCAGATAGAAAGTTTCGCAAGAATGTGAAGGGGTGGTGAGGTGCAGATCTACAAAGTAGCTCCAGCAGGGCTACAAAAAGCACCTGGAGAGACAGTCGCAACTTGAGTTGCGGTTGGTGTAGGTGAAGCACTCGCTGTAGGTGTAGCCGTAGCCGTTGGAGTTGGGCTTGGGCTTGCAGAAGAAGTAGGACTTGGCGTCACCGTTGGAGCCTGAGAAGCGGTAGGTGTCGGTGAAGGGGCTACTTTATTCCCAATAGTTTCATAACCAGGAAGTACATCTACAGAGACATTAGTAATTGGGCATGATGTGAAATAGCTCTGAATTACAGAAACTCTCCTGTATCAAATGTCAGCGAGTATCTAACTTTTACTGCAACCCAAGCTTCAATGTAATTACATTTATACTTTGCAGGTAGCCAAGTTTTCACATCTTGGTCGCCTTTAGAGCGATTTGCGCTCGCTGTTACTGCAATCAAAACTCTTGAATCTGTTAGGTCGTTAGCAAAGTCTTGTCTTTGCTTAGCAGTCCATGCCCAAGCACCTGAACGCCATGCCTCTGCGAGTGGCACAACATGGTCAATATCAAGGCTTGCATCTTTTGTGTAGGACTTTCCGTCGTAAGAACTAATCCACTTTCCACCTGTGAGAGTGCACTTGGTACCTTTTTTAGGTTTAACAACCGCCTCAGCAATCAATACTTCCTTGCGAGTGTCACGACCATTCTTATCAGCGTCAATCCAGTGTTTGAACAGAGTACGGTCGTATCCTCCAACATGCTCAGCTGCCGTTCTTATTTGGATTTCACCTTCTGCATAAGCCATGTCTACGGGGAGTAACAATCCCAGAATTAGGCTTAGAGATATAAGGCTTCGCTTCACCTCATCACCTTATTCGGCTACCCTTAATTTGCCCATGTTTTGCCCAGGAATTAGGTTTAGTTGCAGGTATTTGAACCAAATAAATGCACTGTAAACTGGTTAAATAAGCGTAGATGAGAGATAGGACAACCCTGCAGTCCTTACTGCTAACGAGGTAAGGGGTTAAACCCTTCAGGAGTTCAAATCTCCTCGTCTCCGCCAGATTGATTTCATCCGTAAGGATTCTTCTATCTCCAAATTAGGATTGAACTTTATTAATTTGGTTTTCCTGCGTGCAAATGAGCTCGGGGATATAACATTCACCCCGTGAAAAAATTTCTGCCCTTGATCTTGCTTGCTCTTTTTGGGGTATTACTTCCCAACAACGCCCAAGCAGATACTGCGAAAATTCCTGGAAATTACTACCGACTTAGTTATTCCTGTGCAGCACCCGGTGTTTGTTCTGCCATTAAAGGTGCAAGTGACGATGCCGCTACTGATCAACAATTACTCATCACAGTGTATGACGGTAGCCAGAATAATTTTGGAACTGCCAAAGTCTTTGATGTTTCAGAGGATTTAGCAGCATTGCCTAAGGGTGGATTAACTATTCCAGAGGGCCATGCTCAAGGCCTATTTTGTATGAGCGTAGGAAACTGCGAGGGAATTGTTAAATTTGTTACGGGCGGAACAGCAAGCAAAATCCCAAGTGACTATGACATGGCAAAGCCTTTCAATGTTTCAACCTTTCTTGTCAGTGAAGTGTCTGGAGTATGGCAAAAACCCGAACTTATAAAGACTCTTGATGTGCTGAACCACCAAATCCCACAAAACTATTTTTGGACTGGTGATATTTGGTGCGCTTCACATGGGAACTGCAATATTATTGGGAACATTGGTGGTGCCAAACAATCACAGCACAAAATTGGTTTTAGTGAATACCTTGGTCTGAATCCATATTTTCTCTCACAAGTCGATGGAGTTTGGGGCCAACCTCAATTTCTAATGAATAATCAGCTTGCAAACCGCGGAGCGTATTTTCTCTTACTCCAATGCAAAGATCTTTTGCAGTGTGCAGTTTATGGAGAAATGATTCCTTCTGCTTCAGTTCAAACGAATTTGATTCGAAAGTATGCAATTCCAGGTTTGCCACAGTCAAAAAAATTGCCAGGAAATTCTGCCATCCCCCTTGGAGTTAATTTCATTATGACGAATGGCAAGTGGAGTAAGCCAAACCTGACTCGCGGGTTTGCTTTTGTAGGAGCTCCGTATGCAAAGAGTACTGTTTTTACTGAGTTCCCAGCTGAAAGTTTTAATTCAATACCAACTGCAAATGTGATGCCGTGCATAAAGAAATGGAATTGTCAGTTCGCACCGTCGATGCCTTAAATTTTTTGCAAATATTGTACGAGTTGGAAATTATTTGCCCGCGGCTATGCTTCTAGTACATTTGGCTTTTCTCATGCACTTAACCCACTTAACCCACTGGATCCTTCGTATTCTGCCAATTACCTTAAAGATCCCAGAAGCAAATCCAACACTGATGGCAGGCCTGGCACCAAGTATGCGTAAGTTGGCACCATCATTCCCCGGAAAATCTATGCAAACTCGGGTAAGCCAGTTTTAATTGAGGAGGTGGACCAGTTTCATAGGAATTTTCACGGCTCCGCAAACGTCCAAGTAACGCTCGGGAGGGAAAGCCCCTCGTACATCAGCCTGTGTGCCCACCCAACCGAGGCCTAGCTCCGGTTGGGTGGGTTGGAAGTAGAGCCAAGAGTTCGTTAAATATTTTTAGAAAGGGTGATTCTGGGGGCTACAAAAAGGGAAATTTGCATTATGCTTTGTCCGCACAAAGTGTAGCGGGACATAGTCCGGCCACACTTTGGAAATTCAAGGTGAGATATTTTTCACAGCAGAGGAGCGGGTGTGTCAAGAGAGAAGAGATCCCAACAGGCTAACGAGCGCCGTCGCAAGAGAACGGCAAAACGTAGAAAAATTATTATGACCGCCTTGATGGCAAACACAGCGGTTGGGCTAATAGGCCCTGAAATCACTATGTTTGGCGAGTTTCTGACATCTCCTGCAATCGCAGACCCAGTCCCAAATGGAACTTATTTTCAAGGTCAATGGACACCGGGCACGGATTATTTTGCTTCAAATGGATCCCACTCAAATTTAGCTGATGCTGTATTTGCAAATAACAAGATTTATTATGCGGTATTAGACTCAGGCCCTGGCACATCAGCAGCTGGTGACATTCAACCCGGAATTACCTTAAATTGGCAGAATTACTGGGTATCCCCAACTGGCATCCTACTTCACGGATCTGGGACACCTACAGATGGTGCGACGGGAGCACCCGGAGATTTTTATATTGATACAACCAATAATCGCCTTTATGGGCCAGCAACAGCAGACGGATCAGGTGCAAGCGTCTGGTCAATTTCCTATTTAAATATTGTTGGCCCAACGGGCCCAACGGGCCCAACGGGTCCTTCAGGCCCAACGGGTCCAACGGGTCCAACAGGTCCTTCAGTAACAGGTCCAACTGGTTCAACCGGAGCAACGGGTTCAACCGGAGCAACGGGTTCAACCGGAGCAACGGGTTCAACCGGAGCAACCGGAGCAACGGGTCCTTCAGGTCCTACTGGCCCTACCGGTCCAACGGGTCCAACGGGTCCTTCAGTAACTGGCCCAACGGGTTCAACCGGAGCAACTGGTCCAACAGGTTCAACAGGTTCAACCGGTCCAACGGGTTCAACCGGAGCAACGGGTCCTACTGGTCCTACTGGTCCTACAGGTCCAACGGGTCCTTCAGTAACTGGCCCAACGGGTTCAACCGGAGCAACTGGCCCAACGGGTTCAACCGGAGCAACGGGTCCAACCGGAGCAACTGGCCCAACGGGTTCAACCGGAGCAACGGGTCCAACCGGAGCAACGGGTCCTACAGGTCCAACCGGAGCAACGGGTTCAACCGGAGCAACGGGCTCAACGGGAGCAACGGGAGCAACCGGTCCAACGGGAGCAACCGGTCCAACGGGAGCAACGGGTTCAACCGGAGCAACTGGTCCAACAGGTTCAACCGGAGCAACGGGCTCAACGGGAGCAACGGGTCCAACCGGAGCAACGGGTCCTTCAGGTCCTACTGGTCCTACAGGTCCAACGGGTCCTACAGGTCCAACGGGTCCTTCAGTAACTGGCCCAACGGGCTCAACCGGAGCAACCGGAGCAACGGGAGCAACTGGTCCAACGGGAGCAACTGGTCCAACGGGAGCAACTGGTCCAACGGGAGCAACTGGAACTCCAGGATCATCAAGTATTTTCCGTGGCATTTGGGCAGCTTCGAACTCATATTCGAGGGGCTCAATCGTTTACTACGAGGCTACTAGCTCTTACTACATTGCTTATTTCGCACAAAATACAATTGCTACCGGAGGTATTGAGCCTTCAGTGTCAACGACCAATCCGAGTTCGGCAACACTCTCCGTCCCATGGGTTTTCTTCAGAACAAGCAGCACAGTCCTATCTGGATCAGGCGCTCCTACAGGCGCACTTGGCAGTGATGGAGATTTCTACATTGATACAACGACTTCTGCGATTTACGGTCCAAAGTCCGGTGGCACATGGCCATCTAGCACATCGTTGATTGGGCCAACCGGCCCAACGGGTCCTTCAGGCCCAACTGGAGCTACTGGTTCAACTGGCGCAACTGGTTCTACTGGCGCAACTGGTTCAACTGGTTCAACTGGCGCAACTGGTTCAACTGGTCCATCAGTAACCGGCCCAACTGGAGCTACTGGTTCTACTGGCGCAACTGGTTCTACTGGCGCAACTGGTTCAACTGGTCCATCAGTAACCGGCCCAACTGGAGCTACTGGTTCTACTGGCGCAACTGGTTCTACTGGTTCAACGGGTCCATCAGTAACCGGCCCAACCGGCCCAACTGGAGCTACTGGTTCTACTGGCGCAACTGGTTCTACTGGTTCAACAGGTCCATCAGTAACCGGCCCAACTGGAGCTACTGGTTCAACTGGCGCAACTGGTTCAACGGGTCCATCAGTAACCGGCCCAACTGGAGCTACTGGTTCTACTGGCGCAACTGGTTCAACTGGAGCTACTGGTTCTGCTGGTTCAACGGGTCCATCAGTAACCGGCCCAACTGGAGCTACTGGTTCTACTGGCGCAACTGGTTCTACTGGCGCAACTGGTTCTACTGGCGCAACTGGTTCTACTGGCGCAACTGGAATTGGTTTGCCAGGTGCCACAGGTCCCGCTGGCGCCGCTGGTGGCAGTGGTGCGGGAACCCCAGGTGCGATTGGTTCAACCGGCGCAACGGGAGCGACTGGTGCAACCGGTGCGATTGGAGCAAACGGAACAACCGGTGCGATTGGAGCAATAGGCTCAACCGGCGCAACTGGTTCAACTGGTTCGGACGCAATACCAAGTGTTCAAATCGGAAGCTTGACATTCAATTCCGCCCACGTTGCAAATATAACTACAAGGTCGACAGCTCAAACATCTTACATACTATCTGTGGTTGTTTCTGCTAAAGCCGCTAATTTGAATCAGTCATCACAACTATGGTTGAAATTAATATCAACAACTGGTGCGAGTTCCAAGATCACAAGTGTGATCATTGTTCCTTCGCACGGGCTAAATGATAAGGGCGAGACCGTACAAACTTTAGAATTGACTGGGGTGTTTACCGCAGGTATCGATAATGAAGTTCTCAAATTCGAAGTCCAAGATAAGTCTGGCAAAAAGATCAGGGCTCTAACAGGAACTGTGGAGCTAACGAAGATCAAATTGACACTGCTTGCGGACTCCGCTGGCGGCTCAAACATTGTGGCCAAAAAGGCAACAGCTGTTGTTAAAAAAGTCTCGGCCGTTGTTAAAAAGCCCGCCACTGTGGCCAAAAAGGCAGCAGCTGTTGTTAAAAAGCCCGCCACTGTGGCCAAAAAGGCAACAGCTGTTGTTAAAAAATCCGCAAAGAAGGCAACTTCGAAATTAAAGAAATAGTCCGAATAAGATGAGCCATGACTCTTAGGACTAATTTTTTTATCCTGGAAGGAGTGGGGGATTATCAAATATCCTTCACTCCTGACTCGGGAGATGTTCCTACAACTTCGGCTATTTACCTCTCATTAAGAAATGGCTTTCTAGCGTCAATTGAAGCGAGCAAAGGCACCGTTGCAAATGGTGCATACGGGTACCTCAGAGATGCAATCATTCAGCAATCCGTCTCTGCGGGTGGTTATATCGAAAATCTCGACGAGAATTTTCCCAACGATATTGTTGAGGGCGTTAAAGGCGACAGCGGCGAAAACCAATTTCGCCACCATATGTTTAAATTTGGCGAAAACTGCATAACCATTCATCTAACGCTCCTACTAAATTACGACGGGAATGATGTAGGCGTAATGAGGCAATTACTCACCAGCATAAAATTAAATTATAAGGAAGAGATCCCTGGTGAAATCGGCGAATATCTCCAAATCATCGTCGATCCGAACCATAATCTTTCGAAAATTGGCACGGAAGGAGTAGTTAATCTATGAGGCCAGGAATCTAACCTCTATCCTTGGTATATCCAATACAAAAATAGATTAACACATCACTAAGAACGGATCTGGCAGTAATGAAAATTGTCTTACACATCGGGGCAGATAAGACTGGTACTACTGCTATCCAGCAATTCCTAGCACAAAACATTGAATTGCTTAATTCGGCAAGAATTGAATATCCAAATATTTTGCCTAATGACATTTATCCAAGGGCTCATGGCTGGGCTGCCATTGACGGAATAAATGTAAATGGCAATGGCTATCCTTTATTTGAAGATTTCTCTCTGTTACAGAAGATAGTAAATACCCTAATCCTAGATCCAATTAATCACAATAAAACATTTATATTTAGTAGTGAAAGATTATTAAAAACCTTTGCAGACGAATTTACTTGGAATAATCTCGCGCAGATTTCCGAATCGAACAATGTAAAGATTGCAATAATTGCTTATTGTCGAGATGCGATTCCATATCTTGCAAGCATGTATACCGAACAAATCAAGTCTGCCGGGGAGAGCCGCAAATTTAGTGAATATATTTCTGGAGTTCCAACTAACCCAGATCTTGCACCGCATTTTCAATACTTCCCCCAAATTCTCCAACTTTCAAGGAACTTCCCACAGTTAGAGTTTTCGATATTTCGATATGAGACGTATAAAAAAGATCTCGCTGAGCACTTTTTGCTGGCGGCAACTAATTCAACCCTTTTGGGCGTGCTCCCACCTAAAGGTGATGCCAATAGGAGTCTGACTAATCTTGAAGGCAACTTTTTGGTAGGACTAAATGAAGTAAACCCAGATTTAGGCAGGCAAATTGGCTGGCGAATTACAGCACTTCCCGCAATCGACGATAGGAAATTAACGATTTCGGAAGGGGACATCGGAGACGCGAAACCTTTGTGTGAAGATTATGTCTCAGCGATGAGAAAATTGGTTCTTGGAAGTGAAAGTCCGGAAATCGGGGACCTCGATTCGAATCCTGATAGTTCTTTTAGATATGGGAATGAACAAATTCATCAGCTTGGCAAATTTATTGGGAACTTTATTAAGGATGGGAAATAAAGCCATGAAAATCGCGATTTATACGATTGCGCTTAATGAGGAGAAGCATGTAAAGGATTGGTTCGAGTCTGGAAAAGACGCCGACCTCCTATTTATTGCCGACACTGGCTCCACCGATAAAACAGTGGCTGAAGCTCAAAAGCTTGGAATAGAAGTACAAGAAATTTCGGTTACTCCATGGAGATTTGATACTGCTAGAAACGCATCACTAGCACTTCTCCCCAAAGATATAGATATGTGCATACAGCTTGATATGGATGAGACCTTATCGCCGGGCTGGCGGAAAGAAGTGGAAGTAGCATTTTCCGATGGAAATTTCTGGCCGTCATATAAGCAGGTGACTAGCTGGAGTCCGGATGGTGAACCAATCAACTACTTCCATTACTTTAAGATTCACCATAGACATAATTTTGCGTGGAAATACCCTATTCATGAGGTCATTGAACCAACCGATGGGAAGTTTTATTCGCGAAAAGAAATAAACGTACGTGCTTATCACAAACAAGACCTATCTAAAGATAGAACAAGTTATTTAAATCTTTTGCAAACTGCCGTTAGTGAATCACCTAATGATTGGCGGATGAATCACTATCTCTGCAGAGAATATAGTTATAAAGCAGATTTTCAGAACGTTATCCTTAGCGCATACAAGGCCCTAGATATCGAGTACGGCTGGGATCTAGAGCGAGCATCAACTTGTATCTGGGCTTCACAAGCGGCGCAGGCTTTGGGCTACACACATTGGGCATACGAATGGGCAAAGAAAGCCACGCAAGAGGCACCGGAATTTTACGAAGCCTGGCACTGGCGCGCTCAGACAGCTCACTTATTGCGCAAGTGGGCAGATTGTTACTACTCAGCAACAAAAATTGATTCCTTGATGATGCAAGTAAGCCATTTGCATAATCGTGATGCATGGGATTGGTGGGGTTTTGATCTGGCAGCGCTCTCTGCACATAAATTAGGTTTTCATCAAGAAGCAGTTGGCTTTGGCCTTCGTGCCATTAAAGGAAATCCGACTTTAGAACGTTTGGCTACAAATCAGATATTCTATGAAAAGAGCTTAGAAGAAAGCTTGAATCCCTAAAGAATGGAGACACGATGACAAACTATCCAAATTGGTTTAATGGTCGCGTAGCACAACTTAATTTTGAAAAATTTCTCCTTGCTTATGCAGGCCAAGAAGTTAACTTTTTACAGATTGGCGCTTACACAGGCGATGCAACGGAATGGCTATTCGCGAATATTTTAACAAATCAAAATTCGACACTTACCGATGTCGATACTTGGGAGGGTTCAGATGAACCAGCCCATGATCAATTGAATTGGTTGAACGTTGAAGATACTTATGATTTACGCACACTGAAATTCCAAAATGAAAATCGTTTATTTAAACATAAAATGATGAGTGACTCGTTCTTCGCAAATGACGCTAAAAGCTACGATTTTATTTATATTGACGGTGACCACAAAGCCTCATCCGTCTTACAGGATGGGATAAATGCAATCGCTAGGTTAAAACCAGGTGGAATCATTGCATTTGATGACTACCAATGGTCCCTGGGTAAGGGTCCTGCGTTTGAGCCCAAACCGGCGATTGATGCAATCCGATTATGTTACGCAGATTCCTTAACTGTATTTGAATTAGAATATCAAGCATGGATGACCAAACATTGAAAATAGCCGTTTATACCATTGCGCTGAATGAAGAAAATTTTGTTCAGAGATGGTTTGACAGTGCAAAAGATGCGGATTATCTACTAATTGCAGATACCGGATCTAACGACAAAACTGTTGGGATAGCCAAGTCTTTAGGAATAAATGTAATCAATGTAAATATCAAACCCTGGCGATTCGATATGGCTCGCAATGCCGCACTTGCTGCCATCCCAAGTGAAATAGATTTTTGTATTTCCTTAGACATGGATGAAGTACTTATTCCGGGGTGGAAAAAAGAATTTGACACGCTTCCGCCTGGCGTCACTCGCCCTAGATATAACTTTGTCTATACGTTTGATAAGGAAGGCAAGGCGATTCACTCTTTTGTTGGGGACAAAATTCACTTACGTAATTATTATCGTTGGAAAAATCCTGTGCACGAAATTTTATTACCATACGGTGTCAAAGAGATTGAGCACCACATAAACCTAGAAATGCACCATTACCCAGATACATCCAAGAGCAGAGGGCAGTATCTATCTTTACTTGAGCTTTCCGTCGCTGAAGACCCTCTGGATGATCGTGCAGCGTTCTGGTTGGCGCGAGAATATTTTTTTTATAAGCGAAATGAAGAATCTAAAAACGCTTTCAAAAAGTACTTAGAGGATTTCCCACGAGCTTGGTATGCAGAAAGAGCATGGGCGTATAAATTTTTGGCCAATATCGAAGGCGAAAACCGCGAAGATTATTTAATCCTCGCTTCCCAGTTGGCTCCAGAGTTCCGCGAAATTTGGGTCGAACTTGCAGAGCATTACCGTCAATTAAAGAATTGGGCAAAATGCTTTGAGACGGCTCTAAGAGCAAATGCACTTACGGTAAGGCCTGATATTTATTTGACGGATCAACGAATTTGGGATGGGCCGGCAGTTTATGATTTGTTGGCTTTGTCATCGCATTATCTTGGAAAAAATGCCGAGGCAAGAGAATTTGGATTAAAAGCGGTCGAACTTGCTCCTGAAGATGAACGACTAAAGAAGAATGTAGTTTTCTACTCTGAAGCATTGGAGCGAGAATAGTTGCTAAGTTTTGGCCCGGTTACTTATATGGATGTGCAGAAAACTGGCTGCACCTTTATTTCCGATGTATTAAAGAAAACACTTAATTTACAACCCATAGTAGAAATTAAACACGGACGATTTGATCGGAGCAAGACAGCTGATGATTTTGTGATTATTTCCCGAAGAGATCCTTATTCGCAATGGGTTTCACTGTATAACTATGGATGCATGAACCTAGGGTGGCTATACGTGAGGCTAAAAAGTTTTGGATTAAGCGACCAGCTATATACGAGAAATAAAGAGGGGTTAAATGCATTTGTTTCATATCTTCTTCACTCTCAAAATTCTCATTTACTAGGAGAGGGATATCAACAATCCAAACATTTGGATTTGGGTTTTCAGTCATACAGGTATCTAGCAATGTCACTCGCCAAACCTAGTTCGGTATACCAACACTTCAAAACTCCAGCGGATCTAATGGAAAATTTCCAGAATTATTCGATAATAAATTTTGAAATTCGTACTTCACGCTTGAACTCCGATCTCAACCACCTTCTAACGCAAGTGATACCTCAGTACGTTAGAAAAGATGTCTCTGTAAAAGAGATTATTGCTGGGTCTAGTTTCGGTAATGAGTCAATCAAATTTGTATCGGTAGACGATTTGGCACCAAGTACAAGGGGCCTAATAGAAATCAAAGAAAAGTTGCTCTTGAATCTTGGTATTAATGATTAATTTGGTTGCACAAACAAGGTAGGAGAGTACATTAGGACTCAATTAGGCTGAAAAAGAGGAGGATCAATTGCTATATAGAGTTGCGATAGTTGGTGCTGGTCCTTCTGCATATTTTGCTGCACAAGCACTTCATAATTTACAAAATGAGGATCAGATTTTTGCCATCGACATGGTTGAGCGCCTTCCCACCCCTTGGGGTCTAGTACGAAGCGGTGTTGCCCCGGATCACCCAAAGATTAAAACCGTATCCAAAGTCTTTGAAAAAATTGCAAGCGATCCAAACTTTCGTTTATTTGCCAACGTCGAAATTGGCTCTGAGATTTCTGTTGCACAGCTATCTGAACGCTATGACGCAGTAGTTATTGCAACAGGTTCATCTCTTGGAAAGCGACTAGGTATCCCTGGTGAGAATCTCTATGGGTCGATGTCAGCAGCCGATTTTGTACCTTGGTATAACGCACATCCCGACTTTGCCAATATCGAGATTCCACTCGATTGCGACACGGCAGTTGTTATTGGTGCAGGCAATGTTGCGATGGATGTTGCGCGCATGTTATCCCTCGAACCAACAGAGTTAGATACAACCGATACAGCCGACCACGCGATATCTGCATTTAAGAATAGTAAAGTCAGAGATGTTTACACAACTGCACGCCGTGGTCCCGAGCATGCCGCATTTACTTCCCCAGAACTTCGGGAGTTGGCAAAACTTGAGCACACTAATGTGATTATGGCTAAGAGCGATATTGAAAATGCGGTGATACGTGCAGGTGAGGCTCCAGAGAAAGATGTTAAAAGTAATTTAGATGCAATGGCGTTAATAGCGGACTCACCAAAAACTAACCATGATCGCTCAATGCATTTCCTGTTTGAGCACAGACCAAAAGAGATAGTAGGCACTGATCGAGTTGAGGGTATTGTTTATACAACCCCACTCGGAGATGTCACAATCGAATGTGGCCTTGTTATTACAGCTATCGGTTATCAAGCATCTGCCATTGATGGAGTGCCATATGAGAGCGGTAAAGTTGTTAACATCGAAGGCCATGTAAAAAAGAACATATACGTAGTCGGTTGGGCTAAACGGGGCCCATCTGGCGTAATCGGTACCAATAAATCCGATGCCGCCGCAGTCGTTGAGTTACTTGTATCTGGATTAAGCCAGCCGAAAAACAATGGCGATATCTCCGATTTAATAGGCAACCAAATAGTTGTCGATCAAAGTGCTTGGCAAAGAATTAACGAAGCCGAAGTTGCAGCCGGTGAATTGGTTGGTAAACCGCGCAGAAAAGCGGTTTTACGTGAGGATTTACTCCATTTGGGTGGGCTATAAAAAGCAGGTACTATTCGCAGGTTAAACAAAACTAAATAAGCGCGAGTAGCTCAACGGATAGAGCATCTGACTACGGATCAGAAGGTTGGGGGTTCGAATCCCTTCTCGCGCACAAGTTAAGCCTCGAGTGCCTTTCACACTCGGGGCTTTTCTTCTTCTGTTATTTATCGTTAATTCTTCCCCATGAAACGTTATTCCATCCACGCTCGTGGAGGTAGTACAGAAAAGTTTTTGTTAACACCTCAAACCCCGCAATTGAAGCTGCAGTAATTGGCCTATGTGTAATTAGGTAGGACACAATGAATGTATCTGCTGTACCAATTGCTCTCCAACTAACAGCCTTTAATGCAGATCTCTGTTTTGTTACCTTCATATAATGCTTTCCTTCCAGTTTTGAGTATCATTAATAGTCTTCTTGGCTGCTGGCGAAATAGGCTGCGGGGTAACTAATACTCTCCAACTCATAAAAGCTCCTGCACGATTAAATCAACATTTTCATTTACTGTTTTTGTACCATCTAGAACTAGATCTGGAGTTTTTGGTCTCTCATAGTCCTGTCCTACCCCAGTAAAGTTAGGGATTTCACCCGCCGCCGATTTCTTATATAGCCCCTTGGGATCTCGAGAGCGACAAATCTCAACTGGAGTATCTACAAAAACTTCCAGGAATTCATCGGGCTGGAAGAGGGATTTCGCTCTTTGACGGTCAACTTCAAAGGGACTTATTAAGGCGGTAATAACAATCAGACCTGCATCAACCATCAACTTTGCAACCTCTGAGACTCTTCGAACATTCTCAGCTCGATCTTCGGGCGTAAAACCTAGATCCATGTTCAAGCCCAAACGTAGATTGTCACCATCTAGAACATAGGCATGTGCACCCTGCGCCAGTAATCGCTTTTCAAGAGCATTTGCAATCGTCGACTTTCCCGATCCAGATAGACCTGTCAGCCAAACAACGCGAGATTTCTGATTCTTTTGGGCAGATCTAACACTCTTAGTTACTTCGTAATCTTGAAGCACAATATTAGAGGACCTACGTAGAGAGTGTTGGATCATTCCTGCGCCGACGGTTTTAAGCGTAAGGCGGTCTACAAGAATAAAGTTTCCAAACTCCCTCGACTGGCTATATGGCTGCATAACCATTGGGATATCAGTTGCAATCTCAACTAAACCAATCTCATTCATCTTTAACGTATCAGATGAGATGTGCTCACCGGTATTAACGTCCACTTTGTGTTTAATCTTTGTAATCATGGTGGGGGAGGTTGTTGGTCCTGAAACCATTAAGTACGAACGGCTATGAATTAGTGGATCCTCATTGAGCCAGACAACATGTGCAGCAAAGCGATCAGACGGGATTAAATCAGCAGAGTTCTTTGCGATGATATCCCCGCGCGTTGCATCAACTTCTGGCTCTAAGACAAAGGTAATTGCATCCGATTCAAGGGCCTGCTTCACATCTCCAGTAAAAGTTGTAATCCTGGCAATCTTTGCCAACTGGTTGCTGGGATAGATAGTTACCTCATCACCAACGGCAAAAGCACCGGCTCGCACCGTTCCAGAAACTCCTCGAAAATTCTCAGCCCTTGAAATCATTTGGATGCGCATTAAGCCATCGATATCTAACGCCTTTGGAGCCACCCAGCTCTGGATGCAGTCCTGCAAAGTCGCTCCCGAGTACCAAGGCATATTGTGAGTTGGGAAGACAACATTGTCACCGATTAACGCGCTAACTGGAACAACATGAACATCTTGCAGATGTAGTCGATCTGCCGCCTGGCGTATCTCCTTTGAAATCTGATCGTAAACCGACTCAGAATAATCCAGAGCGTCCAGTTTGTTGATTACGATGATTATGCGCTTAACCGCCATCAAAGAACAGATTGTCAGATGTCTTAAGGTTTGTGTTCGAACACCTTTAGTTGCATCGATAAGAACTAACGCTATATCTGATCGAGAGGCGGCCACGACCATATTACGCGTGTACTGCTCATGACCAGGTGCATCGGCGATAATCAACCTCTTGCCGTTAAGAAGCGACATAGATCGGTAGGCAACATCGATGGTAATTCCTTGCTCGCGCTCTGCCTCTAAACCATCTGTTAGCAAACTAAAATCGATCTCACCAGCAGGTATTGTGGAACCCGTTCTACGCACCTTCTTAGCAGCACCAATAGTGTCATGTGGGACGCTATCTGTTTCAACGAGCAAACGACCAATCAAAGTGCTCTTACCATCGTCAACGCTGCCACAGGTTAATAGTCGAATAATTGAAGTAGTCATTAGAAGTAGCCCTCAGTCTTCTTCTTCTCCATAGAGTCCTCATTGTCGCCATCGATGAGTCTGGTAGCTCTCTCACTCAACTTCACATGCAAGACCTCTTCAACCACCTTTTCAATAGTTGTTGCACTTGATTCGACTGCTGCAGTAAGTGGATAACAACCCAAAGTTCTAAAACGAACTCTTCTCATTACTGGAGTTTCATTATTGATTAATGGGAACCGTTCGTCATCAACCATAATCAACTGGTCGCCACGTTGAACCATTGGCCTCTCTTTAGCAAAGTAGAGAGGATTAACCTCGATACCCTCCTGATATATGTATCTCCAAATATCGGCCTCGGTCCAATCTGAAATTGGAAAGACGCGCATGCTCTGATCTGGAAGCAGACGCGTGTTGTACGTGCGCCAAAGCTCAGGGCGCTGCTCGCGAGGGTTCCATCGATGGCCTGGGTCTCTTACGCTAAAAATTCGCTCTTTAGCTCGACTCTTCTCTTCATCTCGGCGGGAACCACCAATTGCCGCATCAAAACCATGGTGATCTAGTGCGCTGCGAAGGGCAACAGTCTTCATGATTCTTGTGTACTCAGAGACGCCAGAGGTAAAGGGATTAACGCCTGCAGCTACCCCCTCATCATTCGTATAGACGATGAGTTGAGAATTTGTCTCGGCCATAATTCTGTCACGGAATTCAATCATCTCCTTGAATTTCCACGTTGTATCAATATGTAGCAATGGAAAAGGAATAGGCGATGGATAAAAAGCCTTCCTAGCCAAGTGCAATAGAACTGAGGAGTCTTTACCTACGGAATACATCATTACTGGCTTACGGAAAGAGACTGCAGTCTCACGAAATATTTCGATCGCCTCATTTTCTAACTCTCTCAAAATCTCCAAATCTACGCGCATCAACTAACCACAATCTTCCTAAATTCAAAATCTACAGATTTCTTCCCAGTTTTAGTTAAGTAGCTATCTTGAACCAATCGGGAAGAGTCTTGCTTTGCTGTAGTTGGAATCTTCGCCAATTTACTAAAATCAGCGAACCCATCCCAGGCGGAAAAATGTTGTATTGAATCGATAGTCTGTGAATCCTGTAGCATCTCATAATCAATGTCCAAGATTGCACAGCCCTGTTTGGTGGCAAAAGTAAAATACCGCTCATAAAACTTCTCATACTCGTTAATGAATCTATTTAACTCAGTTTCATCAATTTCAATCTGTACACCTTCAGTTGCTGCCGTGTGCCACTTGCCCGTCTTGTTCGCTTTCTTATGGGAAACAAATCGATCAAGGTGATTTCGACGCAAGAAGATAATATGTGGTTTGTGTTCGGCGATAATTGACTGAAGGACATCATCAGAGAGATGAGTTGGAAAAACTTTGATTATATGGATGCCATGTATCTTCTTGATCGCCCTCATGGTTTGCGAAGCGTTAAGAGATGAAGATTCAAAACGGTAAGTGCGCCACTTCTGTCGCTGTGTTCGAAAATTGAGGTAGTACCGAAAAGAGAAAAAAGGGTAGTAACGATTAAGGCGCTCAATCACCGAGCTCCAATGATTAAAGGCAAAGAATTCGCCGTGATATCTAAAGCCGAGATTCTCCTGAGAAACCAGACTACCCAAAGCATGTGTGCCAGAGCGCGGGAAAGAGATTACAAAGACCAACTTTGATTTCACTGGTTTCGCTCTACCTAAAAACGCATTGAGGTAGTAAATCCCTGACTTCGGAAGTGCCTTAATATTTAATAGCAATTTCTTGAGAATAGTAAGGGTTTGGCTCCTCTTCTCGGACGAAGATTCTCCCTTAGGCATGCGAAAATCTTAGCAGGGGACGCTCAAAATTTACGAGACGAACACCTTTGTATGCATTATTGGTAATCTATCCAAATGTATTCAAATGAGAAGCACACATTGGATCGTTCAACGACATTTCCTCAAGAGATTCAAACGCTTTCAAAGATTCGAGCAATCCGCCGTAAGAAATTGAAGAAGTACCCATCCGTATCGATTGTCCTTTCTACGCTTCGTCCGGATGATTTACTCTCGATCTTAACGCAAATTAAGTTGCAAACTTTAGAAACTTTTGAGCTCGCTATTGGTCTACACGGGATTGCCTTGAATGCAAAACATAAGGTAGTAATTAATCAACTTAGATTGAGAAAGATAAAAGTTTTAATTGAAAAATATGGACCAGAAGAAACTCTCGGATCGATATTAACTGATCTCGCGATGAAGACATCTGGAGAGTATGTTGCGAAGATGGATGATGATGATTATTACGGTCCTGATCACCTCCGCGATTTAGTTGATGCCATAGTTGAGAAAGAAGCAGATGTTGTGGGTCGTGCGATGAACTATGTCTATTTGCAACCACTTGATTTAACTGTCCGCCGCTTTGGAGTTCAAGGAACACAGGCAGTTGAGATATGGAGTGACTGGGTCTGCGGCGGTACCATTTTGGTTACTCGCAAAGCTGGAGAGTCTGCGGGTTGGTTTGGTATTGGAACAACGGCCGTTGATCGCTATCTACTAAGCCATGTAACGCAAAACCGTGGAAAGATTTGGCGCACTTTTGGAGCGGGCTATATCTATCGTCGCGGTTTCACTTTTCACACATATGTAACTAATTATTCGAAATACCTAAAAAATGCCAACGAACAAGTAGTTGGCCTCTGGAGCGATAAGGTTTTTGGTACTCAGAAATGACTCAGGAAACTTTTAGATTTGAAAGACCCAGAGATCTTGGGCTTGTTAAGAGACCCACCCTTTCAGTAGCGATCATTACCGCATGCCGTGATGGTCAAGAGAAACTCAATCTCTTAATGGCATCTCTTGCAGCACAGAGTTACCCCGAGAATCTTCTAACTGTTTATATCATTGACGATGGCAGCAGCATGCCTATCGAAATGCCTGCAATTGCGCCAAAGAAAACCAAGATTATTAAGTATAAAAACGCTCCAAATAAATGGGGAAAAACCGCTGCTACTAACGATGTTACTTCGGCGATAAAGGCTGATGTCTTTTGGTTCGTTGATGCCGATATGGTTTTTGAGAAAGATCATTTGGCTCACCATATGAAATGGCATCATGCAGGTGATGGTTTTGCAGTTCTAGGGTGGAAACGCTTTGTTAAAGAGTGGGAATACTCGGCTCAGCGTGCCTTTGAATCGATAAGAAGTGGCAAATTTAGTCAGTTGCAGTCAGAAAGTTGGGGCAAGGAGCTCTGGGAAAATAGAATCGAGAGGACGCAGGATCTATTACATCCGGCCTTAGATGGTTACAGGGCCTTCGTTGGCGCAACCTTTTCCATCAAGAGTGAACTCTGGAGAAAAATTGGTGGCTATCGGCGCAACCTTGTAACAGGTGAAGACACCGAGTTGGGTTGGCGTTTATTCATGGATGGAGTTCGAATACTTCCTGAGCGTTCAGCACAGTCGTGGCATCTGGGTTACAGCACAGTTGAGATTAATAAGGAGCAGATAGACCGACACAATCAACCTGCGCTAGCTCAGTACATTCCTGAAATGAAGCAGGTTCGCGCGCGTACAAAGAGTGCATGGGAAGTGCCAACTTTTGAATTGATTGTTGATGTTCGAAATGCAAAATTGCAGCAATTAAACAATATTTGCGCACGATTAATCTCATTGCCTGGGACTCAAGCAAATGTCGTACTTCTTGCAAGTTGGAGCCAGCTTAAGAAACGCTATTCACCTGTAACAGATAAACACGCAGATTTGCGTGAGATTTATAACTGGCTAAAGAGCGAAGATAACTTTTCTTTTGAGGAAATTGGGGAAGAGAACCTTGAGATTGAAGAGCTATTAAACCGCTTCACCGATTCGCCCACTCCATTCCACCTCTTCGCCGATGGGGATTTTGATGGGGATTTTGATGGGAAAACTCTGTGCGATTATCTACTGTCTAGTGAAAACGGGCTCGTCGGCCTAGCGACACAGAATGACCGCCGCGCATTTGCAGTGTTTCAGCCAGCGCTAGCTAGGTCAATCTCGATGCGGGGCTCGATTTATAAGAACATTTCAACAACATGGGGTGTTGTGTGGATGACCAACGAGAGTTTTATTGCATTACATAGTGGAAGTGAATTTAGATTCGCACGCGCTCTAAATTTTGTGAAAAGAGAGGGCAAGAAGATTAACTCACCAAGGCAACTTTTAACTTTCGTAAGAAAGTTGCTTGGCGTATTAATACGTAAAGTTTTGAAGTAATTACGCCCCGCGTAAGGCTTGGGCAAATGAACGGAAATCTTCAACGAGAAGATCTACCTCTTTTTGACCATGTGCCAAAGAGATTAACCACTGTTCATCAAGGCCCGGAGGCGTAATGATTCCACGGTTAAGTGAGAAAAGCCACGACAGTTCGGCAATCGCAAAGTCTGTAGCTTTGTAATCACGGTAATTACGCAGTGGCTTTGTCGACCATGTAATGCAGCCTTTTACACCAAAGCCAACTGTGTGTGCAGGTAACTGGTACTCCTCAATGATTGCACTAATGCGATCAAGGGCTTGTTGATTGAATGCCTCAGCAACTGCAAGAGTATCTTTAGTACAGATCTTGTCGACGGCACGAATACCTGCCATTGCAAGTGGGTTACCGTTGAATGTACCGAAGTGAGCCATCTTGCCATTAGTGACAAAATCCATGTACTTCTTTTTACCACCGAAAGCAGCCAATGTAAGCCCGCCACCGATTGATTTCGCAAGTGTAATTAGATCTGGTATTACACCGAGACGTTGTGCTGCACCTTGATGGCCAGCGGTTAATCCAGTCTTCACTTCATCAAAAATTAGAACTACGTTGTACTGATCGCATAGTTCACGAACACGCTCAAGATAACCCTCATCAGGTAAAACAATTCCGAGGTTTTCCATAACAGGTTCGATAATAAAGCAGGCGATTTTTGAAGCGTTCTTTTCAAAGATTCGCTCTAGTGAATCGGCATCGTTGTATGAAACGACGTAGATATCACCAGGAACTATGCCAGAAGGTACATGGGCGATTGGATCGCTAGCATCACCAATTTCATCAACTGGCGGTTTAGCAGAGACCACGAATGGGTCATAGCTACCGTGGTAGCCACCTTCGACCTTAACGATTCCATCTTTGCCAGTTGCTGCACGGGCTGTGCGAACGGCATACATTGTGGATTCGGTTCCGCTGTTTGTGAAGCGAACCTGATCAATAACGAATCGGCGGCAGATGCGCTCTGCCGCATCGGTAGATATTGGTGATGGGGTTACGAAGAGCATGCCAGTTTTAAGGGAGCTCTTAACCTCTTCTACAACAGTTGGATTGAGATGGCCTGCGAGCATGGCGCCAAAGCCCATAGATAGGTCTAGAAGTTCGCGCCCGTCGACATCAGTCATCCAAGCGCCCTTAGCGCTGACAATTGAAATTGGATATGGATCCCAGTGTTGGAAACTAGATGTCACGCCTAAAGGCAGTGATTTAAAGGAGCGCTTGCTTTCTTCGGCGCTCTTACCAGTCTGCTTTGTAAACAACTCCCATTCAGATTTCAGGAGAGCGACAACTCTTTCAGGTGGAATTTCTACTGAAGTTGCAGGGACAAATCTAAATGTTTCCTTATGGTTAGTTTGTGTAATCATTGCAAAGCTTGTACGGCAAAGGTTTCAGCGTTTGAAACTCGTTTGAGAAGTACTCTCCCGGTTCGTTTTTTAGTTCTTTCGAACTAAGGGTTAAGTATCTCATGCCGTTTTTTAAATGCAACCCCTAAAACTCCGCGTGTTTACACGGAAGTCTCTAGTTATTTCATAAAAAACTCATTTAATCGTTTTATATAAATTAGCCTTTCGCGCACTTTTCTCCTCTAAATGAGTATAGTTTCCAGACGTGCGATTCATAAATACTCCAAGCCATGATCTAACATACGACGATGTTTTTATGGTGCCGAGCGCATCTGATTTAACTAGCCGTATGGATGTTGATTTAACATCGAGCGACGGATCAGGAACAACAATCCCAATAGTTGTAGCAAACATGACTGCGATTTCAGGGCGCCGAATGGCCGAAACTATCGCCCGCCGAGGTGGAGTAGCGGTTATCCCCCAGGATATTCCTCATGCCGTCGTCGACAGTGTTATAAAGTGGGTTAAGTCGCGGCACACATTCTTTGACACGCCAATTACTTTACATCCACATCAAACCGTTGCCGATGCAGTGAGCTTGCTACACAAGAGAGCTCATGGAGCGATTGTGATTGTTGATAACGGTAAGCCAGTAGGCATTGTGACGGAAGAAGATTGCAAGAGCGTTGATCGCTTTACACAACTGCATCAAGTAATGAGTAAAGAGTTAGTTGTGATGTCTGATAACTTAGGTGCCAGAGAAGCTTTTGAATTTTTGAATCTACATCGCCATAAATTGGCACCGGTTGTTTCGAAAAGTGGAGAGCTAGTGGGGATAGTCACGCGTCTTGGCGCATTACGTGGAACTCTTTATTCACCAGCACTAGATAGTGAGAAGAGATTGCGTGTTGCTGCAGCCGTTGGTATTAATGGCGACATTGCCGCTAAGGCCGCCGCGCTAATTGAATCCGGTGCCGATGTGTTAGTTGTCGATACAGCCCACGGTCATCAAAAGAAGATGGTTGAGGCGCTCAGAGCAATAAGGGCTTTAGGTGTCTCGATTCCAATTGTTGCAGGCAATGTTGTGACAGCTGATGGAACGCGCGATTTAATTCAAGCGGGGGCAAGTATTGTAAAAGTCGGCGTCGGACCAGGGGCGATGTGCACGACGCGCATGCAAACCGGTGTTGGCCGACCACAGTTTTCAGCTGTCCTTGAATGTGCAGCAGAGGCTAAGAAGTTAGGTGGACATGTGTGGGCCGACGGCGGAGTACGACATCCACGTGATGTTGCATTAGCCCTTGCCGCTGGAGCTTCGCAGGTGATGATCGGCTCATGGTTTGCTGGTACGTATGAATCTCCAGGTGATTTACAGAGTGATGTAAACGGTAGGTTATTTAAAGAGTCCTTTGGTATGGCTTCGGCGCGTGCAGTTGCGGCCCGAACTACTGGGGAGGATGCCTTTGATCGCGCCCGTAAATCGCTATTTGAAGAGGGGATTTCAACCTCGCGCATGTATTTAAATCCTCAGCGTCCGGGTGTTGAGGATTTACTCGATGAGATTATTGCGGGCCTACGCTCATCGTGTACATATGCAGGAGCTGGAACTCTTGAAGAGTTTGCCGAACGAGCGGTGATTGGGATTCAATCATCGGCAGGCTATGCCGAAGGCCGTCCACTGCACTCTTCATGGGGGAATTAACTCTTTAAGGGATTGATTTCTCTACTGAATGTTAGTTCAACGAAGTCAGCTCGCTTGCCGATTTCAATACTTCCAACATCATTAAGCCCGATCCGTTCGGCGGGTAGCGTTGATGTGGCGTGCACGGCTTCATTAATAGAAAATTCAAAATTATTGATCAAATATAGAAACGCCCTATCCATTGTTAACGTACTACCTGCTAATGAATCATTGGAATTCAGACGCGCAACACCATTTTTAACTCGTACAGGAAGTTTTCCAATTGTGTAATCACCGTCATTTGAACCGGCCGCCGACATCGCATCTGTTACCGCGATAAGCCGTTTAGGGGCTGCTTTAAGAATCCTTTCGGTACTAATTTCATCTACATGCACACCATCAAGAATAAACTCAATGGCCATAGTGGAATCGGCAAGGGAGATTGATGAAATATTATCTCCACTATCTAACTTCGGCATCCCGTTATTAAAATGCGTAATGATCGTTGCACCTGCCGCAATAGCAGCACGCGTAGTTATTGCATCTGCCCCTGAATGTCCTAGTGCAACCGTAATTCCCTGGCTAACTAAGAACTCGATTACAGGAATTGCACCCTCTAACTCTGGCGCGATAGTCACCATTTTGATGGTGTTGTGGGATGTAGCTATGAGTCTTTCTAACTCAGTAATACTCGGTTTTCGAAGCAAGACAGGGTCATGCGCGCCGCAATGTGAATGGGCAAGGTATGGGCCTTCTAGATGGATTCCCCGGATGGCACCTTGTTGAATGAAAGGCAGGAGCATCTCTATTTGAAGAATAAGAGTTTCAATTGGCTCAGAAACCAGACTCGCAAGCATTGAGGTCGTTCCATGCCAGTTGTGCAATTCAATGACCTTAGATATCTGCGCTGGAGATTGAGCAGAAAAATAGTAACCGCCGCCGCCATGGCAATGGATATCAACAAAGCCGGGGAGAAGCGTGCCTGTCACGGTTGGGGTTTGTGGTGAATCAAGCTCTATAGATGTAATGACTCCGGCGTTATATTCAATGGCGACATTGGCCTCTAGCACTCCTGAGATGAGAGCACTGGCGGCAACTAGTTTCACCCCTTGAGTCTAATTCACGAAGGCATTTGGGTAGGCTAAGACTCATGTCGAAGCCAACTATCATCCTTGCGACAAGCAACGGCGTTGGTATGGGTCATCTTGCGCGCGCAACTGCAGTGGCGATAGCGCTAAAAGAGGTGGCTAATCCAATTATTGTTTCAATGGCCGGCGGAATCGCCGAAATTCCGGAGTTTTTGGATATTCGCTGTGAATATATTCCTGGCCGAGATCGATTGTGGATGCCGAGACAAAAGTGGGATAAGTACCTGCGGGATCGTTTACTAGCTTTGATCGATGAAACCGATGCCAAGGTTCTATCTTTTGATGGCGTAGTTCCTTACCCAGGTCTCTTTGCTACAAGAATTTCAAAGAGGAGGTTCACTCTTGTCTGGATACGCAGAGGCCTCTGGCAAAAGAATCTACTTCGATTTGCGTTACCTTGGTATTCAAAAGTTATGGATTTCGTTATTGAGCCTGGAGATATCGCTCGCGCATATGATTTCGGGCCAACCTCTAAACGTTCGGATGCAGTTTTAACTTCTCCGGTATCTCTTTTCACTAAAGACACTGCGCTATCACGTATCCAAGCCCGCACAATTTTAGGGCTAGATCCAAACCGTCCTGCCGTCCTTGTTCAGTTAGGCACTGGCGATAGTGATGTCAATGAAAAGATGACGGCGGCGCTGAATGGGTTACTTGGATGGAAAGATTTACAGGTTGTAGTAACAAAAGCGGCAGTTAATAAAGATGGGATCTCACTTGCTCCCGAAGGTTTAGATATCAAAACCGTGCGCTACTTCCCATTGGCAAAGCTGCTTAAAGCATTCGATGCCAGTATTTGCGCAACTGGATATAACGGAGTGCATGAGCTACTTCCGGCACAAATTCCAACGGTATTTGTCTCAAATATTCGTGGAACCGATGACCAAGAAGCTCGGGCACGATGGTGCCAGGATTTTGGATTTGCTTTAAGGGCTGATCAAAGTGATTTGAGCGATATCACGAACACTGTCAAGAAGCTACAAGATCCCGAAGTGCGCGCACAATTAAATGCACAATGTGCAAAACTTCCAGAGCTAACTGGTGGTGCGCAGATCGCGAAGATTTTGTTTGACCTGGCTACACAAGCCGAGGGCACAAAGCAAGGTATTTCAAGCGGAATTTTCCGGAGAATTGTCTATGTTGGAATTCGACGCTCAACCCTCATCTACCGCTTTATAAAACCGCACAAAATTAATCAATTAACTCCAAATGGCACAATCTCTTTCAATGAGACTACTAATCCAGCAGAGCTACATGAGTTCATTAAATCAACTACCCGCTTTGAACATCTAGTGAGTGGCGCATCTGAGACTTATCGAATTCGCCGAGAAGAGATTGCCTCAGAGGCATACAGTGCACCATTAGTGATTAAAAAGAGGTAGTTAGTTTTCAATCATTTTCTCTAGCTTGTTCTTTAATACCAGTACAACAATTATGACAACGGCAAGAAAGAACACTGCCCAATATTTTAAGTATTTCTCGAGAACATGCAGTGAGTTTGCAAATTCATATCCAAGTACAATCACTATCGTGCTAAACACGATTCCACCCGTGGCATTCCACTTTAAGAAGGTTCGATAAGGAACACGATTCATTCCCGCTAAGGCAGGAACTAAAGCCCGTAGAAGGGCCTGCGCTCTACCAAAAAATATTGCTCCACCATGATATTTAGCAAAAATATGTTCTGCTAGTTTCCAACGCTTCTCGCCAACGAATCTGCCAAATTGAGTGGTTTTGATTCGTGGACCAAAATGTTTTCCAATCTCATAGCCAACAGAGTCACCTGCAATCGCCCCAACAATCGCACAGACAATAAATAGCCATAATGGCCAGACTTGAGAGTGGGCTAAAACGCCGCCAATTAAAAGGGATGTCTCACCAGGCAGTACAAAGCCGACAAATGCTGCCGCTTCGGCAAATGCAAAGAGGATCAATAAGAGAAAAAGTGGAACCTGCAGATTGTTGGCGACTAACCAATCTGCAGTTGTATGTATCCATCCCGACATGGGCTAACAGTATAGGTATTTGCGGAATGGGTTAATTAGAAGCGAGAGCGAATCTCCCACAGATCTTTGAAGACCGGGTTGAAAAGCGTGCTTGAAAGATAGCCCACTCCACTCGATCCGCCAGTTCCCATTTTGTGGCCAATAGTCCGCTCAACCATCTTGACGTGACGGTAGCGCCACTCCTGAATTCCTTCATCAATATCTAATAAGCGCTCACAGATCATTGCGCTCTCAGCATCATTTCGATGTATTTCTAAAAGTACATCCTGCACACGCAGATTAGCTTCATAAGCCGTTGATCTATCTCGAGTCAAAACGTCCGTTGGAATTGCATGACCACGCTTTGCCAAATATGCCAGCGCTGAATCGTAAACAGAGTTGCCCGAAGTGATTATTGCGATCTCCGCTTGAATATCAGGGGGCAAGTGGCCTGCCATTTTGGTATCACGCCTTCCCAATAGCGCTTCGACTTTTCTAAACTGCGCCGACTGGAAACCACTTGAAGATGAGAGATAAGAACGGAAGGAATTGAACTGTAGTGGTGTCATTGTTTCTAAAATATCAATTTGGTTGACACAGATCTTCATAATCGTGCGAATTCGGCCAAGAATTGCTAATGAATAATGTGTATCGCCAGACTCTAAAGATCGTTGGGCTTGGGCAAACTCATGAATTAACTGCTTGAACCAAAGCTCATATGTCTGATGAATAATAATGAAGAGCATCTCATCATGTTCTGGCCCAGCAGATACAGGGCGCTGAAGATTTAATAGCTCATCTACAGCTAGATAAGAGGTGTATGTCATTGCCGAATCGAAGTTGTTTTCGCTCATGTGACTCTTGAACCGCCTTCTTGTATCTGTTTATAGCGGCCCGATGCCACTAAATCGCGTAAACGATCAAAACCATCCCACACCTCAACGTAAGAGGTTGGTAGGGGGGAAATAGCAAGGCGGATTGAGTTAGGCGCCCTAAAATCTGGGATCACATTAGAAATCTTACGCAAAGCCACACAAATTTGAGCAGCATCTGGATGCACTAGCGAAACATGCCCACCACGCTCAGCCGGATTTCTAGGAGTGTGGAGCTCGATACCAAGAGGTGCAAGCCAAGCATCATACAAATCAATCATCATCTGAGTGCCGACCGCTGATTTTTTTGCTATATCTGCGATTCCAGCGTTGGCGATCATTGTAAAAGCAGTTTTTACTGAACGCATTCCCATTATTGGAGGAGTTGCAATTTGGAATCCACGAATACCACTAGCCTTTTCAAAAACTGGACCCATTTCAAACTGTGCTTCTTGGGCAAACCAACCTTGAATCGGAACCTGTAACTCACCTTGAATTCTTTTGCTTACATATAACCAAGCGGGAGCACCCGGCCCAGAGTTTCCATATTTGTATGTGCAACCCACGCAGAGATCTGCGCCATTGGCATCTAAATCCATTTCAATGGCACCAACTGCATGACTGGCATCCCAGACAACTAGACCGCCTACTGCTCGAACCTGATCGGTAATTGCCTTGATATCAGAACGCGCACCAGAGCGATATTGGATAACCTCTAAAGTTACAAGTGCGACATCATCACTAAGGTAAGGAGCCAAGACATCAGTTGTAATGCGCTCATTAGTTGCAATTGCAGGATCTTCATTGTCAATAATGACGAGTTTTAAACCGAATTGTTTAGCAATTCCATCGAGGATATATCTATCTGTTGGGAAGTTAGCGGCATCAGTGATGATTGTTTTTCTTCCAGGTCGAGCATGAATTGCTGCCAAACAAAGTTGATAGAAATTTACTGACGTTGTATCGCAGACAAGAACTTGCCCTGGACCGGCACCAAGGCAAGAGGCTCCTAATAAGTCACCCGTTGGTTGAGCCTCATCGATCCAGTGGCCCCAACCGGTCACGAGCTCTGATGCCCATTCCTGTGTGAGGAACTCGGTGATTGCCCCAACAGTGGCTACAGGCATTCGTCCAAGTGAGTTTCCATCCAAATAGCAAATGTTGGGATCTGCAACTACGAACTGCGCTTTGAAGTGGGCTAGAGGGTCGTTCTTATCGAGCTCTAAGGCGTATGCGCGGTCAGTGACATTCATGGATGAAAGGTACGCTCTCCCATCATGGCGCGCAACGTTGTAAATATAGAAGATGTCTCCAAGGCTTTTGATATTAAAGAGCTGCTAGTAGGCGTCTCACTTGGGGTATCTGAGGGCGATCGAATCGGCATCGTTGGACGAAATGGTTCAGGCAAAAGCACTTTAATGAAAGTGATGGCCGGAGTTGAAGCACCCGACATGGGGCGCGTGACAAAATCAAATTCGGCGCGAATAGGAATTCTCTCCCAAGTCGATTTCGAGAACCCCGAAAGCACGGTTGGCGAAGTTGTTCTAGGCGATACTGCCAAACACGAATGGGCGAGTGAGCCAAATATACGCGAAGTCTTCACTGGGCTATTTGGAAGCTTTGACGACCATATTTTTGACCGAAAATTTGGTCAACTCTCGGGCGGGGAGAGACGTCGCGTCGGCTTAGCAAAACTATTGATTAATGAACTTGATTTAATTTTACTTGATGAGCCCACTAACCATCTAGATGTTGAAGGCGTTGCTTGGCTAGCAAGCTATTTGAACAGTCGAAAGGGATTAGCGGTAACCGTAGTAACACATGATCGCTGGTTCTTAGATGCAGTTACAGAGAGAACTTGGGAAGTAGTCGATGGAAAAGTGGAAGAGTATGAAGGCGGCTACAGCGCATTTGTTTTAGCCAAGGCCGAACGCGCTCGCCAAAGCTCTGCCATGGATGCACGACGAAATGGATTAATTCGTAAAGAGTTGGCATGGCTACGAAGAGGTGCACCCGCTCGGACAATTAAACCGAAGTTTCGTGTTGATGCAGCCAATGTCCTTATTGCAGGTGAACCAGAGCCACGAAATCAAGGCGAACTATTGAAATTTGCGCTCAACCGATTGGGAAAAACTGTTTACGAAGCGCATCACCTTCAAGTGAAATTAGGTGATAACGAACTCATAAAAGATCTTTACTGGAATATTGGACCAGGTGATCGAATTGGAGTTGTTGGCATTAATGGCGCGGGAAAGACGACTCTCATGCGCACTCTAGTTGGCGAAATTGCGCCTACTGCAGGAAAGTTGGTTACAGGAGTAACTGTAAAACCCGCGTTTTTAACCCAGCATTTAGATGAATTAGATCCGACCTGGCGAGTGTTAGAGGCCGTAGAAAAGATTGCTAACCGCGTTGAACTAGGTGGTGGCCGTGAACTCTCGGCATCTCAACTCTGTGAACGGTTAGGTTTTGACCGTGAATCCCAATGGACGCCAGTTGGTGATCTCTCGGGAGGCGAGAAACGTCGACTACAACTTACGCGGCTTTTAATGGACAGCCCAAATGTTTTGTTGCTTGATGAGCCAACGAATGACTTTGATATTGAAACGCTCACCGAACTCGAAGATTTGCTGGATAGTTATGGCGGGACACTAATTGTTATCTCTCACGATCGCTATTTCTTAGAGCGCGTATGTGACCGTTTTGTTGGATTATTGGGTGACAAATTAGTTCGTGATTTACCGCGAGGAGTAGATGAGTATTTGGAGCTTCGCGAGACCGCCATGAACATTCCAGTGGCCACTCAGAAAGAAAAGAAGAGTTCAAGCGCTGCCGAAGAACGGCAGTTGAAGAAGGACAAAGTACGTTTAGAGCGTCAAATAGAAAAAGCTAATACCAGAATTTCTGACTTACTGAATGAACAGGAAAATGCTGCGTTTGACCCTGCTCATTTAATGAAAGTAACTCAGGAGTTAGAGGAAGTGAATTCAGAGAAGAACAAACTAGAGGAAGAGTGGTTGCAAGTGACTCTTTCGCTCGAAGTTTGAGATAAAGTCACACAATGCGTCTTGACTACCTAGCTCTACTTTCAGGATTCCTAATTGCCTTACAAGCTCGTGTTAACGGAGAGCTTTCTTACAGGCTCGGAAATAGTTTAGAGGCTGCCTTAGTCTCATTTTCCTCGGGTCTCATTATCATTTTGATCATCACCATATTCCACCGTGGAATTAGGATCGGTTTGAATAGACTGCGAATCGCTAAAAAAGCCGGAGAATTACATTGGTGGAATTTTATTGGTGGAGCTCTAGGCGGTTTTTTAATTGCAATCCAAACGCACATTTTACCAATCATAGGTGTCGCAATATTCTCAGTAGGCTCAATAGCAGGGCAAACCATCACATCGCTTTTTGTAGATCGACTTGGGATTACGGGTGGTGGCAAAAAGGCAATTACCATTAGAAGAGTCTTAGCGGCAGCTCTGACCATACTTGCCGTCTTTGTATCCGTTCTGGATCGCTTACATGCCCAAGATCTTTCTATCTTTAGCATAACAATCGTTGTTGTAGCTGGTTCAATTATTGGTGTACAACGAGCTCTCAATGGGAAGATTAATGAACATACGCATCAAAGTTATAGTACTTCTCTACTCAATTTTATAACAGGAACAAGCTGCTTAGGAATTTTACTTTTAGTTCAAATTTTAACGAGCGATACTCAACTGGTTGCTCTCCCAACTAACAACTTCTGGATGTACAGCGGCGGAGTTATAGGAGTTCTTTACATCGCCTTTGCCGCAACAGTAGTTCAACACCTAGGTGTTCTAACATTTACTCTTTTCAGTGTTGGCGGCCAATTGATCGCTTCAATTTTCCTTGACATATTCTCACCTTCAAGCGGGACACACGTTGGAATCTACTTGATAACCGGAATTGCGATGACGTATATCGGTGTTATCGTCGGTGGCGTAAGTAGTTCACGAGTGCGGAAACCAGTGAGGCACAGATAAAAAAAGTGGCAATTGCATAAGACCAAGTCTTCACCCAAGGCAATGTAGCTGCGTAGTAACCCGCCAATGTGATTCCGACTCCCCACAAAAGTGCTCCGAGAGCATTTGCAGTGAGAAATTTGTAGTAGTTCATTTTTGAAGCACCGGCAATTGGAGGTACAAAACTTCGAATCCATGGGAAGAATCGTGCGGCTACAACAGCCCACCAGCCGGTGTGCTGGTAGAAGCGTTCAGAGTTTGCTATCAGTCTTCGCATTCGTGGCGAATCGTATCTCTCTAAATAAGGCCTGCCCACTAAACGACCTAGAACAAATCCGATTTGGTCGCCGAAGAAAGCTCCAAGGAAAATGACCACAAGCAAAATCATAATATTGACGCCATTGTGGGCCGCAGCGACCAGGCCAGCGCTAAAGAGGATTGAATCTCCTGGAAGAAAAAACCCAAGTATAACGCCGGTTTCAAAGAAAATTACAAGACCAATAACCAAGTAAATTAAATATGGCGCCAGCGTAGAAAGTTGGGCATCAAATGATGCCGCAAGTTCAATCACACCGACTTCTTTACCGCCGCAGCAACTGCTTTGGTCACATTTGGATCAAAGACACTTGGAACAATAAAGGAAGCATTAAGTTGTTCGGGGGATACACAATCTGCAATCGCTTCGGCGGCTGCAACTAATAATTTATCTGTAATCTTATGCGCATTTGCATCAAGGAGGCCGCGGAATATTCCAGGGAAAGCCAAAACGTTATTAATTTGATTTGGCTGATCACTGCGCCCAGTAGCAACGACCGTTGCATATTTACGAGCGATAACTGGGTCTATCTCTGGATCAGGATTTGCCAATGCAAATATAATTGACCCTTGCGCCATTGATGCTGCATCTGATTCAGAAATAACATTTGGTGCACTGACTCCGATAAAGACATCGGCATCTTTCATGGCGCCAGATATGTTGCCAGTAAAGTTATCGGGATTGCTGGTATCAATAAACCATTGCTGCATGGAGTCTTGAGACTTCATATCTTTAGTGATGACACCGTGATGGTTGAAACCGATGATATTTTTAGCCCCATTAAGTACTAAGAGTCGAGCGATCGCATTTCCAGCGGCACCAACACCGCTCAACACAATCTTGACCTTACCTAAATCCTTATTCACAAGTTTGAGCGCATTTCGCAAGGCGGCGAGAACGACAATTGCAGTGCCGTGTTGATCGTCATGGAAAACAGGAATATCTAGGAGCTCACGAAGTCGACGTTCAACTTCAAAACAACGAGGTGCAGAGATGTCCTCCAAATTGATTCCACCATATACGGGAGCAATCAATTGAACGGTGCGGACAATTTCATCTACATCTTGGGTGTCTAAGCAGACTGGCCATGCATCGACATCGGCAAATCGCTTAAATAGGGCGGCCTTACCCTCCATTACAGGAAGTGCTGCTGCTGGACCTATATTTCCAAGGCCCAATACGGCCGATCCATCGGTTACAACAGCCACAGTATTGCGCTTAATAGTTAAGCGACGGGCATCGGATGGATCATCGACAATAGCTTGGCAGATTCTTGCAACGCCAGGGGTATATGCCCGAGATAAGTCATCGCGAGTTTTTAATGGAACCTTGGAAGTTACCTCGATTTTGCCACCAAGGTGTAATAAAAATGTACGGTCACTGACTTTTCGAACGGTTAATTCAGCATGTTTAGCTAAAGCAACTGTGATTTCATCGGCATGCTCAGAGTTGATTGTGTCGCATGTAATATCAATGACAACTTTTTCTAATAGCGATTCGACAACATCAAGCGCAGTTATCGTGGCACCAGCATCTGAGATCACTGTTGTCGCAAGTGCGACAGGTTGAGATGAAGGTGGGCCTTCGATGCGGATGGTAATTCCATACCCTGGTGATGTTGATGCCATTTATACAACTCCATATAGTCGGTCGCCGGCATCGCCCAAGCCCGGAACAATGTATCCATTTTCATTAAGCTTTTCATCGAGGGCTCCAGTCACAATTGTGATTGGAACAGTACTTGATGAAAACTCTTTCTCAACTGCTGCGATTCCTTCAGGGGCCGACAAGATACAGATAGCGGTAATGTCATTTGCCCCTAAATCGATTAGGTAATGGAAAGCCGCGATTAAAGTTCCGCCAGTTGCGAGCATTGGATCAAGGACAAAAACTTGGCGCCCAGATAGATCATCCGGTAGTCGATTGGCATAGGTGCTTGCTTGAAGTGTTTTCTCATCACGAACCATTCCAAGAAAGCCAACTTCAGCCGTTGGAATTAACTTGCTCATTCCCTCAAGCATTCCAAGTCCTGCGCGCAAAATTGGAACAACAACCGGCCGCGGTTCAGCCATTTTTAAACCAGTTGTTTTCGTAACTGGAGTCTTAATTGAAACCGAATGAGTACGTACATCGCGCGTTGCCTCGTAAGCAAGAAGCGTGACGAGCTCTTCGACTAAGCGGCGGAAAGTTGGCGAATCGGTGCGTTCATCCCGCAAAACCGTCAATTTATGCGCAATGAGCGGATGATCGGCGACGTGTACTTTCATGTCCCATACCTTACAGGGCTTTCATTCCTTTCCAATGAGTGGAACTATGGGCACATGTCAGAATTCGATGAAGAGCTCGCAGATGACATTGAAGAGTTTGATGTCCTAGATGAGGCTCCGGTAGCCAGGGCGAAAGTAACGAGCATCACAAACGAATTGGATATTGCAGTTGCAGCTTGGCATGAAGATGGACGTTGGACGTTAGGCGTGCTGCCAGACCCAACCGACATCGCCCAGATAATTACGAGCCTTAAATCTCAACAAACTAATGGTGGAGCTATTGCGCTCATTTCAATAGATGAAGAGTTTTTTATTCTTATTAGAGTTCTTGGTTCGCATATTTCACTCTTTCTAAGTGATTCAACATGTGCATTTGATTATCCAGTTGCCGAAGAACTTCTCGATATTGCAGATTTGCCAATGCCAGAAGAAGATGATGATGCCTTTCCTATCGGACAAATCGAAATATTGGCAGATCTTGGATTAAATGGAATGGAGCTGTGCGCTCTCTGTGACGATCTTGAACTATTCCCAGATGAGCAACTCGAAGCTATCGCTAATCGACTTGGCTTCGGAGATCAGTTTGCAGAGCTTTTGCAACTGTGAACGACGAGGAGTTAATGCGTTCGGCACTCAATATTGCACGTGATGCGCTAAGTAGCGGAGATGTTCCTGTCGGAGCGCTGATCGTAAATGAATTTGGTGAAGTTATCGCGTCAGGACGTAATGAACGTGAGTTACATCAAGATCCAACTGCGCATGCCGAAATTCTTGCACTGCGCAGAGCCAGTGAAGTCACAGGCCAGTGGCGATTGGAGAATCACACATTAGTTGTGACGCTTGAGCCATGTGCCATGTGTGCTGGCGCAATCGCACAATCGCGAATCTCAACACTGGTTTATGGCGCATGGGATGAAAAAGCAGGCGCCGTTGGCTCAGTGTGGGATATTTTGCGCGACCCGCGATCGCTATTTAAAGTTGAGGTTCGAGCCGGGGTTTTGGCCCAAGAGTGTGGTGGGCTGTTAAAAGAGTTTATACAAGGAGTTCGTAAGAGGGATTAAGAATTACCATTGAACCCTCTTCTTCGCCAACCATTCCCTCGGCACGCATCTGTGAACCAACTTCTAAACCTGCAATTTCACGCCGACCTAAGAATTGAAGAGATACTCCACCCGTCTCATCCCATATTTCAACTTGAAGTGTTGGCGCAGCTCCTCGAGGAGCAGACTTAATAGACGTTACGCGGCCTTGGACTTTAGCTCGTTTGCGCCACTGAATTTCACTAATTGATGTGACATTTTCAGCATAGTGGCTTACGGGCTCCGTGTTATTAGTTATAGGTTTTTCAATCTTAACTTTAGCAACCGGTGGCTCTGCAGGTGATACATCGTGCAGATGATGGATTTCTAACTGCGAAGCCGATGCGATGCGGTCGACGTCAAAAGGAACAATCGTCGCGACCACTCGAGGTAATTGGGAAATCGGCGCTGCAATATCTTCAGCTGTTTGATCATGAAGCAATCGACCTAAGAAGCCAGAGTATGCACGTCGGGGAAGTAGGAGCGTGAGTTCAACATCGGCCCGTTCAGTCATACGGATTGCATAATCTAGAGCTGAGTTAGCTAAACGGCGATCAGGGCAGTCGATAAGTTCGAGCGTTACATCACTTAAAGCATCAGAGATTGCCCACGCTTTTTGAATCTCCTCAGCGCGACGGTCATCAATTACGAAGTGAACGGCAGTCAAATTACGGGGATTTAGACTACGCGCATAACGAATAGCACCAACTGTTGCAATGTCAACACTGTCTACTAAAACTGCGACGTCGTGACGGGTAATAGAAGTGGCACGTTCTTGTTCACCTTTGACCAGAAGCGCTTCTTGCTCGCGCGTATATTGGCGACGAAGACGCAGAAATGTCACTACAAGAATGGGAGCAGTTACCAAAACCAACCAAGCACCCTCTGTGAATTTAACAACAGCAAAGATAATAACTACGAAAAACGAGATAGATCCAGAGAGTGCATTAATAAAGACCTTTGCTTTCCAAGCTCCAGTTCGATTACGAAGAGCATGGCGAGTCATTCCAAAGCCAGCTAAACAAAAGCCAGTAAATACTCCGAGGGCATAGAAAGCCACAAGATGTTCAACAGATCCAGCGGTGAATAGAACCAAGAAGACGCCGCCACCTGAAAGTAAAAGAATGCCATTTGAAAAAGCTAAGCGGTGCCCACGCTTTGTTAACTGACGGGGTAAATAACCATCTGAGGCTACAAAGTTAACTAATAGTGGGAATGCGCTATACGTGGTGTTTGCACCCGCAAAGAGAATTAACATCGTTGCCAGCTGAACCATCACGAACATCGTTTGCCCAAAGACCCCATTACCCACAATGGTTTTAGCTATCTGGGAAATAACAGTCGGAGTACCTGATTCGTAGGGCATTGCATGAATTCTGTGCGCAAACCACGAAACTCCTAAAACTAGAGTTCCAAGCAGCCCACTCATTACAAAAAGAGTTCTCCGCGCATTTACCTCTTCTGGTTGCTGGAAAAGTGCGACTCCGTCTGAGATCGCCTCTAACCCTGTTAGTGATGAGCCACCATTTGCAAATGCACGTAGCAGAATAAAAATTGCCGCCGCGGTTAATAAGCCATGGCTCTCACCAACTGCAATTGCACCAGGTTGAGAAGTACTTAAAACCTCTAGAGAACCCGATAAAACTCGGTAGATTCCCATTCCAAAAACGATAAACATGCAACCAACGAAAAAATAAGTCGGCAGTGCAAAGGCTTTACCAGCCTCTTTCACTCCGCGTAAATTGCCGTATGTCAGTATTCCGATGACAAGAAGAATCATCGGAATCTTTGCGGCAGACATACTTGGGAAAGTTGAGATAATTGCCGCAACACCAGCTGCAGATTGGATCGCGACAGTCACGATGTAATCGAGCATTAATGCAACGGCAGCAATTTGGGCAACAACTGGCCCGAAGTTATCGCGCGAAACTATGTAGGCACCGCCGGTTTTTGTATAGACATTAATTACGTTGCGGTAAGAAAGAGTGATAATTGTTAGAATTATCAGAACCACCCCAGTCATTGGCATTAAAATTGAAAATGCTGCTAAGCCAAATGCTGGAAGAAGCGCGATAAGAATCTGCTCTGAGCCGTATGCTGAAGATGAAATACAGTCAGAGGAGAGAATTCCAAGGGCATACCGCTTGCTTAAACGTTGGTGGCCGAGAGAGTGTCTATTAAGAGGATTTCCTAATAGTTTGCGTTTAATTGTGTAGGCAAAAGAGTCTCTTAGATGTGCATGATCTTGCAGCACAACAGGTGTGGGCGCGTCATCTGTCCACGACTTAGGCACTAGTACTCCTCTATTAATTGCGTTATCAAAATCACTTTGCAATGCCACTATCGTAGGGCGCAGCGGCTTTAACTTCTTGCAGGCAGAGCGTATGCTCGCTTAATGCGCACACAGTTATATATAGATGGCCAATGGGTAGATGGCGTTTCAAAGGTTGCAGTCCATGATCCAAGTGATGGTTGCGTTATTGCCGAGGTTAGCCTTGCCGGCCAGGATCAGTGCGATGCTGCCGTAACAGCTGCCGATACAGCCGCCGTAGCCTGGGCGAAGACAGCACCACGCTTTCGTTCTGAGATTTTGCGCAAGGCTTTCGAAATTATGACAAGTGAGATTGAAGCCATCGCGACGTTAATATCGCGCGAGAACGGCAAGGCCATGCCCGATGCTCGTGGTGAGGCTACCTATGCCGCTGAGTTCTTCCGCTGGTTTGCCGAAGAGGCCGTTCGCACACCCGGAGATTTTCGCAAATCTCCATCTGGAGATAAGCGGATCTTGGTAACGCATCAACCAATTGGTCTTTCCATACTTATAACACCGTGGAACTTTCCCGCCGGAATGGCCACTCGAAAAATCGGTCCTGCAGTTGCTGCAGGTTGCACAATGATTTTGAAGCCCGCAACCGAAACCCCACTTACTGCGATGTACATCGTTGACATTATGGAGCGCGCAGGTTTGCCAAAAGGTGTTTTAAACTTAGTTCTTCCCGAAAAAACCGGTCCAGCGATTTCAAAGATGTTACATGATCCACGTGTAAAAAATCTTTCATTTACGGGATCAACTGAAGTTGGTCGTGTCCTGTTAAAAGAGGCCGCCGATAATGTTATTCGCTGCTCATTGGAGCTTGGTGGGAATGCTCAAGTAATAATTCATGATGATGCAGATCTTGCAGTAACAATTCCACAGTTACTCGTTGCTAAGATGCGAAATGGTGGCGCCGCTTGTACATCTGCAAACCGAATCTACGTACAACGCCCAATCGCCGATAAGTTCATCGCCGAGCTAACTAAATCTATGGCCGCTTTTGTCATGGGCCGTGGCACCGATGCAACTACAACTCTAGGCGCAAGCGTCTCTGTTAAAGAGCGCAACAAAATCGCTGAAATCGTTGATGAATCAATCGCAGCTGGTGCGAAGATTCAAGTGGGTGGCACTAAACCCGAGGGCGAAGGTGCTTTTTATCCAGCTACGGTACTTACTGTTGAAAGAGATAACCCAATTCTCAACCATGAAATCTTTGGACCCGTTGCACCAGTTGTAATCTTCGATACCGATGCCGAAGGTATTGCCTGGGCAAATGACACTGATTTCGGCCTAATTAGTTATGTATTCTCATCAAACTTAACACGCGCACTACGCACAGCAGAGGCGATGGAGTCAGGAATGGTCGCCATAAATAAAGGCGTTATTTCAGATCCAGCGGCACCGTTTGGTGGCGTGAAGCAATCGGGCTTAGGTCGCGAAGGTGGCTTCGATGGAATTCACGAGTTTTTACAGACTAAATACATTGGCGTTGAGATTTAAGCTCTCCGATTACTCGGAACCAAGTTCTTCCATGTTTTTTAGGTAAACGGTTCATAAAAGTGAAATTACAGGCGTTGTCACCGCATTGCAACGCTCCCAGAAACGAAATATCCAACATAATTTGCTAATGGCTCATACTTCCCAGAATATAAAAAGATATTCCCTAACGACTTCGCTACTTGCAGTCGTCGTTGGAATAGTCGCGAAACTTTCTTTAACAAGCGCTGATCTCTTGCCTGGACTTGATGGCGCATATTACTGGGTTCAAGTTCGTTCGGTATTAAGCAACTTCACGCTTGCATTCTCCGACCTACCTTTGATTTTCTGGATTCAAGCAGGAATCGCAAAGCTAGTTGGAAACATACCGCTCGCAGTTCGGATCTCCGATGCAGTGCTACCTGCTATATCAGCAATCCCAATCTATTTAATTGCCAAGAAATATAGAAAGCCATTCTTGCCAGCGATTGCGATATTAATTGTTTTACTTCACCCAGTTCAACTCTATTTCTTTACTGGAGATTTCATAAAGAATGAGGCTACAATTCCCGTGGTCTTCTTTATGGCTCTGGTGCTTGTTAATTGGGATAAGAAATCAAAGCGCTTCTCGATACTCTCCCTTATTGGCTTAACCTCCTTAATTGTGATTTCACACTTTGGAACTCTTCTCTTGGCTTTCTCACTTATGGGGGGGTGGGCATTACTCCAATTACGCAAGAGTGGTCTTAAATTCTGGCTGCGAGGAATAGCGATTTCTGTAGTGGCCTTTGGAGCGCTACTTGCGACTTTGGCAATTTTGGTGCCCACTAGGTATGAGCGCCTTGTTAATTTCTTAACAACGCCAAGTGTTATTTTTCAAAATCCTGCATTAGATCGAATACTTCATAGCCCTTCAATATCAGTAATGACCTTTGCAATCTACATCGGGCAAGTAGCCTCACTCATCCTTGGAGTAATTACTTGGTACTCGCGAAGTAAATTTACCTTTTCAGATCTATCACTCGTAATCTCATCGCTTATTACGACTTTTATTTTCTCATCACCATTTATTGGCATGGAATGGTCTGATCGTTTAACAGGGCTATCGACCGTCTCATTAAGCATTGCATCAATCATCATCTTTGGTAGCGTAGAAATTCTTTGGCAGAAATCACTGGTTGGGTTACTTGCAGCAGTAACACTTCTATCTACACTTCCGTTAAGCACTCTCGAGATGAAACGTGTTTTCTCCGATCAGGAATATTCAGACTTTAAAGAGCTAGCAACACATGTAGAGATATCTAACAATTCAGTTGTCGTTGCTCGACACGGCGTGGAATATCTCAGCGCCTGGGAATTTAGTACCGATGTTGTACTTGAAACCTATTATGAAAGCGCTGATTTGAGTTCCTACGATTCGGTTTATTACATTCAAGAGTTGCATACATTTGCACCAGGAAATGGTGGCGGGGGAAATGGCCAGAAACCCGCACAATCTCCCAATGGAAAAAGACCGCCAGAAAAGGGTGCCAAGGGAGACATCCCAACCGATTTGCCGAAAAAAGTTGAAATAACTGGCGAAACAATTTATTCGAACTCTTCTTTCGCCCTTGTGAGAGTCCGCTAACCAAGTAAATCTGGCGGAGGATGAGGGATTTGAACCCTCGAGACTTTCGTCTACGCGTGTTCGAGACGCGCGCACTCGGCCACTATGCGAATCCTCCGTGTGAATCATAGGGGTTAATTGGTTGCCACTTATTAGTTCCCACAATTTAATTTGCGAATGTGTAGGCTCCGAGTCCTTCCCGCATAATGCCATTTACTTTCACCACACGTACCCCTTGATGCTTCAAAATTGAAGTTGAAATATGAGCATCGCCGACTTCGATACGACACTGCGCTTTAGGCAAATGTGGTGTTACGGAAGGAGTTGCAGAATAACTTGGAATATTTAGCGAAGAGATAAATAGAATTGAAATGACAAAGATTGACTTGAGAGATACAAAATATGGGTTTGATTTCATACCCCATGGTCATCGAAAATTTGAAAGCTTGAATATACTTATCCACATGTAACAACTAAATTGCCGAGTAAGCCGATCCACCGTGAGTTTTCATTTCGGAGCTAGGCTCATTATGACTTCCGGCCACCTGTTCCTTAGGACTAGCTTGGCCAAGAAGTCGTCGTCGCTCGATATCTTCGAAGATTTCGTTCATAAGCCGAACCATCTCTGCTTCATTGTCGAAAGTCTTCAAATTGAACCAGCGGAAGTGATTTGTTTCCGGGTCGAATCTATGGTGACGCACGGTGTAGCTCATAATGGACTTGTCATTTGGGTCAACCTCGGCCATTGAATCAACCACCCCTTCAGCATGAGAAATTCACTACACCTAAGGGTAAAGGAATTAACCTGGCGGAGGATGAGGGATTTATCCGCTTCAGCCTGGGTAATTCCCCGTTTTTTAGGTAACCGGGTCATAAAAAGGCAATTTAGCGCTCACCATTGATTTTGGCAGCCCAATGCATTGTATTTCTTTATTTTTTTTCTTAAACTTTTCCCATGGCAAAAATAAAGTTGATTTGGGTGATACTACTTTTGAGTGCGTTGTTACCTTTATCGCAAGTTCAAGCGGCTACACCAGCTGTGCCAAAAGGCCCCTACGATGCAAGTCTAATTTCTTATAGGGCTTTAACTCCGGATATGTTTGGAGTTGCTTCTGGCCAGCCCGTGGCGGATGTATCAGTAATTTTGTTGCCAAATGGAAAACTTATAGCTTATGTCTTTGCGCAAAATAAAGGCATTGAGATTGCTGAGTCAGCAGACAACGGGAAGACTTTTATTCGAGTAGGGAATGCCTTTGGTGGCGATAAAGGTAACGGCCAACCCCGTGCGGTTGCACTTTCAGATGGAAGGGTTCGTTTGTATACATCCGTATCTGGTGGGGTGAACTGTTCAATTTCAAGTGATGGTTTGTCATTTACTGTGGAGAAAGCAAACTGTTTATCAGCTTCAGATTATTCGGAAGCATCTGGTCTTGCCGGTCCTGGTGTCGTTCAACTCAGTACGGGTAAATGGAAAGCATATTTCAGTGGATTACCCAAAGCCGGAACTGGTCCCGATCCTTGGCAGTTGTATAGCGCTTCTTCTGATGATGGTGTGAACTGGATTCGCGATGCAGGAGTACGAATAGGTGTCGGTGCTTCAAGAATTAAGCGAAGCGCAGAGCACCCAACGGCTATTCGACATAGCGATAATTCAATTACTCTTTTCTATTTTGATAATGGCGCTGACCCAGAGGGCACAGGGAAGGTCTATTCCAATGGAAACG
>WLPT01000015.1 GCA_009698675.1 Actinomycetota bacterium
GTTAAGACAACATCTGCAGCTCCCATTGTGTAGGAGTTGTTAGCGCCATACTCAGCGCTTCCATCACTCCACGTAGAAAAGGTGTAGCCGGGCTTAGTAAAGCTATTGGCAGCGGTCGTGAAAGTTAATCCTTGAACAACTGGTGCTTGAGTTGGGGCAGTTCCACTAGATCCGGCTCCACCAAGGTAGGTGATTGAGTGAGCTCCATTTGCACTCCAGGTGGCAGTTAAGACAACATCTGCAGCTCCCATTGTGTATGAAGTGCCAACTCCATAGTGGCCCGTAGCATCTCTCCATTCATAGAAGCTGTAGCCAGGTTCGGTGAAGCTATTTGCAGCGGTCGTGAAAGTTGATCCCTCGACAACTGGTGCTTGAGTTGGGGCAGTTCCACTAGATCCTGGACCGCCAACGTATGTGACTGAGTGGGTTACATTACTTGTATCGACGTGCGTATAAGTAAATCCGCTTGTGAATGTAACTGATCCGCCATAAAAAGTTGTAACAACAACATCGACGGCGCCGGCACTATGTGCAGGTGTGGTGCCAGAGATTGAACTGTCTGAATTAAGGAAAATATCTGTGGCACTGATTCCGCCAACAGTTACCCCTGGGGCTGAATCGCCAGAGTAGTCAAAGTTACTTCCACTGATAGTAAATGTTGTACCACCAGACTCATCCCCGGAAGTGGGATCGATTGATTCGATAACTGGCATGGGCGCTCCGATTGCCAAAAATTCCACATCTTCAGTTACTTGGAAAGAATCTCCAGGAAGAAAATGATTTACGTAGTCGCAGCTGCCAAGGCTAGGTAGGCACGCCATCCACCAATCAAATTTGAAGCCTTCATTGACTGGAGCCTCTGGAAGTTCTATTGGTAATCCATTTTCCACATAATATGAATCTGGGATAGGCGTTAGAGGAACACATGGGCCCATGCAACTATCAGCAAATGAAACTAAGTAAGTGTCAGGATCATCCATCCATATCGCATACAAAGTGGCATCCTGCTGAGCAGAATATATCCCACCATCATCATAAGCTTTTGCACCGTTGGAAGTGGTCGCCCAATAATCGAAAAGGTAGCCCTCGCGTGTGAATGTGTTGAGATCGAGCGCTGCATTATTTAAGGATTGCGGTGCATGCGTGCCCGTTCCACCATTGGAATCAAATGTGACCGTAAAAGTTGCGGAGTTGCCGTAGACACCTTTCCAAATTTGATATTCATTTGCGACAACAATTTGTGATCCTGAATAATTTGTTGCGGCTACGCTCCAGTTATTTGTGAAACTGGTGAGGAACTTGTCCCATGTTAAGCCAAAGTCTTTGGATATATAGATTGAACTACCTTCTTCTGTGCAACAAGCCTGCACTGCAGTAAGGACACTTCCATCCGCATTTGATTTAATTTGGCTCCAATAATGTTGACTCCAAGTATTACCGTCAGAAACGTATGAAGGTTGTTGATGGATCTGCCATGTAACGCCACCATCTGTTGAAGATGCTATGGATCCGTAGAAGTCAATAGCCGTAATTATCTGCCCGTCATCGCTCATTGTTACGTCAGTCCACTGGCAAGGATAAAAGGCGCCATTTGATAGGCATCCAGCTCCAAATGGAGTTAATGTTTCCCCTAAGTCGCCAGTATCAATGGTGGTCCAAGCTGCAGTATCAGTTGAGTAAAGATAAATATTGCTATCTTGGCTACTTACTGCAGCAATTAATTTACCATCAGCGCGAGCTGCCACTGCACTCCAAGGATTGGTGATTCCATCCTGCACGTTTGATACATCGACCCAAGTATTGTCTATGTATTCCCCTGGATGATCGATCAACGTATCAACACTAACTAAATACATAGCCGACGAATCTGTCAGCGCTAAATGTTGTCCATCCTTACTAAATGCAATTGATGAGAATACGCAGCTCTCACATACTGGAGTGTCATTAACCCAAGTAGCACCCCCATCGGTGGATAAGAAAAATTGTCCACCTTCGCCATTATTTGATGCGGCGGCAATTACCGAGCCGTCCGGGCTGACGGCAACGCTCGTCCAACCTTGTGATCCGGCTGAATTAATACTCTCCCATGTGTCGCCTGAATTTCTTGAAATATAGATGTATTCGAGGTAATGGTTATCCGAATTTTTATACGCTCCAACCAACACGGTGCCCGTTTCATCTGAGGCTAAAGAGCTCCAATAGTAGTTTGCTGGTGCAGTTGAATCAGTGACGGTCGATACAACAGGTGCAACCCAATTTGCACCCGACTTGGTCCACTTTAATATTTCTCCAGTCATATTAGAATCAGCCGCAATAATTTTAGAGCCATCTGTGCTGACAGCGAAATTTGCAAGCGAATAAGTACAACAACTAGCGGGAGTTTCGAGCAGAAGCGGATCACTCCAAATGAAACTCCATGTCGAGCCTAGGTCATTAGAAGTTAGAATTCCGTACGCTGAGGCTGCGAAAACTATTACGCCGGACTCAGTAGTGACGGTTTTGATTGCATACCAACTCCACATGGAAAATGGAGGTTCAGGGGCTGGAGTTGCAACTGTTGCCAAAAGCTCGCCTAAATCTGGAGTGCTGTCTAACCAAGTTCCCCCGGAGTCACTTGAACTCCAGATTTTTGTAGGAGTTGTTACAAATATGTCTTCCCCGCTCTGACTGACAGTGGCGCTATATCTATATCCATTCCCCCAATCAAAGAGTTCAATAGTTTTGACTTTAGAAAATGTCGATGCGGGTTCAGCCAGGTTTTTAATCCAAATTGAAGCTGCAAGGGTACTGTAATTCACTCCCACTGCCGCTAAAAGCGTTCCATTCTGATTCGTTCCAACACTGAGCCAATTTTCATCAATATCATCACTTGTAAAAGAGTGAGTCCAAGAATCTGGGATACCTGAGTCAAATGAACCTTGAATGCTGAAATTAGGTGCACTATCTGGAGTGTAAGCATTATTGGTGATAAAAAGCCGCGAACCATCCCCGTTACCTGCAAGGGCCCCCAAATTTGTTGGATTTAATCCATTGTCTGCATTATTGGTGCTCCATGTACCACCTGAATCATTTGAAATATAGATTAAGGAATTCGCTGAAATACGGATTTTAGTTCCATCTTCACTAACCGTGAGCCCGTTCCAACTACCAATTTTTCCTAAATTGTATTGTGCGGTCCATGTACTACCGCTATTCGTTGATATGTATAAATAACCACTTTCCATAGCCGCAGCTTGCACATGCATATCGGCGCTAGCGGCAAACTGTTGCCAGTAGTTCACCGTGAATGGAGCTCTATAGATCTGATCGATTTTTGTCCATGTGGGATCTACCGCAACTGCCGAAGGCGCTGAGATGACAGTTAGCGTCAGAGCTAAAATTAGAAAACGGCTGATTCGGGATTTACTGATGCGATGCCACATGGCTTATTACGCTTCTCTAGGCTCTACCAAGGAACTTATCTAATTCAGATTGGGAACCTTAATTAAGCGTAATATCCATTATTTGCCGGCACTAGATTCGCTGAGAGGGCTAGCACTTTATTGAATTAGAAAGAGAAATTATATATATATATTTACACAGAGTTCGAGATTCAAATCACATTGCATGTACAGGCTTTAGAGATAACCCCATTCTCAATTTATAGTGTTTATGCTCTAACTACTTCTTCTTATATCCCTTAGGGCAGAGCGGTTTTACCGCGGTGATTTTCTTAAGGAGTTTTCCTTTGATACAGGTAATGGTTATCTTCTTAGCAGCTACTGGTTTTGGTTTTGCCAAGAGATCGGCAGCGGCTTTGTCTGCTGCGATTTTGGCGTCTATTGCCGCCTGTCGCTCTGGCGGACATATCGTGGCAATTGGAAAACTCGTTAAACTTGCACAATACTCGATTCTTGTCAGTGCACTATCGTCGGCAAATACATTTTCGCCTATGTTCTCGATTCCGTCAGGAATTGAAACTGTTGCAAGGCTAAGATCGCCTTTAAATGCGCGATCACCAATACTTGTTACAGACTTACCAAGTACAGCCGAGGTTATTTGAGTTGTTGCAAATGCATCCTCGCCGATAGTTGTTACGGAATCAGAAACCTTAACTGTAGCGAGCTCGGTATCAGAGAAAGCAGCATTACCAATGCTTTTTACTGAACTACCAATCACTACCGACGTAAGCGGTGTGAGATTAAAGGCAAAATCACCGATAGAGGTAACAGAGTTAGGAATCGTTACCGACGTTAATTGGGAGTTATAAAACCCATTTCTTTCAATTGAAATCAATGTATCCGGTAAAACCACTGATGTTAGGGATGAGTTTGAAAATGCATCCTCACTAATCGTGGTGATAGATCGCGGGATAGTCACCGTTGTAATCTGCGTAAAGGCAAATGCGCCCTTTCCAATGCTGGTGACTGTACTTGGAATGGTCAGCGACGTGAGCAAACTTCCTGAAAATGCCTCGTCCCCAATACTGGTCACAGAGCTTGGGATCACCACAGAAGTGATCGCAGTGTTATAGAAAGTTCGGCTCTTAATCGTTTTTATCGAATGGCTTATCGTGACTGAGGTGAGCGAAGAGTCGCCAAATGCATTTTCACCGATTTCAACGACTGAATCGGGGATCGTCACCGAACCCAGAGATAGATCATAAGCAAAGGCTCCATCACCAATAATTTTGACAGAACTATCGATTACTACCGAACCAGTGCACTCTTTCGCATCAGTTAATATGCCATCTGGTGTCGACACCGTATACGTCTCCGCATTTGCTCCGCAGGAAAACGTGCGTGTTTCAGCGTTGGCTATCGGTGCAACGGACAGGAGTCCAGTGGACACCATAAGAAGTAATGGCAATAACCGTTTCATGTAAGGAGTCTAGATGCCATCATCGTTTATCGGTGCCCCGAGTGGGGGTCGAACCCACACTGGGAGGATTTTAAGTCCTCTGCCTCTGCCATTGGGCTATCGGGGCCACGTGAAGAAGTAAATCTACACTCTTTTTATAACTCTAATTTCCAGCGATAGAACGAGCGATTCCATCCAAAATATCCGATTCGGATGCCACAAACTCAGTGGCCCCTGTTGCTTTCATTACCTCTGATAACACTAAGGATCCTGCAGGTATTACATCGACGCGGCCAGGGTGCATGTAGCCAAGGGCTAAGCGCTGTGCATGGGTCGATGTTAAAAACATCTCTGCGACTTCATGAGTTTTATCAGCACTGATTCGTGATAAATGAATTGCATAACGATCATATTCTGGTAATTCAAGGGCTGCAGCTGCAACTGTTGTTGCAGTGCCAGCTACTGCAATGAGAGTTTTAGCCGTTGTAATCGGAACTATTACTGCCGCCTTTGCAATCGCCTCTTGAATATCAATACGAGCTTTATCAATCTCATCTGTATGCGCGGGATCGCTAGTGAAGTGGCGCTCGGTCATGCGAACGCAGCCGATGTTGACGCTCTTTGCAGATTGAACATGTGTAGTTCCGAAGACAAACTCGGTTGATCCCCCACCAATATCAACAACTAAGAATGGTCCATCGGCTGGTGATAAATCTTGAATGGCACCAGTAAAAGAGAGTGATGCCTCTTCCTCTCCGCTAATTACTTCGGGCTCTATGCCCAGGCGCTCACGGACTCCATCGACAAATAAGTGGCGATTTGTGGCATCGCGCGTGGCACTAGTTGCACAGAAGCGAATCTTTTGAACTCCGCGCTTTGCGATTTCGAGAGCGAATTTATCAACGGCCGCTAAAGTTCGGACAATTGCATCGGGATGGAACTGGCCAGTTTCATCGACGCCTTGGCCAAGACGGACAATCTCCATTGTGCGAATAACTTCGCGAAAGTTATCGCCCTCAATATCGGCGATAAGCATTCTGATTGAGTTGGTACCGCAATCAATTGCCGCTACTCGCATGGAATGCTCTCCCACCACTTAGGTAATTTCGCTAGCGCTTCATCTCCGAGTGGGTTTACGTCGGGACCGGCGGCAAGTGAGTGCGCAACAAGTGAGTGCAGGCATTTAACGCGCGTTGGCATTCCGCCGGCAGATACGCCGTCAACTTCAGGAACTTCGATGCCAAGGGCTGAGCGAGCTGCGATGTAATCATCATGGGCTGCGTGATAGGCGCCGGCTAATTCAGCATCAGTTGATAGGCGATCATTCATCTCACCCATTAAGCCCGTTGTCTCTAGAGTTGAAATGACGGCGGTTAACCGTGGACAGGTTGCGTAATAGAAAGTTGGAAATGGTGTGCCATCGCCTAAGCGGGGTGGGGTTTCAACGACTGCGGGTTTTCCGCATGGACAGCGATATGCGATTGCATGAACATCACGAGGTGTGCGACCTAGTTGTGTTTCTATACAATCAATATCGCTCTGACTAACTTCTTTCACTTGTCGCCTGATTCGCTAATCGATGCGATTAATCGCGTGTACCAAGGCTGGCCATCGGTAAGTGAGTTCGCGACTTTAGTTGTTGGCGCGGTATCTGTAGTAGCTGTGCCCTCGGTGACGATGTACTGGCGCTCACCTGGCAGAACAAAGTGCAGACGTTCGCGGGCTTGGGACTTTACATACTCGGGATTTTGCCAGAGCAGTAACTCTTTACGTGCAGCATCTAAAGCTTTGTGATCGGAAACTAATTGAGCATTCAGCGCGCTTATTTGAGCACGTTGAGTGAAGTAATGCTTAATCGGAGGTGCAAGCGTTAACGCTAAAAAGAAAAGGATTGCCGATAGGGCCAACGTGCGCCCCGATGTACGTCGACGTCTGAATGAAAGTTGTCGACGTGCCATCGGTGCTACTACTTAAGCCTTAAAGCGCGGAAATGCATCACGGCCGGCAAAACGTGCGCCGGATTGAAGCTCTTCCTCAATACGTAGTAACTGGTTGTACTTAGCCACGCGCTCTGTACGGGCAGGTGCACCGGTTTTAATCTGTCCGCAGTTAAGGGCCACAGCTAAATCGGCGATTGTTGTATCTTCGGTCTCACCAGATCGGTGGCTCATCATCGTGCGATAACTTGCATGATGGGCCATTTCAACTGCATCAATAGTTTCAGTAAGTGTTCCGATTTGATTGACCTTAACAAGGAGTGCGTTGGCGGTATTGCCAGCAATTCCACGTGCCAGACGCTCAGGGTTAGTTACAAATAAATCATCTCCAACGATCTGGATACGTGAGCCAAGAACGCCAGTCATCTGCGTCCAGCCGGCCCAATCCTCTTCATTGAGAGGATCTTCAATAGAAACGATTGGGTAGGCATCCACTAGGGATGTGTAATAGGCGATCATTTCATCAGATGTCTTGAGTGCGCCCTCAAACTTATATTTGCCATTCTCATGGAACTCAGTAGCTGCAACATCCATCGCGAGTGCGATCTCTGTACCGGGCTTAAAGCCCGCGGCAGTGATGGCCTCCAGAATTAGGTCGAGTGCTGCGCGATTGCTCTCAAGGTTTGGTGCAAAGCCACCTTCATCGCCGACACTGGTTGCAAGTCCACGCTTTTTAAGAACTGCCTTAAGCGCGTGATAAATCTCGGCGCCCCATCGCAATGACTCGCGGAAAGTTGGTGCACCAATCGGTGCAATCATGAACTCTTGAATATCAACGTTGGTATCGGCATGTGCGCCACCGTTGAGAATGTTCATCATTGGAACTGGAAGTAAGTGTGCGTTTGGTCCACCGAGATATCGAAAGAGTGAGAGGTCGGCAGATTCAGCCGATGCCTTAGCAACGGCAAGTGAGGCACCGAGAATTGCATTGGCACCCATGCGCGACTTGTTCTTTGTGCCATCCAGCTCGATCATCGCCGCATCGATCAAGCGTTGATCTTGGGCATCAAGGCCAATAATCTCTGGCGCAATTTCTTTGTTTAGAAATGCGATCGCCTTTTCGACACCCTTACCTAAATACCGTGTTCCACCATCGCGAAGTTCAGCGGCTTCAAATGCACCAGTCGATGCACCGCTTGGAACTGCGGCGCGGGCTTGTGTGCCATCTTCTAATTCGATTTCAACTTCAACCGTTGGATTTCCACGGGAGTCGAGAATCTCACGGGCTCCAAGTGCTTCGATAATTGCCATAGCGTTTCTCCTTCGTCACTTAAATCTTTGTGCCGGGTGAGACCTCAACGCTGAAATCACACAAACTTTGATGTGCCAATCCTACCGTGCCTCAGTAGTGGCTATCTGTTGGCTCAAACGCATGGCCTCCTTGCGCAAGGCCGATTCAGCGTCCACTCCATTGGCATGTGCCCATGCGATCACCGTCAAAAGCGCGGCTCCTACAGCGCTTTCATCGGCGGCATTACTTAGATCCACATTTTCTGGGGTCAGTACATCGACGCCAAATTTAGATGCGCGGTATAAAAGTTTTTCAATTAATGGCAGAGCTGGCTGCGCCATAGCAACTCCATCAAGGGCAGAAGTTCTTCCTTTTTCTTGCTTCTTAATCTCTTCCCAGTTTTGTAATACTTCAGCCGAATCCCGTACCTCCACGCCCGCAAATACGTGGGGGTGGCGACGGATTAACTTGTCTGCGATCGATTGCGCCACATCTTCAATTGAAAATGGGTCCGTTGTATCTTCTTGAGCTATACGTGCGTGGAAATAGACTTGGAGTAAGACATCTCCAAGCTCTTCACGCATATCAACTCGGTTGCCACTTTGTACGGCATCTACAAACTCGTATGACTCTTCGAGTAAGTATTTAAGTAACGACTCATGTGATTGCTCAGCATCCCAAGGACATCCTCCTGGCGAGCGAAGTTGGTCCATAACTTCAGCAAGGCGCTGAAGTTGTGAACCTTCCATCGGCGTGAATTACTTTGTAGCTGGAGTAACTGCAGGGCTTGCAGAGTCGGTAGCAACAACATCGGCAACGGCGCCATCCCATTTACCATAGCGAGGGTTAACCGTTACGCCTAACTGCTTTGCCTTTGCTACTACGAGCTTTTGAACTGTAGCTCCAAGATCGGCCTGTGCAACTCCGCTTGCGGTAAGTGCTTGGCTAATCTTGTCTGAGAATGTCATCGCCTCGATATATGCATCTAAATCATTTGGTGCAATTCCTGCAGAGACCAATGCCTTAGGCAAACCTGCCGCACCGCCAACTTGATCGATGATGCTTTGACGACGTGTATCGATTTCGGCTTTAGAGACTGTAATTTTTAACTCTTCGCCAGTGGCGCGAAGAAGGGCGGTTAATAAGTGAAAGCGGAGTTGTCCACGATTGAGTGCCTCGCCAGTTTCAAGCTGCATCTGTGATGTATCAACGCCAACACGAGCGGCGATGATTGCATCGATACTTGACTGAACAGTTGCTTGCGTGATCTTTGTATCACCCAACGTTGCCGCTGCTCCAACTTGCGAGCAACCAGTTAAAAATAACGCTGTTGCTACGGTTAGGACACCAAGAATCTTCTTCACTATGAACTCGCTTTCGGTGGTTCGCTAAGTTGGTTGACGGCCTCGACGACCCAGGCTAGAAGAGAAGTATCCACTATGGCGGGAGCACTCTTGGACGGATTCCATGAATTACCCGTATTAAGTGCAACTAATACGGTGCTGGCCGCCGATTTATAGAGGGAGCCTGGGTATAAACGTGACAGGCGCAACTGCTTGGACTCAGGCAGCGTTAAGGGTGCTAATCGCAAAAACTTTCCTTGAACTACAACCTCGGTTAATTTAGCTGCCTTGGCCCGAGCTCGCAGTGAAGCAACACCCAATAGGGCTAGCGCCTCTTCTGGAAGTTCGCCAAAGCGATCTAAGAGTTCGGCATGGATTGATTCAACATCTTCATTATTTTTAACATCGGCCAGACGTCTATAGAGATCCAAGCGCAAACGTTCGCCTGGAACATACTCCGTTGAAAGGTGGGCGTTAATAGGTAGTTCGACTTTGCACTCGCTAATTTTCTCTTGGGTTTCGATAATTCCAGCTTTGTAATCATTTACCGCTTCCCCCACCATGCGCATGTAAAGATCAAAGCCAACGTCGGCGATATGACCGGATTGTTCACCACCCAATAAATTACCGGCTCCACGAATCTCAAGATCCTTTAACGCAACTCGCATTCCCGAGCCCAAATCAGTATTTGCCGCGATTGTCGTTAATCGTTCATGTGCAAGCTCCGATAGCGGCTGATCGGCAGGGTAAAGGAAATATGCATATGCACGTTCACGGCCACGTCCTACACGGCCACGAAGTTGGTGGAGTTGAGATAGACCAAAGCGATCGGCGCGCTCGACGATTAAAGTATTGGCATTTTGAATATCTAAACCGCTTTCGACAATTGTGGTACTGACAAGAACATCAAAGTCGCGGTTCCAAAAACCGAGAATTACATCCTCAAGTGCTCCCTCACTCATCTGGCCGTGCGCGATACGAATCCGCGCTTCGGGCACTAGTTCTTGTAATCGCGATGCTGCTTGATCAATTGTCTCAACGCGGTTATGGAGATAAAAGATCTGACCGTCACGTAAAAGTTCTCGGTGAATAGCCGCTGTGATCTGTCCCTCTTCAGCCGGACCCACATATGTCAAAATCGGATGTCGCTCTTCAGGTGGCGTCGTAATCGTCGACATCTCACGGATTCCGGTAACTGCCATCTCTAAAGTTCGCGGAATAGGTGTGGCCGACATCGCCAAAACATCAACGGTAGTGCGCATCTTTTTTAACGCCTCTTTTTGTTCAACACCAAAGCGCTGTTCCTCATCGACAACCACTAAACCTAAATCTTTGAAGACAACATCACTTGAGAGGATTCGATGTGTACCAATTACTACGTCCACAGTGCCTTTTAATAGTCCTTCGATGACCTCTTTGCCCTCTTTAGCTGTGTTAAAACGCGATAGCCCGGCAACTTTTAATGGAAAGCCTGCATAGCGCTCGGCAAATGTTTTTGTATGTTGCTGAACAAGAAGTGTTGTTGGAACAAGGACGGCGACCTGTTTACCATCTTGTACGGCTTTGAATGCTGCGCGAATTGCAATCTCTGTTTTGCCGTAGCCAACATCTCCGCAGATAATGCGATCCATCGGATACGGGCGCTCCATGTCGGCTTTGACATCATTGATTGTCGAGAGTTGATCGGGCGTCTCGATGTATGAAAATGAATCCTCTAGCTCGCGCTGCCAGGGAGTATCTGGTGAGAATGCAAAGCCAGGCGAGCTGGTTCGAGCCGCGTACAAACGGATAAGCTCTCCGGCAATCTGGCGGACGGCTTTGCGTGCACGCCCCTTAGCCTTCTGCCACTCACCGCTTCCGATTCGGTGAACAGTTGGTGCCTCACCTCCAACATATTTACTGACCTGTTCAAGTGCATCGGTCGGCACAAAAATTCGATCCCCTGGTTGACCACGCTTAGCCGATGCATATTCGATTACTAAATATTCGCGGGTTACATTGGCGACGGTTCGCTGAACTAGTTCAAGGTAGCGACCAATTCCATGTTGCTCATGAACAACAAAATCTCCAGCACGAAGCTCTAAAGGATCGATTGCAGCCTTTCGCTTTGACGGCAGTCGCGCACCGTCTTTTACACTGCCCTTGCTGCCGGTTAAATCGCGCTCAGTCATAAAGAAAATCTGACCGCTCTGGCTCTCGAAGCCGTGGGCGATGACTGAGGTAGTTAAGTGAATGCTGCCTTTAGTTGGTGTTGCATGAAGTCTTTCAACGATATGAATTGGTAGATCTGCATTTCTAAATATCCCGGCATAACGTTCTAACATGCCATGTCCGTGAGTTGCAAAGACAACGGTGTAGTGGGCATCAACGGCAGCTCGTAGCGCCGCAATCGTACGATCAATATCTCCTCGCATTGGGTCAATGGCGCGATAATCCAGGAACTGCGTATCCTCGGCTAAATCGCTTCCAAAAGGGTTAAGTGAGCTTGTTTTTAAAGAGAGCGAAGCAATTTCCTGCATCAACAATTCCCACGACATATATGTACCAGAGCCATCATGAATAGGAGCGACTGCTCCGTGTGCGGCATTTGACCATGATGCATTGAGAAACTCTTCATTGGTAGCTAGTAAATCTCCTGCTCTAGATTTAATTCTCTCGTAGTCGATGAAGACCACGCGCGTATTGGAGGGCATTCGAGCTAACAGAGTTTGAGTCTCATCAACTAATAGCGGAATTAGAGACTCCATTCCTTCAAATGAAATTCCTTCACTTATTTTTTCTAGTAGTTCAGCGGCCCCTGGCAGGCTCGCTTTGAGTTCAGCCGCACGAGCTCGCATGCTTGGTGTAATAAGCATTTCGCGACAGGGAAAGATTTCAATGCTTCCAACAACTGGTGCAAAGGTCCGCTGATCGGCAACTTCAAAATAGCTTATATCTTCAATCTCATCACCAAAAAAATCAATGCGAATTGGGTGTGCGCTCAAGGGTAGAAAGAGATCTACGATTCCACCACGAACTGCAAACTCACCACGTCGCTCAACTAAATCAGTACGTGAATATGCCAAGCTCGATAAGTGGCGAACTAATAAATCCAGGGACTGCTCTTTGCCGATTTCTAATTTGAGCAGTGTGGATCTGCCAAGATCGCCAATGATTCTATGAATTGCCCCGCGTACAGGAGTTACAACTATTGGATTAATTCGCTGCTCTTCTTCCAAACCATAAAGTGTTGAGATTCTGCGAGCCACCGTATCGCTGCGTGGACTTAAGCGCTCGTGTGGCAAAGTTTCCCATGCTGGAAACTCCATGACATTGCCGTGAAGTTCGCGCAGTTCGCTTACTAAATCTTCAGCACTGCGACTTGAACTAGTAATCACAAGAATCGGTGAATCAACTACCTGGGCTGCAAGGAGAAAGGGGTACATTGCAGAAGGAGCAACAGTGTTTAGGGCATGGTCCGTGTCAGGGATTGCGCCAATTAATCCGCGCATTCTCCACCCCCAAACGTCTATTGGCCCCAACTCCCAATGGGAGGGGGCTTACAAGCACTGAGTCTAATTTATTATGAGCAGCGCTCGATACCTGAGAGGATTGCCCAATGAATACGCGCTCTAGCGGGGTCGCAGCAGATGATGCTGAACTACGTAGTGATGTGCGTCGCTTAGGAGATTTGCTCGGCCAAACGCTTGTGCGTCAAGAGGGCCCAGAGCTATTAGCCCTCGTAGAAAAGGTACGAAAGGCCGTACGTGAAGGAAACGATGTAGAGCTTCTTGAAACCTTATCGGTTGAAGATTCTGTGCAGTTAGTGCGCGCATTTAGTACCTATTTCAACTTAGCAAATATCGCAGAGCAGGTTCACCGAGCACGAATCTTGGCTAATGCCCGAGCAGAGGGCGGATCATGGTTGGCGCGGGCCGTCGATAAAATCGAAGCGGCATTAAAGGCTCAAACACCCGGGCATGAGTTATCAATTGAAGAGATCTCCAAGTGGATTAATGAAATGTCGGTCAGGCCAGTCTTTACTGCACACCCAACTGAGGCCGCACGTCGTTCAGTCTTAAGTAAAATGGGAAGCGTCGCAGATCTACTTGATGATTCGCGCAATCCATCGCAAGGCGAACGCCTTGCTGAAACGATTGATCTTTTATGGCAGACCGATGAGCTCCGTGTTGGACAGCCCGAGCCACTTGATGAGGCGATGAATGCGCTGTATTACCTGGATGATTTATTTCGCCAGACTGTTCCAGAGGTACTCAATGACTTTGCCCACCAATTAAAGCGTATTGGAGTTGAAGTTCCAGTAACTGCCAGACCCTTATCCTTTGGAAGTTGGATCGGTGGTGACCGCGATGGAAATCCAAATGTCACCGCTCAAGTAACAACTGATGCGATGGTGCTACAAGTTGGTCATGCAATTCGCGTAACAATTGCGGCGATGGATGCGCTACGCCAGATGCTTTCAATATCTACAAGGATTATCGGTGCAACGCCTGAGTTAACTGCATCTGTTGAAGCGGATTTACAACACATTACCGAGTTTGAACCGCGTTTCTTACGTCTTAACGCCCAAGAGCCTTATCGCCTTAAGGCAACTGCGATAGTGCACCGGCTGGCTTTAACTCGTGATCGTCACGCTAAGGGCGCATCGCATATAGAGCATCGAGATTACGCCGATAGCGCCGAATTAATCAAAGATTTAACCCTCATGCGGGACTCCTTATTTGCCCATAAAGGTGAACTGATAGCCACGGGTCTTCTTGAGCGCACTATTCGCACAGTTGCAGCATTTGGAATAACGCATGCCACGATGGATATTCGCGAGCACTCCGATGCCCATCACCATGTATTGAGTCAAGCAACTGGGGTTGCTAACTACATTGAAAAAACCCATGAGGAGAAGTTCGAAATCCTTACCGCCCTCCTTGCTACAGATACAAACTTGAATGTAACTGGATTAGATGCCCAGGGGCAAAAGACGCTAGATACATTCTTTGCAATCGCCGATTTAATCGATCGCTTCGGATCACAGGCCATTGAAACCTATATCGTCTCAATGACTAAGGGTGCCGATGATCTAATCGCCGCAGTAGTTATCGCTCAACAGGCCGGACTAGTCAACCTTCATAATAAGAAAGCACGTATTGGTTTTGCGCCCCTCCTTGAAACCGTTGCCGAACTTCGCTCAGCTGGTGAGATTCTAGAAAAGCTATTGAGTAATGCCGCTTATCGCAATGTAGTGGCCCTTCGTGGAGATGTTCAAGAGGTAATGCTTGGTTACTCTGACTCCAATAAAGATGCAGGCATTGCAACGAGTCAGTGGGAGATTCACCGAGCACAACGTCGCCTACGCGATATTGCAATGAAATTCGGTGTAACACTTCGTCTCTTCCATGGTCGAGGCGGCTCTGTTGGTCGAGGCGGTGGTCCCACGTATGAAGCACTCATTGCACTTCCTTGGGGATCTGTAGATGGTCAAATTAAAATGACTGAGCAAGGCGAAGTCATTAGCGATAAATACTCTTTGGCATCTCTGGCCCGTGAAAACGTTGAACTAACTCTTGCAGCATCACTTGAGGCAACGATCCTCAATCGTGGCCCAAGGCAATCCATTGAAGATTTAGCGAGCTGGAACGAATGTATGCAGCTAGTCAGCGATAGATCCTTTACTTCCTACCGCGCATTAGTTGACCATCCAGATCTTCCGGCCTACTTCTATGCATCGACCCCAGTTGAACATTTAGGAAATCTATTCTTGGGTTCACGCCCATCGCGACGTCCCGATGCAGCTTCTGGGTTGGCCTCATTACGTGCGATCCCATGGGTATTTGGGTGGACGCAGTCTCGTCAGATCGTTCCAGGATGGTTTGGTGTCGGCACTGGTTTAAAGGCGGCCCGCGAGGCGGGTAAGGGTGAGGTTTTGGCAACAATGCTTCATGAGTGGCACTTCTTCAACACATTTATCAGCAACGTAGAGATGACCTTAGCTAAAACAGATTTAGTTTTAGCCCGTCGATATGTAGATGTCCTTGTTCCTAAAGAGCTCCATCACTTTCTCGATGAGATTCAAGCTGAGTTCGATTTAACTGTTGCTGAGATTCTAACTTTAACAGGCAAAGATTCATTACTCGGAGATCAAGAGATTTTGGCCCGAACTTTGCAAGTACGCGATGCTTACTTATCGCCAATTCATTTACTGCAAATTAACCTATTAAAGCGCGTGCGAGATGCGGGAAACTCTGCCGATCCAGTTTTGCAGCGTGCCCTGCTTCTTACTATTAATGGTGTCGCTGCTGGCCTTCGAAATACCGGTTGATGCTTAAGAGTTAAAACGGGTTTGTGTCTGCTCTAACCCTGCAGAAATTAATGACTCAACAACATCGGCGCCGCGGTCAATAAACTCTCCGAGCTCTTTCTGCTCAATTTTTGAAAATGCTTTAAGAACGAAGTCGGCAGGATCTTGTTGACCCATTGGCCGGCCTATTCCCAGACGAACCCGGAAATACTCTGCAGTTCCAAAGGCTGAAGTCATCGATTTAAGACCATTGTGGCCGTTATCGCCTCCACCAATTTTGCTGCGAATTGCGGCAAACGGAATATCGAGTTCATCATGCAGAGCAATAATGTTATTTGTTTCAACAGAGTAGAAATTTGCAAGGGCCTTTATCGGTCCACCGGTTTCATTCATGTAGCTCTTGGATTTTGCGAGAATAATTGAATGAGCGCTCTCACCTACGCCTAATTTATAAGCTGCTACTTCAGTGCGAGACTTATGTGAGGATAATTTGATGTCATGACGTCGAACAAGCTCGTCGATGACCATCGCACCCACGTTGTGACGGGTGGCAGCGTACTGATCTCCCGGATTTCCGAGTCCCACTACCAACCACGTCATAACCGTAAGCGTAAGGGTTAAGCCTTCTACTTTTCCGTTTCAGGAGCAGCTGCAGGTGCTGCCGCGCTTGCATCTGCGGCCGCAGCAACTGGTGCTACTTCTTCAACTGCAGTTGAACGCTCAGATAGGTGGACGACGATCATCTTCACATCTGATTCAAGCTCTACTCCTGCTGGAAGAACTACATCGCCTGCATAGAGAGAAGTACCGGCGGCAAGGCCAGTGATATTGAGCTCTAGGAAGTTAGGGATTGCAGTTGCCTCAACGCGAACGTCGATTGTGTTGTTTACATGCTCAAGAACGCCATCGCGATCGTGCTCGCCAACTGCGTGGATAGGAACAGATACGACAACTTTTTCTCCACGACGAACAAGAACTAAATCAATGTGCTCAAGAATCTGCTTAAGTGGATGACGCACGATCGCCTTTGGAAGTGTGAGTTCGGTCTTTCCATCGATAACGATATCTAGCAAAACGTTTGACTGCTTAAGAGCTACGCCGAGTTCGCGTGCTGGAAGTGTGATGTGCTGTGGCTTCTCGCCATGACCGTAGATAACGGCAGGAACTAAACCATCGCGACGTGCACGACGTGAGGCGCCTTTACCAAATTCAGTACGAACTACGCCGTTGATAGTGATCTCTGCCATTTTATAACTCCTCTAAGTGGAAACTTCGGTTTAAACACAAAGTCCCAGCAGGAGAACTAACCCACACCGTCGATTACGGAAGTAATTTCATACCCTCGCCGGAACAGGCCAAAGATTAGCCTGCAAGGCCGAGATAGTGCAAATTGCGCTTATGAAAGCCCGTCAAAGAGGCTCGTAACTGAGCCATCTTCGAAGACTTCACGAATGGCCCGAGCTAAAAGTGGGGCGATTGAGAGAACAGTTAGGCCATCGAATTTTTGATCTTCTGATATTGGAAGGGTATTTGTAATAACAACTTCAGATGCTCGGCAATCGCGTAAACGCTCAACTGCAGGACCAGAGAGAACTGCGTGAGTCGCAGCGATGATGACATCTTTTGCGCCGGCTTCAAATAATGCATCCACTGCCTTTGTAATAGTGCCGGCAGTATCAATCATGTCATCGATAACGACGCAAGTTTGGCCCGATACATCACCAACGACGCGACCTACGGTCGCTTCATTTGGGATACGTGGGTCGCGGGTCTTATGAATAAATGCAATCGGGCAACCGCCTAGTAAATCTGACCAACGCTCAGCAACACGGACTCGGCCTGAGTCTGGAGAGACGATTGTTAAACGACTGCGATCAACTTTACTTCCGACGTAGTTTGCAAGCATTGGTAGTGCAAAGAGATGGTCCACTGGGCCATCGAAGAAACCTTGAATCTGTGATGTATGTAAATCAACACACATCAGGCGATCGGCGCCTGCCGTCTTAAAGAGATCGGCCATCAATCGGGCCGTGATTGGCTCACGTCCGCGGCTCTTTTTATCTTGGCGCGCATAACCATAAAAAGGTGCAACGACTGTGATCCGCTTTGCAGAAGCGCGCTTGAGTGCATCGACCATGATGAGTTGTTCCATGATCTGCTTATTAACTGGAGTTGTATGGCTCTGAATTACGAATGCATCGCAGCCACGGACTGACTCTTCGAAGCGAACAAATATCTCTCCATTTGCAAAGTCATATGCAGATGTTGGAGTTAATGGAATACCGAGCTCTGAGGCGACCTCATCGGCTAATTCAGGAAATCCGCGACCTGCAAAAAGACGTAATCTCTTCTCGGACGATAAACGGATCTCGCTCATTTATTAGCCTTTCTTCTCTTTAGCTTCGGCGGCTTTGGCAGATTTACTTCCTGCACGCTTTCGTAGTACCCAACCTAATACATTTCTCTGCTTAGCTCTGCCAACTCCAATTGCTCCCGCAGGAACGTCTTCGGTGATTACCGATCCTGCGGCAGTGTATGCCCCGTCACCAATTGAAACTGGCGCGATGAGCATCGTGTCGCTTCCGATACGGACATGGTCGCCGACTGTGGTGTGATGTTTATCTACGCCGTCGTAATTCACAAAGATGGTTGCCGCACCGATATTGGTGCCCTCACCTATCGTGGCATCTCCAACATAAGACAGGTGTGGAACTTTTGAAGCACGTCCAACGCTGGAGTTTTTAATCTCAACAAATGCGCCGGCCTTGGCCCCTTCATCAAGAAAAGTTCCGCTACGAAGGTAGGAGAAAGGTCCAACGGTTGCACCTTCACCAATGACGCTTTCGATGGCAATAGATTCAAGAACGGCAGCGCCCTCCTTAACATCACAATCGGTCAGTGTCGTGCGCGGGCCAATAACTGCGCCAGTTGCAATCGTAGTTGTCCCCAAAATAGAACTTCCTGGATGCACCGTTACGTCGCGACCTAACTGTGCGGTCACATCTATCCAAGTAGTGGTTGGATCGATAATAGTTACGCCTTCTCGCATCCAGTGCTCATTAATTCGATCGCGCAGCAGGGCTGCACTTTCGGCAAGCTGAATACGATCATTTACACCTAGAATCTCAGTGAAGTCTTCCAGCAATACTGCGGCAGTTGACTCACCTTCGCGTTTTAAAATGCCGATGACATCGGTTAAATACAGTTCGCCCTGCGCATTAGCATCTGTGATTTTTCCAATAGAGTTCATTAATTTTGCACCATCAAATGCATAAACGCCTGAGTTGACTTCAAAAATAAACTTTTCTTCATCGGTTGCATCACGCTCTTCAACGATATGAGAGAGTTCGTCGCTAGCAGTACGAACAATTCGACCGTAGCCAGTGGGATCGGGATGTTCGGCAGTTAACACTGAGGCTGTGAAATTTCCTGAGTTATGCACCTGTAGAAAAGCGGCAAGTGATTGGCCGGTAAGCATTGGGGTGTCACCGGCTAGAACTAAGACTGTGCCACGTATGTCATTACCGGCGAGCGCTAGTTGAGTGGCATGCCCAGTCCCACCGCGCTTTTCCTGAAAGATAGTAGTTGCACTCGGCAAAACCTCTGAAATATATTCCTCGACGCTCTGGCGACCAGAGCCAACGACAATGCGAATCTCTTTCGGTTGTAAATGTTCAACGGCGGCAAGTACGTGTCCAAGAAGCGGACGACCTGCAACGCGATGTAAGACTTTGGCGGTATTTGATTTCATCCGTGTTCCCTCGCCTGCTGCAAGGATGATCACGGTTTCAACGGCCACGGTGTGAGTCTATCGGTGGAGATTTACCTTATTGCTCCGCCACCAGGTATCGATCCTGGACCCTGGGCTTCAAAGGCCCATGTGCTAGCCACTACACAATGGCGGAACCCGTATTCTCCCTCATAAAAGGTGATGCTTGTGACCACCTGGCCACGGCCATTAGTTGAGAATCTTCGCCCCGGCCACTGGTCCACTTGCACGTGCAACGCTTCCAACTACGCCACTTGCCGTTAAAGCCACCGCTAAATCAAGGCCCGCCTCTTCATCGGCAACTAAAAATGCAACGGTAGGACCCGAACCTGAAACGAGGGCACCAAGTGCTCCATACTCATGGCCAACTTCTAAAACTAAACGCAATGCCGGACGAAGTGAACAGGCCGCAGCTTGCAGATCATTTACAAGGCAGAGTCCAACTGCCTTTGGATCTGCGGCAAGGAGAGCTTGCATCAATGATTCATTTGTCTGCGGCTGTGTAATCTCAGATTCAGCACGAAGGCGATCACACTCACCATATACGGCCGGTGTTGATAATCCAACGCTCGATAAAGCTAAGACCCAGTGATAGGTACCGCGGGAAAGAGCTGCGGTTAACTGATCACCATGTCCGGTGCCAATTGCAGTTCCGCCACTCAACATAAAAGGTACGTCACTGCCTATCTGCGCAGCAATCTCTGACATCTCTTCGCGGCTCATTCCGAGCGAGTATAAATAATCTATTGCAACAATTGCAGCGGCCGCATCGGCGCTTCCTCCAGCCATCCCACCTGCAACTGGAATCGATTTCTTAATCTCTACATGCACATCAATCTCTAAGTCATACTCTTTTGCCATTAACTCGATCGCTTTAAATGCAAGATTGCTCTCATCTGCTGGAACACCATGTACATGTTCGCCGATAATAGAGATGCTAACGCCGCTATTCTCCTTGGCAAAAGTTACGGTGACATCATCAAAGATTGAAATCGCTTGAAAAACCGTAACGAGATTATGAAAGCCATCATCCTCACGCGGTCCAACCGAGAGCTGCAGATTGACTTTTGCCGGCACGCGCACGGTTACGTTCTTTACTGGCATGAATTGACCCTATTGCCTTCGTTATTAATTGTCAGGTTCTGCGTGAGCGATGGCACAAAAACTTGATATTTCAAGGGCCTCTCCACGAAGAGTTGGATCAATACCGGCCCGCAATAAAACCGCTTCGGCCGCGCGCGATGAACCATATAAAGAGGAGAGCGCAGAGCGCAACATTTTTCGGCGCTGAGCAAATGCGCCATCGATTATTGCAAAGGTTTTCTTACGTAAATCTTCATCTCCTGGAGTCGGGCGGCGAGTAAATGAGACCAGTTTTGAATCTACATTTGGTGCCGGCCAGAAAACCGAACGTGAGATTGAACCTGCAGCTTTTACTTCGGCCCACCAAGCAGCTTTTACCGATGGGATTCCATACTCCTTTGTCCCAGGTTTGCCGGCCAAACGATCGGCCACCTCGGCTTGCACCATAACGACCCCAGTTCGAATCGTTGGAAATTTTTCAAGTAAGTGCAAAAGGACTGGGACTGAAACGTTATAGGGCAGATTTGCAACTAAGACAGTTGGCTGCATCGGTAGCTCCTGCAACGTCAAAGCATCACGATGTATTACCGTCAATTTTTCAGGCTCATCAGCATGTTCGGCCACAGTAATTGGAAGTTGGGTTGCTAGTCGACTATCGATTTCGACTGCAATAACCGACGCAGCACTATTCATTAGCGCTAACGTTAACGAGCCCAGTCCAGGACCAATCTCTAAAGCGATGTCATCGGATGTAACGCCTGCAATGCGAACAATTTTCGTGCAAACATTTGAATCAATAACAAAGTTTTGGCCCAGTGATTTAGATGGTTTTAAATCTAGCGCGGTCGCTAGCGCGCGGATTTGTGCTGCACCGAGAAGGTTCATGAGGCAAAGGAACCAAATAGGCGCTCGGCATTATTGCTTAGTTCAAATGCCAGTTCACCGAGATCACACTCGCGTTCAGTTGCCATAGCTCGAACGATGTTTGCAACCTGCGCAGGAGTATTTCCAGCGCCGCGGTGGGGCATCGGGGCTAAGAAAGGCGAGTCTGTTTCGACTAGAAGTTGATTCATTGGAACCAACTTAACGGCCTCTCGAAGTTGCGGCGCGTTTTTAAAGGTCAGCGTTCCAGCAAAAGAGAGAATATAGCCACGTTCTATGCAGGTTTTTGCCATTGCAACATCGCCTGAAAAACAGTGAAAGATAACTTTCTCAGGTGCACCGACTTCTAGCAAAACCGACAAAACATCATCGTGTGAATCGCGATCGTGAATAACCAGTGCTTTATTGGTTTTCTTTGCCAGTTCAATATGCCATTTAAATGACTCTTGCTGTCTAGCCCGTAACTCAGGCGGCGTACGAAAATAATCTAAACCCGTCTCACCTATTGCGCGTACCCGTGGATGTTGTGCGAGCGCTTCGATGATCGCCCAATCGGCGGCTAAATCTGCAACAACTGGAGCCTCATTAGGATGCAAAGCAACTGCAGCCAATACTGCTGTATCCCATTTCTCTGCTGCAGCTACACACCATGCAGATTGTTCGGCGGAGTATCCAACTTGAACAATACGATCGACGTTTACCGATTTTGCCTCGGCAATTACATCGGCAACCTCTTGAGAGTCAGGGGCGGTATTTGTGATGATCTCCATGTGTGCATGGGCATCGACGGTTGCGACGGGAAGTGGTTGCGGTAACGGTGCACGCGGACGATCAATATCGCGGTTGTGGCGGTCAGCCATATTTCTTATGCGCCTGTTTCTAAACGGGGAAATAGGACTGGCGTCTTAGTAACTCTTGCACCTGCTGGTAACTGACCCCACGTTGCTACATCACTAATCTTTTGCGCAGATAGATCACCTAGTTGTTCCTGGGCTCCGAGACTCTGCCAGAGAATTTCGCACGTTGCCGGCATCACTGGGTGCAGTAGAACCGCTAGCGCGCGCAAAGACTCAGCGGTGTTATATAGAACCTCTTCAAGGGTTTTTTTATTGGCTTCATCTTTGGCAAGAATCCAAGGCTCTTTCTCGGTGACATATCCATTTACTTTCTTACAAAAATCCATAATCGCTAAAATTCCACCTTGGAAATCAAGTTCGCATATTGCTGCATCGGCCTTTGTTACTGCGATATCTAACGCTGCCTGCAGACCAGCATCATGGCTGACGGCGGGCAGTACACCTTCACAGTATTTTTCAACCATAGCAGCAGAGCGTGAGGCTAAGTTGCCAAAGTCATTAGCAAGCTCGGATGTGTACCGGGCCGACATGTCTTCCCAAGAAAATGAACCATCTGTACCAAATGGAATCGCTCGCAAAAAGTAATATCGAAATGCATCTACGCCAAAGTGATCGGTGATGTCTTTCGGTGCAATTCCAGTCAGTTTGCTCTTACTCATCTTTTCTCCGCCGACCAAGAGCCAGCCATGAGCAAAGACTTTCTTTGGAACGTCAATGCCCGCAGCCATCAGCATCGCGGGCCAAATAACTGCGTGAAAGCGCAAAATATCTTTTCCTACTAAGTGCACATCGGCGGGCCAAGTTTGTGCAAACTTCTTACCACCTTCGCTATCGGCGGCATCGGTTAAGCCAACTGCAGTTGCATAGTTTAACAAGGCATCAAACCAGACATAGACAACTTGATCTGTATCCCACGGAACTGGTATTCCCCAGTCAAAGGTCGAGCGCGAAATTGATAGATCAGAGACGCCGCCCTCTAAGAATGAAATGACCTCATTGCGTGCGCTCTCAGGTTGGCATGCATCGGGATTAGAGCGGTAGTGCTCTAACAGCTTCTCAGTAAATGCGGAAAGTTTGAAGAACCAGTTATTTTCGTTGACGAGTTCGATTGGCTTGCTATGAATCGGGCAGCACTTTTGACCATCGATTTCGATGAGATCTCCAGCCAATTTAAACTCTTCACAGCCCACGCAATATGGGCCCTCATATTTTCCAGCATAGATATGCCCTGAATCTTTAAGAGATTGCAGAAATTTTTGTACGCGCTCTGTATGTCGTTTTTCAGTTGTGCGAATGAAATCATCGTTGGCGATATTTAGACTTTCCCAGTTTGGCTTCCAGGCATCGTGAACTAGGCGATCGACCCAAGCTTGGGGCGCAGTTGAGTTCTCTTGCGCGGTGCGCATAACCTTTTGTCCATGCTCATCGGTTCCAGTTAAGAACCAGACTGACTCTCCTTTTTGACGATGCCAGCGAGTGAGTACATCTCCAGCCACAGTTGTATAGGCATGCCCAATATGCGGGGCATCGTTGACGTAATAAATCGGCGTCGTTAAGTAAAAGGATTTATTCACGGGTTTATCTTATTAGCATCAACGACTGCGGCATAAACAATTCGCTTTGCAATACCGAACTCTTGGGCAACCGATGCAATTGCCCCTTTGCGATCCATTCCCGCCCCCTCAAATTCACGCACTCGAGCGACCATCTCATCGGCCGACAGTGATGCCGAATCAGCCGATGCACCTTCAACAACGAGAGTAATCTCCCCCAATACTTCATTGGAGTCGGCCCATGTGGAGAGTTCACTTAAAGTGCCACGTATCGTTTCCTCGTAGCGCTTAGTCATTTCACGACAGATTGCACCCCGACGCTCTCCCCCAAATACACCAGCGGCATCACCCAATGAATCTCCCAAGCGGTGTGGGGCTTCAAAGAAAACCATTGTCCGCTCTTCATGGCGCAGTTTTTCAAAAGAGGCTAACCGAGCACCTGATGCGCGCGGAGTAAAGCCCTCAAAAGTAAATCGATCGGTAGGCAGTCCAGAGAGCGCTACGGCCATTGTTACAGCACTTGGTCCAGGAATAACTCGCACTTCGATTCCATTTTTAATTGCATCGCGCATCAGGCGAAAACCTGGATCACTAATCGTTGGCATACCCGCATCTGAAACCACTAAGACTGTAGCACCGGCGCTAAGTTCATCTAAAAGTTCACGTGTGCGATCCTCTTCATTGCCTTCAAAGAAAGATAAAACTCGGGCAGTAAAAGTAACTTCGATATCTGAACATAGACGATGAAATCTTCGTGAGTCTTCGGCGGCGATGATTGTGGCCTCTTCAATCGCCGTTTTTAGGCGCGCGCTGGCATCACCTACGTTACCAAGCGGGGTTGCCGCCAAAATTAAAGCCATAGGACCATCATCTCAGTAATTTCGCCCGTAGTAAGCCATACGATTACGCACATGATGGCCGCCCTTGCTCCAATAGTTATCGCGATCGCATCTCTGGCGCTGCGCCTTTTCAACCTATCCACCCCAAAGGGTTTGGTTTTCGATGAGGTCTATTACGTTGATGGTGCGCGAGATTTTTTGAAATTTGGCGTTGAGGTTTCAGGTAGTAAGCCTGAGTTTATTGTCCATCCTCCAGTTGGAAAGTGGCTCATTGCTGGAGGAATTAAACTCTTTGGAGATAATGAGTTCGGCTGGCGTTTTGCTACAGCGCTTATAGGCACCTTGTTGATTCTTCTCTTTGCACGCCTAGTCCACACGCTCTTTTACTCACCACTTATTACCGCCCTTGGCGCTGGTCTCATGGCGATGGATGGGCTTCAACTTGTTCACTCACGCACCGCACTTCTAGATCTCTTTCTAACTTTTTTCATTCTTCTTTCGGTTTATTTTTGGTATCGAGAACAACACTGGTTTGCCGCAATCGCTCTGGGACTTGCGTTAGGAACAAAGTGGAGCGCCTTGTATTTCCTATTACTTTTGGCTCTTGTTTCGATATATAGAGTTTTTACTTCGTACTCTGGCCGCGCGATTATTAAACCCACATTGATTAAATCCATTCAATATGGATTTCTTCCCATCGCGATCTACATAAGTACATGGACGGGGTGGTTTCTTAGTAATCGCGGATGGGATCGAAAATGGTCTCCGAGTGTCATCGCATCATGGTGGCACTATCACGCTGAAATGCTGGGCTTTCATACTGGATTGACCCAGAAGCACTCCTACCAAGCAAATCCTTGGAGCTGGATGGTGATGGGACGACCAACTTCATTCTTCTACGACTCGCCCAAAACATGCAGCTCTAAAAACTGCTCTCAGGAGGTTTTAGCACTCGGTACCCCGATCCTTTGGTGGCTTGGAACTATTGCAGTTGCTATCGCCTTCGGGTTTTGGTTTCAATCAATCTATAAGCGGAAGTTCAACAATGTTTTGAATTTGATTGTGCTAGGTATGAGCGCTGGCTACTTGCCATGGTTTTTCTTTCAGGCCCGCACAGTTTTCTCTTTCTATGCAATCATCTTTGAGCCTTTTATGCTGCTTGCCATTGTCTATTGCATAAAACTCTTACTAGATAGCGCATTAGACCCACGTATTTCAATAGCTATTGTTACCGCGGTAGTCATTGCAATATTCCTCAACTTTATATATTTCATACCGATATTTACCGGTGAAATTATTAACTACAGCGGTTGGTTTAACCGTATGTGGTTGAGCTCGTGGATCTAACTACTGATTAGCTGCCCGAGACTGGTTTAATCGCTCAACTGCGGCATCTGCAAGTTGCTGATCAAATATTTCGTTGCGGGACGGCGAGGCTGCTGCTAGAGCTTCGCGCTCAAGACGCTCTTGCTCATCGCTCCATGCGCCAGGAATAGTTAGATCGATAACACGTTTTGGAACAATCGCCTTAGGTGCACTGACATATGTTGGAACTGGAACTTCGGCAGGTTGCCATGCATTACGAACACTCGCACTTCCTTGAGGGACGATGACAACTCCCTTGAGTTCACGCTCAGATAATGGAATCCAATGCTCTTGTGTATCTCTTGGTGTAACTACTTCAACAAGATTTGTTGCAGATACTCCTGCGGTACGTCGGTGTAACTGCTGAATACGTCGATGTTGAATACTGTCTGCGACGCTTTGTCGTCGTACATTAGCGACATAAATTAAAATGCCAGTTACTGGGACAAGTGCATACAAGAATGGCATCGTATTCATAAACCCACCCACGATAGTTGTTGTTAGGGAAAAAATAAGAAGTGTGAAGATGATCCGTCGACGTAATAAGAGCTGGGCAATCTTGGCTTCTCGATCTAAATCAATATGGTGAACACCATGATTGTCGGTTTTATACGCTGAAGAATTAGCGACAACAGTGAGCGCGACTTTGAAGCGCTCAACGGATTTACCAGAAAACTCATTTCGATTATGGATCCAGCGGGGTGCAAAATAGGCCACCCACATGCCGATGATCGCAATATAAATAAGTCCGGAAGCCATGATGTACAAAGATAAAGGAGGTTTCTTTACTTTTCTGGGATTTAGAGGTTACTTAATTGAGGGATTTTCCTTCACAAAACAGATATGGTCTCGCCAATCCCCATCAATATGTAGGTATCGAGCCCTGCCGCCCTCAAAGATATAGCCGGCTTTTTCGGCGACTCTGCGCGAAGCGGCATTTTCTGGACGCAGGTTGATCTCAATTCGGTGGAGAAGTAGCGATTTGAATGCATACTCCGTGAGCAGCTCTACGGCAGCGCTGGTATAGCCCTTATTGGCGAAGTTGCGGTCGATCCAGTAACCGATATGCCCTCCACGAAGGGCGCCATATACCACTGCGCCTAGTGAAATCTGACCGATGAGATTTCGATCCTTCCAGATTGCAAAGGTGAAGGAGCGGGCCTGCTTAGCTTCGGTATTTAACGTTCGAACCATCCCGAAGTACGAGGGCAGTAGGTGGTTCTGGTCGGCTTCATCTGCATAGAGCCGGGGAGTTGTTGCCTCCCATGGCGATAGCCACTCTCGATTTTCGGCTCGAACTGCGTTCCATTTTTTGCGGTCTTGATATCTAAGGGGCCGCAAGAGAATTTCATCCCCAAAAATTGTTACGGGCCAGTGTTGATTCATCGTGTTCTTATATGTATCTGCGTTCAAGAATCACGACTGTTACATTATCTCCAGCCGATAGATTGACGTCTTTTTCACTTACGGCGATAAAAGCATTTGCATCTGAAAGTGTAGAAAGCTCTTCCTGTCCTGAAAGTGGGGCGACTGATTTCCCATCCTCGGATAAAACTGCACGGATGTATGTGCGCATTCCCCCGGTCGATTTAATAGCTTTTTCGAGTTTGGCCTTCACGGATGGGCGATGAATCGTTGCCGCGCCAAGCATTGTCCGAATCATGGGGCGCACAAAGAGTTCAAAAGATATGTATGCAGCAATTGGGTCGCCCGGCAGAGTTACAACGGGCGTCTTATCTGGGCCAATCTGACCATAGTTATGACGCCCACTCATCTCAATGGCCATATCAACGGTGGTGATTTCACCTAATCGACTAAGTGTGCGAGTAATAAGATCGAATGAGTCATCCTGGCGCTCACCACTAATAATAATTAAATCGGCTCGGACTAATTGATCTTCAATTACCTTTTGAAGCTCATCCTCATCATCTGGAATAGAGTGAACTCGATAGGCCACCGCTCCGACTTCACGAACGGCAGTTGTTAGAAGCCATGAGTTAGTTTCAAACTCTTCATTACCTACTAGCTCTTTTCCAGGTTCAACTAGATCTGGGCCAGCAGAGAGAACTACTACACGTGGATGAGGCCGAGTTGGAAGATGATCAAGGCCGATTGATGCAGCAAGACCAATTTGAGTTGAGCGGATTCGACTTCCCGCGCGCATGACTAGACGCTCTCCGGCATATATGTCCTCAGAGAGAGTTGCTCCATGGGCATCCAATAAAGGCATATCAAAGGAATCTAAGGGGTTGCAGATCGCAATTAGGGAGGTAAGAAACTCATCTACCCGCGTGTGCTCTGTCATAATCACACCATACTTGTTAGGCCCGTCTTTCTTTGGGATTTAGGCCCACAAATTACAGGGAGAAGGCAATGAATCAGAGCACAGTTAAGAAAGAACTACGTAATCGATTGCGTCGCCAACGGAGCCAAAAATTCATTCCCTCGAATTTTAATATTATTTTGAAATCTCCAGAAATTCTCGCCGCCACAACAATTGCTTCATATTTTTCATACGGTGTCGAACCAAGCACAACAGAGATTAATCAAGCCTTTCTCAAAGCTGGCAAGCGCTTACTTTTGCCGAGAGTAAAAGGTGAAGTCCTTGAGTGGGTTGAGTGGAGAGGTGAAGAGAACCAGTTGAAAATCACTAAGAAACTCTCCGAGCCAATTGGCAGTCCCACTTTTGATCTAGATGCAATCGATGTCATGGTTGTGCCCGCATTACATATCGATCAAGAGGGTTATCGATTAGGGCAAGGTGGCGGTTTCTATGATCGCGCACTAGCGAACTTACCGGGTTGGAAAATAGGTTTGGTGCATGCCGGCGAGCTAACAAGTGAAATTCTGCCGCGCGAAGTACATGATGTGCCGTTGGATGCGGCGGCGACGCCTTCAATAGTTGTGCGTTTTAAGAGGTAGGGAGATTGCGTGCCATAACGATGCGTTGAATCTGGTTAGTTCCCTCATAAATCTGAGTTAACTTCGCATCGCGCATCATTCGTTCAACTGGATAATCCGAAACATATCCATAACCGCCTAAAACTTGAATTGCATCCTGTGTAACTTTCATCGCCATATCACTTGCAAAGCATTTGCTCGCTGCTGAAAAGAAGCGAAGATCTTTCTCGCCATTTTCACTCTTTACTGCGGCGGCATATGTTAGCTGTCGAGCAGCTTCAATATTCATAGCCATATCTGCCAACATAAACTGCACGCCTTGGAAATCAAAAATCTCCTTGCCGAACTGCTTTCGCTCATGTGCATACTGTTTAGCTACGTCTAGTGCACCTTGTGCTAATCCCAGTGCTTGGGCAGCGATTGTGATGCGTGTGTGATCTAACGTATCCATTGCTAATGAAAACCCTCCGCCGATTTCGCTGATTCGGCGGTCATCGCTGAGTTTCACATTATCGAAGTAGACCTCTCGCGTAGGTGAGCCTCGGAAACCCATCTTCTTTTCAGGGGCGCCGAAAGAGATCCCTGGATCGGATTTCTCGACTATGAACGCGGTTATTCCCTTTGAGCCGAGCGTGGGATCTCCTTGGGCGATGACGGTATAAAACTCCGAAACTCCAGCATTGGATATCCACTTCTTGCTGCCGTTAAGTATCCAGCCATCGCCATCACGTTCAACTTTCGTACGCAGTGCCGAAGCATCAGAGCCCGCCTCTGATTCAGATAAGCAGTATGAAAAACCTAAACCTGCAACTAGTTGTGGCAACCAACGCTTCTTTTGCTCAACATTTCCTCCCAAAATTAATGGAAGTGAACCGAGTTTATTAACTGCAGGAATCAGAGATGAAGCTCCGCACACTCGTGCAACCTCTTCAATAATGATTGCTGTTGCAAGTGCATCTGCGCCATCACCGCCAAATTCAACCGGTACGTGTGCCGCACTTAAACCGGCTTTTTGTAATGCATCGGCGGCTTCTTGCGGATAACGATGCTCTTCATCAACTGCTTGGGCGTGTGGAGCAATCTCCTTAAGTGAGAGTGCCCGCACGCTGGCCCGCAACTCTTTATATTCTGCGGGAAGTTCAAATAAGTTTTCCATTATGGTTCTTTCCTATCGCGCGCTGCTAGCTCTTGTAAATACTGGTTGTACTCGGCCAAATCATCGGGTTGGCCCATTGCCGCCTGCCTTAAGCTGTTTCGATCGATGCGCTTTGCCTCACGAGAATCATCTTTGACCCAACTAATAAAAGTTGCAACTAACGCCAAGATAATTGGAATCTCTCCCATGGCCCAACCAATAGAGCCACCTAACTGCTGATCGGCCAAAAGATCTGTTAGCCACGGGGTCTTGAGAGAGGCGAAATATCCTTGATCTATAAGTGTCGTAGAGGACATTAGTGCAACTGAGAAGAATGCGTGAATACTCATTGCGGCAAAGACAATTACGATGCGAACTAAGTGTGGGATTCGCCGTGGATTTGGATCTACTCCGATAATTACGTGGAAGAAAAGAAGACCGGCGAGAATGAAGTGAATACTCATGAAGAGATGACCTACATGGCTCTGCATCATTCCACCAAATAGTCCTGTGAAATAGAGAACAAAGAGTGAACCATCGAAGAAGGCAAGGGCGACAATCGGATTGGTATAAAAAACAGCTAATTTAGAGTGCAATGCTGCAAGTAAAGTTCCACGAATGCCGCGCTCACTGCTATTTCTTCCCTGTGGCAAAGTTCGCAGTGCAAGTGTTATTGGTGCACCTAGAACTATTCCAATCGGTGCGATCATTCCTAATACCATGTGCGCAACCATGTGATATGAGAAAGCAAAATGCGCATATAGACCAAGGCCTCCGCTCGTTGCAAAATCTATTGCCGCGATGCCGAGAGCAAAAGCTGCGGTGCGCCCAATGGGCCACTTATCGCCGCGGCGTGTCAATACAAGCACGCCTTTTATGTATAGAGCAACGGCAGTAATCAGAAGCCCAATCATTAGCGCATCTGGTTCGTAACTAAAAAAGATTCGTGACCATGTGGGTGGTGGTGGTGTTGATATTCCAGCCACCGCAATAGCTGGGTCGAACTTTTCGCGTGTTGGACGAATTGGGGCTTGGTTCGATGATAGCCACGCACCCATAGCAACCGTAGAAACCATAATTAAAGCTTCAGCGAAAATTAAACGGCCGAATCCAAGCCAATCAATCGAATCTTTTTGAGCTAAATTTCTGCGGTGCTTATAGCCAATTGTTATTAAAATCAAAGTCAAAATTACTTTGATGATTACTACATAGGCATATGCCGTCGACCATGCGCTCTTAAAATCAAGACGTGCCCATGCGTTCAATGATCCACTGGCAACAACTGCAATTACCGACCACAGCGCGAGTTCGCTAAAGCGGGCTACTGCTAATGGGCGATCTCCTGAATCCATAACGGCAATAGCAATCACTCCGCCAACCCATGCGGAAAGTGCAACAACATGGATGACTAATGAACCGATTGCTAAGCCGTGCGAGCCGCTAGATGCCGCATGACTTTGGAAAACTGGAGCTACTAATCCAATAAGTGAAATAATTAAAAGGAGAGCGGCAGTAAGCGTGCTTCGAATACGAAAAGCTAATGCAGTTACGCTTAATGCAACAAAGGTTTCAAAGAGAAGGTACTGACCCAACGTAATCTGTGTAACAAAGGAGCGAAGTACGGTCGGGTCTAGCGCAACTGAAAGCGACTGACCCAAAATCGATGAAAGCGTGAAGATGATGGTTCCAACGCTTCCAACAACCCATAGAAGAGCAGAGGACCATAAGAGGCGCTTTAATCGCTGTGAAGAAGTGGAAAGTTTTCCATCAACGTCTAAAAGTAGGAAGCCGATTGCAAGCAATAATCCAATTGTGGCGAAACTGCCAATCAACGAAAGATATTTAAATAACGTGCCTAAAGCGATCATCGGTCCCTAAAAAGCTTTCTAGCATAGAGCGACAATCCGACTAAGACAAAAAACGCGAGAATCAAAACTATAATAATGAAAACATTAGTTCCCCAACTGCTACTGGCTGGCGTTTGCGACTGAGTCGGTGTTGGCGTTGGTTGGGTTGGCGTAATCACACTTGGTGCGGAAAAATTAAATGTGAATGATCCCTGCAGAGGAATCTCACCTTCTGAGTAAAGAATATAACTGACTCTGTAAATTCCACTTTCAACTAATGGCTTTAATCCAACCGAAGCATTAACTCCATCAACGGTGATAGTTCCATCATCAACGCGTAGGCCCGATGGATCTGTAACTAAGAGTTCGTTAGCATCAGTTAAGAGAGGTATTTGAGTTGTAAGTGTTACTGAACTCGGTGCAACGGTAAGAGTTGAACCACTAATAGGTAGAGTTGTAATAAGTGAGTTTGCAGAGGCACTTGCCATGCCAAGATATGCAAGAGTGACGAGCAGCACGGCCAAACGCTTGGTTTTCAACTTATTTCCCTCATTCTTTGCTCTCGATTCGACCCTATAGTCCCACTTCTTTAGACTTGGCATCTACCCCCAGCGGGGGGTTATTGCCTGAGATTGGAGCAGAAGTGCCTACATATCAATATGCCTGTACTGCCTGCTCTCATGAGTTCGAGGCGGTTCAATCTTTTTCAGATGACTCGCTCACGAAGTGCCCGGAATGTGCTGGAGAGATTCGAAAGGTTTATTCGGCAGTGGGAGTTGTTTTTAAAGGCTCAGGCTTTTATAAGACCGACTCTGCAAAAAAGAAAACTACGAGCGAAAGTACGCCCACCGCTCCGGTCGCGCCGACTCCTAAGTCAGATTAATCTTCGTGGTGAGGCGGTTTATCAGACTTGATTTCAGCTTCGCGCTTTGCCGCTTCAGCGGCGGCCTCAGGGTCGATCTCATCTGAAGTTACATTTGGAAAGAGATCGCTCATGTCAGTAAGTCTAACCGTAGTTATAGGAGTATCGCGTGTTTGAAAAGCTAGGAAGTTTCATTGTCAGGCGTCGAAAAGGCGTTCTTATTATTTTCTTGCTCGGCACGCTTGCTGCTGGAGCCGTTGGCTCTTTAGCATTTGGGAAACTCGATAGCGGCGGCTACTCCGATGCAAATAGTGAGTCTGCCCAGGCAACGAAATATGTCATTGAGAAGTTCAAGGTCCAAGAGCCAATTATCACCTTGGTTGTGGATTCCAAAGCTGGGGTAAGTGACCCACAAGTTGCAGCTAATGCACTAGCGCTAGAAAAAGAGATCGGTGCAGTTAAAGGTATCTCTAAGGTTTATTCTTACTGGTCTACTGGCGGTGCTCCAACGATGCGCTCAACAGATGGCAAAGCAGGTTTCATTCTTGTCTACGCAAATCTAAAATCAAATGACTTTGATGGCTTTAGTTCGCTCGGTAATACAATTCAGCAGAAATTTGATGGTAACTACAAGGGTTTAGAAGTTTATGCAGGTGGTGGCGCAGTCATTACGCATGCGATTAATCACCGAATCGAAAAGGATTTGTTCCTTGCTGAATCAATTGCGATTCCATTGACATTCCTTTTACTTATATTTGTCTTTGGTGCGATGGTTGCATCAGTAATGCCTCTATTTGTTGGCGTTACTGCGATTCTGGGCTCATTTTTCTTGATCTATCTCTTAACACAATTTACTAATGTGAGTGTCTTTGCCCTTAACCTCATAACTGGTTTAGGACTGGGCTTAGGCATCGACTACGCGCTACTTATGGTTAACCGCTTCCGTGAAGAGCTCCACCATGGTAAATCAGTTGAAGACTCAGTAATCACAACGGTAGCAACGGCAGGCAAGACCGTCTTTTACTCAGGTTTAACCGTCTTCGTAACTATGGCATCACTTCTCTTCTTCCCGCTTAACTTCTTGAAATCATTTGGATACGCCGGCATCGCGGTAATTTCACTGGCCGTTCTTGGAGCCGTTATTGCACTCCCTGCGCTGCTTGCACTCTTGGGCGAAAAGGTCGACAAGGGAGTAGTTCGGCGAAGTGCGATAACTCCAAAAGAGGATGGCCGTTGGGCACAAACGGCTCGCACTGTGATGCGCCGTCCGATGCCAGTTGTAATCGCAGCAGTAACAATTCTTGGAATTATGGCAATGCCCGTTGCAAATATCGCCTTCGCTCAGATTGATTCACGAGTTTTGCCCGCCTCTGATCGAGCCGCGATTTCATCACAAATGATCGAAACCCGCTTTGATGGCCTACTCGGAAGTCCAATCGAAGTTGTTGTACCTAATGGAGTTGGGCATGAGAGTGAAATCTCAAATTTCCTCAACCAGGTAAAGAACGTTGCCGGTGTTGTACGAATCGGTGCTTTTGAGACATACGGCAAAGATATTCGCGTACAGGTTGTCTCTTCGGTTGCATCGCGCAGTACCGCATCAGAGGAAGTAATTCACTCGATCCGTGCACTGGATAAACCAACTGGAACGTTAATTGGTGGAGCTGCTGCAGATTTCACTGATTCACAAGATGGTATTGCCAACAAACTTCCATTTGCCCTTGGTTGGATTGCCTTAACTGTTTTGATTCTCATCTTTATATTTACGGGCTCAATAATCCTGCCGTTAAAGGCGATTATTTTAAACGCTCTTTCCCTCTGCGCCACACTGGGTGCAATCACATGGATCTTCATCGATGGACACCTTAAATGGTTGGTTGGTGACTTCACCGTCACTGGAACCCTTGATACAGGCTCGGTTATTTTGGTAGCCGTTGTTGTCTTCGGACTTTCGATGGACTATGAGCTATTCCTACTCTCACGTATCCGCGAAGAGCATCTATCAGGAAAAACGAACGTCGAATCCGTGGCCGTTGGTCTTCAACGATCGGCGCGAATCATTACCGCCGCCGCACTTCTGCTTGCCGTCGTATTCGCAACTTTCATGACAAGCGGAGTGACTTCGATAAAGATGCTTGGTTTCGGTGTAGCACTTGCAGTGTTACTTGATGCAACTTTAGTTCGCGCACTATTAGTACCAGCACTCATGCGCTTATTTGGTGAACGTAACTGGTGGGCGCCAAAGTGGATGCAACGCTTTACTTTAAAGCACTAAGAAAATGTGTCCCCGGCGGGAGTTGAACCTGCGACCTACCGCTTAGGAGACAGTCCATCGGGGCACCGATTTACCCAGACCTATCTGTCTCTTTTGGACTCTTCTTCAGTCGTGTATGTGAAACCATTGAATGTAGCAAACCCAGTATCAGGGTTTGTGAGAACTATTAAAACAACACCCTTTGCGTGCTTGGGAGTACGAATTGTTATCTTGGTGCTGCCAGTGCGCTTGGTAACCACGGCAGTCACGCCGCCTACTTTTATTGTTGCGGCACCACTAAAACCCGCACCAGTAATTGTCACTTCGGTTCCGCCCTTGATTGAGCCTTTCTTTGGGCTAATAGAGGTAATACTCACGACTCCTATTGGTGTCACGTAAGTAAATCCACCAGCAGAGGTAGCAGCTCCGGTGTCAGAGTTTGTGACCACGACATCTTTAGCACCAGCAGATCCTGCAGGTGTAGTGCAGGTAATAGATGTTGCAGAGACAACGACAACGCTGGTGCATGCATTGCCACCAACGGTAACTGTTGCACCTGACACAAAGTTAGTTCCTGTGATCGTGATCGATGTTGTACCAGCCGTAGAACCGCTAACAGGTGAGATCAATCCGATTGTTGGAGAAGAGATTGGTGTCACGTAAGTAAATCCACCAGTAGAGGTAGCAGCTCCGGTGTCAGAGTTTGTGACCACGACATCTTTAGCACCAGCAGATCCTGCAGGTGTAGTGCAGGTAATAGATGTTGCAGAGACAACGACAACGCTGGTGCATGCA
>WLPT01000016.1 GCA_009698675.1 Actinomycetota bacterium
AGAGCCACTTATGTGACAGGTTTTAATCAAGGCCCGGTAGCGCAGTTGGTTAGCGCGCCGCCCTGTCACGGCGGAGGTCGCGGGTTCAAGTCCCGTCCGGGTCGCAAAGGTTTTGGTGTCGTACTTTTAATTAAGGCCGGCGTTAAAACCTTGTTTGGCTTGGTAGCTCAGTTGGTACGAGCGAACGACTGAAAATCGTTAGGTCGCCGGTTCGATCCCGGCCCAAGCCACAGAGATTGTTCTCATCTATTAAAAAGATAAAGAGCCGAGCTAAAAAATCTAGCCCGACTCTTCACCACTTATTTCTTAGTTAAATGTAACTGTCTTCGTCTTGAGATCAAAGACTGAGCTAACAACCTTGAGCTCGCCCTTAGTCATTGCCTCTTCAAGCATTGTGCTCTCGCTAAGTGCCAGTTTTGCACTCTGAATCGCATTTGCCTTTACAGAGTCTGCAAGAGTGTGGCCTGCAGGTAGTGCTGTAATCGCTGGGCGAATCTTGTCGACGAGTGAATCAATGTGTCCGCCGGCCTTGCCGCCTGATGTAATGATTCCCTCAGTTGCTTTGACTGCGCCGCAGTTGCTGTGACCCATGACAACGATCAAGCCAACAGATAAGTGCTCGACTGCATACTCAAGGCTTCCTAGTACATCGTCATCGATAACGTTTCCAGCATTTCGGACAACAAATAGATTTGCTGGCGCGATGTCGAAGACCTCATCTGGGTGAACGCGTGAATCTGCGCAACCTAGAACTGCAGCAAATGGCCATTGGCCATCGGTCCATGCCTTGCCTGCAGGTGAGAGATTCTTGCGAATCGCACGCCCCTTAGCTACTCGTTTGTTTCCATCTTTTAGAAGTAACAAGGCCTCTGCAGGTGAAATCTCTTTTCCATCTGGACGTGGGTTTTCAGCTGCCCATGCTCCATCAAGAAGTGAGAGTGGAACTAGTGAAAGAGCAGCTCCTGCTCCGACCCGTGTAAGAAAATCTCTACGTGTAAATTGTGAATTTCCCATTTATCTCTCCTTAAATGTCAATCATTAACTGGAGGAGAGTATGAAATTAGAGGCTCAATTGCAACATCACCGCGCGGGTTGCCCCATTTTTATTTAAAGTTATTGAGATTTATGCGCCTTTGACTGAATTAATCGAGGCGAACGACACCGTTTGGGGTGTTTAAGTGAACTGCAACGATGCCGCTCTCTCCATCGTTATCTGCTGGAGTTAGCCAAACAACTTCAACGTTGTCACCCAAAGCCTTTGAAGTATCTGAACCAAGATAGTTTGTGATTGTCGATTCATCGCCAGCGATTTCAACTTTAATAATCGTTGCAACAGCCTTGCCATCAGTTGATGGGTGGTGGTTTTCAATCCACTCAATGAAGAATGGAAGTTGACGATCTTCAAGTGTTCCAAGAACACCGATCTGCTTCCAACGAATATCGGTGCCATCTGGCTTAGTGCGATGACCTTCTACTGCTGGACGACCTAGACGTGTTTCGATCGTTGCAACATCATCGACTGCAACAACCCATGTCAGCCAACCACCACCCTCTGCTGCACGGCGCGAAACTGCTTTGCCAAATGGTGATGAATCCGAAGCTGGATGATCGAGTGGGCATACAACTTCGATGTAGTGACCGTTGTTTAAAGGGAGTGTGAAATTTCTTGTACCAAATCGTGGGTGAACTCCACCATCGACAAAAGTACTTCCAAGGCGCGAGCCTAAACGTTGAACTGTGTCGGCTAGTTGATCATGGGAGGTTACGTATGAGACATGGTCTAAGCGCATAGGTAATATCTTGCCCTATGAAATGGGGTGCTCCTTACCATCTGATATGTAGGCCAACCTTGGTTTATCGCCTATTTACAGCGCGCATGTGAGGTTTTTTACGGGGATATCTCCTGTTATCAGATAGTTATCAACGGCATCATCGACGCATGCCGAACCACGTCCATAGCCTGTATGGCCCTCGCCTTGTACAGAGATTAAATGCGAACCCAGAATGTATGTACTCAGCGCTTTAGCCCATGCATATGGTGTGGCCGGATCCTGGGTCGTGCCGATAATTAAAACTGGTGTAGCTGTGTTGAAAGAGATTTTGTGGCTCTCTTGTTTAGGTGAGTTAATAATCTGATTCAATGTGTTGCACGTGATTCCGCTAAAGGCAACGTATGGACCAAAGACTGGAGCGGCCGTTGCAAATTTCGCCGCCGCTTCTCGAATGGCATTGTTAGTGCGATTCTGCTGCCAATCTAAACAGTCAATTATTACGTTGGCATCGTTCTGATTATTGCTATATGTACCATCGCTGTTTCGACCGTTATACCCATCGGCTAATTCGGCAAAACCACTTCCATTACCAACTAATGCTTGAGTGATTGCAGCTCGCAACATCGGCCAACCAGATGTATCGTCATAGAGTGCGGCTGCAGTACCTGTAACTACAAGGTTCTCTGTGATCAAACGTGTTGTTTGCTCACTCGTCACCTTTAGTGGATTCTCAGCAACTCTCTTAAATAACTCTGGAAAAAATGATGCCGTTGCATTTACGGGCAGTGGGCAGTTTTTATGTTTGGGACAATCGAGAATGAAATCGGCGAGCGCTTTATCAAATGCAACACCTTGGACCAGGGTCTGCTCTTCTACTGAAATTGATGGGTCGATCGCACCATCTAGAATAAATCGCCCTACTTTTTGTGGAAACTCTTGAGCGTACAACGTGCCTAAATAGCTTCCATATGAAAATCCCATGTAATTTAACTTCGCATCGCCCAACCCTTGTCGCAAAAGCTCCATATCGTGGGCGGCCTCTGCAGTTGAATAATGGGCTAGATTTTTACTCTTTGCCGCACACTTGTCGATGAAGCTCTGTGTGTCTAAAAGCGCTTGAGCGTATTCGGCATCGTTATCGGGCTTTGGATCGCTAGCAAAGAGCGCATCCTGTTCGCTATTGGAAAGGCAGTGAATTGGGTTGGATTGGCCAACTCCACGTGGGTCAAAGCCCACGATGTCGTAGCGGGCTAGAACATCAGGATTGATTATGTACTCGGCGTTGCGGGCGAAGTCGATGCCACTAACGCCAGGGCCTCCCGGGTTTACCACGATTGAGCCGAGCCGATCATGTTGGCTTGAATCGCGGTAACGAATAACGGCGATATCGAAGCTTCCTACAGATGAATCGTTGTAGTCGATTGGAGCTTTTAATGTCGCACATTGAAAGCTTTCGTAACAGGTTGTCCATGTCAGTTGCGATGCATCATTACTGGCTGTTGGGAATGGGGCTTTGGCAGTTGAACTGCAGCCAGAGAGTAAAAGAATTCCTATAGCTACAAGAATTGGAATCCTCTTCGGGTTAGGCATAGTTTGATTATAGAGAAGTAAACGTTAGGAGTAACTCAGGGCAAGAATCGGTGACCGATGCGAGTGTCGCACGATGAGTACTAAGACTAGCGGGCAAGGACGCACATAAGCGCCTCAATGGTTAATAGCGGTGCCGCATTATGACCCAAGTTTGTACGGGCATCCATTATTGCATTGATCTTGTTAATGGTGGTGTGCGGTTTTGTCGCAGCTGCATAGGTCGTAATCTGATTCTCTAACTCTTTATTAATGAGTGCATCATGCGCACCGGCCTGCACCATCATTACATCGCGATAGAAGGTCGCAATATCTAGTAGCGCCGCATCTAAGCCATCACGCACCATTCGTGTGCTGCGGGTTTTTTGCTCCTTCTCTAACTCTTTAATCGCCTTGCTTGCCCCAGTTGCCATACCGCGGCCAGTTGCGCCTTTGCCATAGGCCAGGGATAAATCATCGATCTCGCTCTGGTTTCGCTCCTCGGCAGATATATTTGCTTGATCAGTTGCAAGGTCAACTAGAGATTGCGCTGCAGCAAAGGCCGATGAGATACCTTTTAATGTAAGCGGGAGTTTCATAATCGTGGTGCGGGTATTTCGCACTGATTCATTGTTGGCCAAATAGCGAGCGCGGCCGATATGGCCCTGGCTTACGCGCGCGGCAAAGTCGGCCATCTGCGCAGATATTCCATCTCGATTCTGTAGCACTTGTGCCACTGCGGCCGTCGATGGTGTGACAAGTTGTAAGTGGCGACAGCGGCTACGAATAGTTGGCAGTACGTCGTGCAAAGTCGGTGCACATAACAACCAGACCGTGCGATTGCCTGGCTCTTCAATCGCTTTGAGTAATGCATTGGCTGCAGATTCAGTTAAGCGATCGGCATCCTCCATAACAACAACGCGCCAACCACCCATGGATGGCGCCCAAGCAACTCGTGCTAATAGTTCGCGAACCTCATCAATCTTTATAGATAAACCCTCGGTACGAATAGTTTCAACATCGGGATGGGCGCCGTTTAATACACTTCGGCAGGCGTTGCAGCTTGCGCATCCATCCTTTGGACATACAAGAGCTTGGGCAAATGCCATAGCTGCACTCGAACGTCCCGAGCCTGGTGGCCCAGTAAAAACCCAGGCATGCGTCATCTCTTGAGACTCTTCACCCGATCTTGTTGCAGCAACGGCTCTTCGCAAGACTTCAACGATGTGTTCTTGCCCGACTAAGTCGTCGTAAACGCTGGCGGTGCTCACTTCTTAGAAACGACCTTCTTCTTTGGCTTAGCTTTGTTTACAGCTTTAGTTGCATTTGCTCTGGTTGCATTCGCAGTTGTGCGGACAACTTTATTTACTGCTCGAATTGGGCGAAGAAGTAATGCGCCTCTATCCTCACGAGCATTTCGTTTAAGGGCTGCAATCTCACTGACGCGCGCGATGATGGCGGAGTGAGTATCGTCGATTGATTGATTGCCATCGACCACAAAGTAGCGTTCTGGGTCAAGCAACGATAGCTGTAAAAACTCCTGGCGAACTCTTTCGTGAAAATCTAATGGTTGAGACTCTAATCGATCCTTACTTTGTAAACGAGCTAGCCCAATTTCAGCAGGCAAGTCAATAATTATTGTCAATGTTGGGAAGAGTGATTCAGTTGCCCACCGCGAAATTCGTGCGACCTCCCCAGGTTCTAATACTCGCCCTGCGCCTTGATATGCAATCGATGAGTCAAAGTAGCGATCACTAATAACTACATCACCAGCGGCTAATGCAGGGCGGATTACTGCAAAGACGTGATGGGCGCGATCTGCGGCATATAGCAACGCTTCAGCGCGCGGACTGATATCACCAGTGGAGTGCGAGAGAAGAATCTTGCGGATCTCAATACCTAAATCACTTCCTCCGGGTTCACGAGATAGAACTACGCTCTCGCCCTCTTGTTCCAACCATGCTTTGAGAAGTTTTGCCTGCGTCGATTTTCCAATTCCTTCGCCGCCTTCAAAGACAATAAATGTTCCTTTAGTTGGTGCACCAGTTATTCCACCCAATTCACCTTTAAGTGCATTGGCAATGTCAGACCATAACGAGATATTCGGGCGATCCTTCATCTGGTGGTAAGAAATCGCACCGATAAGTGCGGCGATTAAACCTGCGATCAGGATGGTGACCGATGCGCCGTTATAACTAACCTGTGTATTTTGAAATTTAAATGTGTGCTGCCCAACGGCGGCGGCAATCAGCGGTGCGATAGCTAAAACCCCAACAAGAACTATGCGGATCAAGCTTTGAACGAAGGCGAAGGTTCGCCCACGAACCTCATCGGCGACCTCCATGCCAAGCATCGTGAAACCCGTAACCCATGAAACTCCGCTAAAAGCACCTAAGGCGATAACGGTGAAGACGGCTAATACAAGGTTTGGAATCGCGGCCAGGCCAACTAGAAATAGACCCGCGATCGTAAGAGAGGCGCCAAATAATCGTCGTCGCGAGAACTGCGCGAAAACCTTTGGCCCAAGTGCGATTCCTGCGGCTAAACCAGTGAAGACTGCACCAAAGAGCACACCATATGCCGCTTCACCGCCGCCTAGATCTCCAACAAAGGTTCGAGCTAAACCAATTACGGCTCCTGCTGCGATAAAGGCGCCGACCATTCCGACGACGAGCCCGCGAATTATCTTTGAGCCGCTAACAGATTTCCAACCCTCTAATAAGGATTTAAGGATTCCGGTTTCAGCTGCATGTTTTGCTGCAGCGCCCTTAGGAATTTCATGCAAATTAAATATAGTGAACGCGGCAAATGCAAAACTTGCAGCGTTAACATAGAGCGCAATATCTACAGCGGTTGCACTAAAACCCGGGATAACGGCAACAAATGCCGAAGTGAAGAGAGATAAAAGCGTGAACAAACCCGCTGCAATTGGTGCAGTTCCATAGGCAGCTAATAGTGAGACTTGGTTGGCCGACTCTAATTTCTCTCGAGGAACGAGATTTGGTACCGATGCCTCCTTAGCTGGAGACCAAAAAAGTGTTACGCACTCAACTAAAATCGTTGCGGTATAAAGCCAGAAGTAGTTATGTGCAAGAGGGATAGATATATAAAGAGCGGTTCGTAAAATATCGCAGATGACCATTAATTTGCGGCGATCAAAGCGATCGGCGATTACACCTGCTATTGGCCCCAGAAAAACTGCGGGTAATAAACGAGCGATAAATACACCAGCGATTGCAAAGTTAGCTCTCGCATAATCTCCGCCAGAGAGTTGCTGAGCTAACGCTGTTGTTGCAAGCAGACCTAACCAATCGCCCAGAGATGAAAAGACCATCGAGTTCCAGAGTTTTCGAAATGGGCGTATTGCTAACACTCCACGCGTTTCATCCTGCGCCGGGGCGGCAGGAGTAGGCAGCGTTCTAGACATAGCGGTAAGTCTATCGGGCACACCGATGCAACCCATAAGGGCTCTTGGAATCAGTTGCCTTGGTTGAAGTTACTCGGCCTTTTTCTTAGCTTTTCCAGTGGCAGCTTTTTTCGCCACCTTTTTAGCTCCGGCTTTCTTTACAACATTCTTAGTAAGCGTTGGTGCGGTGTCACCTTTTTTGGGTTTAGCGGCCGCCTTTTTTCGCGCCTTCTTTGGCGAAGGACCGTTCTCGGCCTCCCATGCACGTCGCCCAGCAAGTAGTTCTAGACCGCGTTCTAAAGTCATGCCCTCTGCAGTATCACCACGGCGAAGTGTTGCATTTGTTTCGCCATCGGTGACATACATTCCAAAGCGTCCATCTTTAATAATGAGTGGCTTCTCAGTAGTGGGATCAACTCCTAGCTCTTTAACTGGAGGCTTTGCAACGCCTCGACGTCGCTCTTTAGGTTTTGAATAAATTTCGAGGGCTTCATCAAGTGTCAATGAAAATAATTGATCTTCCGATGTCAACGTGCGGCTATCAACTCCGGCCTTTAAATATGGGCCGTAGCGTCCATTTTGAACGGTGATCTCATCGCCTGCGCTATTTGTACCAAGCGTGCGGGGAAGTGAAAGCAGTCGCAATGCATCTTCATATGTAACGGTATCTAACGTCATTGTCGAAAGAAGTGAGGCGGTCTTTGCCTTTTGTGCATCGGCCTTTTTGCGCTTCTTCTTACCTGATGCGGTTAGTTCGGGTTCGACTACGGGAAGAACTTCAGTGATGTAGGGTCCAAAACGTCCACTCTTAGCGATGACTGGAAAACCAGTTACTGGATCGATTCCTAAATCACGTTCACCAGAAGGCGCTTCAAGAAGTTCAATAGCTTTCGCCAGAGTTAACTCGTCGGGGGCTAAGGATTCTGGAATGTTGGCTAACTTGCGCTCTTCGTCGGGAAGATTTTGTTGCAGGTAGGCGCCATAGCGACCAACTCGAATTTCAATTGTGTCGGATAGATTCATAGTGTTTGTTGCACGCGCATCGATTACACCAAGATCGGCGGAGAGTTCATTTAATCCAGGTTGCCCATCGACACCATAAAAGAAATCACGTAACCAATCCACACGACCAGCTTCACCTGCTGCAATCTTGTCTAAATCCTCTTCCATGCTCGCCGTGAACTCGTAGTCAACTAATTTTGTAAAGTGGGTTTCAAGCAGGCCTGTCACTGAAAAAGCCAAGAAAGTCGGCACTAGCGCGCGGCCGCGCTTGTAGACATAACCGCGATCTTGAATAGTTTGAATAATCGATGCAAAGGTTGAAGGGCGGCCAATTCCAAGCTCCTCTAGCTTCTTAACTAGAGTCGGTTCGGTGTAGCGCGCCGGCGGTTTAGTCTCATGGCCTTCGCAAGTGTATTCATTTACTTTCACAGATTGTCCAAGTGTCATTGCAGGCAATCGCTTATCTGCACTCTCTTCATCCTTATTATCTTCGGTGACAATCTCTTCATACGCGGCAAGAAAGCCCGGAAAGCTTATTACCGAACCATTTGCGCGAAAGAGAGTTGCCTTGCCATCATTGGTTAGAGCATCAAAGTCAACGCGCATCTGCATTTTTTTGGCATCGGCCATCTGCGATGCAACAGTCCGCTTCCAAATTAAGTCATAGAGGGCGAACTCATCGCGTGATAACTCTGGGGCAAGTTCACCTGGAGTTTTAAATGTCTCACCGGCAGGGCGAATAGCTTCATGCGCCTCTTGCGCATTTTTAGTTTTACCGACATAAACACGGGGTGCATCGGCAACATGATCGGCGCCGTATAAAGATTTAGCGGCTTTGCGCGCTGCCTCAATAGCTTGAGTTGAGAGATTGACGCTATCGGTACGCATGTATGTGATGTAGCCGTTTTCGTAAAGGCGTTGAGCGATTCGCATCGTGATCTGTGCGCCCCAACCAAGCCGGCTACCTGCATCTTGCTGCATCGTTGATGTTGTAAATGGTGGTTTAGGCCGTTCAGTACGTGGGCTCTCCTCCATTGATTTAACCGTCAGCGATGATGCCTTTAGGCTCTCAACTAAACTCTTCGCACCGGTTTCATCGAGTAGCAAAATATTGGCCAGCGACTTTTCCTTCACCGCACCATCGGCACCGAAATCAGATGTTGCGGCAACACGTTTGCCTTCAACTTCAAGTAGACGTGCGTTAAAACCAAGGGCTGTAATAGCGGTTAAATCCCACCATCCAGATGAGATGAAGGCCATGCGTTCGCGCTCTTTTTCAACTATTAAACGTGTGGCAACTGATTGCACACGACCTGCTGAGATGCGCGGCATAACTTTTTTCCATAAAACTGGCGAGAGGCGATATCCAAATAGCCGATCTAAAACTCGACGGGTTTCCTGTGCATCGATCAAGTGGTAATCCAAATCTCGCGTATTTTCTACAGCGGATTGAATAGCCTCTTTAGTAATCTCATTAAAGACCATTCGCTTGATAGGAACCTTAGGTTGCAAGACTTCTACAAGGTGCCAGGCGATAGCTTCACCTTCGCGGTCTTCATCTGTTGCCAGAATTAACTCTTCGGCATTCTTCATTAAATCTTTTAACTCGGCGACCTTCGCACGCTTGTCTGGATTAATGACATATAAAGGGGCGAAGTCGTTTTCAATATCGACGCCCTCTTTAGCCCAAGCAATCTTTTTAAACTCTTTTGGAATATCAGCTGCACGTTGCGGCAGATCGCGAATATGACCGACGCTAGCCTCGACGACGTATCCGTCGCCGAGGTAGGCGCCAATCTTTCTGGCCTTGGCCGGTGATTCAACAATCACCAACTTGATTAGGTCAGTTTTCTCTTTAGCCATGTAGTCCTAGTTGGGGAAGTTTGGATTACGTTAGGCGAAGATCGCGGTTGCTTGACGACGGTTGCGAATCAACGCAGCGATGATGACAAGGGTTGCACCGATGCCGATCAAAGTACTAGTTGTTGTGCTTCCGCCGAGTGCTAGAGAGACGATTGCTGGAGTAATTAAGAGGCCTACCAAGTTCATTACCTTGATAAGTGGGTTAATCGCAGGACCTGCAGTGTCTTTGAATGGATCTCCAACAGTGTCACCGATGATCGTTGCAGCGTGGGCATCTGAGTTTTTTCCACCATGATGTCCATCTTCAACCATCTTCTTTGCGTTATCCCAAGCTCCACCAGAGTTGGAGAGGAAGACTGCCATCAAAGTTCCTGTTCCGATTGCGCCAGCTAGGTATGCACCAAGTGCACCAACACCTAGACCGAAACCAACTGCAATTGGTGCCATAACTGCAAGTAGCCCTGGTGTTGCAAGCTCACGCAGTGAGTCACGAGTACAGATATCGACAACGCGACCGTAGTCAGGCTTTTCAGTACCTTTCATAATTCCTGGGTGCTCGATGAACTGCTTACGAACTTCAACAACAACTGCGCCTGCTGCTCGTGATACTGCATTAACTGCAAGACCTGAGAACAAGAAAACAACGGCTGCGCCGATAATTAAACCGACCAAGTTACGTGGGTTAGCAACATCGAGAATTCCTTGGTACTGAAGTGCAAGCGAACTTGCAGTTTGACCAGCATCAACGACGGCCTGCTTGATCGCATCTGTAAATGCACCAAACAAAGCCGTTGCTGCTAGAACTGCTGTTGCGATTGCAATTCCCTTAGTGATCGCCTTAGTTGTATTACCTACTGCATCGAGTGATGTAAGAATCTTTGAACCTTCACCCTCAACATCACCAGACATTTCAGCGATACCTTGTGCGTTATCTGAAATCGGACCGAATGTATCCATGGCCACGATTACGCCAACAGTGGTGAGTAAGCCAGTTCCAGCAAGTGCGATTGCAAGCAGTGAAAGCACAATGCTTCCGCCGCCTAGCAAGAAGGCACCAAATACTGCAGAAGCGATCAAGATTGCAGAGTAAACAGCTGACTCAAAACCAACTGAAATACCGGCCAAAATAACTGTTGCTGCGCCGGTTTCAGATGAAGCGGCAACATCATTTACTGGACGCTTACCTGTTTCAGTGAAGTAGCCGGTGAGAACCTGAATAGCTGCTGCAAGTGCTATACCGATTAATACTGCACCGATTGCAAGTACTCGTGGATTTATATTACCTGCAGTTGCAACTGCCTCTGGAGAAAGACCAGTAAGAAGTTTGAAATCAGATGGTAGGTATGTGAAAGTTGCGAGCGCAGTTAAGCCTGCGCTGATGACTGCTGAGATAAAGAATGAGCGATTGATTGCAGTCATTGCAGACTTATCTGAACTACGAAGCTTTGTAAGGAAGATTCCGATTACAGCAGTGACGGTTCCGATTGCTGGAACGATCAATGGATAGATAAGTCCAGCATCACCAAATGCAGCTTTACCGAGGATTAACGCGGCAACAAGAGTTACTGCATATGACTCGAACAAGTCTGCGGCCATACCAGCGCAGTCTCCAACGTTGTCTCCAACGTTGTCAGCGATTGTTGCAGCATTGCGTGGGTCATCTTCTGGAATATTCTTTTCAACTTTACCAACGAGGTCTGCACCAACATCTGCAGCTTTTGTAAAGATTCCGCCGCCGACGCGCATAAACATTGCGAGCATCGCAGCGCCAAAACCAAAGCCCTCAAGAACCGATGGTGCATTCTCGCGATAGATAATTACAACGAGGGACGCTCCAATAAGGCCAAGACCTACAGTTGTCATACCAACGACGCCACCAGTACGGAAAGCAATCTGAACAGCCTTCTGGCCATCCTTATTACGTGCAGCATCTGCTACGCGCACATTTGCACGAACTGCCAACCACATTCCGTTATAGCCAACGAGGGCAGAGAAGGCCGCGCCGACTAGGAAGAAGATTGATCGGCCAACACGGATTTCAGTATCTCCGGGAAGTGCGAACAAGAGCACAAAGACGATTGCAACAAAGTAAGAAAGAGTGCGGAACTGGCGAGATAAAAACGCAGCCGCTCCCTCTTGAACCGCTTCTGCGATTTCGCGCATCTTGGCCGTTCCATCACTTGCGGCCAATACCTGGGCGCGAAGTGCATAGGCAACGGCCAGTGCACCGAGTGAGATTGCCAAAACAATATAGACAAGATTGAGGTTAGATCCAGTTACTTGTACGAGTGATACGGTGCTAGAAGCACGCATAAGTTCTCCTCCGTTGGAGTTTTAAGGGCGCCAGTCGAATAGGTCGGCGCGAAGACTAGGGAAGTTTAAGCACAAAAGGGTCAAAAAGTGAAAACATACATATCTATTGCATCCCCTGCCTAATGGACTCCATCTTTTGGCTCGGTCAGGGCTAGGCTCCTGCGATGAACCTTTTCGATGCCCATTCGATCGTGGCCGATCTCGGCCTAGCTGGCGTCCTGGCAATCATCTTCGCCGAGACTGGACTCTTGATTGGGCTGGCCTTTCCCGGCGACTCACTTCTATTTATCGCAGGAGTCGCCGCCTCGGGTTCGGGCGCAGCTCTTTTGGGCAATGCCCATTTGCCAGCTGGCGCCCTATTCCTGCTCGCCCCACTTGCAGCCTTACTCGGCGGACATGTCGGATATTTTTTTGGTCATAAATATGGGCGAAAGATATTTGACCGCCCTGACGGCCGAGTTTTTAACCATCAGAGGGTTCTCGCAACTGACAAGTGGTTGCGCAAATATGGAACTGGCAAAGCCCTTATTTTTGCGCGCTTCATTCCATTTGTTCGCACATTAATTAATCCAATGGCCGGTGTCGTTGGATTAGATAAAAAGAAGTTCTTTATCTTTAACGCAGTCGGCGCAATATTGTGGACTGAGGTAGTCATTGGTCTAGGTTTCATTCTCGGTGAGAAATTAAAAGGTTCGGTTGATGCTTACTTGCTACCAATTATCGGAGTAATTGTCTTGGCTAGCCTTGTCCCAGTACTTCTAGAGATATTTCGTGAGTGGCAAACTCGCAAACATCACAAATAATCTCTACAGACCCAAATCCTCTAACTGAAAAGCTGCACGATACTCATATCCTGCCGCTTTAATTTTTGGTGCTGCTCCACGTTCAACTATTACTGCAACACCTACAATAATTGCACCAGCTTCAAGCAAAGCCTCAACGGCCATTAGTACTGAACCGCCAGTAGTCGACGTATCCTCAACTGCCAGTACGCGCTTACCTTTTACATCTGGACCTTCGATACGACGTTGTAGACCATGGGCTTTTTCTGCTTTGCGAACGACGAATGAGTCAATCTTTCTTCCCTGTTGTGTTGCAACATGCATCATCGCTGTTGCAACTGGATCGGCACCGAGAGTTAGACCCCCAACTGCGTCATACTCTAAATCTTTTGTTAGCTCTAACATCACTTCGCCAACTAAAGGCGCGGCCTCATGATCTAACGTCACGCGGCGTAAATCCACGTAGTAGTCGGCCTCTTTGCCAGAGGATAAAGTAACTTTGCCGTGAACTACCGCCTTTTTAACAATCTGATCTCGCAGCGCATCGAGTGATTTCATGGGGTGATAATACTGGTAAATAGCGGTAATTACCCTAAAGATCTAACCTTCTTTATAGATTATTACTTCGGTACTGTTTCTGCGCATTAAACCTTTTGGGGGATTCGCAACTACAAGTGCATCAACTTCAATTCGTAACTGAGCTACTTCAATAGCCATATTTGCCATAGCCGATTCAAGTTCGATAATTCGCTTTATACCTGCGTGGTTAATTCCTTCGCCAACTAATTTTTGTACCGCACGCAATAATGCAATGTCACGTAACGAGTAACGGCGATTGCGCCCTTCGGTACGGTTTGGAGAGACTAACCCTAGGCGATCATATTGACGCAGAGTTTGTGGGTGTAGCCCGGAAATCTCTGCCGCGACCGAGATTACATAAACTGCTGCATCGTCTGCTGGTTGATCGTTAGTTATCTCTTCACTCATGCTTTTGCCTTTGTTTCCAAATCGGTACGCACGTTTTCATGCGCAGTCTCTTGTGCGAAGAGTTTTAGTGCATCAAGTGCTTTACCATCTACACGCTGTGGCACTTGTACATCCACGGTAACGAGTAAGTCACCAGTGGTAGAGCCTTTAGTTATTCCGCGCCCTTTAACTCGTAAAGTGCGGCCATTGGAAGTTCCTGGTGCAATGCGAACGGTGACATCTTCTCCACTCATCGTTGGAACTTTTATATCGGCGCCAAGGGCGGCCTCTGCAAAAGTAACTGGCAAAGTTAGCGTTAAGTTTTCACCTTTACGCGCAAAAATTGCATGCGGTTTAACGTGCAACATAATAAATAGATCACCTGGGCCGGCCTCTCCTGCGGCGCCCTTGCCTTTAACACGTATTTTGGCGCCATCATTGACCCCTGCAGGTACTCGCGCAGTGATGTTTTGGGCAGCTCCTCGATCAGTGGCAAGGCGCAGATCTAAATTTGTGCCAAAGATAGATTCACGAAATGTAATTGTCGCCTCGGTCTGTAAGTCCTGACCTTTACGAGGACCTCTACGGCCACCGCCGAATAAATTGGCGAAGATATCTTGGGGGTTGCCGCCGCCGAAGATGTCGTTGAAATCCCCGCCCTGTTGGCCCCCACCCATCGGCGCACGGAAGCCTCCACGCTCATACAGAGATCGTGCCTCATCGTATTCAGCGCGCTTCTTGGCATCGGAGAGGATTTCATAGGCTTCAGAAATGCCCTTGAACTTCTCTTCCTTGACCGCATCACCCTTATTTTTATCTGGGTGAAGTTCGCGCGCTAAAGATCGATACTTTTTCTTAATCTCATCGGCGCCAGCTTTCTTATCTACCCCAAGGACCTTGTAGAAGTCTTTCTCATATAAGTCTTTGGCGGCCACTAGAAATTACTCTCCTGCTGGATCGGTTACAGCCACGCGGGCAGGACGAAGAATGCGCTCTTTGTATTTATATCCCGGCTGCAAAATCTTTGAGGCAGTTGGAACCGATACTTGGGCAGAAGTATCGTGCATAAGCGCCTCATGAATCTGCGGATCAAAGGCCTCGCCTTCGGTGCCGTATTTTTCAAGACCAATTCGCGAGGTAATCGAATTAAGTTGGTCGGCCACGGCTTTAAAGCCGCCTGTAAGTTCATCATGTTGCTCGGCACGGTCGACATCATCGAGGAGTGCAAGCAACTCGGTTAGAACTGCGCCAATAGCCATCTCATGTGCAACTAAACGATCTCGCTCTACGCGCTTTCGATAGTTGGCGTATTCGGCTTGAAGGCGTTGCAAATCATTAGTGAGTGTAACTACCGGATCAGTTACCTGATCCGGTGTCACATCTTCAACTATTTCCTCTACTTGAACCGAGTTTTCCTCGCTCACTCAACAACCTCTGCGTCTTCAACGCCATCTTCACTTGCCGTTGTTTCAGATTGGCCTTCAGCTGCAGCAGCACCTGCATATAACGCGGCACCTAAGGCTTGGCTTACAGTTGCAACTTTTTCAGTTGCACTCTTTATCATTTCGAAGTTAGAGCCACCGAGTGCGGTCTGCAACTCTGTAAGAGCTGCCTCTGTCTCGGTCTTCTTCTCTAGCGCATCACCCTCGCTAAGTTTTTCCTCGTTATCTTTAATGAACTTTTGTGTTGAGTAAAGAAGTGAGTCACCAGCGTTACGGATCTCGGCCTCTTCTTTGCGCTGACGATCTTCTTCAGCGTGTGATTCGGCATCCTCCATCATGCGTGCGATGTCATCTTTTGAAAGCGCTGACCCACCAGTGATGGTCATGCTCTGCTCTTTACCTGTACCGAGATCCTTAGCCGATACGTGAACGATTCCGTTGGCATCGATATCGAATGTAACCTCAATTTGTGGGATACCGCGTGGTGCAGGTGGAAGACCAGTAAGTTCGAACATGCCCAGCTTCTTGTTATAAGCCGCCATTTCACGTTCGCCCTGATAGGCCTGAATCTGTACCGCTGGCTGATTATCATCGGCAGTTGTAAATACCTCGCTGCGCTTTGTTGGGATTGTTGTGTTGCGCTCGATTAAGCGAGTCATCACGCCACCCTTTGTTTCAATACCAAGTGATAGCGGTGTTACGTCCAGGAGAAGAACATCTTTAACTTCACCCTTTAATACACCGGCTTGTAGAGATGCTCCAACGGCTACAACTTCATCAGGGTTGACGCCCTTATTTGGCTCTTTTCCGCCGGTGAGCTCTTTAACAAGATCAACGACTGCTGGCATACGGGTAGAACCGCCAACTAGTACAACGCTTTGAATCTTGTTAATTGGAATACCAGCATCTTTCAATACTGCCTGGAAAGGCTTCTTGCAACGATCAAGTAATGCGCCAGTTAACTGTTGGAACTGTGCGCGTGTAATTGTCTCGTCCATAAATAGAGGATTCTTTTCAGCATCCACTGTGATATATGGCAAGTTAATCGATGCAGATTGTGAAGACGATAGTTCGATCTTCGCTTTTTCTGCAGCTTCACGGATACGTTGCATCGCCATCTTGTCTTTAGTTAGATCGATGCCGTTCTGTGAACCAAAGTTTTGAACTAGGAAGTCAACGAGTGCCTGATCCCAGTCATCTCCACCTAAATGGTTATCGCCATTAGTGGCCTTAACTTCAACAACACCATCTCCGATTTCAAGAAGTGAAACGTCGAAAGTTCCGCCGCCTAAGTCAAAGACGAGAATCGTCTGTTCTTGGTCGGCCTTATCAAGACCGTATGCAAGAGCTGCAGCCGTTGGCTCGTTAATGATTCTCAAAACATTTAAGCCTGCAATCTCGCCGGCCTCTTTCGTTGCTTGACGCTGAGCGTCATTGAAATATGCAGGCACGGTAATAACTGCATCGGTAACCGTCTCGCCCAAGTAAGCCTCGGCATCACGCTTTAACTTCTGTAATACGCGAGCTGAAATCTCTTGGGATGTGTACTTCTTGCCATCAATATCAATCGACCAGTCTGTGCCCATATGGCGCTTAACTGAACGGATCGTGCGATCTACGTTGGTGACCGATTGGCGCTTGGCCACCTCACCGACGAGGACCTCGCCATTTTTTGCGAAGGCCACAATCGACGGTGTCGTGCGGGCGCCTTCAGCGTTAGCGATAACGGTGGCTTCGCCACCCTCGAGGACCGATACGCAACTATTTGTTGTTCCGAGGTCGATTCCAACTGCTCTAGCCATTTTTAACGCTCCTTTTATCTCACTCGAGCCTGGGGTAGGGTCGAGGCCTGCCTTAAACCTGAGTCCATACTACCCAAAAGGTTGAGTCGAAGCGACTCAGGTTTCTTACTTATGTAAACCTACAACCCTTGCGACTTATTCCCCGTCCACCTCTACCCTTCCATTATGAATCCTCTCTTCGTAGTTATCGCCTATGCAATCACTGGAGTAGCCCTGGCCCTTATGGCCGTTAGGACGCGGCAGTTAATAGGCATATACAAAAAGGGGCAGCCCGATCCAACACGAAGCAACGATCGCGGTAAGCGTGTTGGCATGGCGGCTAGAGAGATCTTTGGCCATACCAAGATGTTTAATTTCACAGTTGTCGGTTTTGCGCACTGGTTTGTCATGATCGGCTTCGTTGTCTTATTTGGAACTTTAATTACTGCATACGGTCAACTTATTAACCCTGAGTTTGCGCTTCCAGTTATTGGCCATCTGTGGCCTTATGAATACTTTACCGAGCTGATTGCTTGGGCTACCGGTATTGGAATTGTCACATTAATTGGAATTCGACAGGTTACGCGTTTTTCAAAAAAGGGTCGCACTTCGCGTTTTTATGGCTCTGGAATGGCAAAGGGTTATTACGTTGAAGCAACAATTCTAGCGATTGTCTTCTGTGTCATTGCTTTGCGTGGTTTGGAAGGTGCTCTTTCGGATGAGACGAAGTGGAATCGCCACTATGTTACAACCTGGTTTATCGCCTCAATCTTTAAGTCATTAACTCTCACACAACTCAACAACGCAGTCCAGCTCATAGCGTTGATTAAAATAGTTGTATCGATGGCATGGTTCATTGTTATCGCTAGCAACTTAACAATGGGTGTTGCCTGGCATAGATTCTTGGCCCCATTTAATATATTTTTCCGTCGCAATGCTGATGGCAAATCATCACTTGGGCCACTTCCTGCGATGTTGTCACACGGTGAAGTTATTAATTTTGAAGATCCAAAGGATGATGACGTTTTTGGTCTTGGCACTCGCGCCGACATAACCTGGAAAGGTTTATTGGATATGAGTTCATGTACCGAGTGTGGTCGCTGCCAATCGCAGTGCCCCGCCTGGCACACTGAAAAACCCCTATCTCCCAAGCTTTTAATTATGGCGATGCGTGATCACGCCTTTGCTAAAACCGTTGAAAGCGAGTCCATGGCAGGCGTTGGTGCTCCCATCGCGTTAGATGTTTTGTGGTCTTGTACAACCTGTGGTGCCTGCGTTAATGAGTGTCCTGTTGATATTGAACACATTGATCACATCGTCAATATGCGCCGCTTTCAAGTTTTGGTTGAATCAAATTTTCCAAGTGAGTTAGGTGGAACTTTCCGAAATCTTGAGCAGACTGGAAATCCATGGGGAGCAAATAAAAATGATCGCGAAGCATGGATCGCCGAGTGTGACTTCCCAATTCGTGTTGTCGAAGGAACTCTGCCCGATGAAGTTGAGTATTTATTCTGGGTAGGTTGTGCTGGTGCCTACGATGAGCGCGCAAAGAAGACTACGAAAGCAGTAGCTGAACTCCTCTACATGGCGGGAGTTAACTTTGCTGTATTGGGAAAGAAGGAGACATGTACTGGAGATCCTGCACGACGTGCAGGTAATGAGTTCCTCTATCAAATTTTAGCCGCTGAAAATATTGAAACATTTAGAGAGGTTTTTGCTGAGCGCACAAAGGGAACAAAGAAGGTTGTTGTAACCTGTCCGCATTGCTTTACGACAATTGGACGCGACTACGCACAGAGTGGTTTTGAACTTGAGATGCTTCACCACACACAACTACTCAATCAACTTCTACGCGATAAGAAATTACTACCGATTAAAATGAGCCACACTGCAATGACGTATCACGATCCTTGCTATTTAGGACGGCACAATGAGATTTATCAGCCACCTCGTGAATTGCTTGAGGCAACCGGTGCACAGATCTCTGAAATGCCACGCAATAAGGAGCGCTCATTCTGTTGTGGCGCCGGTGGTGGTCGAATGTGGATGGAGGAGAAGTTAGGTACTCAAATCAACCTCAACCGAGTGGATGAGGCGATAGCAACAGGGGCTCAAGAGTTGGCCGTTGCCTGCCCCTTCTGCCGAGTCATGACCAGCGATGGAGTGACCGCCCGCCAATCCGAGATTGAGGTCTTAGACGTTGCTCAAGTTCTCCTGCGCTCGGTTAAAGAGTAGGTACTGCCTAAATCCCCGCCAATTTACCTGCTTATCCTCAGGAAACTCCCAGTGCATGGGAGCATTGTAAGGCCATGACCACAACAGCTGAAAAGACCATGCAACGCATTCTCGTCGTCGACGATGAATCCAGTATTAGTGAACTCATCTCAACGAGTCTTCGTTTCGTTGGCTTCGATGTTCGTATTGCCGCTAACGGCGCACAAGCCTTAGCGATGGCTGAAGAGTTTCGCCCGCATGCAATGGTTCTAGATGTCATGTTGCCGGATTTGGATGGCTTTGAAGTATGTAAAGCGATTCGTAACGAGGGTGTTAACACTGGCGTACTTTTCTTAACAGCCAAAGATGGCATGGAGGATAAAGTCAAAGGCTTAACTCTTGGCGGCGATGACTATATGACTAAGCCGTTTTCACTTGAAGAGCTTGTCGCTCGTTTGCGCGCACTTTTGCGACGTACAGGTGTAACCGAGATTGAAATCGATGATGAGAAGATGCGCTTTGCCGATCTTGAGTTAGATGAAGCTACTCATGAGGTTCGCCGTGCAGGTAATTTGCTAGATCTCTCACCAACTGAGTTTGCTTTAATTCGTTATTTAATTATCAATGCCGACCGGGTTGTTTCCAAATCTCAGATTCTGGATCATGTATGGCAATACGACTTCCGGGGTGATGCGGGGATCGTTGAAACATATATATCTTACTTAAGAAAAAAGATTGATGCTTTCGATCCACCACTAATCCATACCGTCCGTGGAGTTGGTTACAGACTGCGAATGCCGCCAAAATAGGATGAATTCTCCACTAAGTAACTGGTCGCTTCGTAACCGTTTAACGGTAGGTGTATTAGTTCTCTCTGCGATTGGTTTCGTTGGGGCTGGAATCTCATCTCAGTTTTTGTTTCGAAATTACTTAATCGGTCAAGTTGATGACCAACTCATTAGTGTTATAGGCGGAACAGCTAATCGGGTAAATGCCGCTGGTATCGTCAATGATGAAGAAGCTAATCCAAAAATTTCAGAGTCAGATGAGGTCAATCGGGTTGCGGCTGCAGTTCCAATAACTCCACTCAATAGAGTGCCATCCTCTATCTCTGTAACTGTTTTAGACCCACTTGGAAACTTAGTTGGTGGTATTGGTGGCGATCTCAACGACAACCACATAACTGATTATGTTAAAGGTCTACTCCCATCGCAAGTTGCCGCATTTGGAGATAAACCCTTTACTGTCGCTGCCCCTGGTGCCGACTTTAGAGTTGTTGCACGCATTCTTCCTTCGGCTCTAGGAAGTGTGATCGTTGCGCAATCGCTTTCGGAGTTTGATAGAACTACACATCGCATCGGACGTGTTTTCTTATCTATTGGATTTATTGTTCTCTTTCTCATCGGTTTTGCTGCGCGTCAAGTAATTAAATTAAGTATGAAGCCTTTAGAGAGTGTCGAAGTTACCGCCGAGAAGATTGCTGCAGGAGATTTATCGGCTCGTTTAGATAATTTTGAACCCAATACTGAGGTGGGACGTCTAAGTACCTCGCTCAATACAATGCTTGGTCGGATTGAGGAGTCTTTTGCTGTGCGCACTGAGAGCGAGGAAAAGTTACGACGCTTCGTCGCCGATGCCAGCCATGAACTGCGAACACCGTTGACTGCTATCCGCGGTTTTGCAGAGCTTCATCGCTTAGGTGCAGTGCCTGAAGGAGAGAAGACCAAAGAGTTAATCGGTCGAATTGAAAAAGAATCGATTCGAATGGGAGCCCTAGTTGAGGATCTACTTTTACTTGCGCGACTTGATCAATCCCGACAGATGGAGCGTAAGCCAGTTAATCTTGTGCAGGTTATCGAAGAGATGGTTGCATCGGCGGCGGCAGCAGGTCCTCACCATCCTATAAGTGTTGAACTTCCTAGTGAGTTATATACCCTCGGTGACGCTGATCGTATCTACCAGGTCTTTACTAATCTGTTGGCTAATGCCCGCGTTCATACGCCTGATGGAACTGCAATTACTATCACAGCGCGAAGTGAAGATGATGGTGCATATGTAACCGTTGCCGATAATGGTCCTGGATTGAGTGAGGCCGATCAGAAAAAGATATTTGAACGTTTCTTTAGAGCTGATCCTTCACGTCAGAGAAATAGCCAAGAAGGTAGTGGTCTTGGTCTGTCTATCGTTGATGCAGTGATGCAAGCCCACGGTGGAAAAGTTGGAGTCTTTTCCAAGCCAGGGCAGGGTTCGGCATTTACGCTCTTTTTTCCAACTGCAAAGAGCTAGGTAAGCGACTCCATCGCCTTTAGAACCGCGATCCGCTCTTGGATTGGTGGATGCGTAGAAAATAGTTTTGATACTGATTTTCCATCTAATGGTGATTCGATCCAAATATGTGCGACGGCAGTAGATTTTTGACGTACAACAGTTGAGTCTGCCGCTAAAACTTCTAACGCGCTACGTAACCCGGCTGGATTTCGAGTAAAGGCAACGGCTGTTGCATCTGCTAGCGACTCTCGCTTGCGCGAAATTGCCGACTTCAAGAGCATTGCAGCCAGTGGTGCCAAAATAAGTATGACGAGGGAGAGTATGAGGGCAATTGGATTGCCGTTACTGTCACGATCTCGCTCTCGTCCTCCACCGAACCACATCATTCGTGTCAACATGTCACTCAGAATTGCAATCGCGCCAGCGGTAGTTGCCGCAACGGCTGAAACCAAGGTATCTCGATTGGCAACGTGCGCCATTTCATGGGCGATAACCCCTTGAAGTTGGTCGCGATCCATGGCCTCTAAGATTCCCGTTGTAAATGCGATTAAGGCATGCTCTGGGTTTCTTCCAGTTGCAAATGCATTCGGTGCAGTATCGACAACAACGGCAACTTTTGGCATTGGTAAACCACTGGCGATTGTGACTTCGTGAATTAGATTAAATAACTTTGGATTATCTGATTCTTGAATTAACTTTGCACCAGTCATGGTTATTACTAATTTATCGGCGCCGTAATAAGAGCCCCAGACTGAAATCAACGCGATACCCACAGCGATTGGGACTATACCCGCAGTTGTTGTTCCAAAATATGTCAGTGCTGCATAGACAACGAGCCAAACAAGCACGGCCATGCCAACGAGCAGACCAATTGTTTTTCGCTTATTAACTGCCTGTTGCGCTCTAAAATTCATTGGATCTAGAAAGTAACTTTAGGAGCTTTGCGATCTTGTGGATCCTCAACCTCGTAAAACTCGCGCTCTGTTACCTTTGCAAAGCCGGCAAAGAAGTTAGTTGGCACGGTTTTTACCGCAGTGTTGAGCGAGCGCACATTGTCATTATAGAACTGGCGAGAAAATGCAACTTTATTTTCAGTCGTTGATAACTCTTCTTGTAACGATAGAAAATTCGACGAAGCTTTTAAGTCAGGGTAAGCCTCGGCAACAGCTAATAAACCGCGCAAGGCTTGTGTAACCATTCCATCGGCGGCTGCGACATCGGCAACGGTAGATGCACTCGTAGCCTTTGCGCGTGCAGTTACGACAGCGTCAAATGTGCTCTGCTCGTGCTTGGCATATCCCTTAACTGTTTCAACTAAGTTTGGGATTAAATCTGCTCGACGTTTTAACTGAACTTCAATCTGGGCCCATGCCTCGTTGACACTGATGTTCAGACGTATCAAACGGTTGTATTGAGCAACAAAGAAGATAGCGATAAGGGCGATGAGACCAAGTACGATGATTGTTTTCATAGCTAATTAAACCGCGTTTGAGCTCAGTTCATTCCTTCAGATTTACTGAATTTTGGATTTATGGAAGTTTAGGAAGGAGCGGCTAGCAGTCGGCCCGCGTTGGCCCTGATATCTCGAGCCGTACTTCTCGCTTCCATATGGATGTTCGGCAGGGGATGAGAGTTTAATGAGACAAAGTTGGCCGATCTTCATGCCTGGAAATAATTTAACGGGCAGATTTGCCACATTTGAGAGCTCCAAAGTGATGTGGCCACTAAAACCTGGATCGATAAAGCCTGCAGTTGAGTGTGTCAGCAAGCCAAGGCGTCCGAGTGAGGATTTACCCTCTAGACGCCCAGCAATATCATCGGGCAAAGTAATAACTTCATACGTGCTCGCTAAAACAAACTCACCGGGGTGCAGGATAAATGGATCATCGCCCTCGGTGATAACTTCACGAGTTAGCTCGGCCTGTTCAATCGATGGATCGATGACGCTGTACTTATGGTTTTCAAAGACACGGAAAAACTTATCAAGACGCACATCCACTGAGGATGGCTGAATCATGGACTCGGTAAAGGGCTCGCAGCCCACACGGCCTGCGGCGATTTCGGCGCGGATATCGCGATCACTTAGTAGCACGCTCGGAACCCTATCGGCTTCTAGGGAAAAGGCGGGGCAGGCTTGCATAAGTTACTGACCAGTAGCAAAATCACCCCATGAGCCATTACACAGCCAACCTACGCGATATTGAATTCTGCCTCTTTGATCTTCTTGGGCGCGACAAAGTTCTCGGAACCTCTGTCTATGCCGACATCGATCGTGACACAGCGATGGGCATGTTGGAAGAGATGAAACGTTTGTGTGAAAACGATCTCGCTGCATCATTTGTTGAGGGCGATCGCTTTGGTACGGATTTTAATAAGGCGACGGGTGAAGTAACTGTTCCGGCAAGTTTTAAAAAATCTTACGAGGCCTACGTTAACGGTGAGTGGTGGCGTTTAGATGCACCTGTTGATTTAGGAGGAATGAAAGTTCCTGCATCGATTCGATGGGCAATCGCCGAAATGGTCTTGGGTTCAAATCCAGCAATCCATATTTATGCCTCAGGCTACGCCTTCGCACATGTTGCATATGTTCTTGGTACAGAAGAGCAAAAACATATGGCAAAGCTCATGGTTGATCGTCACTGGGGCGCAACGATGCAACTCACTGAACCGGATGCGGGCTCCGATGTTGGTGCAGGGCGTAGCAAAGCTGTGCAACAAGCCGATGGAACTTGGCATATCACTGGAACAAAACGTTTTATTACATCTGGTGATGCCGATCTCTATGAAAACATTATGCACTTTGTTCTTGCACGTCGCGAAGGTGGCGGCCCAGGAACAAAAGGGTTGTCATTATTTTTAATTCCAAAGTTTATGTTCGATAAAGAAACTGGCGCATTAGGTAAGCGCAATGGGGTCTACGTAACAAATGTTGAGCACAAGATGGGACTCAACGTTTCGTCAACGTGCGAGATGAATCTTGGGGAACATGAACCTGCAGTTGGATATCTCCTTGGAGAGGTGCATGAGGGAATTGCACAAATGTTTAAGGTAATTGAGTTTGCACGAATGATGGTTGGAACTAAGGCGATTGCAACGCTTTCTGCTGGATACCAGCAAGCTCTTAGTTACTCCAAAGTACGCGTACAGGGTGGTGATATGAAGGTTATGAACGATAAAGCTAGCCCACGTGTCACAATCATTCATCACCCCGATGTCCGACGATCATTAATGGTTCAAAAGTCATACTCCGAAGGCATGCGTGCTTTAGTGCTATATACGGCAGCTTTACAGGATGAAATTGTGTTAGCCGAGGCTGAAGGAGATGCCGACAGATTAGCTGACATGATTGCGCGAAATGATTTAATGCTTCCTGTTGTTAAAGGGTATGGCTCTGAAAAATCCTGGACTTTACTTGGTACTGAGTCGCTTCAGACCTTTGGTGGCTCGGGCTTTACGCAGGACTGGCCACTCGAACAATATGTACGCGATGCCAAAATCGACACACTCTATGAAGGTACGACTGCAATTCAGGGATTGGATTTCTTCTTCCGTAAAATTGTAAAAGATGGTGGGCGAGCAATTGGATTGCTAAGAAAAGAGATTCAAAGCTTTGCAGAATCTGGTGGCTCTCATGTCCAAGCTAAGGCCGCACTTTTAAAGGCCGTTGCAGATTTGGATGGAATTATCGCCGTCCTTATTGCTCACGCGATGGAGTCACAAGAGGATGCGCAAAAGATTTATCTCGTTGGCCTTAATACCTCTCGCTGCCTCATGGCCGTTGGTGATGTGATTACAGCCTGGCTCCTTATTCGCCAAGCCGATATCGCTTCAGAAAAGCTCGCTAATCCCGGCAAAGATTCTGATTTCTATCTAGGTAAAATTGCATCGGCAGAGTTCTTTGTTACAAACTTCTTGCCACATATCACTGCAGATCGTGCCATTGTTGAAGCAACTACTGGCTCGATTATGGATATTCCAGAAAGCGCCTTCTAAACCACTACGCTTACCTGATGTGGTCCAGACGTAAAGGTGAGATTCTCGCATTAACAGGTGCAGTTGGATTCGCCTTCAACGGTGTTGTATCTAAACTGCTACTAACTAGCGGGCTTTCATCTCCGCGACTAACACAGGTCCGGTGTGGTGGAGCATTTCTTCTTCTTGGGGCCTACGTTTTTCTTCGATACAAGCATAAGTTTCGAACAAATAAGTCAGAGCTTCCATGGTTAATTGCCTATGGCCTAGTTGGTTTTTTAGCCGTACAAATCTTCTACTTCATCGCAATAACCCGTATGCACGTAAGTATTGGGCTCATTATTGAGTTTACAGCGCCTATTTGGATACTTTTCTGGTTGCGGTACGTTTTAAAAAAGCACGTTCCTTCACAAATGTGGATTGCCATCGGACTAGCTTTTAGTGGTCTCTTATGTATCGCTCAAGTCTGGAAGGGGCAAACACTCGACACGATTGGAGTTCTCGCCGCTCTTGTAGATGCCGTTGCATTAGCTGTCTACTTTTTGCTCGGTGAGAAGTTAACGAAGGCTCGGGATGCTCAGTCGCTTTCGGTTTTTGGTTTTGGTATTGCAACGGTAGGACTACTAATCGCACTGCCGATTTGGAGTTTTCCAATTGAAATCTTTACACAGTCAATAAATTTGCAGGGGCGTTTTTCGGCTTACAATCTGCCTGGGTGGGTTCTCGTCGCATGGGTGATCACGATGGGCACTATCGCCCCCTACCTATTTGTAGTCAATGGAATAAAACTCTTATCGGCCTCTACGAGTAGCGTTATGGGAATGGCCGAACCGGTATTAGCGGGAGTATTCGCGTGGTGGTGGCTCTATGAAAGATGGAACTTCATCCAACTAGTTGGTGGTGTTGTGGTTTTGACTGGAATAGTCCTTGCAGATCGTGCGCGTACTGCCGCACGATAATTAATCTCCGAAGGTACTCTCCTCTGGAGCGGCTTCACGCTGCTGAGTCCAGTCTGTTCCTGAGCCTGGGTTTTGCGGCATATCAAAGAAGCGCGCATAGTGGAGTTGAGCAGAAACTGTGATTGTGCGCGTCTGTCCATTACGGTGCTTGGCAACGATTAGGTCGGCCTCGCCCGTACGGTTTTGTTGATCGTACATATCGTCGCGATGGAGCAAGATAACAACGTCAGCATCCTGCTCGATTGAGCCAGATTCACGTAGGTCAGAAAGCATCGGCTTCTTATCTGTGCGCTGCTCAGGTCCACGGTTGAGCTGTGAAATCGCGATGACGGGAATATCTAACTCTTTGGCCATTAACTTCAATTGACGCGAGAACTCAGATACTTCCTGCTGTCGGTTTTCAACTTTCTTACCCGATGACATCAGCTGTAAGTAGTCAATAACAATGAGTTTGAGGTTGTGGCGCTGCTTTAAGCGGCGAGCCTTCGCCCGAATCTCCATCATTGAAAGATTCGGAGAGTCATCGATAAATAATGGCGCTTCGGAGATCTCGCCCATTCGTCGTGCAAGACGTGACCACTCATCATCAGATAATGTACCTGAGCGAATATTATTTAGACCAACGCGCGCTTCGGCCGACAACATACGCATTGTGATTTCAGATTTTGACATTTCAAGAGAGAAGATGACCGAAGTCAGTCCGTTGAAAATCGATGCGTGGCGCGCAATATCTAAACCAAGTGTTGACTTACCCATCGCAGGTCGAGCGGCGAGAATAATCATGTTGCCTGGGTGGAAACCATGAGTAAGTGCATCGAGATCTTTAAATCCGGATTTAACACCTTCAACACCAACGCCTTTAGATATAGCTTCAATCTCATCGAGGGCTTGGGGTAACAATGTTGAGAGTTGAACATAGTCTTCTGATGATCGGCGCTCGGTAACTGCGTAGATCTCGGCCTGTGCTTGATCAACCATGTCATCGACTTCACCCTCGGATGTGTAACCGAGTTGAACGATCTTTGTTCCCGCTTCAACTAAGCGGCGCATGATTGCATGCTCGCGAACTATCTTTGCGTAGTATCCCGCGTTGGCTGCCGTTGGTACTGAAGAGATTAAAGTATGAAGATATGGCGCTCCACCTGCACGAGCAATATCTCCGCGCTTTGAAAGTTCGGCAGAGACTGTGACTGCATCGGCGGGTTCGCCGCGACCATACAAATCAATAATTGCATCGTAAATTAACTCATGTGCTGGGCGGTAGAAATCGCGATCACGAATAACTTCGATCACATCGGCGATGGCATCTTTCGATAACAACATTCCACCGAGAACTGATTGCTCGGCGATAAGATCCTGCGGTGGAGTACGTTCAAACTCGGTACCGAGAGTTGAGATGCTGAGATCTCGCGATGATCGGTTGCTAGGAAGTTCTGCGATGCTCACGCCGATAACCTCCCATTGACCACTGACGTTAAATCCCTGTAGGCGTAACTTAGATGTGCAGCCCTATCGCAGGCGAGAAACGCTCACCCTGCTTGGGGGTAACCTGTGGATAAAGGGGTGGAAAAGCCTGTTTTTCTGTGCAGTAAGCGGTGGATGGGCTGTGGGTAACTCACAGGGGGTAGCCCTCTTGGGCTGTATATGTGCAGGTCAGAGGCTTTTTTTGTACACACAGGCCTGTGTAGTAAAGAATATATGTAAATCTTACAATCTGAGATTTAAGCGTGGATCCGGTCATTGCCTGGATCAAATAACGGTTCGGTAGCTATTACTGCACTCGCCCATGTACCGAATAATTCAACCTCAACTAAAATCCCTTGAGTTGAGTGCTCGATGGGCATATAGGCATAAGCGATGGCCTTATTAATTGTGTAGCCCTGACCACCAGATTTAATTCGTCCGAGAACTTTTTCACCAATTCGAATCGGCTCCGATCCAAATGCAACTGAAGTTATGTCGTCAAAGAGTATCGCTACTAATTTTCTTTTTTGATTCTCTTTTGCCGCGATTGCAGCGGCCCTACCGTGAAAGTTTTCCTTCTTCAATGAAACTGCAAAACCAAGACCTGCCTCATAAGGATTAGTCTCGGTATTAATCTCACCCGCCCAAGCGCGGTAACCTTTTTCAAGTCGCAGAGATTCAATGGCGCGATAACCGCATGGAATTAAACCTAAATCTTTACCCGCCTCGATTATAGATTCCCAAAGTAGAAGTCCGTCGGCAATTGATGCATAGATTTCCCACCCTAGTTCGCCCACATAAGTTATTCGCGTTGCGCGTACTTTGATTCCTGCTAATGCGATCTCTTGAGAGCTCATGAATGGAAAGGCGGTGTGATTCAAATCGGCATCGGTGAGTGATTGCAGAATTGCTCGTGAGTTTGGTCCCATGACTCCAAAACATGTGAGTTCGCGTGTTATGTTAATAATTCCTACTTCGTTAAAATCATACTCTCGGCGAATTTTCTCTAGCCAACCAAAGTCATGTATTCCAAATGCTGTGCCTGTAACGATCATGAATTCTTCATCACCAGTTTGTGTAACCGTGAAATCAGATTCAATTCCAGCTTTGCTATTTAGCGCCTGCGTGTAGACAGTCTTGCCAACACCTTTGACTACATTGTTGGCGCACACATAGTTGAGAAACTCTGCAGCTCTGGCACCACTAATACGCGCTTTAGCAAAAGATGACTCATCGAATAACCCGGCAGCGTTACGTGTTGCGTGGTGCTCGATCTGCACTGCCGAAGACCAGTGTTTACCGAGCCAGCCTTTAGGGCGAAGTTCCTCATTGCCCAGGTTGGTCGAGTAGTAATTAACGCGCTCCCATGATGCCTTTTCGCCAAATATCGCGCCATTTGCTGCATGCCACTCGTAAACGGGGGATGTGAACTTTGGTCGTGCACTCTTGCGCTCTTCACCGGGATAGTGGATGTCGTAATACTCTTCGTAGTTTTCAGTAATTCGCTTCAAAGTGAAATCAGGGGAGTCATAGGATGCGCCGAAACGTTTGATGTCCATGTGCCACAAGTCCATCGTTGGCTCGCCGGCCACGATCCATTCGGCAACGACCTTGCCTATCCCGCCGGCGCCGGCAATTCCATGTGCGCAGAAACCAGCTGCTACATAGAAGCCGCCAACTGAGGTTTCGCCTAAACAAAACTCGTTATCGGGAGTGAAGCCCTCAGGGCCGTTGATAAAGTTTTTGATTCCAACATCTGCCATTTTAGGAACACGCTTTTGTGAAGCCTCAGCGATGTCATAGAAGCGATCCCAATCATCGGGCAAAAGCATTGAATTAAAATTGGCTGGAATATCATCGATAGAGTTGTAATCGGCCGACCAGGCCTTAGAGCTTCGTTCGTAGCCGCCCATTAATAGTCCAGATACCTCCTGTCGGAAGTAAATTAAATTGTCAGGGTCACGTAGCGAGGGTAAGAAAGGGGCATCGGGATCCATAAAGTTATCGGTAATTAAGTATTGGTGGCTCATCGGAACAATTGGAATCCGAACATCGACCATGCGCCCAATTTGGGGCGCATACATTCCGCCACAGTTAACAACTACTTCGCACTCGATCTCGCCTTTATCGGTCACGACACTTCTAACCCGACCATTTGAACTCTTGATCTCTAATACTCGGGTGTGTGTAAATATTTGAACGCCCTGTTTTTTTGCACCTGCGGCCAGCGCCATCGCTAACTGCGAAGGATCAACTTGACCATCGGAGCCCATGTAGCAGGCGCCAACAACGCCATCTAGATCAATGAGAGGAAATAGGTTCTGTGCCTCTTGAGGAGAGATCTCATGTAGATCCAAGCCAAAGGTTTTAGCCCAACCAATCTGCCTGCGGATCTCTTGCATCCGCTCTGGTGTCGATGCCAATTTAATGCTGCCACACTCGCGCCAGCTAGGAGGTGTTTCGGTAGCTTGAAGTTTTCGATAAAGATCAACTGAGTGCATATTCATTAAAGTCAGTGTTGGATCGGCACGCAGTTGGCCAACTAATCCAGCACTATGAAATGTTGAGCCACTTGTTAACTCATTCCTGTCTAAGAGAATGACATCTTTCTCGCCAAGCTCGGCTAAATGATAGGCGATGGATGTTCCACCAACACCACCGCCAATAATGATGATTTTTGCTCTCGTTGGCACTACAGACACGGACACATGTGAAATGTATCCTGAAGGCGTGAGTGATGCCAGTGCACTAGAGCGTGAGTTCGCCCAACTATTTAACAAAGTTGAGCGCTTGCACTCCCGAACCTCAATCGCTGAACTCTCGGGCGGTTTAACTAATCGTAACTTCCTCATCGACACCCCAGAGGGTCGCTATGTCGCTCGAATGTCAAGTAACTCATCCTCGCTCTTATCAATTGACCGTAACTCTGAGTTTGTTAACTCCACTATCGCTGGTAAAGGCAGAGTGGGTGCTGAAGTTTTGGAATATCTGCCCGGCGAAGGTTTACTCCTAATCTCCTACATTCAAGGCAAGACTTACAGCGCATCTGATGTGGCTGCAAATCTAAGCCGAATTGCAACGAGTCTGCGTGGTTTGCACTCACTTAATCACTTTGACCACGAGTTCAATATGTTTGCTACGCAAAAGAACTACCTCTCGATTGTGCAAGATCAAGGTTTTAGGATGCCGGAAGGTTACTTAGATTTTTCACCGATCATTACTGAGATTAAAAGAGCGTTTGCAGTTCTTTTTGAGGGCTTAGTCCCGTGTAACAATGATTTGCTTCCCGGCAATTTCATCGACGATGGAGAGAAGATTTGGTTAATTGATTATGAGTATTCAGGAAACAACGATGCATGTTTTGAGCTTGGAAACATTTGGGCCGAGGCTTTTCTCCCGTTAGAGGCCCTGGAAGAGCTTGTGGCTGCTTATTATGGAGGCTACCGACCCGACAAGGTTGCGCGTGCATGGTTATGGGCCTTGGTTGGAAAGTATGGCTGGACTCTATGGGCCTCGATTCAATCATCGATTTCAGATCTTGATTTTGATTTTTGGCAGTGGGGAATGTCGAAATATGATTTGGCTCGCGGTGAATTTACAAGCGATTACTTTAAGAAGGCGCTCGTACAGGTCACAGAGAAATAAAAAAGCCCGCCGCATTCGCGACGGGCCTTTTTAAATGCGTCTTATTCGGCGGCAACGTTAACTGTTGCAGAGGCAACAACATTGTGTCCAAGTGAGATCTTGACCGTATGGCTTCCGACCTTCTTGATGTGGCCAGGAGTCTTGATCGCATGGCGATCGATATCCAAACCAACTGCTGCCTTAATAGCTGTTGCGACATCTTTATCGGTTACAGAACCGAACAAGACGCCCTTAGCGCCAACCTTGACCTTTGCGGTAATAGTTGCTGCTTCAATCTTTGCTTTGATCTCTTTTGCGTGGTCGATATCGCGAACCTCACGAGCAGATCGCGCGCGGCGAATGCTCTGGATCTGCTTTTCGCCACCTAGTGACCAAGCGATTGCATTTCCGCGTGGCAACAAGAAGTTGCGTGCAAAGCCATCTTTAACAGTTACAACATCGCCTGCAGCGCCTAGGCCTGCAACTTCACGAGTAAGGATGAGTTTCATAGTTGATTCACTCCTTATTTCGCTGAAGATGTGTAAGGAAGTAGCGCTACTTCACGGCTGTTCTTGACTGCAGTTGCGATCGAACGTTGGTGCTGTGTGCATGCACCAGTAACGCGGCGAGCGCGGATTTTGCCGCGGTCAGAGATGTACTTGCGAAGGGTCGCGATATCTTTGTAGTCGATATATGTGACCTTCTGCTGGCAGAAGCTGCAAGGCTTCTTCTTAAACTTTTTATTCAGGGCAGCGGCTTTTGCGCCCTTATTCTTTGGCTCGCGTAGAGCCTTATTATTTCTTGCTCCCATTGTGGTGC
>WLPT01000017.1 GCA_009698675.1 Actinomycetota bacterium
ATGAAGGAGTAAACCTGCCATGGCAGTTGTAACAATGCGAGAGCTACTCGACAGCGGAGTCCACTTCGGACACCAGACTCGTCGATGGAATCCAAAGATGAAGCGCTTTATTTTCACCGAGCGCAACGGCATCTACATTATCGATATCCAACAATCACTTGCACTCATCGATAGTGCATATGAGTTTGTAAAGGACACGGTCGCTAAGGGCGGTCACATTCTCTTTGTTGGAACAAAGAAGCAGGCACATGAGCCGATCATGCAACAGGCAGCACGAGTTGGAATGCCAACCGTTACTGAGCGCTGGTTAGGCGGAATGCTTACTAACTTCCCAACTGTATACAAGCGTATTCAACGCCTTAAGGAGCTTGAGGCTCTTGAGAACACCAACGATCTTCTACTTACTAAGAAGGAGCTCTTGATGCTTCGTCGCGAACGCGAAAAGCTTTTCAAGAACCTTGATGGTATCCGCCACATGACTAAGTTGCCTTCAGCGATTTGGGTTGTCGATACTAAGAAAGAGCACTTAGCGGTACAAGAGGCTAAGAAGCTCGGTATTCCAGTTATTGCAATCTTGGATACAAACTGTGATCCAGATGAAGTTGATTACAAGATTCCAGGTAACGATGATGCAATCCGTTCAATCGGTCTGTTAACTCGAGTTATCACTGATGCAATCGTTGCCGGACTTGCCGCTCGATCTGCAGTAGTTAAGGAAGAGAGCAAGACTGAAGCTCCAGCAGAAGTTGCTGCCGGTGAGCCAATGGCCGACTGGGAAAAAGAGATCGCTGCGTCAACTGAGGTGTCCGCACCAACAGCTAACGAGGCTGTGTCCGAGGTTCCAGCTCAAGTTGTGACAACAGATGTTGTGCCTGTAACCGAGCCAGTAGAAGGAGAATAATTAATATGGCTGCATATACAGCTGCCGATGTAAAAAGACTTCGCGAAGCAACTGCTGCGGGAATGCTTGATTGCAAGAAGGCACTCGATGAGGCAGAGGGCGATTACGATAAAGCGATCGACCTGATTCGCGTTAAGGGACTCAAGGGAGTCACAAAGCGCGAAGGTCGCCTGACCTCAAATGGCGCAGTCGTTGCAAAGGTTGAGGGCAACCTCGGCGTTATGCTCGAACTCAACTGTGAAACAGATTTCGTTGCCAAGGGCGATCGTTTCGTAGCCCTTGCCGATGAGCTTCTTGCCCATCTGCAGAACGCACAATCGGATTCAGTAGAGGCATTTCTTGCTTCAACTATGGTCAGTGGAAGTACGGTCCAATCGGTAATCGATGAGGCCAATGCGATGCTGGGCGAGAAGATTGAAGTTCGTCGTATCGCCGTTCTTAAAGACTCCCCAGTTGGAATTTATCTACACCGCACAAGCCCAGATCTACCTCCACAGGTTGGCGTGCTTGTTCAGCTAGTCAAAGATGCAGGTGAAGTTGGAAAAGATATCGCTCAACATATCGCCGCCTTTGCACCTCAGTTCGTTAATCGCGAGGATGTGCCGGCAGAACTGATTGAGAATGAGCGGCGTATCGCCCATGAAACTGCGATCGAAGAGGGTAAGCCTGAGGCCTCCCTTCTTAAAATCGTTGAGGGTCGCGTTACCGGCTTTGTAAAGGAAGTCTCACTAATTGAGCAGTCCTTTGCAAAGGATGCAAAGAAGAGTGTGAAGCAGATTCTCGATGAGGCGGGAACGGCCGTTAAGGCCTTCCATCGCTTCCGCGTGGGTCAATAGGCTTTTAGGGGTAAACCTTTAAGATTTAACCAACGAACTACTAGTTTAAAAGGAGCACCCATGCCCGGTACACGAGGAACGTATCGGCGGGTGCTCCTTAAACTTTCTGGTGAAGTTTTCGGTGGCGCAAAGGGCATCGGTGTTGATCCCGATGTTGTGCAAGATATCGCCAAGCAGATCGCAGATGTAGCACGCACCGGTGTACAGGTAGCAATTGTTGTCGGTGGTGGTAACTACTTCCGAGGCGCCGAACTACAACAGCGTGGCATGGATCGCGCCCGCGCCGACTACATGGGAATGCTCGGAACGGTTATGAACTGTTTAGCGCTACAGGATTTTCTTGAGAAAGAGGGTGTTCAAACCCGCGTTCAGACTGCGATCACAATGGGCCAAGTTGCCGAGCCCTATGTTCCACTTCGCGCGATCCGCCATCTAGAAAAGGGTCGCGTCGTTATCTTTGGTGCGGGTGCTGGAATGCCGTATTTCACAACCGATACAGTTTCGGCTCAGCGCGCACTTGAAATTGGTGCTGAGGCGCTCTTGCTAGCTAAGAGCGGGGTTGATGGCGTCTATAGCGCAGATCCAAAGAAGGATCCGAAAGCCACAAAGTTTGAGAGCATCTCTTACGATGAGGTTTTATCTAAGTCTTTAGCAGTAGCCGATGCCGCGGCCTTTGCACTGTGCAGAGAGAATAAGCTTCCGATCGTTATCTTTGATTTAATGAAGAATGGAAATATCGGACGTGCTGTTCGCGGTGAGATGATCGGAACTTTAGTCGACTAACACTTTTACTTATCGGGCACCATAACTATCGAGCTCGATGGGCATTCGGCAACGCAGATTCCGCAGCCTTTGCAGTAATCCAGATTTATTTCAAAGCCCTTGCCTGGACCTAATTTAATGATGGCGTTATCTGGGCAGACGCCAAAGCAGTTATCGCACTCGAAACAGTTGCCACATGACATGCAGCGCCGAGCTTCAAAGAGTGCGTTCGTCTCATCTAGACCCTTAACCACCTCGGAGAAATCCTTAGCGCGCCTGGTTGCATCTAACCGTTCGCGCACAATATGCGGGGCATCGGTGTAGTACCAAGTATTGAGCTGATCAAAGGTAACCACATCTCGATTCTCTAATTTTTCAAAAGCGGTTTTACGTAGCCAGGCATCTATGTTGCGTGCAGCTTTTTTACCGTGGCCAACACCAGTAGTAACTGTGCGATCGGCCGGAACCATGTCACCACCTGCAAAGATTCCTGGATGCGATGTCATCATCGTGGAATCCACTGGCATAACACCATCCTTGGTATCTAAATCGGCGCTATTGCCCAGCAGCGAGAAATCAACCTCCTGGCCAAGGGCCAAGATCAATGAGTCGGCCTCAAGGGTTTCAAACTCACCCGTTGGCTGCGGATAGCCGTTCTCATCAAGTGCCATCTTCTCAATCTGCAGAGTTTTCTCATCGACATGTTTAATCGTCGATAGCCATTTGACTAGGATTCCCTCTTCAAGTGCCTCAGTAATCTCTTCATCGTTAGCCGGCGCTTTATCGCGCGTTCGTCGATAGACAATGATTGTCTCTTGGGCACCGAGTCGTTTTGCCGTTCGGGCAACATCCATTGCAGTGTTACCTCCACCGTAGACAACAACTTTTCGGCCTAGAAGTGGTTGCGTGCCATCTTCAACTCCGTGGAGAACTTTGATTGCATCGAGAATTCGCGCAGCTTCACTGGCTGGAATATATGCGCGCTTACTTAACTGGGCACCGATAGCTAAAAAAAGTGCGTCAAAGCCCTCATCGAGAGCTTCATGAACATCATCGACACGCGTATTCATTTCAAATGTAACGCCCATATCTTTAATGCGATGTATCTCTGCATCTAAAACTTCGCGTGGTAGGCGATACTGTGGAATTCCATAACGCATCATTCCACCTGGTGCATGTGTTGCATCGCGCACAGTCACGCTATGGCCCATGCTGCGCAAGTGATAAGCCGCCGAAAGACCGGCAGGGCCTGCACCGATAACCAATACCTTAAAGCCACTTTCAACGGCCGGGGCTGGAATTGTCAGAGCCTTTTCAATCGCATAATCGCCTAAGAATCGCTCGATGGAGTTGATTCCAACGCTTTGATCTAACTCTGCGCGGTTGCACACGTTTTCGCAGGGGTGATAACACACGCGACCCATGATTGCTGGAAATGGATTTTCAATAATCAATGCACGCCAAGCCGCCTCATAGGATCCGTCCTCGGCGATATATAACCAGTTTTGAATATTCTCACCGGCAGGACAGGCGCTATTGCAAGGTGGCATGCGGTGGACATACTCGGGTTTTTCTACACGCCATGAACCTGTGTGGTTGTTAAGTGATGAGTTAACTGCCAAGGTTATTGCAAATGGTTTCTCCATTAGATGCTCTCACTCTCATCGATGAGCAAGTTATATCGAGCAATATTCTTATCTGCAATGGATTGAAGGTGATTGATCACATCATCGCGTCGGGTAGGTGCAAATAAATGTGAGTAGCGCACCTGAAGTTTTAAATACTCTTCGACATCTACTCGTTTTCGAATAGGTGTCGATGCAACGACTTCACCATTTTCAGCTTCAAAGACCGGAAATAATCCTGATTGGGTTGCCAGGCGCGCAATCTTTATCGTGTCACAAGATTGCGATCCCCACCCTAATGGGCATGGAACAAGCACATGGATATAACGCGCACCCCGAAACGACATCGCCTTAGTTACCTTTGCCTCTAAATCGCGCAAATCTGCAACGGTGGCCGTGGCTACGTAGGGGATTTCATGGGCCATAGCAATTCGCGGAAGGTTTTTACCTTGGCCAAATACATTGCCAGGATTTTCACCAACGGCCTGGGTAGTTGCAGTCCGTGCTGCAGGGGGAGTTGCACCAGAGCGCTGAACTCCAGTGTTCATGTATGCCTCATTGTCGTAACAGATATATAAAACATCATCGTTTCGCTCAAACATTCCAGATAGCGCTCCGAAGCCAATATCTACCGTTGCACCATCGCCGCCTTGGGCGATTACACGGATATCACTCTTGCCCTGAGCCTTGAGTGCGGCGGCAACGCCAGTTGCAACGGCCGGCGCATTTCCAAATAACGAGTGCAGCCAGGGGATTCGCCAGGAGGATTCTGGATAGGGCGTAGAAAAAACCTCAAGGCAGCCTGTGGCATTGACTGCGATTATCTGTTCATTTGTTGCGCGCATCGCAGCATCTAATGCATAGCGGGCACCGAGTGCTTCACCGCAGCCCTGACATGCACGGTGGCCTGAGTTAAGGGCGTTAGTGCGCGAAGGATCTGATTGAATCGATCGATCATCGGCGGGAAGTAAGCGATTACCGATGGCAAAACTGCCTACCTGATAAAACTTAATTGGCGTTGACGACATTTAACGTCCTGCCTCTCGTGCAATTTCACTATCGGCAAGGCTTTGATCTAAATCGAGAAAAGTTAACTCATCGACAGCATCCTTGCATGCACGATCTAAGTAGGTGGCAAGAGATTGTTTGGTAATAGGGCGACCGCCAAGGCCTGCGATGAGCGTGTAGTCAGCGATATGGCTGCCACGCAAACTAGCGCGAACATTTTCAATAACAATTCCGCCGATGCCTACTTGAAAGGCCTTTTCTATGACGATTACACGTTTGGCTTTGGAGAGTGCGCTGCGCACCGCCTCAGTAGGAAATGGTCTAAAGGCGATAATTCCAAGGACGCCGATTGGGATATCGGCGGCGACCATCTCATCGACAACGTCTTTTATAGTGCCAAGAACTGAACCAAGTGCGATGACTACCGTCTGTGCACCATCGAGTTTGTACCCACGTATTAATCCGCCAGAACTTCGGCCAAATATCTCTTGAAACTGCGAAGCCGCCCTAGGAATTACATCCAGTGCCGAAAGGTTTTTCATGTGCGAAATATATTTAACCTCGGTGAATGCATCGGGACCGACCATGGCGCCGATGGAGACGGGATTAAGCGGATCTAAAACCTGTCGAGGTGTGTAGGCAGGAAGATATGCATCTACCTGTTCTTGCTCTGGAACGTCAACGCGCTCATATGCGTGAGTCAAGATAAAGCCATCCATGCAGACCATTATTGGAAGAGAGAGCTCTTCGGCGATTCTAAAGGCCTGCACATGTAGATCGGCGGCCTCTTGATTAGTCTCGGCATAGAGTTGAATCCAGCCGCTATCGCGCTGTGACATAGAGTCGCTGTGGTCGTTCCAGATATTAATCGGTGCGCCGATCGCACGGTTTGCAACGGTCATAACAATTGGAAGACCTAAGCCCGATGCGTTGTAAACGGCCTCAACCATAAAGAGCAGGCCTTGGCTCGCCGTTGCAGTGTATGTGCGCGCTCCAGTTGCGCTGGCCCCGATCGCAACTGACATTGCGGCAAACTCGGATTCAACGTTTATGAACTCACAATTTCGCAAGCTCTCACTCTTAACTAATGCGCTTAATCCTTCGACGATGTGGGTCTGGGGTGAGATTGGGTAGGCACAGATTACTTGCGGCCGACACATAGCTACAGTGTCGGCGACGGCTTTAGAGCCCTCAACTTGTCTAAGCATTGGAGGCGACCATTGATAAGACGTACTCGTAGGCCGCCGTTGCCGCTGCGCAGTTAGATGCGGCGACCTTTGGCTTAAATTTTTCGCTAATCGCATCGGTAACTGAATGCAAAGAGACTGTTTGAGTTAGTGCGGCAAAGGCACCTAATAGAACCGCGTTTGGAACAGGGCGACCTAAATGCTCCATCGCTAAAGCCGTTGCAGGTACGGTAATAAAGCGCGGATGTGTAGCGGCTAGCTCGCCTATTCCAAGTTGTTCGAAACTGCGTGTTGAGTTGATCAATGCATAGCCATCGCTTCTTAACCCAGCAAAAACGTCGACCTGTTTAATAAGAGTTGAGTCTTGAATAATGATTGCATCGGGAAACATGATCGGTTCGCGTACACGGATTTGCTCATCTGCGATTCTACAAAAAGCAACGACTGGAGCACCAGTTCGCTCAGATCCAAAACTTGGAAATGCCTGCGCAAAACGTTTTTCATCAAAGGCCGATTGCGCCAATAACTCTGCAGCCGTCACAACTCCTTGACCACCGCGACCATGTATGCGTACTTGAAACACGTAGACCTCTCCGTCTGATTGATAACTTGAAACTACTCCTTCGAGTTCTTGCATTGAATACAAGTGGTGAGTGCCAGCGCCAATTTCACGTAAAACCCTTTAAAAACGCCTATTTTTAGTGACGTAATCTAAGTCACTCTTCTTAATATAGAATCGCCCCAGCGGTTTTCTAATCGCCTGAAAAAGGAGCAACGATGTCAGATGTAGCAAGCGTCCTTAAGGATGCTGATACGAAGATGAGCAAAGCTGTTGAAGTTGCCAAAGATGATTTTGCATCTATTCGAACTGGTCGTGCCCACCCATCGTTATTTAATAAGATCATGGTCGACTATTACGGCACGTACACAGCGCTCTCTCAGTTAGCATCGATTCAAGTTCCTGAGGCACGTATGGCAACGATTGCGCCCTTTGATAAAGGAGCCATGGCCAACATTGAAAAAGCGATCCGAGATTCAGATTTAGGTGTTAATCCCTCCAGCGACGGCGCACTCATTCGAATTAACTTTCCGCAGCTAACGCAAGAGCGACGCAAGGAGTACATCAAAGTTGTGAAAGGTAAGGCCGAGGACTCAAAGATTTCGATGCGTAACATCCGCCGCACGGCAAAAGAGGCGATTGAGAAGATGGAAAAAGATGGCGATGTCGGTAAAGATGATGTTGCTCGCGGTGAAAAAGAGTTAGAGAAAATCACATCTGATCACGTTGCTAAGATTGATGAACTTCTAAAGCACAAGGAGGCTGAACTCCTAGAAATCTAAGGGGTTTTACCCAATGTCTGATATTCATGCGATAAATGAGGCGATAAATAAACGGGCTGGGCGAAAGCTCTTGCCCTCTATCGCTGTTTCATTATCTTTAATCGCACTTATCTGGTTTGCCCTTTCATATCATCGAGAAATCTTTGCTGGTGTTGTCGCCCTTGCGGTGCTTCTTGGAATTCGTGAAATAGTTCGGGCATTTAGTGCACGCGGAATCTATCTCTCACGAAACGCTTTAGTTCTGGCCTCTTTAGCGCTCTCGTACGCAACGTGGAATGGTGGAGTTGCCGGTTTAGCCGTAGCTACTGCGATTGCAATTCCAGTTCTTCTTATTCAGTTATTGACTAAAGGGCCTGAGGGTTTTGTTGCCAGCGCAACTGCCACAACTTTTGCACTCCTCTATCTACCATTCCTCGGTGGCTTTCTAACGCTTCTTGCACGCACAAGCACGGGTTTTGAACGGGTGATGACCTTTGTAGTTCTCGTCTCATGTAATGACACCTTTGGCTATATCGTAGGCGTGCTTTTTGGCAAGCATCCATTAGCTCCGAAAATCTCACCTAAAAAAAGTTGGGAGGGCTTAATTGGCTCACTCATCTTTACTGTTATTGGTGGTCTATTGGCATTTAAATACATTATGGGAATGCAGTGGTGGATCGGCGTCGTAGTTGGATTAATGATTGTCTTTACGGCAACGTGTGGCGATTTAATCGAGAGTGCAATGAAGCGGGATTTAGAGCTCAAAGATATGGGCTCTTTGTTGCCAGGTCATGGCGGAATGCTCGATCGCCTCGACTCAGTTTTAATCTCAGCCCCGGCTCTATGGTTGGCCCTTGAGTTAGTTAAGGCATGGCTATGAGTGTGCCTGAAATTAACTTAGTCTTTGATGAGCCGGTTCAACGAAAGAAAGTGCCAAAGCATTTAGCAGACTACTCGCCGATTGAGCGACGCGAACTGGCAACCTCGTTAGGCCTGCCAGCATTTAGAGCAACTCAAGTGGCAACCCATTATTTTTCACATCTCTCTGATGATCCTCAAAGTTGGAGCGATATACCTGCAGAGATGCGCCAGAGCATTGCCGATCAGTTAACACCAAAGTTAATCGAGCTAGTGCGATCTGTAACGTGTGATGATGGAATGACTCGAAAAGATTTATGGAAGTTACACGATGGCGTTTTAGTTGAGAGTGTTTTAATGCGCTATAGCGATCGTGTAACAGTCTGTATCTCATCGCAGGCCGGATGTGGAATGAACTGTCCGTTTTGCGCAACAGGCCAAGCGGGATTAACTCGAAATTTAAGCGCCGGTGAAATCACCGAGCAGATTGTCGCAGCCGCCAGGGCATGCGCCAATGGGGAACTGCCAGGGGGAGCAACAAGACTCTCCAACATTGTCTTTATGGGAATGGGGGAACCCCTTGCTAACTACAACGCAGTTATCCGTTCGCTTCGAAATATCACCGACCCTAATCCAGATGGTTTAGGAATTAGTGCGCGCTCGGTAACTGTCTCAACCGTTGGTCTTGTTAATGGAATTGAAAAACTAACGCAAGAGGGCATGGCCGTTACCTTGGCCGTCTCCCTTCATACCCCCGATGACGAACTTCGCGATACGTTAGTTCCGATTAACTCACGTTGGAATATTAAGGAGGTCTTGGCCGCCGCCGATGCCTATGAAAAGCGCACAGGTCGTCGTTATTCAATTGAATACGCCCTCATTCGCGATATTAATGATCAATCGTGGCGCTCGGATTTGTTGGGCCGACTCTTGAAGAATCGAAACGCCCACGTCAATTTAATTCCACTCAATCCCACACCAGGCTCTAAGTGGACGGCCTCCCGCCGCGAGGACGAGGCCGAGTTTGTTCGAATTTTGGAGAGTTATGGAGTTCCGGTAACGGTTCGAGATACCCGTGGGCGCGAAATCGATGGCGCATGTGGCCAGTTAGCGGCGGCAGAAAAAACGCGAACTGACTAGTTAGCTTTTGGCACAGTTGGTAGGCTCAACGCCATGGAAAAGTTAACAAATTTCATCAATGGTAAAAGCGTGGATTCAACGTCCGGGGAAACCAGCTCACTCATAAATCCCTCCACGGGCATGGAATATGCATCGGCGCCAAAATCAAATGCCGCCGATGTTGATGCCGCTTTTAGCGCAGCAAGTAATGCATTTGCCGGGTGGCGCGATTCAACACCATCACAACGCCAACGCGCGCTTTTAAAGATTGCAGATGCAATTGAGGATCGCCAAACTGAGATTATTGAGATTGAATGTCGCAACACCGGTAAACCAATATCATTAACGACATCTGAAGAAGTTCCGCCGATGCTCGACCAGATTCGTTTCTTTGCAGGAGCTGCAAGAAACCTTGAAGGTAAGTCGGCCGGTGAATATATGCCGGGCATGACATCGATGATTCGCCGCGAACCTGTCGGTGTCATAGGTCAAGTAACTCCGTGGAACTATCCAATGATGATGGCCGTTTGGAAATGGGCACCGGCGATCGCAGCTGGAAATACCGTGGTTCTTAAGCCAAGTGATACAACGCCTGCATCAACTGTATGGATGGCACAAGTAATGTCAGAGTTTTTGCCAGCTGGTGTCTTCAATGTTGTATGTGGTGAGCGCGAGACTGGACGTGAAGTTGTTGAACATAAGCGTCCCGACATGGTCTCAATTACCGGATCAGTCGGTGCTGGAATTCAAGTGGCGCAATCTGCAGCGGCTCAACTCAAGCGCGTGCATCTAGAACTTGGAGGCAAGGCACCGGTCGTTGTCTTTGCCGATGCCGATTTGCCAGCTGCAGCTGAAGCGATCGCAATCGCCGGCTACTTCAACGCCGGACAAGACTGCACGGCCGCTACCCGCGTCATCGTTGAGAATTCGGTCTATGAGGATTTTGTAGCGCTGTTGACTGAGCAAGCCAAGGCAGTGGCCATTGGCGCTCCCGATGAAGATGTATTCCTGGGTCCAGTCAATAACGCCAATCAGTTGGCAAGGGTCTCTGGCTTCCTCGAGCGAGTTCCTGCTCACGCAACGGTGATGGCCGGTGGCACCGCCCTTGATCGCCCGGGCTTCTTCTTCCCAGCAACAGTGGTTGCGGGGTTAGACCAAGATGACGAGATGATTCAAAACGAGATCTTCGGGCCAGTGATTACGGTTCAAAAGTTTGTAGATGAGGCCGATGCCGTCGCTAAGGCCAATGGCGTCGATTATGGCTTGGCCTCTAGCATCTGGACAAAGGACCATGGCCGCGCGATGCGTATGGCCAAGGCCTTTGACTTTGGCTGTGTATGGATTAACACCCATATCCCGGTCGTTGCCGAAATGCCACATGGGGGCTTTAAGCGCTCGGGCTATGGCAAGGATTTATCGGCCTATGGATTTGAAGATTACACACGGATAAAGCACGTCATGACCAATCTAGGGGCATAGTATTTGTACTAGAACCACTTAAAACTAAGGAGCAGACCACAATGGCATCAGAGCGATCACTCTCACCGGAAGCGCGTTCAATTCTCGGCGCTCGCATTTCTCGCCGCAGCGTCCTTGCAGGCGCGGGTGGATTGGGCGCGGCAGGCCTACTTGCTGCATGTGGTGGCGGCGGTTCATCTTCATCTGGGGGAGATACAAATACTGTGCGATGGGGCAACTGGCCGCTCTACTTAGATTTTGATGCCAAGACAAAGAAGTACCCAACATTAGAAAAATTTAAGACACTGACTGGAATCGATGCACAGTACTTCGAAGATTACAACGACAACGATGAGTTCTTTGGAAAAGTTCAAGCCCAACTCAAGCTTAAGCAAGATATTGGATATGACGTCGTTACTCCTACTGACTGGATGGCAGCACGCTGGATCCGACTTGGCTACACACAAAAATTCGATTTAGCAAACATTCCAAATGCGGGAAACATTTTAGATTCGCTTAAATCCCCATCCTATGATCCAAACCGCGAATCATCATTGACATGGCAGGGAATCATGTCGGGATTTGGTTGGAATACTCAGAAGAATCCAAAGGGAATTCACACCCTTGATGAGCTTTTTGCGCCACAGAATAAGGGAAAGATCGTTGTTTTGACTGAAATGCGCGACACCATCGGAATTATCTTGATGGCCCAAGGCGTCGACATTACTAAAGTAACTGAAGCTCAGTTCATGAATGCAGTTGACTTTATGGCAAAGAAAATCTCAGATGGCTGGATCCGTGGAGTTAAGGGCAATGACTATGCTCAAGATTTAACCTCAGGTGATGCGACGGCCGTTATTGGATGGTCCGGTGACATGTTCATTCTCTCAAGTGAGAACGCTGGCAAGTTTGACTTCGCAATTCCAGAATCGGGTGGAACGATTTCAGGGGATAACTTGATGATTCCATCAACTGCCTCGGCCTCTGGAAAGGCCAACGGCGAGAAGCTCATTAACTATTACTACGATCCAGCTGTTGCCGCCGAAGTTGCAGCCTATGTTAACTACGTGTGTCCGGTAAAGGGCGCACAGGCCGAGATGGAAAAAATTGCTCCCGAGTTAGCAACTAGTGAGTACATCTTCCCAAGTGATAAGACAGCCTCGCGCCTGCATGTATTCCGTTCGCTTACTCCCGATGAAGAGACAACATGGGGCGAGGCTTTCCAAAAGGCACAAGGCAACTAGTGTCAATCGATCCAATAAATGCGCGCGGGGATCTACGTTTAACACGTATCACTAAGTCATACGGAGATTTCAACGCCGTCGATGATTTAACGTTAACGATTCCTAAGGGATCTTTCTTCGCACTCCTTGGTCCATCGGGCTGCGGTAAAACCACAACGCTTCGCATGGTTGCCGGTCTTGAAGAGCCAACTGTTGGAAGTATTCACTTAGGTGATACCGACATTACAACTACGCGACCTTATCAACGCCCTATTAATACCGTCTTTCAAAACTACGCCCTATTTCCACATTTAACTATCTTTGAAAATATCGCATTCGGTCTGCGTCGCCGAGGTGTTAAAGATGTTAAGGAGCAGGTCGATAAGGTCCTTAACCTTGTTGAGCTTCCTCATTTAGCCGAGCGTAAACCGACCCAGTTATCTGGCGGCCAGCAGCAGCGCATCGCACTTGCACGCGCAATTGTGAACCGCCCTGCCCTGCTTTTACTCGATGAGCCCCTTGGCGCACTTGATTTAAAACTACGACGCCAAATGCAGATCGAACTCAAGTGGATTCAACGTGAAGTTGGCTTGACCTTCGTGCACGTAACCCATGATCAAGAAGAGGCCATGACTATGGCCGACACGATTGCGGTGATGAATGAGGGCAAGATCGAACAGATGGGAACACCGGCCGATTTATATGATGATCCAGAGACGGCTTTCGTTGCTAACTTCCTAGGACAATCGAATTTAATTAAAGGCAAGATTGAAGGAAATGACGGAGATAACTTAGTCATCGATCTCTTCGGACAGAAGATTTCAATGCCTAAAGCGCGCAGCCATGCCGTTGATAACTCACTCTATGCCGGAATTCGCCCAGAGAAGTTTCGTATCACTCGTACGGGCTCGGCAGTTCGCGGTAACACACTTACGGGTGGACGCATTGAAGATGTTTCCTATATTGGCGTGAGCACTCAGTATGTAGTTGCAATGCCATGGGGACAAGAGTTGATGGTCTTTGAGCAAAATGATGATGGCGTCCCACCATTTAATAAGGGCGAAGAAGTTGTCATCTCATGGGAACCAAGCTTTACCTTTGGTCTACGCGGTGATGAAGATGTAGAAGCAGGAACTGAAGTAAATCCAGAGGAAACACCAGAGTAATGAGCATTACCTTGCCTAAGGTACGCGTTCCTTACCTGTTGCTTTTTCCAGGTTTTGCATTTCTCTTTACCTTCTTTATCCTTCCAATCGTTAACTTAGCTCAGACTTCAACGCAGACACCGATACCTGGGGGGGATACTGGTCAATATGAACAGAGCTTTGCTTTTAGTAACTACATCAATGCCTTTCTCGATAATCGTGATCAATTTGCGCGCTCCTTTGTATATGCCACTTTGGCAACTATTTTTGCCTTAGCAATTGCATACCCATTGGCATATGCAATTGCATTTAAATCTGGAAAGTTTAAGAATATTCTCTTGGTTTTAGTTGTTGCGCCCTTCTTTACCTCCTTTTTACTCCGCACTATCGCGTGGAAACAGATATTGGGCGAAGAGGGTTTCCTTGTTCCAACGCTTCGGAGCCTGCATTTGATGGGACAACAGACCACAATTACCTCTACTGCCGTAGCTGTCGTGGCTGGTATGACTTACAACTTCTTACCCTTCATGACACTGCCTTTATACGCATCTCTTGAGCGCATCGATCCACGCACAATCGAGGCATCGGGAGATCTTTACGCAAATGGCATAACTACTTTTCGCAGAGTTACTGTTCCGCTTTCTCTGCCTGGGGTCGTTGCCGGTACGTTGCTAACTTTCATTCCAGCTGCAGGTGATTATGTCAACGCATCGATTCTAGGTAGCCCAAATACAAAGATGATCGGAAATGTTATCGAGTCGCGCTACTTTAAGATTGTTGACTATCCGACTGCGGCAGCTCTCTCCTTTACATTAATGGCGGCAATTCTCATTCTCGTTACGCTCTACATTCGCAAAGCAGGAACGGAGGAGTTGGTATGAGTACAAAGATTAAAGATGCCACAATTCCTACGATTCCATTCAAGGCACGTCTTTCACGTTGGTTTGGTCGCAACTTACTCCGTATCTACATGATCTTCGGCTTCACCTATCTCTTCATACCAGTTGCCTACACTTTTGCATTTTCCTTCAATGATTCTGGAAAAAGTAATCTGATTTGGAAGGGCTTCACTCTCAATAATTGGAAGAATCCTTGTGGTGCCCCCGAGGTATGTAATGCGCTCGGCAACTCCATAAAAATTGGTTTACTTGCGACAACTTTTGCCACAATTCTGGGCACAATGATTGCCTTTGCAATTGGACGATACCAATTTAAGGGGCGATCGAGCTCTAACCTGCTTATCTTTTTACCGATGGCAACCCCTGAAATTGTTTTAGGCGCATCGCTTCTCTCACTCTTTTTAGTCTTTAAAATCAATCCAGGCTTTTGGCCAACGGTTATCGCCCACGTCATGTTTTGCATCTCATTCGTTGTGGTTACCGTTAAGGCACGTATTGCAAGCCTTGATCCTCGACTTGAACAAGCGGCGATGGATTTATACGCCAATGAATTAGAAACTTTCCGCCGTGTTACTCTTCCATTAGTCGCCCCAGGAATCGCTGGAGCTGCGCTACTAGCCTTCTCACTCTCATTTGATGACTTCATCATTACTAACTTTAATTCAGGGACTTTGATTACCTTCCCAAAGTTCGTCTACGTGGCTGCTGCACGTGGCATCCCCGCACAGGCAAATGTCATCGGTTCTTCTATGTTTTTCTTGGCTTTAGCGATTGTTATCGCGGGGCAACTCGTAAATCGTAAAAAAGCACGCTAAAGTTCACTGATAGCCATAGCGAACTACAGGTCGTTAAAAGAAAACCTGCGTTATGGGGTTAGGTTCCGGAGGACCCGGGCCAACTTATAGTTGTGATTGAAGGGGTGATTCCGGTTAAGGCCGGATAGCACGATGGCAACCATCGATCCCAGTATTCTCAAACATCTTTCTCATATGCAGCCGGCTTTGTACTGGCTCGATGAAGATCCCCTTGAACCACTTGCACATCCAACGTTGATCGGCGACGTCACGACAGATTTATGCATCGTAGGTGCCGGCTATACAGGTTTATGGACGGCTTTACTTGCCAAAGAGCAAAATCCAGAGCGCGAGGTAATCCTTCTCGAACAACGCGAAACGGGCGCTGGAGCTTCGGGAAGAAATGGTGGCTTCTGTAGTTACTCATTAACCCATGGCTTCATGAATGGGTATTCACGATTTAAAGATGAGATGGCGATTATCGAACGTATGGGTCGTGAGAATCTAGATGGAATCGAAGCGACAATAAAGAGATATGGAATTGACTGCGACTTTGAGTGGAATGGCGAGCTCCGTGTCGCCATCGAAGAGTGGCAGATGGATTCTATGATTGAAGAGGCGCAGCTTCGCAACTCTTTCGGCGATAACGTTGAACTTTTAACTGGCGCCCAAACGCAAGCGCGCGTTAAATCCCCACTCTATAAAGGCGCACTCTGGGATCCAGATGGCACCGCATTGGTAGATCCGGCGCGGTTGGTGTGGGGCTTAGAGCGCGCATGCATCTCTCTGGGTGTAAAGATTTTTGAGAATACTCACGTTGAATGGTTAGAGCGCACTAACAGCGGGATGATTGTTCATACGCCATATGGCAGTGTCTATGCACAAAAAGTTGCACTGGCGACAAATGTTTTTAAATCGCTTGTGCGACGTGCACATAAGTATGTTGTGCCGGTTTATGACTTTCAACTTGTTACTGAACCATTAACCCCCGAGCAACTCGAATCAATCGGATGGAAAGAGCGCGAAGGCTTATCGGATGCTGGGAACCAGTTTCATTATTATCGAATGACAAAAGATAATGAGATTTTGTGGGGAGGCTATGATGCTATTTATAACTTCCGTGGAAAAGTGCGCCAAGAGTATGAGTCCGATGCCGAAACATATGCACATCTAGCCGAGGCCTTCTTAGAGACTTTTCCGCAGTTAAAGGGGATTAAATTCACGCATGGTTGGGGTGGAGCCATTGATACCTGTTCACGCTTTTCACCATTTTGGGGCAAGGCCTATCGCGGTCGCGTGGCATACGTCATGGGATATACCGGTCTAGGCGTAGGTTCAACGCGCTTTGGTGCACAAGTAATGCTCGATCTCTTAGATGGTGTCGATAATGAACGAACTCAACTTTCTATGGTGCGCAAGAAGCCTTGGCCATTTCCACCCGAGCCTTTCCGCTTCATCTTTATTCGCTTGACTCAATGGTCTATAAATAAGGCCGATGAGAAGCAGGGAAAGCGCAACCTGTGGCTAAAACTTCTAGATTTATTGGGTCTGGGTTTCGATTCCTAAAGCTTTACGCCTATTCTTAGAGGCATGACCAACCATGGAAATATGTATGGCCCAGACTTTACATTTCTTGGGATTGAGCGCTGCGACTTAGATTCTCCATCTACATTTGCCGATGCCGATGTAGTAATTGTTGGTGCACCGATTGACAGTGGCACGTCCCATCGATCGGGTGCCAAGTTTGGTCCTCAAGCAATACGTGGCGCAGATTATCTGCCGCACGATGCTGAACGTCCGCACCTAGCTCTACGTATCGATGCATTCAAGGCGATGAAAGTTGTTGATGCTGGAGATTTATTAATGCCCGGGGGAGATTTAGTTGCATCCCTTGAAGTGCTAGCGCAGGCCACTGAAAAAATTTCACGAGCCGGCGCTATCCCAGTAATTCTTGGGGGAGATCACTCAATCGCTTCGGCCGATGTTGCAGGAATTGCGCGACACCGAGGTCTTGGGAAAGTATCCATGATTCACTTCGATGCTCACGCCGATACAGGTGAAGATCAATTCGGTGCATTAATCGGACATGGCACTCCAATGCGCCGCCTCATTGAAACTGGCACAGTGCGTGGAGATCGCTTCTTGCAAGTTGGACTTCGTGGCTACTGGCCAGATGAAAAGACTTTGGAGTGGATGCGCGATAAGGGCATGCGCTCATATGAGATGACCGAGATTCACCACCGGGGATTAAACACAGTCCTGGATGAGTCCTTTGCAACATTGACCGATGGCTGTGATGGGGTTTTCCTGTCAGTTGATATCGATGTTGTAGATCCCGGAATGGCACCAGGAACAGGAACACCTGAACCTGGAGGGATGACTAGCCGCGAACTTCTTGAATCGGTTCGACGAATCTGCCTTGAGCTACCAGTTGTAGGTATCGACGTCGTTGAAGTTGCACCGGCCTTTGATAGCGCAGATATAACTGCCATCCTTGCTAATCGCGTAGTACTCGAGGCGTTGAGTGCGATCGCAAAGCGTCGGTCGGGGCAGATATATTCTCCAACGCAAAACCTTCTCGACCGATAAGTAAGAGAGAAAAATGCAGATTCTTGGAGTTCTAGCCTTTATTGCCGCCTTACTCATCTCAGTGATGATTCACGAGTTTGGCCACTTCGTTATGGCCAGACGTTATGGCATGAAGGTTTCAGAGTTCTTCTTAGGCTTTGGAACACGAATCTTCTCGCGCCAACGTGGCGAGACTGAGTTTGGCATCAAAGCGATTCCAGCTGGCGGATACTGTCGAATCGAGGGTATGACGCCAGGTGATGAGATGAACCCTGGTGAAGAGGGTCGCGCCTTCTATCGAGCAAGCTCTGGACGTAAGTTGATTGTTCTCGGTGCTGGTTCATTTCTCCATTTTATTATCGGCTACGTCCTACTCTTTACATTGTTTGCTGGCATCGGCACAACGCAAGTTCTTCCAGTAATTGGCGAAGTGATAAAGAATTCAGCTGCAGAAAGCGCCGGAATTATGGTCGGTGATGAGGTCACTTCGATCAATGGCATAAAGGTTACTAATTGGTTTAAAGATGTCGAAGTAATTAGAAATTCACATGGTAAAGAGTTGACCCTTGGAATTTTGCGTGCAGGCCAAGGGCTCACTATTACTGCGACTGCGAAACTGCAGAGTATCAATGGCGAGAAGCGTTTACTTCTTGGAATTATTAATAAGACCGGCCTTAAGCGCACGAGTGTAGTTACATCACTTAAAAATGCAGGGGTTGTTACTAAGGATTTTCTCGTTGAGAGCGTAAAGTCGCTCGCGCATCTTCCTGGCAAGATTCCAGCACTGTGGGGTCAGACCGTCAATGGACAGGTTCGAGATGCCAATGGCCTTGTTGGAGTAGTTGGGGTTGCACGTGTATCTGGACAGGCCATTAGCAGTAATGATTTGAGCGCTATGGAGCGCCTTGGAACCTTTGTTCTCATTATTGCCAGTTTGAATATCTTTGTTGGCCTCTTTAATCTTTTGCCGATTTTGCCCTTAGATGGTGGACATATGGCCGTTGCAATCGTCGATGAAATTCGTGCACTCTTTGCCCGTATGCGCGGGCGCGAACGCCCAGCGGCGATCGATGTGAGTGTTCTGGCACCAATAACGATGGTGGTCTTCGTTATTTTAGCTGCGCTGACACTTCTCTTACTTGTGGCAGATATCGTCAATCCAGTCGTTCTCAATATTTAGCGCATCTTTGATTATTACGGCAGAATAGCGGCATGGTCGATTTAGGAATCCCGAGCGCCCCACCGCCAACGCTTGCGCCGCGTCGAAATACCAAGCAACTCATGGTCGGCAAAGTTGCCGTCGGAAGCGGCGCTGCGGTGAGTGTTCAATCGATGTGTACGACGTTGACATCAGATGTCAACGCAACGCTGCAACAGATCGCCGAGTTAACTGCGGCGGGCTGCCAAATCGTTCGCGTAGCGGTGCCAAGTCAAGATGATGCAGATGCGCTGGCTGAGATCGCTAGAAAATCTCAGATCCCAGTTATCGCCGATATTCACTTTCAACCTAAATATATCTTTGCTGCAATTGATGCAGGATGTGCAGCGGTTCGAGTAAATCCTGGAAACATAAAGCAGTTCGATGACAAAGTTAAAGAGGTCGCTAAGGCGGCAGGGGATGCGGGAATTCCAATTCGCATTGGTGTCAACGCCGGATCTTTAGATCCACGCATTCTTGCCAAGTACGGCAAGGCAACTCCTGAAGCGCTAGCAGAGTCTGCTCTGTGGGAGGCCTCTCTATTTGAAGAGCATGGATTTTCAGATATTAAAATCTCAGTTAAGCATCATGATCCAGTCACAATGGTTAAGGCCTATAGGTTGCTGGCAGCTAAATGCGACTATCCGCTTCACCTTGGCGTAACAGAGGCCGGACCTATTTTTCAGGGAACGATTAAATCTGCAACTGCATTTGGAATCTTGCTGGCCGAAGGCATTGGCGACACGATCCGCGTTTCACTCTCGGCGCCTCCCGTCGAAGAGGTAAAAGTTGGAATTTCAATTCTAGAGTCACTAAATCTGCGTCAGCGCAAACTTGAGATCGTTTCCTGTCCATCATGCGGTCGTGCACAAGTTGATGTATATACGTTGGCTGAAAAAGTACAAGCGGGCCTACAAGGAATGACAGTCCCACTTCGAGTTGCTGTAATGGGTTGTGTCGTAAATGGACCAGGTGAAGCCCGCGAAGCCGATCTTGGAGTTGCATCTGGAAATGGCAAGGGTCAGATATTTGTAAAGGGTGAAGTCATCAAGACGGTTCCCGAAGCGATGATTGTTGAAACTTTAATTGAAGAGGCTTTGCGATTGGCCGAAGAAATGCAAGCTGCTGGCGTTGCATCAGGGGCACCAACGGTTGATGTTGGGTAGGCTCATCACATGTTGAAGATGTCTACGCTTTTTTTGCGTACCTTGCGCGATGATCCAGCCGATGCTGAGGTTGCAAGTCACCGTCTTTTAGTACGTGCGGGATATATTCGCCGGATCGCTGCAGGGATTTATTCCTGGCTACCGCTTGGCGTAATTACACTTCGAAACGTTGAAAACGTTGTGCGCCAAGAGATGGATCAAGCTGGATTTCAAGAGGTGCATTTCCCTGCACTTTTGCCGCGCGAGGCCTATGAGGCGACAAATCGCTGGGAAGAGTATGGCCCCTCACTATTTCGATTACAGGATCGCAAGGGCGCCGATTATCTATTAGGGCCAACTCATGAAGAGATGTTCACTCTAATGGTCAAAAGTGAGTACTCCTCATATAAGGATTTACCGCTTTCTATCTATCAGATTCAAACTAAGTATCGAGATGAGGCACGTCCTCGCAGTGGAATTATTCGCGGACGTGAATTCGTCATGAAAGACTCATACTCATTTGATATCGACGATGCCGGTTTAGATGTCTCCTACCAAAAGCACCGCGATGCATATATCAGTTGTTTCAACCGTTTGGGTATGAAGTACAACATCGTTAAGGCCGTATCGGGTGCGATGGGTGGATCAAAGTCTGAAGAGTTTTTAGCACCTTGTGCCACCGGTGAAGATACATATGTTCTATGCCCGAAGTGTGGATATGCAGCTAACGTTGAAGCGATGGTAACAAAAGTCGATGCGGGAGATCCAACTGGTGTTCCTGCGTTAGAAGAGTTAGATACTCCAAATACTCCCACAATCGATTCATTAGTTGCCGTGATGAATGAAAAGTTCGGGAGTGGATATAGCGCCGCCGATACTTTAAAGAATATTATGCTAGTTGCCGATGGTAAAGCGATCTCAGTTTTAGTGCCGGGTGATCGAGAAGTGGATTTGAAGCGCCTGCAAGAAAACTTAGGTGGCGTTCATGAGCTTCGCGTCTTTGAAGAGGCCGATTTTGCAAAACACCCAAATCTCGTTAAGGGCTACATCGGCCCACAGGATGCAGCCAAATTTGGCATTACGGTCTATGCCGATCCGCGTGTTGCACCTGGTACTTCATGGATAAGTGGAGCAAATAAGCGGAATCGCCACGCTCGCTTTGTTGTTAACGGTCGTGACTTCACACCCGATGCCTACATTGAGGCCGCGGAGGTTCGTGCAGGAGATTCATGCCCGGAGTGCGCAACTGAAATTCTTATCGATCGTGCGATTGAAATTGGTCATATTTTTCAATTGGGTCGCAAGTATGCGCAGGCACTGAACTTAACTGTTTTAGATAACAACGGTAAATCACAAGTTGTCACGATGGGCTCCTATGGGATTGGTGTCTCGCGTGCAGTTGCGGCAATCGCAGAGCAGACGAGTGATGCCATCGGCCTTAACTGGCCGGCCGAGATTGCACCTGCCAAGGTGCATATTGTTGCAACGGGTAAAGAGGATCTTCCCTTTGATACAGCTTTTAAACTTGGAGAGGATTTAGAGGCGATTGGTATTTCAGTCATGCTCGATGATCGTCGAGATGCAAGTGCTGGAGTTAAGTTTAAAGATGCCGAACTCATCGGCAATCCAATCATCGTTGTTGTGGGTAAGGCTTTGGCCGATGGGAAAATTGAGGTTCGAGTGCGCGCAACTGGTGATAAGAGCGAAGTTGCACTGGGCGATGGGCTGACCACAATTTCCTCGCTGCTCAAGTAAGGCTTCCTGTTGGGCGAATTAACTGTTGCAAGTGGCCTGTTTCTATTAGTCGCCGCGTTTTTTGCCGGATTCGTAGATTCAATTGCCGGCGGTGGGGGATTGATTCAACTTCCAGCACTTTTAATTGGCTTACCTAAAACCGAAACAGTCACCGTGTTAGGTACCAATAAATTAGCTTCGGTCTTTGGAACGACAACGGCGGCTGCCCTTTATCGGCGTCAAATTAAGCCAGAGCCGAAGATGCTGGTAGCTATGGCACTGCCGGCATTTATTGGATCGGCAATCGGTGCCTCGCTAGCTTCGCGAATTCCAACATCGAGCATGCGCCCGATCGTCCTGATTCTCTTAATCATTGTCGCTGTCTACACCTGGCTCAAGCCGGATTTAGGAAAGATCGAACTTTTGCGCCATCACTCCAATCGTAGAGTGCAGATTGCGATAGTTGCAGGATTGGTTATTGGTTTTTACGATGGAATCTTTGGACCTGGCACAGGTTCGTTTTTGATGTTGGTTTTAGTGGCATCTCTTGGCTATGCATTTATTACCGCGTCGGCCATCGCCAAAGTTGTCAATGTTTCCACCAACCTTGGTGCAATCATCATCTTCGGTATTCATAGTGCCATTCTCTGGCAGATCGGAGTGATACTTGCTGTAGCCAACATAACTGGGTCGGTAGTTGGTTCCCGGTTGGCTATCCGAGGAGGATCAGTATTGGTGCGAAAGGTTTTCCTTATTGTGACCATTGCTTTGATTATTAAAGTGGGAATTGATACTTTTCAAAGTTTCTAGTTACAATTGCCCTCACAACTTAATAAGAAAGTAGCTCCTTATGTCGCTTCAAGATTCGCTAACCACATTGCTAGCTCCTGCCGTTGAAAACGCGGGTTTTTTCCTGGAGCAGGTTCAGATCACTAACCCTGGCAATCATCAAATCCTTACCTGCATAGTTGATGGCCCCAAGCCGTTGAGTCTAGATGAGGTCACCGTCGTCTCACGATTAATCTCTGAACTCTTGGATGAGACCGAGCTCATTGAGGGTGCATTTACCCTTGAAGTGAGCTCACCTGGTGTCGATCGTCCATTAACCCAGCGGCGTCACTGGGAAAAGAATGTAACGCGAGTTATCGCGATGGTAATGAACGATGGCAGTGAATTAACTGCACGCTTAACCGAACTGCGTGAGAGCGATGCAACATTTGTTGAGAATATTAAGGGTCGCATGAAGACCCACACAATTGTTTTAGCAGATATCAAAAAAGCTCAGACACAAGTTGAATTTAGTCGTAAGGATGAAAACTAAATGCACGTCGAGATGAGTGCACTGGCTGCATTGACTACAGAGAAGGCGATTCCACTCGAGCAGTTAATTCAGGCGATCGAAATCGGCGTCTTGACTGCCTACAATCAGACCGACGAAGCCAAACGTCATGCCCGCGCACATTTAGATCGCGAGAGCGGCGAGATTCAAATTCTCGTTCCGCAGTTTAATGAGATAGGTGAAAAGATCGGCGATGAGGCTGATATGCCCGATGGTTTTTCACGTGTAGCGACATCAACGGCACGACAGATTATTAAGTTGAAAATGCGTGAGACTAATGATGCATCAATTGTTGGTGAGTTCACAGGAAATGTCGGCGATGTAATTTCAGGAGTTGTCCAACAGGGTCGTGATCCAAAGATGATTAATGTTAATTTGGGCCGAACCGAAGGACGTATTCCACCGCAAGAACAGGTTCCAGGTGAGGTATACAACCACGGTGATCGCATTAAGTGTTTCGTAGTAGAAGTTAAGCAAGGTCTAAAAGGCCCAGAGATTATGTTGTCGCGTAGCCATCCAGCACTTGTAAAACAGTTATTTGCATTTGAAGTTCCCGAGATCAACGAGCGCATCGTAGAAATCATGGCCGTTGCACGTGAGGCGGGCCACCGCACTAAAGTTGCGGTTAAATCTCACCGCGCAGGAGTAAGTCCCAAGGGCTCACTCATCGGGCCGATGGGTTCGCGCGCACGTGCAGTTATGGATGAGCTACACGGTGAAAAGATTGACATCGTTGATTGGTCTGAGGATCCAGCCGCCTTTGTCGCCAACGCACTAGCCCCAGCCAAGGTGGTTTCAGTCGAGATCACGGATTTGGCGGGGCGCTGCGCCAAAGTCGTAGTCCCGGACTATCAGCTCTCCTTAGCAATCGGCAAAGATGGGCAGAATGCGCGCCTGGCTGCACGCTTAACAGGCTGGCGCATCGATATCCATCCCGATAATCCCATTATGTAAAGATGGTCATCATTGGATACGATGGCCCCCTGCACAACAAATGAAATGGATATGAAAGATATGAAACTCACATGAGCTCGCTAGAACTATGAGGTCGTACAACTAGGGCTTGCATGTGCGTTATATGCGGGCCAAGACAGGGGAAAATGTGTCAAAGGTCCGCGTACACGAGTTAGCAAAACAGCTCGGTATGGAGAGCAAGGAAGTTCTTGCAAAGCTCCAAGATATGGGTGAGTTCGTAAAATCGGCATCATCGACAGTAGAAGCGCCAGTTGTGCGCAAGCTCATCGAGATGTACCCCGATGCAAAGCCTGCAGAGGAAAAAAAGCCTGTCAAAAAAGCCGCAGCTAAGAAAGCGGCAGCTAAGCCAAAAGAGGAAGTGAGCGCCGAACAGGCCGCATCTCTTGCCGCTGAACTTGGTGTAGATATTGAGGCGCTAAAGGCCGAGCAGATTCGCACCGAACTTCATAAGGCTGAGATTCACGCAAAGGCTGAAGCTGCACGTGTTGCAGAGGATTCACCAGCTACAGAGGTTGTCGATCCGGCAAAGCCAACACCGCGCCCGGGCAACAATCCATTCTCTTCCGGAGTCTCGGCAGTTCCGCGTCCACCGCGGCCAGGTAACAATCCATTTTCAACCGGTGGCGCAGTTCCGCGTCCACCTCAGCGACCAACCGGTGCACCTCGTCCAGGAATGGCAGGAGCGCGCCCAGGTTCAGTACGGCCAGGTTTTGCTGCACGTCCACCTGGATCGCGACCACCTGCAGGTGCGGGATTTCCTCCACGTACAGCAGGCGCACCAACTCCCGGTTCGCCATATAAATCTAACTCTCCAGCGGGAGCACCAACAACTGGTGCACCAACTCGTCCAGGCGGAGGTCGCCCACCACAACGTGGTGGCGCAGGCGGTGCCTTTGGAAAAAATGCCAGCAAGAAATCTGGCCGTAAAGCTAAGTCGCGTAAAGCCTTGCGCGATGAGTTCGACAATATGCAGGCACCGCAACTCGGTGGCGCAATTGTTCCGCACGGTGATGGCAAGACTCCAATTCGTATGCGACGTGGCTCCTCATTAGCCGACTTCGCCGACAAGATTGGTGCCGATCCAGCGGCCTTAGTTGCAGCGCTATTTCACTTGGGTGAGATGGTTACTGCAACACAATCAGTTGATGCAGATACATTTGAAATTCTTGGCGTACAGCTTGGATATGAAATCCAAATTGTTAGCCCCGAGGATGAAGATCGTGAACTTCTGCAAGGCTTCGATATTGATTTAGCCGATGAATTAGCAGCCCTTGATCCAGAGATGCTTGTAGCTCGTCCACCAGTTGTCACTGTTATGGGCCACGTTGATCACGGTAAGACATCTCTCCTTGATGCGATCCGTAAGAGCGAGGTTATGAAATCAGAGGCCGGCGGAATTACTCAGCACATCGGTGCCTATCAAATTCACCACGATCACAATGGAATTAATCGCGCAATTACATTTATCGATACACCAGGTCACGAGGCATTTACCGCCATGCGTGCTCGTGGTGCAAAGGTTACCGATATTGCCGTACTAGTTGTTGCCGCAGATGATGGCATCATGCCGCAGACAATTGAGGCGTTAAACCACGCTCAAGCTGCCGATGTTCCAATCGTCGTAGCCGTTAACAAGATGGATAAGGAAGGCGCTAACGCCGATAAGGTCCGTCAGCAGTTGACCGAGTACAACTTGATCGCTGAGGAGTACGGCGGCGAGACTATATTTGTTAATGTCTCTGCAAAATCTGGCCAAGGCGTTGACGATCTAATCGAATCAATTCTTTTGACCGCTGATGCAGCAATCGATCTTCGTGCAATCGCCGATGACAGTGCGCGCGGAGTTGCAATTGAAGCTCACCTCGATCGCGGTCGTGGTCCAGTTACAACGGTTCTCGTTCAACGTGGAACATTGAAGATCGGTGATGCAATCGTTGCCGGTGGTGCATTTGGTCGCGTCCGCGCGATGCTTGATGAAAATGGCGATAACGTTGAAACTGCCGGTCCATCTCGCCCAGTCCAAGTTCTTGGATTTACTTCCGTACCAAGTGCTGGAGATACATTCTTAGTCGCCGATGAAGATCGCACAGCACGTCAGATCGCTGAAAAGCGTCAGGCCGCTGAGCGAAATGCTCAACTTGCTAAGGCGCGCAAGAAGGTATCACTTGAAGACTTCATGGAGCAGTCCAAGGTCTCAACGCTTAACTTAATTCTCAAGGGCGATGTCAGCGGTTCCGTTGAAGCCCTCGAAGAAGCTCTCATGGCCTTGGATGTTGGCGCCGAAGTTGATCTTCGCGTTATTCACCGTGGCGTAGGTGCAATTACCAAGAGCGACATCACATTGGCATCTGCTTCTACTGCAGTAGTGATCGGCTTTAACGTTAAGCCTGAGCCACAAACTGCAATCTTTGCCGATCAAGAGGGCGTTGAAGTTCGCTTCTACTCCGTTATCTATCAAGCTATCGATGATGTTGAACTTTCTCTCAAGGGTCTGCTCAAGCCGATTTACGAAGAGTTTGTTCTGGGTAATGCCGAAGTTCGCGAGATCTTCAAATCCTCTAAGGCTGGAAATATCGCAGGCTCTATCGTTAAGGATGGAATCATCCGACGTAATGCAAAGGCGCGCATCATGCGTGGCGATCAGATCCTTGTCGATGACCTGACTATTGACTCACTCAAGCGCTTCAAAGACGATGCAACTGAGGTCAAAGAGGGCTTCGAGTGCGGAATCGGCCTTGGCAATATGAAGGAGATCGCAATCGGCGACATGATTCAAGTATTTGAGATGCGCGAGAAAAAGCGAGTATAAAAATATGAGTCCATCACACCGAACGTTAAAGGTCGCAGACCGCATCAAAGTGGTAGTGGCACAGCTGCTTGAGACAAAGATCAAAGATCCGCGTCTTGGCTTTGTCACTGTCACGGATGCGCGCGTAACTGGAGATTTGCAAATGGCGTCGGTTTTCTACACCGTCCTTGGCGATGAAGAGGCGCGTGCATCAACGGCGGCAGCACTAGAGAGTGCCAAAGGTGCGATTCGTTCTGCCCTTGGTCGCGAACTAGGTCTGCGCATCACACCATCGATTGAGTTCTTTGAAGATGGTTTGCCAGAGAGTGCTAAAGCTCTTGATTCACTCTTAGCACGTGTGCACGAGCAAGATGCCGAAGTGGCAGCGCTTCGTAAAAATGCAACATATGCCGGGGGAGAGGATCCATACAAAGCCCCTCGCATAATCGAGTCGGAGTAGTCATCGAACACGGTTTTCTGGTCGTTGATAAAGAGCCAGGAATGACAAGCCATGATGTGGTGGCGATTGCTCGTCGTGTGCTAGGCACACGAAAAGTTGGCCATGCAGGAACACTCGATCCAATGGCTACCGGAGTTTTAGTTCTCGGTTTTAACAACGCTACACGTTTGCTTCAGTACATCACTGATGGCGATAAGACATATCAAGCCACGATGGTATTAGGTATGACAACCATTACCGATGACGTCGAGGGCGAAGTTCTCTCACGTAGTGATGTGTCTGGAGTTAGCGATTCCCAGATTGAAACTGAGTTGGCGGCAATGCGCGGTGAAATAATGCAGCGTCCAAGCTCAGTATCTGCCATTAAAGTCGAAGGCGAACGGGCATACGATCGCGTTCGCGCAGGGGAAGTAGTTGAACTTGCAGCTAGAGCGGTGAGAATTACCCAGTTAGATATTTTAAATATTCGACATTTAGATTCAACGATTGAGGTCGACATCGAAGTTACCTGTTCGGCCGGTACATATATCCGTGCAATCGCACGTGATTGCGGTAGCGCCTTAGGGGTAGGCGGTCATTTATCCTCGCTGCGCCGAAGTCGAGTTGCAAGCTTTGGCTTAGATCGTGCCATTTCATTGGATCAGTTAAAAAATGGTGAGTTCACTCCAGAGCCTGTCTCAGATATCGCCCGCTCCACTTTTACCACTCGTGAGCTTGCATTAGATGAACAGATCGAGCTTTCTTTTGGCCGCCCATTGACAAGTAACCCGACCGATGCGATTTATGCGGCAATGAGTGGTGATAATCAACTCATCGCACTACTGGCTAATAAAGAGGGCATGGCTAAACCCATCGCCGTGTTCGCCGCAGCGAACTAACTAGGGGATAATAATCCAATGAGTGTCGTTGTAATCGGAGTATTCGATGGAGTCCATAAGGGGCACCAAGCCGTGTTAAACCGCGCCAAGGCGATTGCCGGAGATGAAAAGATCATCGCCCTGACCTTTGACCCACATCCTGTAGCTGTTTTTGCACCTGATCGCGCACCTACGCTTTTGACTATTCTTACCGATCGAATCGAACTATTGAAGATCCACAACGCCGATCAAGTCGCAGTTATGAAGTTCACTCCTGAGTTTGCTGCTATGAGCCCAGAGGATTTTGTTAACAAGATTTTAGTAGCACAGTTAGGCGCGAGCACAGTTGTAATTGGTAAGAATTTTACCTACGGACATAAAGCTGCAGGAAATATCGAAACACTTAAAGCGCATTCAGAGTTTGAAACCATAGTCCTAGATCTATCGCCAAGTGATGGCGAAGTGGTCTCATCTACGCGCATAAGAAAACTTATCGTCGAAGGCAATGTTGAAGCGGCGCGTGAACTTTTAACTCGCCCACATCGCTTAGATGGAATCGTTGTTCATGGAGAAAAACGCGGTCGTGAGATTGGATATCCCACAGCAAACCTTGGCGACCTTGAGCATCAAACAATTCCAGCCGATGGTGTGTATGCGGGATGGTTAAGCGTCGGGATCGATCGCTGGCCAGCTGCAATTTCAATCGGCACTAATCCGACTTTTGCCGGAGTTCGCGGTCGCCAAGTCGAGGCATATGCACTCGATCAAGTGGGTTTAGATCTCTATACAAAGGCGGCAACGATTGAGTTTGGATGGCGGCTTCGAGATACGCTCACATTTGATGGACTTGAGCCACTGCTCGTTCAAATGGCCAAGGACTGCGCCACTGCGCGCGAGTTGACCGAGGGCTAAAGCTCGATTTCACGTATTCACCAGCCCGCTGGTAGCCTATGCATCCAACGAGAAAGCGATTTTCCGTGAGGTACACCGGAAAACCCCGTGATCATCAGAACAAATAGGAGCATCAAAAATGGCACTAACACCAGAGGCAACAGCAGCAATCGTCGCACAATATGGTTCGACTCCTACTGATACGGGAAGTCCTGAAACCCAGGTCGCTTTGCTATCCAAGCGCATTGAAGAGATCACAACACATTTAAAGACCAACCCACATGACCACCACAACCGTCGTGGCCTTTTGTTACTAGTTGGACGTCGTCGTCGAATTCTTCAGTACCTCGCAAAGACAGATATCAATCGCTACCGTTCGATTATCGAAAAGCTCGGTATTCGCCGCTAAATAAGTAATACCTACCCAACTGACAACTAGAGGATCAATGGTCCTCGGTAGTGGTTTCCGCAAGAGTCCTATGTAGACGTGCGTGAACTTCGATCGGAGATTCATTGTTTTTCACTCGATGTGGGTAGTCGAGACAAAGGAGGACCCATGGAGGGTCAAGAGGTTCAATCAGCCGTTGCAGTAATTGATAACGGAAAGTTCGGAA
>WLPT01000018.1 GCA_009698675.1 Actinomycetota bacterium
ATGTCCGGCGTCAACTATCTTGTCCGGCTGACGACAATTACCTTGGCCGGTTTTGATTGAAAAATGGGTTACTTTTTTAAGCTCTGTTTTTTACGATAACTTTCTCCTTCGATTTCAATAATGGTGGCGTGATGGATAATGCGATCAATAGCGGCGACAGTCATCATGGTGTCAGGGAAGATCTGATCCCACTGACTGAAGGGTTGGTTAGAGGTGATGATTAAGCTCCCACTTTCATAACGATGTGCGATGAATTCAAATAATACTTGGGTTTCAGCATCGGTTTTTTTTACATAACCGATATCATCAACAACCAGAACCTGATATTTATCCAGTCGCGTCATCGCTATCATTAAATCCAGATCCCGCTTGGCTTGCTGTAGGCTTTGAACGAGTGCCACCGCTGAGAACCATTTGACACGAACGCTCTGCTCTATTAACTGACCAGCAATGGCCGCGGCAATATGCGATTTACCGACACCCGAAGGCCCGAGCAACAAAACGTTTCCAGCATCATGAACCCAGTCAGTCTGGTCTTTCAGCCCAATAACCTGTTGTTGAACGGATGCGCTGAGTTCAGGCAGAATAAGATTGGCAAAGCTTTTCCCTGGCGGTAAGCCTGCTTCTCGCGTCCATTTTTGCACCCGCTTTTGATAACGATCTGCTACTTCCTGTTCACAAAGTCCTGATAAATAGCGGATATGACCATAACCCTTGTCAATAGCCTGCGCCTGATGGCTTTGATAATGCCGGCTAAAGGTCGGTAGTTTAAGTTCTTTCAATAATAAGTCGATAGTTTCAGGCATGACCAACAGCCTCCATACGATGCCAGTTGCCCTGCAACAAATGATCATAGCTGTTTAAATCATGTTGTCGTGCGGGAATGGTTGGTACGGTTTGTTTACCTAAGTAACGCTCTTGCAAGACCTTGAGGGTAGGCAGCGGTTTATTATTATCAACCTGGACTATTAACTCATTGCCTAAGCGTTCTTCACAATCATGATCCATGGCGATACGCAGTACACCAACTATCCATTTGCAGGCCTCTCTGGACTGAAACTGTTGATCACAGTTAAGCCACAATTTTCGATACGTCTCCGTGGGCAATAACTCATCCCTGAACTTTAAAAACCGGAACGCCTGCGGTTTAGCGGACAGACTATGAATAACATGTCGATAATCAATGCAACGGCCCCGTTCATGACTACCGGCGTTAGGGTAAACACGAGCGAGTGTACTGGTTAAGGTTTGGCCAATAAAAAAAGCCAGGCGGTCATGGTAAACATGGACGCGAACATTTTCACCAATCATTCGGGACGGCACGGTATAAAGTACCCTTTTGACTTCCAGGGTGCTGCTGCGCGTCACTTTCAGACTGAGCTCGCTATAGTCCATGAAGCGCTCTCCCGGTAAAGCTTGCAAGGTCAGTTGCTCATCTTTAAAGCGGCCTTGACAGCGTTTGTTTAGACGCTCTGTTACCTTGCTCAGAAAAGTCTGATAATCTTTGATGGCGACAAAATCAGCACTTCCTCTCAGCTTCAGAGCTTGATCCAGTCGTCGTTTAAAGGACCCATGGGCACATTCAATCGCCCCGTTTTCATGGCTCACGCCGCGATTATTGCGTGTTGCACGTAAGTTATAATGAGCACAGAGCGCATCATAAGATTGCGTCAGTTTCTGCTCTTCAACGCTGTTAATAAAAGCCGCACTTAAACTGTCGGTACGATGCTCAACAGGACTGCCACCGGCCAGCGTTAACGCTGACTGCAAGCCATCGGCCAAGGCGGAATAGCTTTCACCGCCCAAAATGATCTGTACATAACGCCAACCACTATAAGCAAAACGAAACTGGTACAAAAGATGGGTAAACACTTTACCTTGGATGGTAATTTCGGTATTTGGATGACTGAAGTCTGATAAGCCTTGCTGTCCAGCCGGCACAGACTGACGAAAGATAACCACTTTCTCAGGCCCTTCGGTTGCTTTCCACTGTTTGACACGACGCTGAAGGGTTCGCAATACGCTAAAGGGAAATTTACCGGGATGTTCATCTTCCAGATATTCCCAAAGTGTTAAGCCCGTTAGTTGCGCTTCTTTCTCTAGCAAGGGCACCAATTCTTTTTTCCAAATAGCTTCAAAAGGATCTTCACGAGTACGCCAATGACGTTCTCCAGAGATCGATAGTCGTTCACCTTTTTCTATTCTTCGGCCAGAACGCTCAGAAATAGCGGCTTTAGCTGCTGCGGTTTCTTGGCTTTTTCCTGATTGACGTGCGCTCATATATAAACTCTCTTGATGTTGAGTGATACGTTTTCCAGGCAAGGGTGGACTCCAAAAAAATTGAAATACGCCCTTGTCCTACATATCGGTCAACCGGTCAAGATAGTTGTCGCCGACCGGACAGGGTAATTGTCGCCGAACACACTGGGTAGGGTAAGTCATCTAAAACAATCCCAAGACTGAAAACACACGGATGAGAAGATATTTATTCCATAATCAAATTGTATCTTTAAAAGAACTATATGCTTCTTTATCCTTAATCGCACCTAAATATAGAGTTTTAGGTTTGGCAATAGCTAACTTGCCCTGTATGCCTCTGGAGCGCCGCAAACCAGCTAAAACACGCCTAATATGCAAACCGTCCGCATACTACAAAATCGACTCCGACAGTACGTTCAACGGTGGTTCATTTGACTGCACAGTGAGTTACGCAACAGGGTCAGTCACACAAGTGTTTAACCAGATATGGCTATACGTATTGAAACATCTCACTATAACCTACTATCCAATCTCCCCACGCTGACGGTCTAAGGTCGTTGTGGGGTAAGTATGTCATGAATTGCATTCACTGGGGTGAGTCTCAGGCTAGTTGTTCAGCTATCGGAAAGGTTTGGGGATCGGGTTGTGAAAAAGAAGGGGTGTTACGGTGGTTAGATTTTTCAGTCGATGCAGAATTCTTCGGGATCTAAACCGGTCAGTAATCGGGCTTGTGTCCTGATGGCTTCACTGATGTTTTCTTCGTTCAGATCTTCGATGTCGATCAGGTCTAAAATGCAGTTTATGAAATTCATGGTGTTTCCTATTTTAAGTGAGTGCAGTAAAAGTAAATGCCGCTGAAAACGATGATCGGAATTAGCAGCAGAGGATAGACATAGGCCATAGATCCTAAGACCAAGCCGGCGAACAGACGAGTGGTGTTGAACAGAAGTAAAACTAAACAAAAGATGATTACGGTCAGTGTCGACATGGATTTTCCTTTAGGGGTTGTTGAATCTTCGATTCAAATAAGATACTCATTTTTCCGCGTTCATCTTGACCAGCACGGCATCCATGGCCAGTCGTTCGGCATGATCTCGGGGAATATTTGAGTCAAATTCGATGATCGAAGCTCTCTCATGGAATTCTTCTTTCAGGGTGTCGCTGAGGGTTTGGTAAGCCTCGGAGATGAGCGGGTCGATTGGCTGAATGTTATGGTTTTTGGTCGTGGTCATGTTATTGGCTCGGAATAGGGTTCAGGTTGAGTGGACCATGACGGCAAAATGAGAACACATCGACAAGAGCAACGGATCGACGCCAACCTTGGGGGATGAAGATTTCCATTGCATCGTCACCGTCAGAAAAGAGGAATAACATTTCGTAACAGCCACCATGATCTTCCAGCGCTTCACAGAACCGCACGAAGTCTGGATTAGGGTAACTTATGTCGTCGAAAAGGTTGGTAAGGATGGGAAATCCGAGTTCTTTTTCTATGTCCGAAAGGCTGTCTCCTTGTTCCATTATGATCATCGGAGTAGTAAGGGTTGTGTCCAGTTGGTATAGTCGAAGGGTGACCAGTTTGAGTATGTCGGGATCGATGATGGTGTTCAGTTGGGATGGTTTACGTATTTTCAGCATGGGTTATTTCCTATATTTTGGGCATAAAAAAGCCCGATCAGTGTGAGTGATCAGGCCGGTGGGTTTTCTTTCGGACATAAAAAAGCCCTACATCTTCATGTAAGGCTATTTGTTTTCAGGTTTATCGTTATGCCTCAACCGTCTTCTTGTCCGTTCTCGTCGGCTTCATGAGCTAAGTTCACGCTGATGGCCTCAGCTCGTTGTGGGGGAGTATAATTTATTATATTGCAAGGATCGAAAGTCTAAAAAAGCGGTTCAAAAAACAATGCCCTCATTTAATGTGGGCATTGTTAATAGGAGTAGGATTTTATAAACAATTTCCTTAACAAGTAGTTGAATTAGCGGCACACGGGGTCTTTGATAAATTATGATGAGTTACGTAATCAACATCCCAAACGTCTACTGTAGATGTAAAATCTCCATTTGTTTCAACAGCACCTAGGCCCCTTACGTAAACCGGAGTATCCGGTATACCTGATATCGGGTCTGTTATTGGACTACCAAATTCTAATTGTTGAGGTTTATAGCCTTTCCCTAAAAGCACCAAATCGATTAACCTTCCTGTATAAGTAATCACCTCTCGTGGATATTTTCCGTTATATACATCTACAACAAAAGGGACGGCGGGATCTATCTCAAAGTCCAATGTAATATCCGCTTTAATAGGATGGCTAACTACTTTAAAAAGAGCACGCTTACAGGTTTTTGGAGCTAATTTAAGCCTCAGTGAAGGTATTGTTATTTCTTGAGCTTGAGAGACGGTTTCAGCATGTGCAATTTTACCGGTGTATTTTAAGTTTAATGCTAGAGTATACTCAGCCTTTGCAATCAGCACTCCAGTAGTTTGCTTCATAGACAATGATAGCCCCGCCTCCCAACCATGCTCCAGAGTAGTTGTATCAATTCGTGTATATGTGTATTTAGCACCTGCGGTCTGGCTTTCATCAGGTGTTACAGTGTGATTGCATAATACTCCTGCCATTGTCATATCACCGTGGTTTGGAACTGACTTAGAAGTTTGCCAATTTATATCTCGGGTGACAGGGGGTTCATTAGTAATATTTTTAGTTGTCACTATTGGCTCCGCCTTTAACTTAATCTGATTTGATGATAAATCCTCGGTTTTGAAAGAAAATCCTGGATACAGTTGACCTGATTCGGGGCTTTTAGAGAAGGCATTAGGATTTTCCGTAATAGCAGATTCAAAATTGTCCAGTAATGTATATTCCCAAATTCTTTGGCTTAACGGACATGGAGGCCTTGTATCCTCTATTTTTGGCAGCAAGGTAAACATAACTCTATCAATAGAAAAATTATCGTTATAAAGGTAATTTTTACCTATGAGACCCGGTGGTAAAAGCTTGTTACTTAGAAGCGCGTCTATATACCAACTACTACGACCACTAATAGCATGAGTCACATCCCAGGTATTTTGTTTTGTGATTAGATCACTTGGTTTCAGGCCATAATTTAATTCTAGATTCGTATCATATCCATGTGGACTAACTACATGCGCCAGTAAATTAAGCGAATGTTCGCTGTCCCCCAAAACATCAGTTTCAGTTTCAGTATAAGTGTGACTATGATCACTCTTAAAGCCCACCTCTTGTTCTTTACCTTTATCACCTAATGAGCAGGCAGGGATTATTTTACTGTTAGTAAAATGTGAGGGCTTCCAATTCTTTATACTCTGTTGTTTTATACTGACACCACTTTGGGTGAAGTTATTTATCTGTAAAAATATACCTGTACCAGCCTGAGCATGGATTGTAAAACAGGAAAGCATCACTATAAATAATATAAATTTGTTAGTCATTATTACAGCCTTAAGGTTGTTTGTATGAGGTAAATAGAATATGGCAGTTGAGGCAGGCTAAACTGTTTGTGACGGCCCCCTAATGAAAGGTAAAACCAGCCTAAAAACCAACTTACAGCCTGAATCTTTGGCATTGAATTGTCATAGTATTACTTTCTCAAGATTAAGCGGTAACAAGTATTGCTGTATAAGATCTTTAGTGGCCTTGAATGCCACGGCTAATCGATTCATTTCGTTATCTTATTTTAATATAATTACTTATCAGTTCAATCAATGCCTAATGGAATTAGTAGAAGTTGTCTTTACTCTTTTTGTATGCAGATCTTCTCACCATGGCCCTTTGAAATAAGATTCAATGTACCGGTTTTCATCCACGTTATTAATTGTCAAGATGTTTGACTTCTTGGTGCAAGAATGAAGGGTGCCTCGGGTATCCTGAGCGCAATCGCCACCCCAACGTTCAAAATGTTTTTCTACATTATTGTAGGCAGTTAGTATCAC
>WLPT01000002.1 GCA_009698675.1 Actinomycetota bacterium
CCCGGTCCCATTCCGAACCCGGAAGTTAAGCCTCTCAGCGTCGATGGTACTGCAAGGGTGACCTTGTGGGAGAGTAGAACGTCGCCGGACTTCTTTTATAAAAAGGGGCGCTTTCACGAGCGCCCCTTTTTTATTTCTACGTGAAGTAATCTTGGTAATGAAAATATAGGCAAGCAAATAGAAGAGAAAAAGAGGAGATCGCAATGGAAGAGCGTCGAAACTCACGTCCACCATCTGATCGCCCCTCCAACCCTCGTGGATCTAAACCGGGGGAGAGAAAGCCAACAGGACCAAATAGTGCACGCCGACGTGAGGATTTGCCAGCTAGAGGCGGCTCATCCGATAGAGCAGGTGCACCGCGCCAAACTCGCGATGGCTCCGATCCTCGGGGTACACGATCTGCGCCAATGGATCGCGATCAATCACGCCTGCGTCCGCGAATCTTTGAACCCGATATCCCTGAAGAGATTACGGGGGAGGAGCTAGATAAATCTCTACGTGCAGAGCTCTTATCACTCTCATCCGAAAATGCAAAAGTAGTTTCTCGACATTTGGAGTGCTTAGCTTTGTATGCAGATAGTGATCCACTGCTTGCACACAAGCATGGTGTTGCAGCTGCCCATCACGCAGGTCGCTTGGCAGTTGTTCGAGAGTCTGCAGGCTATGCCGCATATCGCGCAGGCTTTTATGAGATTGCATTAAAAGAATTACGCGCAGCTAATCGAATTTCAGGCGATGTCACTATGTGGCCAGTTATGGCCGACTGCGAACGCGGACTTGGAAACCCGCTAAAAGCCTTGGCTTTAGCGGGCTCTCCAGAGGTTAAGCGTTTAGAAAAAGCTGAAGAGATTGAGATGAGAATCGTTGCCGCAGGTGCACGCCGTGACTTGGGCGAGCTAGATGCAGCTGTTGTCACTCTTACATGTAAAGATCTATCTAACGAGAGTCAAGAGTGGGCTGTGAGACTTCGCTACGCCTATGCCGATGCGTTAGAAGTTGCAGGGCGCAGCGACGAAGCTCGCGAGTGGTTTGCAAAGTGCGCGCAGTTAGATGTCGATGAGACCACAGATGCTGCAGATCGGGCCGAATAATTTTTCTTGATAGAGCTCGGCTCTTATCCACACTCATCTCTTACACCGGATAGCCATTGTCACTGCGCTATCGCACTCTGTAGCCCCCACACAGCAAGGAGGCTATGAAATGCGCGCAGTAAAAGTAGTTGAAGAAGATGTTGATTTTTCCCTCAACGACCTATTACTCAGGGGTCGCGTTTCTGCCCCAGCTATAGAAAAGGAGCTTCCGAGCGGTGATAGAGTCGTTGAGTTTCGACTCATAGTTAGACGAGATCGCGCCGCTGGGGTCGATACCTTAGATATAGCGGCGTGGAGTACTAAGACGCAAAAGCGAGCACTCACCCTCAAACCCAATGAGTGGGTGGAGATATTGGGGAGCGTGCGCCGGCGCTTTTATAAAGGCAAGAACGGCCTAGAAAGTCGTTGGCAGGTAGAGGCCTTGGAGATAGCCCGAATATAGATAGGCTTAGCTCATGGCAAATGATATTTTCTCCACGCTGCGCACCTATCTAACCAAGGTTACCGAGGGCGACAAGAGCGCTGCAGAGGTGGCCACAGCGCTCAATCAATGGATGCGCGAGGGTGGCGAGGCGCTAAAAGTAAAGATCGAAGATGAGGTTGAACGCTCAGTTTCTAAGATGGGCTTTGTAAAACGTGGTGAGTTTGAAGCGTTAAAGGAAGAGGTTGCTCGCTTGAAGGCAGCTCCAAAAAAGGCAGCTCCAAAAAAGAGGGCATCGACCACTAAAGGCGGTAAGTAAATGGAGTTGGAGAGCTCAATCGATGGAGAGAGTTTGGTGGAACAGGTTCGTAACGAACTAGTTGAGATCGACTCGATGGATGTCAATGACCACGCACAGCGCTACGAAGATCTACATACAACGATGGCTGCCGCTCTTTCATCAATCGATGGGGTTTAACGGTTCTCTAGAATAATGAAGATACGACTAGATGCCGAGCTTGTTCGACGCGAACTCGCACGTTCGCGCGAAAATGCATCGGATTTGATCGAGTCGCGCTCAGTTTTGGTAAATGGAATTCCAGCTACAAAGCCGGCGACGATGGTAGATGCGCAGACCTCAATTAAACTGGCTGGAAAACGCGATGATTTCGTCTCCCGTGGTGGACATAAACTCGCCGGCGCCCTCGATGACTTTAAAGGCGTCGTTGTTGAAGGTCGACGTTGTCTTGATGCTGGTGCCTCAACGGGTGGGTTCACAGATGTTTTATTGCGCCGCAAGGCCGCACATGTAGTTGCAGTCGATGTTGGCTATGGGCAGTTAGCGTGGGCGCTACGCACGGATGAGCGTGTGAGCATTCTCGATCGCACTAATATAAGGCATTTAACTGGTGAACAGGTTGGCGAGGCTGTAGATCTAGTTGTTGCAGATCTAAGCTTCATCTCTTTAACGTTAGTTTTGCCAGCCCTTGCCGCAGTTTCAAAGCCGGAGGCTGATTTCGTCGTCATGGTTAAACCTCAATTTGAAGTTGGTCGAGAAAAACTCGGCGCTGGGGGAGTTGTGCGCGATCCTAATCTGCGAAAAGCCGCCGTTATAGATGTTGCAGATTCGGCATTTGACGTTGGTCTTGGAACCATGGCTATCGTTGCTAGTCCACTTCCTGGGCCTGCAGGCAATGTTGAGTATTTTCTCTGGCTGCGCAGAGGCGCACCCGCCATTGATCATGAAGCCTTGGATCAAGCGATAGCGCAGGGTCCCTCCTAATGCGCAACCTATTTCTAGCGTGCAACCCTGCACGTCCCGTCGCCGTTGCAGCGGCAATCGAGTTAGCCAGTAAGTTTAAATCTGCAGGCTTTGATATCTACACCATGTCAGATATAGAGATCGTTGGTGTAACAAATGTTGCACTGGAAGATCTTGCGCAGCTTGAAGTTGGAGTAGTTTTAGGCGGCGACGGAACAATGTTACGAGCTGCGCAGGTGACCAGATCTCATCAAATTCCATTGCTGGGGGTCAATCTTGGCCATGTTGGTTTTCTGGCCGAGGTTGATCAAGTTTCACTTGAGAGTGTAGTGAAGGCAATCACTGAGAAGAAGTATGTGATAGATCCTCGAATGACTTTAAAGTACTCAGTAATTCGAAATGGTTCTGAAGTTGCAAAGGGTTGGGCTTTGAATGAGGTCACCGTTGAACGCCAACACGCAACCATGGTTGAACTATTCCTAGAGATAGATGACCGACCAATTTCACGTTGGGGTTGTGATGGCTTAATTTGTTCAACCCCTACAGGTTCAACTGCCTATGCTTTTTCAGCCGGTGGCCCTGTGGTCTGGCCGGGAGTCGATGCACTTGTAGTACTGCCTATTTCGGCCCATGCGCTCTTTTCGCGCCCTTTAGTTATTTCACCGGAATCTGAAATCGTTGTACGCATCGAATCAGCCGAGGGTTTACTCTCGGCCGACTCACTACGAAACTTTGATTTGGTAGCCGGAGATCGAGTCCACATCACCAAAGATGCAGCAATTGTTAAGTTGGCGCATCTGTCCAATACGCTCTTTAGCGATCGTCTGGTTGCAAAGTTCAAACTCCCAATTCAAGGTTGGCGCGGTGAGTGAGCGCACACTTCTCGATGAGATAACGATTCGTTCGATCGGTGTCATCGATCAAGCCACTTTGGAGATATCGCCAGGTCTTACTGTATTGACCGGTGAAACTGGTGCGGGAAAGACGATGGTTTTGACGGCGCTTAATCTAATTTTGGGTGGCAAGGCAGATATAGCGTTGGTACGAAAAGGTAGCGAACGCATGATTGCAAGCGGGCGTTTTACTATTCCAGAGCGTCACTGTGAAGGTTTTGAAGAGGCCGGTGTTGTAATCGAAGATGGCGAGTTGATTATGACTCGTTCGGTATCGGCCGATGGAAAGAGCAAGGCCTCTAGCAATGGAATTTCAGTCACTGCCAGCGTTTTAACTCAAGTAAGCGAGCTACTTATAGAGATTCATGCGCAGAGCGCTAATGCAAGTATCGGTAAGGCGGCAAAACAGCGAGAGCTTCTGGATAGATTTGCCGGAGAGGAGTTAGCCAAATCGATGCAACGATACTCTCAAGATTTTAGCCACTATCACGCGCTTAAATTGCGCATCGCTGAACTTCGTAAAAACCTAGATAAGGCCGAGCAGGAGCTTGGCCAACTACGCGATTTTGCTAAAGCATTTGCGAAACTTAACTTTACGACCGGTGAATATGCAGAGATCCTGGCTCAGATTGAGAGATTGTCGAACGTTGAAGAGCTGCGCATTGCCGCAGCCACGGCTAGAGATAGCCTCGATGGCGAAATCACCGGAGCGCTATCTGCCATCGCTTTGATGCGCCGCGCTTTAGATTCGGCCAGATCCAAAGACGTCGCACTAGATGCGATTTATGCAAACACCAGTGAGGCATTCTTTCTCCTAGATGACGTGCGCTCATCTCTAGCCTCCTATCTTGACTCTCTAGAGGCCGATCCCGCTCATCTAGATGCTCTAAATACAAGGGCTGCTGATATAAAGATATTGATAAAGAAATACGGTGGATCAGGGGCTACGGATTTTGAAGCCGACGAGTTGGTTGGCAAATTTCTAACATCGGCTAGTGCGATCGCCGATTTAGAGGGCGGAGATGATCGCCTTAAAGAGTTGGAGTTAGATCTATCAGCGGCCAAGAAGGCGATGCTGGGCTCTGCCCAAGAGCTGACAAAACTTCGAGGTATCGCCGCATCTGCTTTAAGTGCTGCCGTTACTGATGAAGTTCGTGAGTTGGCAATGCCACATACTTCTTTCATAGTAAAAATCGCTAGCGCGGATTATGCGGCGTTGAAGGAGTCTGATTTTACATCAGTGGGATGTGATGAGATTTCTATGTATATCAGCTCTCATAAGGATGGTCCGCAAATTGCACTTGCAAAAGGGGCAAGTGGTGGAGAGATGTCGAGAGTGATGTTGGCGTTGGAAGTTGTAATCGCTGGATCTCATCCCGTTGGAACATATGTATTTGATGAGGTCGATGCAGGTGTCGGCGGTAAAGCAGCCATTGAAGTAGGAAGACGCCTCTATAAACTCTCGCAACATGCTCAAGTCATTGTCGTAACACATCTGCCACAGGTAGCCGCATGGGCCGATTCACATTTTGTGGTAGAAAAAGATGAGACTGGGACAGTTAGCCAAAGTGATGTGAGAAAAGTTACTGGAGATGATCGCATTGAGGAGATCGCCCGCATGCTTGCCGGGCTAGAGAACTCAGTGAGTGCTCGCGAACACGCCACCGAGCTGCTTTCGCTTCGGCTGTAAGGCTAGGGCCCTATTGAGTGATAGGTTTGACTCCCATGGGCGAGCAACATGTGACGAAACATCTATTTGTATCTGGCGGAGTAGCTTCATCTTTAGGTAAGGGATTGACCGCATCCTCATTAGGCCGACTATTGGTTGCACGTGGACTTCGCGTGACGATGCAAAAACTCGATCCCTACCTCAATGTCGATCCAGGGACTATGAATCCCTTTCAACATGGCGAGGTCTTCGTTACAGATGATGGTGCAGAGACGGATTTGGATATTGGTCACTATGAGCGATTCCTCGATACAAACCTTCATGGCTCTGCCAACGTCACGACCGGTCAGGTCTATTCGCGAGTTATTGCACGCGAGCGTCGAGGAGAGTATTTAGGCGAGACCGTTCAAGTCATTCCACATATTACAAATGAGATTAAAGAGCGCATTCGCGCCATGGCAGCACCTGATATAGATATCGTCATTACAGAGATTGGCGGCACGGTAGGAGATATTGAATCGCAACCCTTTTTGGAGGCTGCTCGACAGATTCGCCAAGAGGTAGGTCGAGACAACGTCTTCTACCTGCATGTTTCTCTTGTTCCATACATTGGTCCATCGGGCGAGTTGAAGACTAAGCCAACGCAACATTCAGTTGTCGCTCTACGAAGTATAGGTATCGCACCTGATGCAATCGTTCTTCGCTCAGATCGTGAGATTCCGATTACAGTTAAGAAGAAGATATCGCTTATGTGCGATGTCGATTTGGCTGCTGTCGTGGCGGCAGTTGATGCACCTTCAATTTACGATATTCCAAAGGTATTGCATGCAGAGGGTCTGGATAGTTATGTTGTTAATCGACTAGGTCTTAAATGTCATGATGTTGTATGGGGTGAATGGGATAACCTGCTTGAAAAAGTTCATCATCCAAAACACACAATTCGTGTTGGTTTAGTGGGTAAATACATCGATTTGCCGGATGCCTATCTATCAGTATCTGAAGCTTTACGTGCAGGAGGCTTTGCAAATGAAGCTAAAATTGAAATTCTCTGGATCGCAAGCGATGAGTGTGAAACTCAAGCAGGTGCGACGGAGAATCTAAAAAACGTCGACGCAATCTGCGTTCCCGGTGGTTTTGGAATTCGTGGCATTGAAGGCAAAGTCGGCGCACTTAAATATGCTAGAGAAAACAAGATACCAACATTGGGTCTATGTTTAGGTTTGCAATGCATGGTTATCGAAGCGGCGCGACATTTGGCCGGAATCACTGATGCAGTCTCGGCCGAGTTTTCAGATACAGGCACAGCGGTGATTGCAACGATGCAGAATCAACTAGATGTCGTAGCTGGTAATCAAGACATGGGCGGAACTATGCGTTTGGGCCTCTATAAGGCCGATTTACTTGTCGGCTCGGTTGTAGCCAATACCTATGGCGCAAAAGAGATATCTGAACGACATCGCCATCGATATGAAGTAAATAATAAGTTCAGGGATCAGATATCGGCGGCAGGTCTGGTATTTTCTGGCTTTAATAGAGAGCTTGATTTAGTCGAATTTGTGGAACTGCCTAAAGAGGTGCATCCTTACTACGTAGGTACGCAAGCTCATCCTGAGCTTCGATCCCGTCCAACCCGGCCGCATCCACTATTTGTTGGATTGATCGCTGCCGCAGTAGCAGCGAAAGGTTAACTTCAGATGATTGTTGGCGTTCCAAAAGAGATCAAAGTTCACGAATCAAGAGTTGCTATCACCCCGGAAGGCGTTAGCGAGTTTGTCGCCAGTGGCCACAGCGTTCTTATCGAAGATGGTGCCGGAACTGGATCGGCTCTGACGAATCAAAACTATATTGATGCAGGTGCGAGCATCGTTGCAGACGCTGATGCTATTTGGAGCGCTGCAGATTTAATATTAAAGGTGAAAGAACCTATTGCAGTTGAATACCCAAAGATGCGTAAAGGCCAAATACTCTTCACTTACCTTCATTTAGCTGCATCGAAGCCTTGCACAGATGCTCTAATTGCCAGCCACACAACAGCTATCGCCTATGAAACGGTAGAAGTTAATGGCGCACTGCCATTGCTTGCACCGATGAGTGAGGTGGCTGGACGTTTAGCAACTCAGGTAGGCGCAACTGCTTTGCAACGTCCTAATGGCGGCCGTGGAGTTCTACTTGGTGGTGTACCTGGTGTTGCACCAGGGCGCGTAGTTGTCATTGGCGGGGGAGTTTCAGGATTAAATGCAGCTATTATCGCCGCGGGCATGGGCGCAGATGTCACAGTCTTTGATAGATCGTTGAGCAGATTGGCCTATATCGATACCGTATTTGCTGGGCGGATAAAGACGTTGGCCGCCTCGGTGCATGCCATTGAACGCGAAGTTCGCTTAGCTGATTTGGTAATCGGCGCAGTTCTTGTTCCTGGAGCTAAGGCACCAAAGTTGGTTTCAAATGCTTTGGTATCAACAATGAAGCCTGGCTCGGTTCTAGTCGATATCGCAATCGATCAAGGTGGTTGTTTTGAAGATAGTCGACCAACGACACATGCAGAGCCAACCTTTCCCGTTCATGGCTCCATATTCTATTGCGTTGCAAATATGCCCGGAGCCGTGCCGGTCGCCTCAACATATGCACTCACAAACGCGACCCTGCCATACGCCCTTTCGATTGCAAATTTAGGGTGGAGACAGGCGTGTACTAGAGATTTGAATCTAGCCAAGGGTCTAAACGTCCATGATGGAGAGATTTTCTATGCCGCAGTAGCAGATGCTCATGGTTACGAGCACACACAGCTTTGATGCTCTCGCGCAATCTTTTCTAAACTACTGTGCGATCGAGAGAGGTCTAGCCTCAAACTCAATTGCCGCATATCGTCGAGATTTAGCCAAGTTTGCTGTTTTTCTCGGCTCGATGCCCGTTGAAGAGATTGATTCACAGTTCATAACAGAGTTTGAAGTGAGCCTTCGCGATGCACAGTTATCGACTTCAAGTATTAATCGTGTTGAATCTACACTTAGAACTTTCTTCCGATATGGCCAGCTCGAATATGGTCTAGTTGACCCCACGTTAGAGATAGTCGCCGGCAAATCTCATCGAAGGCTTCCTAAGGCGTTAACGGTTGATGAAATTGGATCTCTAATCGATGCTTCATTTCATGAAGGCAATCTCATTACTATCCGTGACCGCGCGATTATTGAACTACTTTATGGCAGCGGCGCGCGTGTTAGTGAGTTAATTGGCATAGATCTGACGGATTTAAACCTTGTTGAAAGCCAGGATGGCCCGATTACTGTTTTGAAACTTCGGGGAAAGGGTTCAAAAGAGCGAATAGTTCCTTTGGGTTCATACGCTATGAAAGCCATCGATGATTACAAAGTTAGATTACGTCCATCCCTTGCCTCCAAAGCTGCAACGCACAGTGCATCGCTATTTCTTAACTCCAGAGGCGGCAGACTCACGCGACAGTCGGCTTGGACAATTGTTCTGAATGCGGCCGAAGCGGCCGGTCTTGCAGGCAAGGTCTCACCGCATGTTTTTAGACACTCATATGCAACACATCTACTAGATGGTGGCGCAGATATCCGAGTGGTACAAGAGCTTCTCGGTCATGCCTCTGTAACGACAACGCAGATATACACCTTGATAACTATCGACAAAGTTCGCGAAAGTTACTCAATGGCACACCCAAGAGCTTAATTGTAGATTTAAAGTCCGCGCAGTCTGCGTGCCAAAATACTTTGATCGCCCTTTGCCTCTAGATCTGCGATGATGACTGCGATCGACTCACGAACAATGCGTCCACGATCGGCGGCAAGGCCTAAATCACCACGAAGAAGCAGTCTGGCCTGGTCAAGGTCATAGAGCTCATCGGCAGAGAGATAGACAGTAATTTTCTCATCATGACGTTCGCGGCCCGATGGAGAGTGATCAACAGTTGTGACGCGACGACGTGCAATAGAACGCACGCCCTTTTTTACTGATGGCGCTTTTGGAGTTGCAATCGAGGGTGGAACCAGGGGAGCACTTACCTCTTGGGTTGTAGGAACTGAGCTAAGTGCCGGTGCGGTTGAACGAAATAGTTCGTCGGCACCAGGAAGGTTTGCTCTACGGGTCATCGTGCGCCTCCTCGGGCGATTAGTTCACGGGCAAGTCGTCGATACGAGGCGGCACCATCTGATGAAGATGCGTACGTCGTAATAGGTTCACCAACCACAGTAGTTTCAGGGAAGCGGATGGTTTTTGCAATAATAGTTTCAAAGACATCGGCTGGAAACTGCTCGAGAATTCTCTCTAAAACTTGGCGATTATGCGATGTCTTTTTATCGTACATTGTTGCCAAAATTCCAATGAGATTGAGATTTGGATTCAGAAAATTCTTAACCTTATCTAGATTGCCTTTCAATTCAATAAAGCCGTGAAGTGCAAAATATTCACATTGCAAAGGAACGATTACTTCATCGGCTGCAACCAATGCGTTAATGGTCAACTGGCCCATGGTTGGCTGACAATCGATAAGAATTACGTCGTAGTAATCGCGCATGGCTGTAAGTGCGCGCTTTAAATACTGCTGGCCGCCAATTTCAGCTCCCAAAGTAGTCTCTGCCGTACCAAGATCTCGGTTAGCAGGAAGAAAATCTAAACCTGGGACAGATGATTTTAGAACTATCGTCTCGACCGAAGCGGTCGGTGTCATAAGGGCGTAGTACACAGTCTGCTCAAGTGGCAGCGAGTGAGCGTTTACTCCCAGGCCCAAAGAAAGGCCCCCCTGAGGGTCGAAGTCGACGAGGAGAACTCTGCGACCAAGTTCGGCAAGAGATGCACCTAAATTAATAGTTGTCGTGGTCTTGCCGACTCCGCCTTTTTGATTAAAGATTGCAATGACCTTGGCACGGCCATGCTCAGTAATGGCCGCAGGTATTGGAAAGCTCTGTGGCTTCTTGCCAAGGAGCGTGGAGGTGGTAGATACCTCTTCACGAATTGTCGATTTAGCGCTCAAACGTCAAACCTCTTTCTAGATATGGCGGGAGCCTACGCGTTACAACGAACTGGGGCAACTGTGAAGTAGGGTGCGTGCATGGATCTATCGATGGAAGAGGCGACCGATGTAAACGCCGCCAGTACGGGAGCCTTCTCCGTCCATTTAGATAACTTCGATGGCCCCTTTGACCTTCTCTTGCAGCTGATTTCACGGCATAAAATGGATATCACCGAGATCTCTCTGAGCATCGTCACAGATGAGTTCATCTCTTTTATCCGCGCCTTGGAGCTCAGCGGAGAGGGGTGGAGGCTCGACCAGGCCACTGAGTTCCTCGTAGTGGCAGCCACACTTCTGGATTTGAAGGCGGCCCGCCTACTTCCAAGCGGAGAGGTAGATGACGAGGAGGATTTAGCCCTCCTTGAGGCGCGGGATATCCTCTTTGCCCGACTTTTACAGTACCGAGCCTTTAAGGAGATCGCCGCTACCTTCGCAGATCGAATCGCCCTGGCGGATAAATCCTTTGCCAGGGTCGTCTCCCTTGAGCCAGGTTTAAGCGCCCTGCTGCCTGAGGTGTTGATAGGGGTGGGGGCGTCACGCTTTGCCGCCATTGCGGAGCGGGTCCTGACCCCCAAGAGTGCTCCTGTCGTTGGGGTTGAGCACCTGCACCTACCTCTAGTTAGCGTGGCCGAGGAGTCCAAGCACGTGGTTGAAGCTCTACGTAGGGCCACATCTCTCTCCTTTAGAAACCTCATATCCGATGCCGACAGCACGCTGGTCGTAGTTGCCCGCTTTTTAGCCCTCCTAGATCTCTACCGCCAGGGCGTCCTGCGCTTTAATCAGGTAATAGCCCTGGGCGAGCTTCAAATCTCTTGGACCGGCTCCCTAACGGGTGAGGTCGAAGTAAGCGATGAGTTTGATATCCCAGTAGTTCTAGAGCCCGAAGATATAAACGAAAGTAGCGAAAATGTCTAATGTAGAAGTAGAGCGTTCTATCGAGGCGATCCTAATGGTCGTCGATGAGCCGGTAACTGAGATTACCCTTGCCCAAGTTCTCGAGCGAACCGTCGATGAGATCGATGCCGCTCTGATCAATCTAGCCGATAGCTATCAGGAGCGCGGTTTTGCCCTCAAGAAGATCGGTGGGGGGTGGCGTTTCTATAGCCATCCAGATATGGCTAGCGTGGTTGAGAGGTTTGTCCTCGATGGGCAGCAGTCGAGGTTGACGCAGGCGGCCCTTGAGACGCTCTCAGTAGTGGCCTACCGCCAGCCCGTTTCCCGTGCCCGCGTATCGGCGATCCGTGGAGTAAACGTAGAGGCTGTCATGAAGACCCTTATTACACGAGGTCTGGTCGAGGAGTCGGGTCTGGAGCACGAGACTGGGGCTATTTTGTACACCACGACTAGCTATTTTCTGGAGCGTTTAGGGTTGAACTCTCTTGAGGATCTGCCGGCGCTAGCTCCATATCTACCGAATCTCGATGGCTTAGACGATATTCTCGATTCGCTAACCGAGTAGCCTTAGCGCTAAACTGGCCTCCGACAGTCGGGAGACAGCCATGGGCGATATGCGCCTTAACAAGATCATCGCAGATGCTGGGATAACAAGCCGTCGCGGCGCAGATGAACTCATAGAGTCCGGCCGTGTCACAGTCGATGGAGTAGCTATTCGAGAGATGGGCTCCAAATTCGACCCTGAAAAGGTTGAAGTAGCAGTTGATGGTGAGACAATAACGCGCTCAGTGACTAAGAGTTATCTTGCACTTCATAAACCAAAAGGTGTTTTGTCAACCATGTACGACCCCGATGGCCGCCCCTCTTTAAGTGATTTTATAGATCTTCGCCGTGAGAGGTTATTTCACGTGGGTCGCTTGGATAAAGACTCCGAGGGCTTAATACTATTAACCAACGATGGCGACCTTACATTTCGGGCAACGCACCCCTCTTTCGGGCTTGAAAAAACCTACATTATTGAATACGACGGAAAGCTGCCCACAGGCGTCGATAAGACACTTTTAAAGGGAGTCGAACTCGAGGATGGAATGGGCAGGGTCTTAAACTTTAAAGAGCTCTCGCCACGATGGATTGAAGTCACTATCCATGAGGGTCGCTATCACATCATCCGACGGTTGATGGAGGCCGTGGAGGTAGATGTTCTTCGTTTGATTCGAACTAAATTCGGTCCGATCTCCCTGGGGGATACACCGGAGGGCCGCTGGCGAGATCTCAATAATGGAGAGTTAACAAATCTACGAAATGTTTTAAATCTTTAACCTTTTAACTATAAATCTACAATACAGTAAAAAACGGTTTGTCGATAAAACTATAAAAGGAAAGTTTAAAAGAGATTAGTCGATATTTGCTGAGCGTATTCTAGGCTCTGTATAACGATTTATCGATATTGCATGAAAGGGATTGGGTAGGGGAGTTCAGGAGAGTTAAGGTTTACAAAAGTCGTAATATCGCTATATCTATAAAACATTTAGTAATTTAAGGGAGTTTGAAATCTCCACCAATATACGTCGGGGAAGGTAGGCTTAGCTTATGAGAATGAGAGCCATACGTGGGGCAACGCAGGTCCAGGCCAATACAGCTGAGGCGATCGGCGCTGGAGTCCAAGAGCTTATTGGGGCGATGATGCGTTCCAACTCGCTCACGCCTAGTGCTGTGATCTCGGTGATCTTCACCTCGACTCCGGATTTGACGGCCGCCTTTCCAGCTGCGGCCTGCCGTGAGATCGGTTTTGAGTCCGTGCCTTTAATCGGAGCTGTAGAGGTAGATGTTCCAGGGGCCCTAGCTCGCACTATTCGAGTCATGATGCACTGCGAAAGTAGCGCACCAGATGGGCAAATCTCCCATATCTACCTTCACGGCGCTCAAGCTCTGCGTCGAGATATCGCGCAATAATGCTCAAAAAGGTACGCATCGTAGGCTCGGGATTAATCGGCACCTCTATTGCACTGGCGCTCTCAGCCCGTGGAGTCGCCGTCGAGATAAGAGATATCGATCCGGGAGCAGAGGCCTTGGCCAACGATCTTGCCGGAGGAGCTAATCTTGCAGAGGTAGAGTTAGTGATATTCGCCCTTCCTACTCCAGCGCTGCCCTTGGTCATAGAGAGTGAGTTTTCTTTAAACCCTAACGCGACCTTTATGGATGTCGGCAGTGTTAAATGTGAACCTATAGTTCATGTAGAGGAATCTTCACTGCCTATGGCCCAGTTTGTCCCGACTCACCCAATGGCAGGTCGTGAAATCGGGGGAGCTCACGGTGCACGAGGCGATCTCTTTGCCACTCGCAGTTGGATTCTGACCCCGACCCCTGAGTGCGCACCTAGTTCACTGGCGCTAGTTGAAGAGTTAATCGCACTAACTGGAGCTAGCGCCCACTACCTGAGTGCGCACGAGCATGACCAAGCGGTGGCAGCGATATCCCATCTGCCACAGATCGCCTCAAGCCTGCTCGGTGTTTCACTGGGGCAGACACCGGTGCAGTGGCTAGAACTATCAGGTGCCGGACTTCGGGATACCACGCGCATCGCTGCCTCAGATCCTTTGTTGTGGAGTCAGATTATCTATTCCAATCGCGATGAGATTGGCAGGCAACTAGCTGGGATGCACAAAGAGTTGGGTGATTTGTTAGAGAGTTTAGATCAGCCGGAAAAAATCGCCGAGTTCATTAAAAGGGGTGCAACATCGCGCGCCCGTATTCCAGGAAAGCATGGTGGGAAAGCGCGCGAATATACATTTTTACCAATCGTTATCGATGATAAGCCAGGCCAGTTGGCTGCGATTTTTAATGAGTGCGCCAAGATTGAAGTTAACGTAGAAGATCTCACTATCGAGCACTCACCGGGACAATTAAATGCGCTCATTACATTAGCGCTTTCGGCATCAGATGCTCAATCTCTATCCGATCACTTATCTTCGATCGGATGGAACGTTCATCCGATCCTGAAATAGAAGTAGGCTCATGACATGGGCATAGTCGTAGCAATTGATGGCCCAAGTGGGGCAGGTAAGTCGAGTACTTCTAAAGCGATAGCAATTCGAGCAGGGTGGAGTTATTTAGATACCGGCGCACTTTATAGAGCGATCACCTGGCTTGCATTAGAAAACAAAGTTGAAACGGCAAAAGAAATTCTTTCAATCCTAAAGAGCTCTCCTATCCGCTTTGTTTCAGATCCTCACGATCCACAAGTTTTCGTCGGCGATACTCAAATAACACATGCCATACGTGGCTCATCGGTTACTGAAAATGTGAGTCGCATAAGTGCGATGCCCGAGATTCGAAATGAATTATTGAAAATACAACGTTTGATTATCGATCGCGCGGAAAGAGGAATAGTTGTTGAAGGCAGAGATATTGCAACCGTTGTTGTACCCGATGCCGCGCTTAAAATCTATTTAACTGCAGACTTAGATGCGCGAACCATGCGCCGAGAGGGTGAAACTGAGGATAAGAATATAGATGTCCGAAGTTCGCTTAACCATAGAGATGAAATTGACTCAACTCGTGAGGTTTCCCCGCTAGCTATTGCTCAGAATGCCGTGGAGATTGATTCAACCTACTTAGATATAGATGAGACAACCGAGCGAATTTGGGAGCTTTTACGTGAGCGCTCGTTGCTCGGTCTTCCCATAGTTGCAATTTTGGGTCGTCCGAATGTGGGAAAATCTACGCTAATCAACCGCTTTATTGGCCGTCGCGAGGCGATCGTGGAAGATACGCCAGGGGTTACACGAGATCGCGTGCAGTATGAGTGCGAGTGGGGTGGTCGACGCTTCATCGTCATGGACACTGGCGGGTGGGAAGCCAAGCCCGATGGAATTTCAATTCAAGTAAGTGCCGGGGCAGAGGTTGCAATGCAAGAGGCCGATGTTTTAGCTTTCGTAGTTGATGCACAAGTTGGAGCCTTGGATGAAGATGACATTCTCGTACAGCGCCTGCGTAAAGCAAAGAAACCACTAATTCTTATCGGCAATAAAGTCGATGGTGAACGCGAAGAGTCCGATGCTCACGGCTTATGGAGTTTAGGTTTAGGTGAGCCCTACTTTGTATCGGCTCTGCACGGTCGAGGTAGCGGAGATCTTCTGGATCATGTAGTCGCGCTACTTCCTGAAGTTGGCCGAGCTCAAACACAAGATGGTTATCGCAAAGTTGCATTGATTGGACGACCTAATGTGGGTAAATCATCACTGCTCAATGCGCTAGCGGGGGAGAACCGCTCTATCGTCGATGATGTGGCAGGAACAACTAGAGATCCTGTTGATGAGTTGATTGAGTTTGGTGGGTCGACCTGGAGATTTATCGACACGGCGGGATTAAAGAAACGCGCCAATCAGGCCTCGGGTACGGATTACTACGCATCCCTTCGCACTCAAAGCGCACTTGAGCGCTGCGAAGTTGCAGTTGTAGTTCTGGATGCATCAGAGCCGATCACGGAGCAGGATTTGCGAGTTATCACAATGGTTGAAGAGGCCGGTAAAGCGATGGTTATTGTGATGAATAAATGGGACTTAGTCGATGAAGATCGCAGAGATCAGTTAGATCGCGAGATTGATAGACATCTTGATCAAGTTGAGTGGGCCCAACGTGTAAACGTCGCCGCCAAAACAGGTTGGCACAGAGATCGTCTAGCACCGGCTATTCGCACAGCTCTAGATAGTTGGGAGCGACGGGTGCCTACCGCCAAGTTGAACTCATTCCTTGGCGCGCTAATCGGAGCAACTCCGCCTCCGGTTCGAGGAGGCAAGCAGCCAAAGATTTACTATGCAACTCAAGCCGGAATCGCCCCACCAAAGTTTGTTGTCTTTTCAAGTGGCTGGATTGAGGCCTCTTATCGACGCTTTATCGAACGTCGCCTACGCGAAGAGTTTGGCTTTCCTGGAACTCCAGTACAGGTGGCGATTCGGGTCAAAGAGCGGGATTAGTTCGATGAAGCCCTCACTACTAACCATCCCTAACGCCCTAACTTTCGCACGATTTCTGGGGATTCCGCTCTTCATCTACTTAACTCTGCATCTTCATGCAGATGGTTGGGCGATTCTAGTTTTAGCCATCGGCGGGGCTACCGATTATTTTGATGGGAAACTGGCTCGTGCATGGGGGCAGACCTCTCGTTTTGGCGAGCTAGCAGATCCTGCCATCGATCGGCTCTATATTCTTGCAACCTTACTTGTCTTTCTAGTTCGGGAAATCGTGCCGTTATGGATGATTCTTGTATTGATTTCTAGAGATGTGATCTTGGGATTTTTGACTATTGCCCTGACGCGGACAGGACATGGAGCGTTGCGGGTTACCTACTTGGGTAAGGCTGCGACCTTCAATCTTCTCTATGCATTTCCATTCTTGCTACTTGCTCACGGCACAAGCGCATTTGCCACTCTAGCTTTTATTCTAGGTTGGAGTTTTGCAATGTGGGGTGTTGCCCTCTACATTTCAACAGGTATAAGTTATGCACGCGAAGCGATTTCGCAGATAAGAGGCGCACATGTCGGCAACTCCCGATAATCTCAAATACACCAAGGAGCATGAATGGGTATCCATTGATGGCTCTATTTTCACCATGGGAATTACCGATTACGCACAGGCTGCGCTAGGTGACATCGTCTATGTACAACTGCCTAAAGTTGGCGAAAGCGTGAGTGCAGGTAAAGTCTGCGGCGAAGTTGAATCTACGAAATCGGTTTCAGAGATATACGCACCTGTCTCAGGTGTAGTCCTTTCTATTAACGATGCCCTAGCAAAAACTCCAGAATCAATCAACTCAGATCCTTATGGTGCCGGTTGGCTGGTCACAATTGAGGTCTCAGTAACACCAACGGATCTACTCAGCGCAGTTGAATACGGCGAGTTAACGGCTTGACCAAATCGCAGTAGCCCTTTAATCTCAGCCTAAGGTTGAGAGTAAAGGGGTTAATAGGTGGAGCAGTCGGCTAACGAACTAACAAGCACCCTGCACCTCTCATCGAGGCCAGATGTTACTTCTCCCGCGGGCCGCCTTGAAGAGTATGTAGCCTCATTAAATGAGGTCGATCAAGAGGTAATTGCGCAGATACAGAGCTCTGGTGGCAGCAAAGCTATGGTGCTTATTAATCGGGGAGAGAATAAGGGCTCACGTTTTCTCATCACAGATGAGGGCGCAACTATTGGCAGATCTACTTCCAACGCGATTTTTCTCGATGATGTGACTGTTTCACGCTCGCATGCAGTAATTGAAAAGAGTGCGGCGGGTTTTACATTACGTGATTGCGCTTCATTAAATGGGACCTATGTCAACAATGCCTCTGTAACGCACTCTCTATTGCGCTCGGGGGATGAGATTCAAATCGGGAAGTTCCACTTGCTTTTTGTAACTGGTAAGACACAGAGTTCACAACAATGACTATCGGATCAGGGGATTTCTAATGGCTGTACCAGCCCGCGCATATTTAAGCATCGGTGAAGTTCTCAACCGATTACGTGGCGACTTCGCTGATATCACGATTTCAAAGATTCGATTTCTTGAATCAGAGGGTTTGATTGAACCGCAACGAACGCCATCGGGGTACCGCAAATTTACAAGCTCTGATTTGGAGCGTTTGCGATATGTTCTACTTGCCCAACGAGATCAGTATCTACCCTTAAAAGTTATTAAGGATAATCTCGATGCCCTAGATCGTGGGCTGCAACCAGCCTCGATTGCAGGTGTGTCACACCCAACGGTAGCTCTGGCAACTATTGATGGCCAGATCGCACCAAATGCATTTGCCGAAGTCAGTGAGATGCGACTCTCACGTGAAGAGCTGCTCAAGAACTCAGGTCTTAGCGATGAGCAGTTGGTTGAGATTGAAAGTTATGGCCTAATCGCACCACGCGGACGCCACTACGATGGCGACGCTCTTGCAATTGGTAAGGCAGTCACCGAGATGGCCAGCTTCGGTATCGAGGCCCGGCACTTACGTTCATTTAAGTCGGCTGCAGATCGTGAGATTGGTCTAATAGAACAGGTCATCACTCCACTTACTCGACAGAAGTCAACTGAATCTAAGGCCCGGGCCCAAGAAGTTCAGAAAGAGATCGCCTCGCTCTCGATCCGACTTCATGCCGCGCTCGTACGTGGTGGACTTCATCGCCTGCGTCCCTAAGTAGATGTTAATTAATATGGAGGTTGTCGGCGTACGCGTTGAGATGCCATCCAATCAACCGATAGTTCTTCTCAAAGAGATTGAGGGGAGTCGTTTCCTGCCGATTTGGGTTGGAGCACACGAAGCTACAGCCATCGCCTTTGCGCAACAGGGTTTGGAGCCGCCTAGACCGCTGACACATGATTTGATGCGCGAGATAGTTGAGGCCCTAGATGCAACTCTCACCGCCGTGCATTTAACAGATTTGAAGGATGGCGTCTTTTACGCATCCCTGCTTGTACGGGATTCCGGCCAAGGGTTGCGAACGATTTCAGCTAGACCATCAGATGCGATAGCACTAGCCCTTCGCACTCAGAGCAATATTTTGGCCGAGTCAGAGCTTCTAGATGAGGCAGCGATAGAGATTCCCGCAGAGGCCGGGGCCGAGAACCAGGAGGTTGAGCGTTTTCGCGCCTTTCTCGATGAGATCAACCCGGAAGACTTCGCAGGATAGGCTCAAAACACTAAATCTCTACTTGAGGTTTCGACCGTGTCGGTCATTGAAAGCCTCGGGCCAGTGGCTTAGATTTACCTGCACTCCCCAAGAGAATCGAGCTTTACGTGACTTCCCAAGAGTTAGAGATCGGCTACCGCGGCGCCACCGCATGTTCGGCTGCAGGCATTACATACCGTCAATTAGATTATTGGGCGCGCACCTCGCTAGTTGAGCCAAGTGTTAGAACGGCTAGCGGATCGGGAACTCAACGTCTCTATGGATTTCGCGACATCTTGGTGTTGAAGATTGTTAAACGCCTACTTGATGCAGGCGTTTCTCTTCAAAATATTAGAACTGCAGTTGATCACCTGCGTACTAGGGGAGTGACAGATTTAGAGCGAATTACTTTGATGAGTGATGGCGCCTCAATCTATGAGTGCACAAGCTCTGATGAGATTATCGATCTTCTTGCTGGAGGCCAGGGCGTTTTTGGTATCGCCGTTGGCAAGGTCTGGCACGAGGTCGAGGGCTCACTACTTGTATTGCAGGGTGAAATTAATGGGCAGATAGTAAGTGGCCAAAGTAACGACGAGCTCTCCCTTCGACGTAAGAGCAAAGGCGCTTAATTAGTCATACGCTGTAGCCATGATTGAAAACGACTCCTTTTCGCGGCGCCATATTGGACCTACCACAGCAGATCAAAAGTTAATGCTGGAGAAGCTTGGTTATGCAAATCTGACCACCTTTATCGCCGATGTTGTTCCCGCAAATATTGCGATAGGCGGAGTAATCGAAAAAGCTTTAGATAGTGCAAAGAGTGAAGTTGCAGTAATTGCAGAGCTTCGTTCTATCGCATCAGAGAATAAAGTTTTTCGCTCATTGATCGGAACAGGGTATTACGGAACCATTGTTCCTCCCGTTATTAAGAGAAATGTTTTAGAAAATCCATCGTGGTACACCGCTTACACGCCTTATCAACCTGAAATATCTCAAGGCCGCCTTGAAGCGCTCTTCGCCTTTCAAACCATGATTTGTGAGCTCACAGCGCTAGATATTTCAAATGCATCGATGCTAGATGAGGCCACGGCAGCTGCCGAGGCGATGACTCTTGCTCGACGCGCCTCAAAGCTAAGCGATGATGCGGTCTTCTTGATCGAAGAGCATGTTCACCCTCAAACAAAGGCAGTTGTTAACACGCGAGCCAAGCCACTAGGTATCAAGGTGGTCGAGATTGATTCTGGCCACGTGGTTGCAGGTGGTTACGAAGGTGAGTTCTTCGGAGCTTTACTTCAATACCCAGACACAACAGGGACCGTAATTGATTACACAAGCTTTGCCGACTACGCACATTCACGTGATGCGCTAGTTATCGCAGCGACCGATCTTCTTGCCTTGACGCTATTGAAAGCCCCAGGGGAGTGGGGTGCAGATATAGCGGTCGGAACTTCACAACGATTTGGCGTACCAATGGGATTTGGTGGACCGCACGCAGGCTTTTTAGCAGTTCGAAACGGATTAGAACGTTCAATGCCTGGCCGTTTAGTAGGCCAAAGTATTGATACCACCGGCAGGCCTGCATTTCGTTTAGCACTGCAAACTCGTGAACAACATATTCGACGTGACAAGGCAACATCAAATATCTGCACCGCCCAAGTTCTCTTGGCAAACATGAGCGCATTCTACGCAATGTGGCATGGTCCAGCTGGTCTTCGACAAATTGCAGAGCGAGTCAATGATTTTGCATCTCGTCTCTATGCTGCAACAAATGGTGGGGATGATGTTGTCTTCGATACCGTCCACATTGGTGTCAATGATGCCAATGCCATACATGCAAAGTCGATCGCCGCTGGAATCAATTTTGCAAAAGTGAGCGATACTGCATTGCGAGTCTGCTTTGATGAGGAGACAACTGAAGAGGTTTTTGCAGAAGTTCTCGCAATTTTGGGATTGCAGGATATGAGTGGAAAGAAGATTCCTGCAAAACTACTGCGAACGAGCAAAATTTTAACTCATCCTGTCTTCAATACAAATCACAGTGAAACCGGCATGATGCGATATCTACGCAATCTAGCCGATAAGGATTTAGCACTCGATCGCACGATGATTCCTTTGGGTTCCTGCACAATGAAACTAAATGCGGTAACCGAGATGGAAGCGGTGACATGGCCTGAATTTTCGTCAATTCATCCATTTGCTCCAGCCGATCAGAGCGTCGGTTCACGCAAGTTAATTGGGCAGCTATCCGAGTGGTTGATTGCCATCACCGGTTATGACGCAGTATCACTACAACCTAACGCAGGAAGCCAAGGCGAGTTCGCAGGATTGCTTGCGATTAGGAATTACCATGATTCGCGTGGAGACCAGGGACGCAAAATCTGCCTGATCCCTTCGAGTGCGCATGGAACTAATGCCGCTTCGGCCGTAATGGCGGGAATGAAAGTTGTCGTCGTTGATTGTGATGAGAATGGAAATGTTTCACTCGATGACATTAAACAAAAGATTGTCGAGCACGGCAGCACACTTGCTGCGTTAATGATTACATACCCATCAACACATGGAGTATTTGAAACTGCAGTCTCAGAAATTTGCGCGCTAGTACATGATGCCGGCGGTCAGGTCTATGTCGATGGCGCGAATTTGAACGCATTAGTTGGTGTTGCACAGCCCGGAAAATTTGGGGCAGATGTCTCACACTTAAATCTACATAAAACATTTGCCATTCCGCACGGGGGAGGAGGCCCAGGCGTAGGTCCCGTAATCTCGCGTGCACACCTTGCACCATTTTTACCTAATCATCCTATGGATCCCTCGGCTGGACCGATAACGGGACCTGGACCGATTTCAGCTGCTCCATTTGGTTCGGCCAGCATCTTGCCAATCTCATGGGCATATATTCGTTTGCTAGGGGGAGAGGGTTTAACTCACTCGACTCAGGTTGCAATCCTGTCTGCAAACTACATTGCAGCACGGCTTAACGATTCATATCCAGTGCTCTACACCGGCTTAAATGCTCGCGTAGCCCACGAATGCATCCTTGATATCCGAGGATTAACCAAGGATTGCGGCGTCACCGTTGACGATATTGCAAAGAGATTGATGGACTACGGCTTCCATGCACCAACGATGTCATTTCCTGTGGCTGGAACGTTGATGATCGAGCCAACCGAGTCTGAGGACATCGCAGAGATTCACCGCTTTATAGATGCGATGATTTCGATTCGCGCAGAGATCCAAGAGATCATCGATGGGAAAGTGAGTATGGATGGCTCTGCCTTGCGACATGCGCCTCATACAGCCCTTTCCATGCTTTCAAGCCAGTGGGAGCGCGAATACAGCCGTGAGAAGGGCGGATATCCCGTTCTCCTTGATGGCTTAGTTCCTGGGGAGTCGATCGGCTCGCGCATGAAGTACTGGCCACCGGTATCGCGTATCGATGGAGCCCATGGCGACCGTAATCTGGTCTGTTCCTGCACGAGCCTGGATGAGTATCGATAGGAGTGGCTCAAAAAGAAAGCCCGCGCCATTTTGAATTACTTTACATAATGTAACTTATCGGCGTTAATAATAGCGTCGGAGCGGTCCTGCGCAGATGATGAGCAGCCAGATTAGGACGCCGACTAGAGCCCAATTACCCGCTCTATCTCGTGGGCTCTGACTATTAATTAACGCGGTGGATGTAAATATATGTGCGCTCTCATGCATTCGAGTTTGATTATCGACATTTCCTTTGTAGTCGATTACTGCAGAAACTCCGGTAGTTGATACCGAGAGGATATTACGTTGATGTTCTATCGCTCTAACGCGCGAAATTGCAAGTTGCTGCAGGCTTTCAGGCGATTTTCCAAAGGTCGCACTATTTGTTTGAACAACTATCAAATTGGAGTTTTTCCCCGCATTGGAGAGTAAACGATCATCTAGTAGCTCGAAACAGATAACTGGTGCGATTCTCGCCTCTTTAATGGTGAAAATCTTCGATGTAGTGCCAGGAGAAAAATCCTCAACTGAAACGGCTAACGGTGAGATTTCTGCTGCTAAAGATCGCAGCGGTATGTACTCACCAAAGGGTGTCAAATGTTGCTTTACGTAAACCTCTTGCCCGCCTTTAGACCACATTATGGATGCATTCTGCAACTTACCGTTTGAGCCAATAACGGCGCCAATAATCATCGGATATGTAAATGAATCTAATGTTGCTCGTACTTGTGTGTTGGTAAATGGATCGACATCTACGGCATTTTCTGGCCAAAGAATAAAGTCGACTTTGCCACCTTCGGCTAGTGCTGCCTTGGTGGCTGCGACATGATTGAAGAAAACAGCCGTAGCCCTGGCGTTGAAATCTAAACCAATCTGCGGCACATCGCCTTGGATCATTAGTACGTTGCTGCTCCCCTGCAATTGTGCATGAATTGGAATCAATGTGATTAAAAGCGGCAAGATGGGAAAGAAACTTAATCTAGATTGAGATAGTGCGAAAATACACAGGGCGATTAGTAGAGTCGTAGCGCTCAAAGCCACCGCTCCCCCAACTGCGGCAATAGATCTATAAGGGGCATCGGCTTGGGTATATGCAAGGCGTAGCCAGCCGAAACCACCAAAGGGAAATTGACCACGAATCTCTTCCAGAACTATAAAGAAAATGGGGTAATAAGCGATCCCAAAGCGTTTCGCCAAACCAAGCGGAGTAAAAAGAAGCCCCTGTCCGATTGCCAGAATAATCCAAGGGGTCGATCCAACGTAAATACTCGTCCAATGTAGTGCGATTGCATTGACGGTGAAAGCAAATATGAAAACGTTAAGAAATGGCCGTGCGCATCTATTAACGCAGTACATGTGCAGCGCCAGAGCTATTGGTACTGCCCACCATAGTGAAAGTGGAGCAAAACCCGCACTTAAAAGAGCTCCAGCTAGAACCGTTAGAAGAGTATTTACCATCCTAAGGCACTGATCAAACGATCCACGCTGGCACCGAGTCCATAGCGCTCCTTGAACTGGTAGATCTGCGATAAATCGGCAGGGGCAGTAGGCATAGCTAGATTTACTTGCGGCAGCGAAACGTTACGTGCAACTTGAACAACGGTAGGTGCGATTGAAAGGTAGTGCGCTCCGGCAATAATCTTCTTTGCAAGGGCGGCCGGGAGCGCGGCATGTCCATCGTGGGCCCCCGTCAGTGCCTCCTCCACACTTGAGAAATGATTGGCGATCAACGCTGCACCTTTTTCACCAATTCCTCGAACTCCTGGCAGGCCATCAGATGGGTCGCCACGAAACATTGCAAAGAGGGCATATCTCTCCCCCGGTATTTGATACTTGTTTGACACATAGTTCAAATCAACCAAGTCGTGCTGCGAAATACCCTTTGCTAGATAGACAACTTTGATGTCACGATCGTCATCAACCATTTGAAATAGATCCCGATCGCCAGTAACAATTCTTATCGGGCCTCTTTCAATCTGCGCATATGTGGCCATCACATCATCGGCTTCAAAATCATCAACACCCACAACGGGTATCCCAAACAAATCTAGAAGATCCAAAAGGATAGGTATTTGGGGAGTGAGAGTTTCTGGCTCTTCCTCTTCCTCACTCTCCTCGTCTACTCGATTAGCTTTGTACTCTGGAAATAACTCCACTCGCCAACTTGGTCTCCAATCACCATCTAAACACGCAACTATTCGATCGGGCTTGTAGATACCGATTAAGCGTGCAGTCATATCTATATAACCACGAATTGCATTTACCGGAGTCCCGTCGGGGGCAACTAATGTATCGGGCATTCCGTAGTAAGCCCGATACCAGAGCGAGGCGCTATCTAAAAGCATCAAGGTCATATCGCACCCATGAGGTAGGCAACGACTCCGCGGTCGATTCTCTTTACGCCCTCTTTACAAGTTGGCCGCAGTTTCTCACTTGCACCTGCAATTTGATTGAGCAAATCAATTAACTGCTTGGTCGATCGCACAAAATCGCCGACAGACATATCACTACCCTTCAAAACGTTTTGCAGAGAGTTGCCACTAGCCCATTTATAGGCGATGTCACAAAAACCCGCATCAGGTTCGCGCTGTGTCTTAACGCCGTACTGCGATTCGATCTCTTCAAGTTGGGCCCAAATTGAAATTACCTCCGTCAACGATGAACTCACCTTTGTACTTGGCATTTTTGGTGCGGTATTTTCAGAGGAACGTGATTCAAAGACCATACATGAAACAATGGATAACAACTCTGTTGGATTGAGTTCATCAAAGAGTCCACAACGGATCGATTCTGTTAAAAGGAGATCTGATTCGGCATAAATCTTTGTCAAAATCTTGCCTTGTGCAGTCGGTTTTTCGCCCTCGATATAGTTCAAATGCGTTAAAACTTGGCAGATCTGATCAAATGTTTTGGCAATGACATTGGTTCGACTCTCAACCCGGGTGCGCAGCCCTTCATTCTCACGGTTTAGGCGTCCAGCACGCTCGGCAAAACGTGCATGATCTTCACGCTCATTGCAGCTATGGCAGCTGTGATTACGAAGTGATTTTCTTAAATCCCCTAAGTCGCTCTCTAATCTCGATCGCTGACGGTTATCAAAACTCTTCTTTTGATCGCGTCGACTCAGTAAAACCTCTACCTCTTTGATCTCACGTCGAATGCTGGCGTAGTCGATGAAATCTCCCAAGTGACATTTAGCGTTGAGCAATATCTCAGAGATGGCCGTTTCGTTCTTACGAATTTGACGAGATAGGCCAACAACGGCGCGATCGGCTTGAAATTGAGCAAAGGATGACTCCAACGATCTACGTGCGCGCTCTCGACCAAACCTAGCGATCAGATTGATGGACATGTTGTAGGAAGGTGCAAAGGATGAGCGCAATGGATAGGTACGAGTCGATGCCAAACCTGCAGCCGCCGCCGAATCAACTGTTGGTGACCACTGAATAACTGCATTTCCTTCGATATCTATACCTCGACGACCTGCGCGGCCGGTTAGTTGCGTGTACTCCCCCGGAGTGATCGGAACGTGCGCCTCACCATTGTATTTAACGAGTTTTTCCAACACTACTGTCCGCGCTGGCATGTTAATTCCTAAGGCCAATGTCTCTGTCGCAAATACAGCCTTTACTAATCCGCGTTGGAAAAGATCTTCAACTGCGCCCTTAAAACTTGGCAATAAGCCGGCATGGTGCGCCGCTATTCCGCGCTCAAGGGCGGTTAACCAATCGTTAAAGCCAAGAACTGCCAAATCCTCAGTTGCGATATTTGATGTGTACTTTAACGCCGTTGCCTTTATCTCAACTCTCTCATCAGGAGAAGTTAAACGTATTCCGGCAACTAAGCACTGCTTTACGGCCGCATCACAGCCAACTCTTGAAAAGATGAATGTAATAGCCGGCAACATATTCTCGCGTTGGAGTTTTTCGATTATATCCGCGCGAGATAAACGCTCCTTAGGCTCGCTGTAGCGTCCACGGCGATGTCGATCCATAGAGGATTTGCGCATAGCTTCACGCTCACGCTGGAGTATTTCGGGGTTAATCTGACCAGGACGTTGAAATAGATCCATCATGCGGTTGCCGATAAGTACATGCTGATAGAGCGGAATTGGTCGAATCTCACTGACAATTACCGTGGTATTTCCGCGAACTTCAACTAGCCACTCGCCGAACTCTTCGGCATTGGATACGGTGGCAGACAAGGAGATAACTTGGACACTCTCCATCAGATGGATGAGAACCTCTTCCCACACCGCTCCGCGAAATTTATCCGCTAAGTAATGGACCTCATCCATTACAACATAACCCAAATTTGTTAGTGTCGATGATCCGGCATATAACATGTTACGCAGAACTTCGGTTGTCATTACCAAAATATCGGCTTCGCTATTAATACTTGTGTCCCCAGTTAAGAGACCTACTTTGTCCTCTCCAAACTTTGCAACGAACTCGAAGTATTTCTGATTTGATAAGGCCTTTATAGGCGTTGTATAAAAGCATTTCTTCCCTAAGTTCAGTGCATAAAACGCCGCAAACTCTCCAACAACGGTCTTTCCCGCACCGGTTGGTGCTGCAACTAAAACACCACTCCCCTCTTCTACGGCGTGACAGGCAGCAATTTGAAATGGATCGAACTCGAAATTAAAGGTGGCCAGAAAACTCTGCGTAACAGGGTGTGCATTCCTGACTTTAGCGGCTGGAAACTTTTCGGCAGGAGTCGTCATGGAATCCACGTCTGCATAGCCTCTGATATGCATTCGGCAGTTAAAGGTAGGGATCCGATGCGTTCTCCATCGGCATATGCAACCGCATCGGCCTTTATACTCACTCGCTTACTTCGCACAATCTCAACGGCCGGATGCGAGATATGAGTGCCCTTAAATACTCGTGGAAACACTTTCAAAAATTCAATTTTTGATATTGTATGCAGAATCATCACATCGAAGAGGCCATCATGAATGTCGGCTTGCGGACAGACCAGCATGCCCCCTCCGTAGGATCGTCCATTTGATATCGCAATCAACATAGCTTGAGTTTTGATTATTCGATCATCGAGTGTGATCTCATATTGCCGAGGCTTAAAGCCAGGCAATTCGATAGCTATGGCTAGGTTGTATTTATTCGGACCCTTGGGCCAATGCATGGTATTGGCCCTTTCATTAACGATAGAGTCAAATCCAGTTGATAAAATCGCTCCGAACCACTCTCTATCAACTAACCCTAAATCCATTAAACGGGCTTTGGTTGAAACTATCTGATCTAAATATGGTTCAAGATCACTTAACGACCATCCCAATGTGCGAACGAAATCATTTCCTGTACCCGCCGGGATAACTGCCAGTGGAATCTGAGCTGGAGTTGTTTTCTGCAGAACCACATGGGCCAGACCATCGCCTCCTACGGCGATCACACCCTCACACAGTGGGTATTTCGCAATGAAATTAGCCAAATGATTGGATAATGAAACCGCTGAATTGCCTGAAACAATCTCATGCTCAATTTTTCTATTGCTAAGAAATGATGCGACATAACTGCCGACCGTAGCGCCCTTGCCGGAGCCGGCAGTTGGATTTATTACTAGCGCCCACATGAGGCGACCTTATCGTCCAATCACTGGATTGGCGTCGCCTCATCGATGGCTGAAACCCCAAGTTCGCCTTGAAAGGCACGCTTGTCACGTCTTTTGTCGACTAGGAGGGCGATTCCTCCGGCTAAGAAGTAGAGAAGGCATAGCGGTAACGCCAGTAGCATCATCGTAAAGGGATCGGCCGTAGGTGTAAAAGCTGCAGTAAAGAGAACGATGCTAAAAATCCATACCCGCCATGGCTTCAGGATGGTACTTCCCCGTAGAAAACCAATCAGATTGAACGTAACTAAAAAAATAGGAAGTTCAAATGCTAAACCGAAAAGCAAAATTATTCGCATCACGAAATCCAAATAGTCATCGAATTTGACCAAGTTGGAAAGCGAGTTAGGTGTAAAGCCAAAGAGCACCTTGATCGCAATAGGCAGGATGAGATAACCCAAAGTTGCACCGAGTGCGAAGAAGGGGGTCGCCGAAACTAAGAAGAGAACCGAGTTTCGCTTCTCTTTGCGATGCAAGCCTGGTGCAATAAATGCCCACAGTTGGTAGAGCCAAATCGGTGCAGACAGGATGATTCCGGCCAATAGCGCCACCTTAATCTGCAGATTAAGTGGGCCTAGGACGCCGTTAATATAGAGCGCCCCACAATGTGTGGCACCAGATGATTGGGCCGCTTTCAAATCACACACCGGAAGTGCTAACTGCGTAATTATGTCGTTGTAAAAGTACCAACCGACAAATGAAGCAAAAAGTATGGCAACAGATGCGCGAAAAGTTCTCTTGCGAAGTTCGCGAAGATGATCAAGTAATGGCATCCGTGCGTCTGATGTCGACGCCATAACTACCTACTTCTCAGAAGTAGAGTCGCCCTCTGTCTTCTTTTCATCGACATTCATTTCCTTCATCTCGCTTTTAAAGATGCGCATGGATCGACCTAGGGAGCGAGCTGAATCTGGAAGACGCTTAGCACCGAAGAGGACGAGAACAACAATGAGCAAAATCAGAATATGGCTTGGTTCGCGCAGAAACATGGGGCAAACTCCCTTGTAGAGAAGGTGAAATAGAGTGAACGAAGGTTACCGCAGAGTTGGGATAAATGGATAGGCGCGGTTATTTCCCGATGTACTCCTTGAGAATCGCCCTAGCAGCAGCTGCGACTTCCTGGGCCAGATCATCTGGCCCGACTATCTCAACGCTGCCGGCCGAGGCCAGAACCGAGCGTCTAATCCACTCGCGTGAATATGAAGTCAATTGTAGATCTTGATCTAAGGAGTCCTTATCGAGGGAGAACCTCTCCATGACTTCGCGAGGACGGGAGTGAATACGAATTGTGTAAGGGATCATCGCGCCTTGGGCATGGGCTACATCCATTGGTTGCGCACTAGGAAGCGGGGCGACTTCGGCCGATTGAATGCGATCTAACCGAAAGACTCGCGTTGCATGTGCACTGTGGCAGAGCGCCCAAACATACTCGTGTCCACCCTCAACTCGTAACTCAAGTGGAACAACTAAACGCGTAGAGATGGTGTCTGAGTACGAGGAGTGATAAACAATTTTGAGGGCGCTCTTTTTCAATAACGCCGATTCAATCAAGGAGCGAACCGAACCTGGCATCGCTGGTATTGCACTCAACTTAGCTGGGATAGAGGTACGAGCTGAGAGCTTTCCAACGAGCTCCATCGCAGATGTTTTTAAATCTGTGCGTTCCTGCGGGAGGGATTCGATGACTAGATCTAACCCAAGCAAAAGCGCAATACTCTCTTCATCATTGAGAGTGCGTGGTCGTGCGAGCGTTTCTGCATTATGAATAGTTACAAAGCCGGAATCAAACGAGAGATCCATTAACTCCAGAGGGGTATAGCCGGGAAGCCCGCACATCCACAGAGTTGTTAAATCTGCAATCATCTGACTCTGTGATACATCAAAATCCTGCGCCAAAGTGAGCAACTCAATACCTTGGTGAGAGGATAAATACGGAACAAGATCGAGGAGCCTTGCTGTTCGACTCAATGGCGTCTGAGGTGATTTAGCCATGAAGCTCAACAATTTCATTGAGTCTGGCAACAATATTATCTCGCAGCGGCTTTGGACTAATAATGAGTACATCCTGCCCATGCCAGAGAACGAGATCAACTAGTCGACTTGCGTCGAGATAGTTCATGGTGATTCGATCCCACTCTCCCAGGTCGGTGATTGTTAGCGCCGTACTGCGCAGAAGCTGAGCCTTTCCCTTTCGTATATCTAGTACTGCCTCATTCAAACTTGCCTCACTTTTAAGAGAGTCAAAGACATCAAAGCCCTCTGGAATATCAAAACCCGTCTCACTTGCAATTGATCGTATCTGCCCATCTATTCGATCTAATCTGAAGGTTCTAAGTTGGCCTTTTGCAACATCTAATCCAGCTACATACCAGTACGAATTCTTTGTAGCAACGGCATATGGTTCGATAGTTCTAACCTGCGAAAGCAAAGTTTGAGTTAAGTAGTGAAAACTAATTTGCGCACGCTTTGCAATTGCAGTTGTAATGACTTGGAAATCTTTATGTGCGGTATTTAGACGAGGGGCTATGGCTGGAAGTGAATCGAGGTCGGACTCCACGCCCATCGATCGAAGTTTAGTTAGTGCGCTGTGTGCGGCACCATCGAGTGCTGCACCTCTCCAGGCTTCGGCGGCTAAGGAGAGAAGTGCCACTTGCGTTCCAGTGATGCTTCCTAAGTCGAGTTCGTAGCCCTCAGGTTTGATTCGATAGCCAGCTTCATCCTCAAAGACTGGATCAAAGCTTCCTACTTCTATAACTACACCGAGGTTTCGAAGATCATCCTTATCGCGCTCAAACATTCGCTCCTTCGTTTCATCACTACCCTCATAGCCCTCAACGGATCTGAAAATTTCGCTCTTAGTGATAAAACGTTTCGTAGCAAGAAGGGCAATCGTCAGATTGATTAGTCGTTCAATCTTCCGAGACACCGTAGGCTCCTTTAGCTGGTCTCCTTCGACGGGCAAGAACTTCTACACCTGGGGCCATTCTCCGAGATTGAATGAGAAAGCCCGTATGTCCAATCATGCGCTGCTGCGGGCGCACAGCTAAACCTTCGTGATGCCATCCTCTAACGATGGTTTCAGAGCTCTCCGGCTCAGTAAATCGACCATCGTTTTTAAGCGCCTCAGCAGTAACCGAAAGTTGTGTGGTCGTGGCCACATATGCCATAAATACCCCACCTGGTCTTAATGCGGCGGCGGCAAGATCTACACACTCCCAGGGTGCAAGCATGTCTAAAATAACGCGGTCATAACTATCTACAACCTCTTGGTCTTGAAGATCGCCTACCGTCAAACTCCAATTCTCTGGCATCTGACCGAAGTAGTTTTCCACGTTAGATCGAGCATTCTCTGCAAAATCTAAGCGACGCTCGACTGAATGAACTCTTCCCGTAGATCCGGCTGCGCGAAGCAGAGAGATAGTTAAAGCTCCACTGCCCACTCCCGCCTCTAAAACTCGAGCACCAGGATAGATATCTGCAAGACCAATAATCATCGCGGCATCTTTGGGATAGACGATTGTTGCTCCCCGCGGCATTGTTAAAACAAAATCGGCCAACAAAGGCTTAAAGGCGGTGAACTTAAGACCGGCTGTAGTGCTCACGACCGAACCCTCTGGCATACCAATGAGCTCGTCATGAGTTATCCAGCCCTTATGAGTGTGCCACTCTTTCCCGGCAACGATGGTGAAGCTATACAGCTTGCCTTTTGGGTCGGTTAATTGAATCCGATCGCCCGCTGCGAAATACCCTAAGTTCGACACGAGGCTATCTTAGATGAAAATAATCCTCTGAGAACGAGTATGTTGCCACTCGTGAGTACAGATGCCCGCCTGCGGCTCTCCCCCAGTAGTGTCAACGACTATAACAACTGCCCACAACTCTACAAATATCGCTCTATAGATCGCCTGCCGCAACCACCTAGCCTTGATGCAGAGCGCGGAACGTTGGTTCATACCGTCTTGCATGATCTCTTTGAAAGTTTACCAAGTGAGAGAACAGCTACTACTGCCCTTGACTTACTTCCTTCCAGATGGCTGGCACAGATTCAAGCAAAGCCAGAGCTTGCCGAGTTAGTGAGCAATGAGAAGGAGTGGCTCGATCGCGCCTCATCTCTTCTTGCGACTTATTTCACCTTAGAACACCCCGAAACATTTGAAGCTACTCATCGCGAGATGCATTTAGAAAATGATTTCGAAGAGAATGTTTACCTGCATGGCTACGTTGACCGTCTCGATATAGCTCCTAGCGGCGAAGTTCGGATCGTTGATTATAAAACCGGTAAGTCGCCTAAACCGGGTTGGGAAGAAAAGGCCTTATTTCAGCTGCGGGTATATGCACTGCTGTACTGGAAAACCTACGGGGTATTGCCTCGTTTACTTAAGTTGATCTACCTTGGCGACGGTAAAGTTGTGAACAGCAATCCAACTTTGAACGAGCTTGATTCGGCTGAAAAAATCCTGAAGCGAACGGCGCAAGATATCTTTGTTTCTATTGCCAAGGATTACTGGCCACCTAAACCCAGCAGATTGTGCGATTGGTGTTTCTTCAAAACAATATGCCCAGCTCATACCGATTAAATCGTGACAGTAAAATCTACAAATAGTTCAGAGAGCTTGGCAAAAGAAAGTTGAGCTAGAGAGTTTATCGTTCGTACTCGCGCGCTTTCGGGAACGACTACCAAATGCGGAACAGCGATAAGCCAGGCTCCGCTTGCTTGTGCTGCACTTACCCCTGTCAGAGAATCTTCAAAGATAAGTGAGTTGGTGATTTGAACTCCGCTCTTTTTTGCTGCCAGCAGGTATGCATCTGGGTGCGGCTTCGTATTGATAACATCGTCTGAGCTAATCGAATATGGAAATGAGTTTGCCCCTAGATTTTCCAACACCGCATCGACTATGTTGCGCGGGCTTGCAGAAACAAGGGCCGTCTGAACGCCATTAGCCTGCAGCTCTTGGATGAGCTCAATTGCCCCGGGCATAAGTGGAGTATTTCCGCCAAGCTTGGCGCACTGTATATCGATAAGTTTTTGAGTGAAGAACTCAGGTGATTCTGCGCCATTGCAGCGGTCAAACATATATTCACCGACACGTTTTAAAGGCCCGCCAAGGCAGGCTACTTGATCAGCGTGGCTCCACTCATAGCCGTATGGGGCCGTTACCTCCCCTTCAGACTCTAACCACAATGGTTCAGAGTCGACCAAAAGTCCATCCATATCGAAAAATACCGCTTCAAAGAATGGCCTCTGCGAAGAGTTCGTCACGTAAGGCAGGTTACCGTAATCTTTGCTCTCATGCAGATACACCAAATCCCGCAGCTTCGAAGACCAGTAATGATTATGGCCTTTACTGGATGGAGCGATGCCGGTGAGGCGGCAAGCGCTGCGCTAGAACATTTGCTTACTGCGTGGGAACAAGAGCCCGATGCTCTCTCCATACAACTTATAGCGACGATGGACTCTGAAGAGTTCTATGACTTTCAAGTAAATCGCCCTCACGTTTTCACCGACTCAAATGATGTTCGCGCACTTACATGGCCCACTACCCAGATATTTTCAGTCAAACTCCCTCATCTAGATTCTGATCTAGTACTCGTCAAAGGCGCAGAGCCATCGATGAGATGGAAAACTTTTGCTGGACAACTATTGGATTTAGCCGATGATCTAGAGGTTTCAATGGTTCTCACGTTGGGTTCGTTATTGGCCGATGTTCCACATAGCCGTCCAACAACTGTAAATATTACGGCGGCAAGTGGAGCGTTAGCGGCTAAATTAGATGCCGAAGTATCTAGTTATGAGGGTCCTACAGGAATCCTCGGCGTGATTCATGATGGAGCACTTGCGCGCTCAATCGATTCCATTTCTTTGTGGGCTCCTGTTCCCCACTATGCATCCAATACGCCCTCACCAAAAATATCCTTGGCGCTCGTACGTGCTCTTGAAGATTTTCTGCAGATCTCCATCCCTCAAGATGATCTAGAGATCTCGGCCGACTCTTGGAAACTCGATATCGACGAGTTAGCAAAGAGTGATAACGATGTGGCAGATTATGTAAGGAAACTTGAAGAGTTGAAAGATGCGCAAGATATTCCCGAGATGTCTGGAGATATTATTGCTAAAGAGTTCGAAAGATACTTACGCAGAAAAACTAAAGATTAGAGTTTCAGCCCTAGTAAAGCATCAAGAACTCTCTCCATTTCTGCACGATCTCCCCCCGAAGATCCCTCTAAACTGCTTGCAACCCACTCTTGGATAATCGCCATAACTGCAGGGGTGTTTAAATCATCGGCCAGGGCGCGAATAATTGCTTCAATCACAGCCTGCGTTGGATGCACATTTTCAAGTTTGAGACTCTGACGCAAACGTGAGATATGAAATTCGGCATTTGCTAAAAGTTTATCGTTCCACATTCGATCTGATCGATAGTGCCCGCTCATGAGAGCGTAACGAATCGCCATTGGATCCCTACCTGCGGCCACAAGATTGGAAACGAGAACCAAATTGCCTTTGCTCTTGCTCATCTTTTCGCCATCTAGGCCGATCATGCCTGCATGCACGTAGTTAGATGCCAACTCTTTGCCAGTGAGAGTCATAGCTTGAGAACGACACATCTCGTGATGCGGAAAAATCAAATCACTTCCACCGCCTTGAATATCTATAAGTTCGGAGTTGGTTTGATCAGGCTTTAAATACTCAAGTGCGATTGCAGTGCACTCAATGTGCCAGCCAGGACGACCCATTCCAAAAGATGATGGCCAACCGGGCTCCCCCGCACGTTGCGACATCCACACCAGGCAGTCCAAGGAGTCCAACTTGCCGATTAGCGTTGGATCGCCTCCTCGCTGGGAGAAAATCTCCTCCATTGTTGAATGGCTCAGATGGGAAAGTGCGCCAAAATCAGATTTTGTACTATTAGAAAAGTAGTAATCACTTCCAATTGCATAAATCGTTCCTTGGGCCTGCAGACTCTCAATAGCCTTTACTACCAGCGGGATAGCTTCAACGGCACCTATGTAGTGCGCTGGGGGTATGACACGTAAATCGACCATATCGCTAGTGAATAAATCAATTTGAGAGTGCGCTAAATCAACCCAGTCAATACCATCGCGTTTAGCGCGCTCAAGTAATGGGTCATCTATATCGGTAATATTTTGAACGTAATTTACTTTGCTGCCTTGGGCCCGAAGAAATCGATTGATTAAGTCAAATGTTAGATAGGTGGCCGCATGTCCTAAGTGTGTCGCATCGTACGGAGTGATTCCGCAGACATACATTCGATACTCACTCTTTTTTTCAACAATCTCCTTGCGACCTGTTTTGGAGTTTGTTAGATGCATCGGAGCAAGAAAACCTTGAGATTCGAGAGCGGGAACTACGACATCTGTCCAAGAGTTCATTTTCCTATCCTAGTTATAGCGCAATCAAAATGCAGGCCAAGGCACTGCTGGCCAATCGCGGCTTGGCTCTGGCATAACGCCGGTTGATATAAGCCGAGTAATTCGAGTTTGCGTGGAGGCTATCTCATCGTGCGTTAGATAGGCCGATAGATCGAGCTCATCTGCAAGCAATCGTTGTGCACGTTCAAGCAGGGTTATCTCCGCCCTGGTCAGGCGATCTCCAGACCATTGCCACAAAACCGTTCGCAACTTATCTTGGCTATGGAAAGTCACACCATGATCGCAGCCAAAGAGAGCTCCCGACTGATCAGGTAAAAGATGGCCAATCTTTCGATCCGTGTTATTTATTATGGCGTCAAAAATAGCCATCGCTCTTAGTTCAGGCAGATCAGATGAAAAATACTCTGATAAATCAACTGCCTCATCGATATCAATCCACTCCTGGACCATGCCAAAACCATAAGGACCATCACGTAAAACCGTCAAAGGAACAAGATTGAGTTCAAGAGCATCACTAACTAAATATGCCGCATACTCACGATAAGCCAGCGTTCCATCTTGAAAATCCCACAGTGGGCGCTCCCCCGCAATCGGCTTGTAAATGCATGGCAGAGATTGTTCAGAGATAGATACCGATGCATAGAGCGTGGCGTTAGATGCATCTATAAGTCGACCCGTGACTGTTAGATCACCAGTTGTCAGTAATGCGAGTTTATCGTCGATAGCCATTGGCTCTCGGACACAAGTGACCATGAGGATCTATTGGAATAGCACATAAGGGACATGGAAGGCGTCCCGAATTAACTAGTGCTTTCGAGCGTTTAACGAAGGCATCGCAGAGAGCGATGCCCAAGCGAACCTGCAATGAATTCTCGGCCTCTTCCTCATCTGATGTAATCTCAAAGAGTTCTACGGTCATGGTTGAATCAACTTCGTCCCACGCCATCGAAATCGCACCTACTTCAAATTCAGGTTCTATTGGTGTGTCTAGCGGCCCATCATCGCGTGATTGATTCTCTATTCGAAAGGAAAAGTCGGCCTTTTTTAAACCATTTATTACCTGCTCCAGACGTTGGGCAAGGGCTGCTACCTGCGCCTTCTCAAGTGCGACTGTTACAAGACGAGACCTATAACGCGCTTGTATAAAAAATGCGCGTTCTCCAGGTGCGCCAACGGTGCCTGAAATGAATCTATCTACATCGTCAAATACAAAACTCACTTACCTGCGCCTCCACCCAATTGATTGGCATTTCTGGCGGGACCATTTATGAAATCCTCAAGATTTGCGCGAGAATCATTTAGCAGTAGTAAGCGGGGCTTACCAGAATTAAAGTCAATAACCGTCACGGACGCTGGATCTATTATGATTCTTTGAAAATTATCAAGATGCATTCCAAGGCTAGCTGCAACAATAGATTTAATAACATCACCATGGCTAACTAGCACGACACTGCCCTTTTTCTTGGTCAAAATGGATTTATGTACGGCCTGCATTGCTCGTGTTTGCATCGCTGCCAATCCCTCACCCGAGGGGAAGTACATTGCACTTGGTGTATTTTGTACTGTCTTCCATAACTTATGTGCCGACAACATCGCTAGTTTCTTTCCACTCCACGTGCCGTAATCAACTTCTATGAGGTTTTCATCCTCGACTATTTCAACTCCCCTATTGTGACTTTGTCCAATTTCGACCCACCAGGGATCAATAGTCTCTCGACAACGCTCTAGCGGGCTTATATGTAGTGCGGCAAGTTTAATTTTCCCTAACCGTGTGATGAGATCATTTGACTGTTTAACACCGGTCGCCGAGAGATGGACGCCACCTATGCGCCCTGAAAGTACGCCTTTGGCATTGGCCTCGGAGTGGGCATGTCGAATCAAAACTACCTGCATGATGCTAAGGCTATCGCAGGTTTTGGCGCGAGAGGTTGCTAAGGTCACACCATGGAAATGCGTAGAGCTGGAAGTAGCGGTTTAACGCTTTCGCGATTGGGACTCGGGACTATGACGTGGGGTCGTGATACCGACGAGCACGAGGCCGCCGATCAATGCAGGGCATTTATTGATGCGGGTGGAAACTTTCTTGATACTGCCAACACCTATGGCGACGGTGATAGCGAGAGAGTTATAGGCGGATTGATTGGTACTTTATTTAGTCGAGACGAAGTGGTAATCGCTACGAAATCTGGACTCAGTTTTCCTGATGGGATAAGAAGTGTTGATGCATCAAGGCAGAGCTTGATCGCCGAACTTGATAAATCATTAATTCGCCTTGGTAGCGAATTCGTAGATATTTGGCAGATTCATGCTTGGGACTCTTTTACACCTTTAGATGAAACTCTTGCTGCATTAGATTATGCATACACAACCGGTCGTGCTCGATATGTTGGCGTCAGTAATTATGTCGGCTGGCAGTTGGCCCGAGCTGTGACAAAACAGGAATCAAACTCTATGAAGGCACCCATTACAACAATTCAATCTGAGTATTCGCTGCTCAATCGTGATGCTGAGGTAGAGCTCATTGACTGCATAACCGATTGCGGAGTTGGATTTCTAGCATGGGCACCACTTGCAAGAGGCGTGCTTACTGGAAAGTATCGCAAAGGCATACCTAGTGATTCGCGTGGTGCTGCTCCTCATTTTGCACGACACATCGAAGCCTATTTAGATACAAGGAGTGCTCGAATAGTAGAAGCCGTTGCAGTAGCAGCCGAAGGTCTTGGTTACTCTCCGTTGGAGGTCTCTTTGGCCTGGGTACGCGATGCCCCTGGTGTCACCAGCTCTATTATTGGCGCGCGCACCGGAGCTCAGCTACGCGGAGTTCTAAAAAGCGAAGAGATTACGCTCCCCGACATATTGCGTAGCGCTTTAAATGATGCGAGTGCCTAAGAGTTCTCTAAGAAATCTTTTAAAGTTCGCACTCCAAATAAGATGCCATCTACTGGAACTCGCTCGTCTACGCCATGAAACATCGCCATAAAATCGAACTCTGCATCTAATTTAAGTGGCGAGAAGCCATAGCCGATAATTCCCAATTCAGCTAGCGCTTTATTATCTGTACCGCCACTCATTAAATACGGAACAGGGATTCCCTCTGGATCTTGCTTGAGAATTGCACTGCACATTGCATCAACCAGATCGCCTTCGAAGGCAACCTCTAGAGCCTTGTCACGGTTGAGAGTCTCGATAGTTATATGTGGCCCGATAAGTGAGGCGATGGTTTGATTGAGTTCATCTTCAAAGCCTGGAATGAAACGACCATCAATTACTGCAGTTGCTGAGCCTGGAATCACATTAGCTTTGTATCCGGCCTCAAGCATCGTGGGGTTTGCAGTATTTTGTAGCGTTGCACCAATCATGCGTGCTGCAAAACCAACCTCAGAAAGCAATGGCCGCAAATCAGATTCGTCATAGACCTTCCCAGTTGCATGAGCTACGCGTTTGAACAAGGCTTTAACCGTTGTGCTGTATCGTTGAGGCCACTCATAGCTTCCTATTGCTGCAACGGCTTGGGTTAATCTCGTTAATGCATTCTCCTCGTTCATTACCGAGCCATGCCCGGCTCGCCCTTGGGCGGTTAACTTCATCCAGTGAATACCCTTTTCCGCAGTTTCGATCATATAGAGGCGTTTACCATTCTGCACGGTTACAGAAAAACCACCGACCTCTGATATCGCTTCGGTACATCCTTGAAATACTTCCGGATGATTAGCAACCATCCAATGCGATCCGAAGATACTTCCGGCCTCTTCGTCGGCAAAGAAGGCCAAAACGATGTCACGTGGTGGCACATACCCATTTCTTGACCAATCCCTGACAGTTGCCAAAATCATTGCATCCATATTTTTCATATCAACTGCACCGCGGCCCCAAATCATTCCATCGATGATCTCTCCGCAAAATGGATCGACGCTCCAATCTTTGGCATCTGCTGGAACTACATCTAAGTGTCCGTGCACCACAAGACCTGGACGCTTTGAATCTCTACCCTTAATTCTTGCGATGACGTTGCAACGGCCAGGTGCAGATTCATACATCTGTGCAGTTATGCCCGCCTCCTGGAGCGATGCGATTACGTAGGCTGCAACTTTGCTTTCATCTCCCTTGCCCTCGCCAAAATTGACGCTAGGGATACGGATCAGCTCTTGGCATATTTGGATAACTTCGCTTTCAAGCAGTGCATTAGTAGTCATTTCGCCATTCTCTCACCAAATTGCTACTCTTACCCCTTCACTCGGTCCGGGTGGCGGAATTGGCAGACGCGCTAGCTTGAGGTGTTAGTTCCCGCAAGGGATTAGGGGTTCAAGTCCCCTCTCGGACACATGCAAATCGATGATGCGCTCTTGCTCATCCGTGAAATTCCAGATTATCCACTACCAGGTGTTCGCTTTCAGGATATAACACCGTTGCTGGCAAACGGTCTAGCCTTTTCAGCGATCACCAAAGGCTTAGCCTCCTTTGCAAAACCTGGCGATGTAATCGCTGGCATAGAGGCCCGTGGATTCATTTTTGCATCGGCCGTTGCCCATGAACTTGAATCTGGATTAATCCCAATCCGCAAAGCAGGCAAATTGCCACATCAAACTATTTCAGAGAGCTACGGCCTTGAATATGGAAGTGACACGCTTGAAATTCATATCGATGCGCTTTCTCCGGGATCATCAGTAATTCTCATCGATGATGTTTTAGCTACTGGAGGCACAATCTCTGCGGCAATTGAATTGATTTTGCGCAGTAACGCCAATGTTGCCCAAGTATTAACGCTTATTGAAATCGGCGGTCTCACTGGACGCAAATTCCTCAATGACAAGTACCCAGGAATTACAGTCACCTCTTTGTTGGTGTCTTAACTATGCGTGTTTTGCAGATCCAAGGTCTGCGCGCATTTGCCGCGATTATCGTAACCCTGTTTCATGCACGTCTGGTCCCCGGTGGATTCATCGGAGTGGATATTTTTTACGTAATTTCAGGGTATTTGATAACAGGGCTAATTCTTCGAGAGATTGATCAGACAGGCCGGCTAAATCTTTCGGCTTTCTACCAACGGCGTATTAAGCGTCTGCTTCCAACATCTATCTTTGTTCTATTTACGACTGCCCTCATCGGATGGTTGATTTTGCCAGCCGTTACACGCCATGCTCTAGGCCGAGATCTCTTTGCTGCCGCAACGTATGTATCAAATTATCTATTTGCATGGTGGCAAAATGATTATCAGAATTTGGATGCAACTCCTTCTCCATTTATTCACTACTGGTCTTTGGCCGTAGAAGAGCAGTTCTATCTACTCTGGCCGATGGTATTAGTTCTATGCGCGCGAATTAGCAAACGTGCAGTTCTGGTGGCTATCTCAATCATCGCCGTCCTCTCTCTGTCACTATCGATCTTGCAAACTAATAGTTCGCCAATTTGGGCCTTCTACTCCCTACCCTCTCGAGCATGGGAGCTCAGTGTCGGAGCGCTATTGCTCTTCATTCCTGTAAATGTTTTTAGATCTCGCATACTTCCATGGCTGGCGGTTCTCGGTGTTGTTTTTTCATCATTCCTATTCAATGACAACACTGCATTTCCTGGTCTAAATGCAGTTTTACCAGTAGTTGCAACCGCGCTTTTGATCGCAACAATCCCCCATTGGCCGCCTGTTTTTAACGATTTAGCAAATAACAAGGTAAGCCAATGGTTAGGCAAAATCTCCTACCCGCTATATCTGTGGCATTGGCCGGTTCTCGTATTACCTAGTAGCGCAATCGGACGACCCTTGCGACTTTACGAGCGCTTTATATGCATCGCTTTGACGATTGTTCTTGCTGATCTGACACATAGATTTATTGAAGAGCCGTTACGACATGCAAAGATTGACGCTAAGCGAATCTACTCATTTGCTACAGCCTCAACCATCACCGCCCTCGTTCTAGCCCTTGGCATCATGCATACAACGCCAACTACGCTGGCAGTCAAAGGCGTAAAGAATTCTACTTTTGATCTCGCAAAAGTGATTGCCAAGCCACGAGTAGTAAACGATGGATGCCATGTTCCGCATAGCCAATCGAAATCTGGATACTGCACTTATGGTGATAAAACATCTAAGTTGACTATCGTCTTGTACGGAGATTCGCATGCAGCACAATGGTTCCCAGCTTTAGAGAAGATCGCGATAAAGCGTGGTTACAAACTGGTATCGCTGACGAAATCTGCATGCCCTTCGGTAGATGCACCTCGAGACGATCAAGGAGCTTTCAAATTTGCCAACTGTGCAAAATGGAGAGTCAACTCTTACGCCCGTATCAAATCAATTCATCCCGCTGCAATCATTATGAGCAGTTGGCAGTACTTCACTCCAGCATCCAACTATCCCGATCCCTTGAATTGGTACAGAGACGGGCAGATCAAACTTCTCGCCTCATTGAAAGGTGCAAGTGATCATTTAATCTATATAAGTGACACACCACACCCATTACTAGATATTCCCTCGTGTTTAGCATCGAAAACAGCGCAAAAGTGTGACACAAGCGAAAAATCGAAAAATCTATCGATTCCCGGCTTCCAAGTTATCGATCCGACACCATGGCTGTGTAACTCAATCTGTCCTGCAATCAAGGATTCGATCGTGGCCTATCGAGATAGATCCCACATCTCAATTGCAATGTCACTTCATCTTGCTCCGCTTCTTGAGGCGGCACTGATTAAAAATGGGCTCTTTGCCTAATGGTGTGGCAAGATAGTTTTCATGGCTGAGTTAATTTATTACTGCGGAACCATGGATAGTGGTAAATCTACGTTGGCTTTGCAGACGGCCCATAACCACCACAGTCGCGGGAGAAGCGGCGTTATCTTCACCAACAAAGACCGTGCTGGAGCCGGAGTTATCTCCTCCAGGTTGGGGCTTTCATCACCTGCAATTGAAGTAAGTCCAGGAATGGATCTTCACAAACACGTAGTCGACCATCTATCGGCCGGTGATCGCATTGATTACATCATCTGTGATGAAGCTCAGTTTTATGAGAGACAACAAATCGAAGAGCTGGCCAAGATCGTAGATGGGCTTGGAATCGATGTCTTCGCCTTTGGGATCCTGACCGATTTCCAGACTCTCCTCTTTCCCGGTTCGGCTCGACTCATAGAACTTGCCGACCGAGTACATGCACTTCAAGTTGAGGCCCTTTGCTGGTGTGGTGCACGTGCCACACATAACGCCCGAACACAGGGTGGGGTCATGGTCGTTGAAGGAGAGCAAGTAGTCGTAGGTGATGTAACACCTGGAGCCGAAATCGCCTATGAAGTTCTATGTCGTCGCCATCACATGCGTCAAGTTACAGCGCGCGCATCGCGTGCAGGTCACATATCATCGCAGCCTCTGCCATTTAAGGAGTAGGAATATGAAATCTCGTGGTCTAGCAGCACTTAGCGCCAGTGCGCCCATCACTCGTTTTGATTTTGAACGGCGGGATTTAGGTACTCACGACGTGGCCCTTGACATCGCATTTGCGGGTATCTGTCACTCAGATATTCACCAAGTCAGGCAAGAGTGGGGACCGGCTATCTTCCCAATGGTTCCAGGTCACGAGATCGCAGGAACAGTGACTGCCATTGGAAACTCTGTCACAAAGTTTAAAGTTGGCGACTTAATAGGAGTTGGTGTCTTTATCGATTCGTGTCGCATATGTGAAAGTTGCAAACGAGGGCTCCAGCAGTATTGCGAGAATGGAATGACAGGCACTTACAACACTGTAGAACGAGATGGAACTACCATCGCCTACGGTGGTTACTCAAATAACTTCGTTATCAATGAAGACTACGCAGTACATATACCCGCAAATCTGAAGTTGCAGTTGGAAGGTGTGGCTCCGCTCCTATGTGCAGGCATTACTTTGTACTCCCCTTTAAAGACGTGGGGCGCAAAGCCTGGAATGAGAGTTGGGATAATTGGTCTAGGTGGGCTCGGACATATGGGCGTTAAATTTGCCCATGCATTAGGGGCCGAAGTAACAGTATTCTCGCACTCCCCTTCAAAAGAGAGAGACGCCAAAGCTATGGGCGCCGATCACTTTGTCGTCACAAGAGACTTGGCAACGTTGAAACCGCTCCACAAATCCTTTGATCTATTACTAAACACCGTTAGCGCCGATTTAGATATCAATATCTATCTAGATTTGCTCTCTTTAGATGGCACTCTGGTCGTTATCGGCCTTCCAGGTAAGCCATACGCAGTAAATGTCGGATCACTATTGAATGGGCGCCGACGAATCGCTGGATCAATGATCGGTGGAATTCCGCAGATGCAAGAGATGTTGGATTTCTGCGGTGAGCACTCGATTGTTAGCGACGTTGAGATTATTAGTGCCGACTATGTTGATACCGCTTACAAGCGCACCGTAGAAAGTGATGTGCAATATCGCTTTGTGATCGATACTTCAACTATTTGATATCGAATTTCTTTAAAAGCTATGAACTAGTAGCGCCAGTAAGGGTGCAACGGCCAAAGCGGGAAGTAGATTTCCTACGGCTACCTTTTTGATATTGAGAAGTTTAAGTCCAATAGTGATTAACATAACTCCACCAACGATCGTCATTGCGTCGATCTGGTAGTTAGTCAGAATCTGTCCTAGGAATAAACCAATCACCGTCCACGTTCCCTGATAAATTCCCACCGCAATAGCCGAAACAGCAACGCCCCAACCAAGTGAAGATGCGAAGGCCATAGCGGCAAAGAAGTCGAGTGTGCTCTTTAATAAAAGCTGATCGATTCCCTGCGACATGCCATCACTTATTGAGCCAAGAATAGCTAGAGGTCCGATTGCAAACAGGAGTGAGGCCGAAACAAAGCCTTCAACAAAGGTTCCCTCCTTCGATGCCCCAAACTTCATTCTTAGTTTCTCGCCAATCGAATCCAATCTCTCCTCTAAATCCAGGGCCGAGCCAATTAGTCCACCAAGCAATAATGAGCCGAGTACAACTAGAAGTGGCCAACCACTTGGGAATGCAGATCTAAAACTAACCGTCCACATCGGCATAAGTGCTGAGACCGCCCCCAAGAGGGTAATTAAGCCCAGTACATCGGTGAGAAGTATGCGGGTCTTGATGCCCATGCGATTTCCAACCAGAACGCCAATTGATGCGCCTGCAAAAATACCGCCTACATTTATCAAAGTGCCGATTCCTGGGAACATTGCTGCAGGTTACGCAGTATCAATTAATGTTGCAACATGGGTTAGGGTTCCCACATGAGAATGCAGGCCGTTCGTGAATTTCTTCGCCCCCACCGTACCGTTCCGCAGACGCCCTGGAGTGCTACACATCGTTGGGATTTAAATCCACTGCGAATCTCGATTCTCTTTCTCGGTCTGTTCATATTTGGTATAGGTGATGCATTTGTCATTCAAAGCAATATTGGAAATGGACCCTGGTCGGTTTTGGCGCAAGGTATCTCGCGCAACTTAAATATCTCAATGGGCTGGTCGACTTTTGCTATCAGTGCAGTTGTATTGATCGCATGGATTCCATTGCGTGAAAAACCTGGCTTTGGAACGCTCTCGAACTTGGTGATCATCGCAATAGCCATTCAGGTAGGAGTTTCCATACTCCCCCTGCAAGATAATTATCTCAGCGGGATCGTATTTGCACTATTGGGAATTGGCATGGTGGGAGTAGCGACGAGCCTGTACATAACTTGCGGCCTTGGCCCGGGACCTCGAGATGGTTTGATGACGGCTATTCATAATAAAAGCGGTGTCCGCGTTGGTCGCGTGCGCATGGGCATTGAAATCAGCGTAGTGCTCCTAGGCGCTGGGCTCGGTGGCAAGGTAGGGCTTGGAACCCTGCTCTTTGCCGCACTAATCGGGCAGTCAATTGCCGTTGCCCTTGGTGTCGTAGCACGCCTGACCGCCAAGTAGCCGTTAGCCTCTTTCCTATCTCCCCTCGGCCGTTGTGCGGGCCGGTTCATCGCACACGGGGTCGTAAACACCCCCGATACCAAAACAGAAAGGGATAATCCATGCTCGATTCATATTTCAAAATCACAGAACGTGGGTCTACCGTAGCTCGTGAAGTTCGTGGCGGCTTCGTCACATTCTTCACAATGGCATATATCGTGGCGCTCAATCCATTGATCATCGGACTTGCAAAAGATGGCGACGGAAAGTTCCTCGGTGGCGGAGATGCACCAAACCTGGCCGCAGTAGCGGCTATGACCGCACTTATGGCTGGAGTTTTGACCATCCTAATGGGCGTGGTTGGAAACTATCCGTTGGCGCTAGCTACCGGACTTGGTCTCAATACTTTCGTAGCAGTCGGTATCGCTTCGAAAATGTCATGGGCCGATGCGATGGGTCTGGTTGTTCTAGAGGGCTTAATCATCACGATACTTGTGCTGACTGGTTTTAGAACTGCAGTATTCAAAGCAGTTCCCGCTCAACTCAAGATTGCAGTCTCAGTTGGAATCGGACTCTTCATCGCATTAATCGGTCTCGTAGATGCCGGTTTCGTACGCAAGACTGGTTCAGGTCCAGTTCCTGTAACCCTTGGAGACAATGGAACGCTGATCGGTTGGCCGATAGTGGTATTCGCCTTTGGTCTATTCTTAATGATTATCTTGATGGTAAAGAAGGTTAAAGGTGCGCTCCTAATTGGAATCGCAGCAGCAACTGTTTTGGCTATCACCGTTGAATCGGCATTTAAAATCGGTCCTAACTTCAACGGTGCAACTGGCGCAGTTAATCCAAAGGGTTGGGGACTTAACGTTCCAACAATCCCAACCGATGTAGTTGGAAAGCCTGACTTTGGGCTCTTTGGTCAATTCAACCTATTGGGCTCATTCGATCGTATCTCTCTGATCGCAGGTATTCTCTTTGTCTTTACTCTTTTGCTCTCTGATTTTTTCGATACCGTCGGAACGGTTACGGCGATCGGGTATGAGGCCGATTTAATCGATAAAGATGGAAACATTCCAAATAACGATCGCATCTTGCTTGTCGACTCCATTGCTGCAATGGCAGGTGGAGCTGGAAGTATCTCCTCCAACACAAGTTACATCGAGTCGGCCGCAGGCGTCGGTGAAGGCGCACGAACGGGCTTGGCATCGGTAGTTACCGGTGTGCTCTTCTTGCTAACAACCTTCCTGGCACCGCTTGTAGCTGTGATTCCATATGAGGCTGCAACGCCTGCACTAGTTATCGTCGGTTTCTTGATGATGACACAGATAAAGAAGATCGACTGGGAAGACTATGGAATTGCAATTCCCTCGTTCTTAACAATTATCTTGATGCCATTTACTTACAATATCTCGGTGGGTATTGGCGCAGGCTTTGTTTCCCATGTTGTAATCCGCTTAGTACAAGGACGGCGCAAGGATGTTCATCCATTGCTACTACTTGTTTCAGGTCTATTTATGATCTACTTCTTGGCCTCTCCAATAAACTCCTGGATTGGCTAAATAGTAATTAAAAAAACCAGCCCCTGCCGATAGATTGGCAGGGGCTGGTTTTCTACCATTGAATAGGTTCTAATCCCTCTCGAAGGAGCACCTGATTGGCAGTTGAGAAAGGCTTGGAGCCAAAGAAGCCTCGGTAGGCCGATAGTGGACTCGGATGTACGGATGAGATGGTGAAATCGCTGCGAAAATACGGTGCGAGCTCTTGCGCGAATTTTCCCCACAAAATTGCAACAACCTGCCTCTGACCTAGGATTCGCGCTACTTCATCTGTAATTACTTGCCATCCGTAATCTCTATGGGTTAAAGACTCACCGCTCCTAGTCGTTAAAATACGGTTGATAAGAAGCACTCCTTGATCGGCCCAAAGGCTTAAATCGCAGCCCCTTGCCGAGCGCTCTCCACAATCATCATCTAACTCCTTAAAGATATTTCGCAACGATGCCGGCAGCGGATGTACTCCATTAGGCACCGAAAAAGCTAATCCATGCGCATAGCCGGCCTTCGGGTATGGATCTTGGCCGAAAATCACCACACGGATAGAGTCGATTGGCACGGTCAAAGCACGCATAACATCTTCAAAGGCAGGTGTAATTGACTCTGTCTGAATTTGAACTTCGATAACGTCAAAACTCTTACGTAATGGAGCCAGTGCCGATTTCCAATCGGCATGCATCTGGTCGTAGAGCTTCATATTAAAACTGTGCGCGTGCCGAGTAGCGTCCTGAGAGGCAACTTACTTCAATGGGGGTTTCGAAGATCGCAGAGATATGCTCTGAAGTAATAACCATCTCGCATGGACCCGATACCGCAATCGCACCGTCTTTCATAAGGAGCGCATGAGTTGTGCCGATAGGTATCTCTTCGATGTGATGTGTGACAAGAACTGTGGCAGGTGCGCCCGGATCATTGGAGAAGTTTGCAAATCGTCGAAGTAAATCCTCGCGACCGCCAACATCTAAACCTGCGGCAGGTTCATCAAGTAGTAAGAGTTCAGGATCGGTCATCAAAGCTCGTGCGATCTGAACTCGCTTGCGCTCCCCCTCACTCAAAGTGCTATAGGTACGCTCGCCGAGTTCACGCACGCCGAAGGTAGTAAGTAAGGCGATAGCCCGTGATTCATCCCAAAGATCGTAATCCTCATTCCACCTACCCACAATTGCATATGCCGCGGTTAGAACTACATCCTTGACTCTCTCATCCCCAGGAATCTCCTCTGCCAAAATTGCACCACACATGCCGATACGCGTGCGTAGTTCAAATAGATCAACGTGACCCATGGTCTTATCCAGGATTTTTACCGAACCTGAGGTAGGGAAAATTCGCGTTGCAAGAATCTGTAAAAGTGTGGATTTTCCTGCCCCATTTGGGCCAAGAATTACCCACCGCTGTCCTGAGTTGATTGTGAAATTAATCGGCCCCAGAATTGTTTTTTCCTCACGTCGGACCGATACATCGGTGAGCTCTAAAACAGTTGCACTGGACATAGAGCAAAAAGATACTGCGTAAATCGATTCTCCGAGGCCGATATGGGCCATGGCGCTAGGTGATTCGCGATAACCTAGCCTCCACTATGGAAGCTAATATGGATAAAGAGCAGTTCACGGGCTTAATTCTGCTCAGTGGCCTCGATAGACCTGGGATCACAGATGCTCTATTTAGAGTATTAGCCCCATTCTCGATCACGGTTCTCGATCTAGAGCAGGTCGTAATTAGTGGACGTTTAATCCTGGCAACGCTCATAGCGCTCAACCCAGCACATGAGAAGGCGATTGAGAGTGACCTCATGGCCAGCGCGCTTGAGTTAGATTGCGATATTGCAACTCTATTTGCCACAACTACTAGTTCAACTATCGCAGCAAAACCAAATCTGCTCCACGTCGTGGTTCTGAGTACAAAACTATCGCCCAAGGCCGTGGCAGCTATTGCCGGTGCCATTAGCGGCACAGGTGCAAATATCGAGAGAATTACTCGTACCGCATCTACGCCTGTAACGGCGATTGAATTTATACTCTCCGGTGGCGCCCAAGAGAAAATCAGTGCCAGCCTTGCGCCACTTACAGCTGTGCATGAGGTTGATATCGCGGTACAGCCAGGTGGTCTGGCCAGATATGCCAGAAAATTAGTTCAACTCGATGTCGATTCAACTCTTATCACCCAAGAGGTTATCGAGTTGCTCGCTGCAAAGGCCGGGGTACAAGCAGAGGTGAAGGTTATAACCGAATCAGCTATGCGCGGAGATATTGATTTCGAAGAATCATTGCGTTCCAGAGTTGCGTTATTGAAAGCACTTCCAGAGTCGGTAATCACTCAAGTTCAAAGTGAAATCACTCTAACCTCAGGTGCCAGAACTCTTGTGAGCACACTGCAAAGTTTAGGTCATGTTGTAACTGTGGTCTCTGGTGGATTTATAGATGTGATTGGCCCACTGCTTGCCGATTTAAAGATTCTTAATTTTCGTGCAAACAAACTAGAGATCAAAGACGGCCTCTTAACGGGCGGCCTTGAAGGTCCCGTAATTGATCGTGCCGCTAAGGCAGTTGCTTTGCGCGAGTTTGCAGCCCTTGAATCGATAAGCATGGAGCAAACCGTGGCCATCGGTGATGGTGCCAATGATCTGGATATGATCGCAGCCGCCGGCTTAGGTATTGCATTCAATGCCAAACCCGCAGTAAAGGCCGCTGCCGACAGTAGTGTTAGCTCGCCGAATTTGGATTCAGTTCTCTACTTACTCGGTATTGCGCCAGAGATTGTTTTATAAAAAAAAGAGATTAAAGACGACAGGCGTGAATATCGGTAACCAATATCCCACGCGCCCCTACGCTCCACAACTCATCCATCACTCTATTCGTCTCTTTTCGCAGCACCATTGCTCGTACTGCTACCCAATCGGCTTTTTGTAGCGGAGAGATTGTCGGTGACTCTAAACCTGGCGTTATCGCACATGCGGCCTCAAGATTCATCTTTGAAATATCGTAATCGAGTAGAACATATCGACGCGCTGTCACAACTCCCTGTAGACGACGTAAGAGAACCTCTAAATCCTTAGGAATTTGTACGCCCTTGCGCGCGATGATAATCGCCTCGCTAATCAAAATCGCTTCGCCAAATATCGCCAGACCAGCCTGCCTTAGTGTATTTCCAGTGCTCACAACATCGGCGATAAGGTCTGCAACTCCTAAACGCACACTGCTTTCTACTGCGCCATCCAAGCGCACAATATCTGCCGTGACCCCTAAATCTGCTAAATGGGCAGTTACCAAGCCAGGATAGGCCGTTGCAACTCTCTTACCCGAAATATCTTTGACTGACCACTGTGAATCTACTGGAGCTGCAAATCGAAAAGTTGAACTTCCGAAATCCAAAGAGAGTAGTTCATCTGCAGATGCCTGTGAATCGATCAACAGGTCTCTGCCAGTAATTCCAGCTTCAAGTTCACCTGAGCCTACATATATTGCGATATCACGTGGACGCAAATAGTAGAACTCAACGTTATTTTCTTGATCGACTAATACTAAATCCCGACTATCAGAGCGTTGCTTGTATCCGGCCTCTTTTAGAATCGCAATTGAAGCCTCAGCCAATGAGCCTTTGTTCGGTACGGCAACTCGTAACATCATTGAACTCGATTCTATTAAAGGTATCGGTAAATATCTTCGGGAGTTAGGCCACGAGCCAGCATCATTGTCTGCAGATGATAAATCAGCTGACTAATCTCCTCTGCTAAGGCCTCATCAGACTCATGTTCTGCGGCCAGCCATACTTCACCGGCCTCTTCTAGAATCTTCTTGCCTATCGCATGTACGCCAGCATCCACTGCCGCTAGCGTCCCAGAGCCTTCGGCACGCAAAGAAATCTTTTGCGAAAGTTCTAGCCACAGTGAGTCAAAGCTCTTCATGAGGGCAACTTTACTATGAAGCAGAGTTGGCTGGAGCGCTATTTGCTTCCAGCTTAGATATGCGCAGCCATGAATAGAATCCCCATAATACAAAGGGAAGATAAATGGCATATAACGTACCTGTTGGGTAGTAGCCATTCTTGAAGGCGAAGGGAACGCCAACAAAATCAACTGCTATCCACACCAACCAAAACTCAACATATCCACGGCTCATACCGAAAGTGGCAAGGGCCGTTCCGGTAAAGATCCACGTATCAACCAAGAGCCAGGTGCCGCTTTCACCAAGGGCCCTAAAGATCTGCATTGAGAGAAGATAGAAGAGGATGATTACTGGTGTAAGAATCATTCTCTCTTTAGCTGTAGTCCAGCGCGGAGAGACCGGCGCACTGGAATCTCCATGATTGCTTCGGTGGCGGGCCCACCGAATCCAGCCATAAACGCTGACAGCGATAAGTAGGAGATTACGACTGGCCTGTCCATAGAAATTTGCCGAAGGCTGATCGGCGTAGGCAAATACGGCACCCAAAAAGACTGTGACAAGCAGACCATCGCCTAAAATTCCGATAGGCCATGCCGAAACTTTACGTCGGGCCCCTAATACCGCACTTGTTAAACCCAACACACCGCCAATAATCTCGCGCAGAGCGATGGATTTACTACCGAAGTTGATATTAGTTTCAAACAACCACTTAATGATATTCATAGTTGATCCTTCCTAGGATGAAAAGCTCCAGGAAGCAACACAGCAGATGCATGCGTAGATGCATGCAACACAATGTCCCTTTATCCAGACTTTAACTGTCGGTTTTGGAGTTACACCAAATCAACCGACCACTGGATGTGGTCGGGTCGCGGACTTTACCGCCGGTTCGGAATTATCACCGACCCCCGGAACAACTTGATGCTTAGTCTGCCATAGAGATGGCCAGTTTGCGCAATGAATCGATCATGGCCGAGGGATCATCGGCGTTAAAGACGGCGCTACCAGCTACAAAAACATCGGCGCCGGCCTCTGCCGCCTCTGAAATCGTGGACATAGAGACGCCGCCGTCAACCTGGAGCCATATGGGTCTATCGCCGATAATGGCTCGCGTACGTCTTACTTTCTCCATCATTTCATGCATAAATTTCTGACCACCAAAGCCAGGTTCGACAGTCATAATCAAAAACATATCGACATCATCGATCAGATCTGCATAACTCTCAATTGTGGTGCCCGGTTTTAAACCTAAACCCGCACGAGCACCAATTCTTCGAATCGCGCGCAGAGTAGATACTACGTTTTGACTTGCCTCTGCATGAATAGTGACACTGGCACAACCAACCTCTGCATAAGCCGGTGCAATCTTATCTACATCGGCGACCATGAGATGGGCATCAACATCTATAGGACAGGATCTAATAATTTCACTGGCTGCAGAGAAATCGAAGGTGAAGTTTGGAACAAAGATATTGTCCATAATATCTAAATGCAGTAGATCCGATGCCGCAGAGATACGCGCAATTTCCTTATCCAAATTAGCAAGGTCAGCATTTAGAATGCTCGGCGTAATTCTAATCTCTCGGCTCATAGAGAAATTCTAACTTTTCTTGACAAGAATGGCTAAGAACATGGAATCGGTGCCGTGGCGGTGCGTCCAAAGGGCCATGGCCCCACCACGGATTGCACCATCGAGTCCATCTGGTAGGTAAGGAGTCAGATCCACTAACTCCATCTCTGGGTGGTTTTTGATAATGTCATTGACTTGAACTGTTGTTTCGGCCAAGTGTGGGGAACATGTTGCATAACCCAAAATACCGTTCGGCTCAAGGACCGTAATGGCCGCATCGATTAATTCACGTTGTAGAGAAGTAAGCTCGCGTAAATCTTGAAGCGTGCGTCTCCACCTAACCTCAGGGCGTCGACGTAAGGCTCCAAGTCCAGTACATGGAGCATCGATCAAAATTGCATCGAAGCTCTCATTGTGGCTGGCGATATCTCTTCCATCACCAACCCAAACCCGTGCACCATGTACAACCCGCTTAACAAGCTCGGCTCGCGGAACAGAGATCTCATTGGCGGTAAAAGTAAGAGATCTCTGTTGTGCCAAGGCCGCGAGCAAAGCAGCTTTACCTCCAGGGCCTGCACACAAATCCAGCCATCTACTTCCCGGTGCAGCTTGTGCAAAGAGTGAGGCAACTAGTTGCGATCCTTCATCTTGCACGCCCGCTAAGCGATGTCGAATCAAATCCAAACTACCTGGATTCCCCTTCCACCGCGCTCCCAGTTGTGAAAATTTAGTCGCCTCTGCCCCTATCGCAAGTAAATCCTCTTGAGTTGAATAACCTGGCCACGATACTAAAGTAGGTAAGGCGGCTATATTATTTATAGAAAGCGCCGCCTCCACTTCATCCCAATCCTTGAGTAGGTCGTAGTAGGCCGAGACAATCCATTCAGGGTGTGAGTATTGAATCGATAAACGCGTAATCGGATCTTTGATATCGGCCAATGGGGAGAACCAATCCTCAATCGACTTACGCGTAACGCTGCGAAGAAGAGCGTTAACAAAACTGGCTTTAGACTCCCCCAGGCGCTTCCTGGCAACTTCTACGCTCGCAGAGACAGAGGCGTGATCGGGTATACGCATCTGGTGGATTTGGTGCACACCCATACGTGCGATATCAACTATGCCTGCGTCAACTTCACTCCATGGTCTATCACTGATCTGTGCTAATACCCAGTCATGCCTACCCTGCATACGCAACGTTCCGTAGACCAGTTCGGTTACTAAATTACGATCACGCTCTGGCAAGTTACTAGAACTCAAAGCTTGAGGCAGTAGAAGATTTGAATAGCCTTGATTTCTATTAACCTCTGTGATCAAATCAAATGCCAACAATCTGGAGGGTTCAGGTTTTGGAGATTTGAACGTGTTTCTTCGTGGCTCAACCAAAGTGAGATCCTTCATCTAAATGTGCGCCACGAGACCAATCTGCGGCCGCCATCTCTTTGCGCCCGGCAGGTATGACGTGCAAGAGCGCAATCGCGCTCTTGTCTGCACAGCCAACGAGAATCTGATTATTAAGAAGGGCGATTTGCCCTGGCTCTAGCTGCGCAGAGCCGATTTCAGCGCGCGTAACTCTAAAGTTTTCATCTCTAAAAATACTCCAAGCGATAGGTGATGGATAAAAAGCACGAATGCGGCGAAGGACTACCTCTGCACTCAACTGCCAATCAATCTGTGCCTCTTGCTTAGAAATCTTTGGAGCGTAAGTGCCTTGAAATGGCTGTGGTGTCGGCGTATGGCCCTTCTCAATTGCACTCAGCGCCATTTCTAAAGCCTTTGGAGCCAACTGCGCAAGCTCGCTCATAAGCTCTAACGATCTGCTTTGCTCTGTTATAACGTGGGTTACCGTGCTGTAAATAGGACCGGTGTCCATGCCTTTATCCAAGGCAAATACAGTTACACCTGTCTGAGTTTCACCATTTTCAATAGCACGTTGAACTGGAGCTGCGCCACGATATGCCGGCAGTAGTGAGAAATGAAGATTGAGAAATCCAAAGCGCGCAAGTTTAAGAATCGCCTCTGGAATGAGAACCCCATAACCAATCGTCACAACAACATCAAAATCTTCGATCGAGCCGATCAACTCCTGTGGTGTATCCGGTCGCAATAGTGCGATGTTATGGTCAATAGCCCATGAACTTACGCTTGAAGCGCGCAGCTCTCGACCTCGTCCTGCACCTCTATCGGGCTGCGAGATAATTAAGGCTATCTCGTGTTGAGAATGTAAGAGCCACTCCAGTGTTGGTATGGCCGCAGCCGGAGTAGCAGCTACTCCGATGCGCATTAGGAGTTCCGTCCGAAGATGCTGTGTGGCGACTCTTTGATGGTGATATCTCTTCCCAAACCCTTGGCCTCATTAAACCAATCTGATTGACGAATCTCTTTCATCGCCGCTTTTCTATTGGCTTTACTAAGGCGATCAATGAAAAGGATTCCATCTAAATGATCAGTTTCGTGTTGAAGCGCACGAGCTAACAGCTCGGTTCCATCAATGGAGATCGGCTCTCCAAACATATTAAAACCATTTGCCACCGCTCGAATCGATCGAGGTGTTGGAAAGGTAAGCTCTGGAAAAGATAAACATCCTTCATCATCCTCTTCGATCTCCTGGCTAAGAACCAAGGTTGGATTTACTAGATGTCCTAAAACTTCATCGACATTCCACACGAATACCCGAAGCGATACCCCTATTTGCGGTGCGGCTAAACCGGCCCCTGGCGCCTCCAACATTGTCTGCGTCAAATCTGCGACTAATGTACGTAACTCTTTATCGAAATCAACTACAGGCGCTGCGGGAGTAACGAGCACAGGGTCACCAAAATAGCGGATATCTTGAATACTCACCTGCGCATACTACCAAAGAGCTAGAGTGAATATGGATCAAATCTAATCGTTAGATATTCCTTTTTAGCAATACTACGCCTACGTTGCAACTCATGTAAGAACTGCGCCAAAACTGCACGATCCTGCATTGGACAATATATAACCACTTTCGATTGACCTTTACCGATATCTATCGGTCCATAAATTTTGATCTCACCTGGTAAACGTTTCTCATCAAGAGATTTTCTAAGGCCATCTACTATCACAGAGAACTCTTTAGTAGGACCGGCCAACACCGCACTGCTGACATAAGGCGGAAGCGGAATCTCCATACGTTCGGCCAACTCTCGTCGGACCATCGCTCCTGGACTCCACCTAATTAACGAGGCAACAATTGGGTGTGACTCATCGATACTCAAGCACACAGAGCCGGAGGTATTCACCATCGCTGCAGTTTCAAATAGGAGTTCACGTGCTCGCTCCTGTGCACGTAGATCAGGGTGTGCGAAAAATTTCAAGGCCTCTAGAACTACAACGGCTGCGTAGCCACCTCGTACCGTTGGCGCAGCTCCCGGAGTTGCCAAGACTAATGAAGGAGTATTTTCAACGCTGCTCTTAATAACCTCACCATAAGAGAGTATTAACGCAACTCCTGGAAAGGCACGTGAGATCTCTTCGCCAGCACGTTCTATTCCACGTCCGGCCAAATACTGTCTATCGCGTTGACACCAAGAGCAGCACCATTCCGGATATGTAGTGTGACAAAGGCTACAAATAGGTGCAGCGCCTTTACTTGAAACTATCAATTTCGCACCGCACCTACACATCGCTAAATTCTTGCAATGCGCGCAAAGAAGGGCGTTTCCATAGCCTTTACGCGGAGTTAAAAAAAGGACGGGGCCTTGTAAGAGCCCTTTGCGAATCTCAGAAAATATCTTTCCGGGTAGCAGAGCTCCGTCTATGGAGGAAAATGCCTTAACATTTAATCGGTGAGGGTGATTTACATAGGTCAACGTTCTATTTTCAATTAGCAAAGACAGTTCCAGTGATGGTACGTACCCCATGTAGATAGTCTCTACTCCCTCGCGCTCTCTACGAATATCGACCACATCACGAACATTCCAGCCAGGCGTTCTTATTTCAAAATGCTCATGGGAACTCTCTTTATGCACAATAATTGAAGCCAAATCCGATATCGGAGTGAAAACCGCACTTCGCGCTCCAACGACAATGCAGTTCTGTGTATTCATGGCTTTGAGATAGTTCTCATATCTAACTATTCGCGGCAAAGAGCTATCCAAACGAATGTAGGCAATTTGATCTATCTCAAAGAGTTTGCAGATAACATCGATATCACGCACATCTGGGGCAATCACTAAGACCGAGCCCTTCGAAACCTTCTCTAACACTATCTTCTTCAAATCCTCTTCGGCCTGATGCCCCGGATCAAAGCTAATGAAACTTCGCGCGCCCGCACTAATTGGAAGCTTTGTTGACACGTAAGTTGAGCAGGTGAAGCTTTTGTCGACACTGGCTACTCTGGCAGGTACTGCCGATCGCAAAATATCCATGGGAGTAGAGGCCCAATGTTTTGCAACCTCCTCAATCAAATGTAGCGAGGTAGCTGTAGCAACGGGGTGGATCGAAAGCAGTTTTGAGATCTGGTGAATTGTGCCTGTTACCGCACTCTCATCTAATCGTTCAAGAACTATCGCCTCAACTTCACGGCCATTAAAGGGGACTTGAACGCGAACACCGACATCCACATGATCAGAGATCCGGGCCGGAACTATGTAGTCATATGGTGAATCTAAATGGAAGACACCGCTGTCAACCCACACGCGCGCGATGGGTTTGACCGTGGCTGGCACCTGCGGCCTAGCTATCAGTTCGGCCTTTAAGCGAAGGCGCCCTGGTATTTCCACACGCTACTTAATTGCGCTCTGTAACGCATCCGTACGATCAGTGCGCTCCCAAGCAAACTCTGGAAGTTCGCGCCCAAAATGGCCGTAAGCACTCGTTAATCCATAGATTGGTCGTAGCAGTTGTAAATCCCGAATAATAGCTGCAGGTCGCAAATCAAAGACCGCCAAAACCGCATCTTGAATTTTCGAAACTGGAAGCATTTCAGTGCCAAAGGTTTCAACAAATAATCCAACTGGCTGAGCTTTACCAATGGCGTAGGCAACTTGAACCTCGCAACGCTTGGCAAGACCGGCAGCTACAACATTTTTAGCTACCCATCGCATCGCATAGGCCGCTGAGCGATCTACCTTAGACGGATCCTTGCCACTAAATGCTCCCCCACCATGGCGTGCCATTCCGCCATAGGTATCCACAATAATCTTACGTCCAGTTAAACCTGCATCTCCCATAGGCCCACCTATGACGAAGCGACCAGTTGGGTTAATCAGTGTGGTCATCTCTTTTCGCGGCAGGTCGATTCCCGCCAATATAGGTTCGATTACATACTCAATAATTTCAGGAGTTAGTTTCTTTACAACATCAATATCTGCCGAATGTTGGCTAGATATGACAACGGTATTGAGCGCAACTGCGCGATCACCGTCATACTCAATAGTTACTTGGGTCTTGCCATCTGGACGTAAGTAAGCCAGTTCGCCAGATTTACGAACCTTTGAAAGTTGCTGGGCCAATGCGTGTGCCAACCAGATAGGAAGTGGCATCAGCTCTTTCGTGTCATCGCATGCATATCCAAACATTAGGCCTTGATCGCCAGCACCTTGCATATCCAAAGGGTCTACACCGGCAGAAACTCTATGTTCATATGCATCATCTACACCTTGAGAAATATCCTGTGACTGCTGTCCGATTGAAATTGAGACACCACAACTATTTCCATCGAAACCCTTATCCGATGAGTCGTAACCGATATTAAGGACAGTATCGCGCACGATTGTATTGACATCGGCATAGCCATCGGTCGTAACCTCGCCTGCAACGTGAACCTGGCCTGTGGTGATTAATGTTTCCACGGCGACCCGGCTCTTACTATCTTGCGACAAAAGTGAGTCGAGTACAGCATCGGAGATTGCATCTGCGATCTTGTCTGGATGTCCCTCTGTTACAGATTCTGATGTAAATAGGCGCTTTGACATTTTTAACCTAACTGCCGTTTGGCGTGATCCAGAAGAATATCTGCAAGAGCATCTTTGGTGAGTTCTTTGAGTTCAATATCCTCACCGCTTCGAGTCAGAATCATACCCTGCGTCGTATCTTTTCCGAAGATTGCGCCATCTGTGACGTCGTTTACATATATGACATCTAAGCCCTTTGCCAATAATTTCGATTGCGCTGAAGTTTTCAAATCACTTGTCTCTGCGGCAAAGCCCACCATAACCTGGTTGCCCTTAATTGCAGCTAGCTCGGCCAATAAATCTGGAGTGGGCTCCAAGGCGATTGTGTTGAAATTCGCCTTTTTGATCTTCTGACTCTGCAAATCTTTTGGTTTTGCATCAGCAACAGCGGCCGCCATGACAAGAATGTCGCACGTAGGAAAACTCTCACCTAAAGCTCTGCGCATCCCATCTGTACTCTCCACGTGAGTAATCTCTACTCCTGGAATCGATTCAGTATCGATATTTGCGGCAATTAAATGAACCGTGGCTCCACGTAACGCCGCCGCTTTCGCCACAGAAACTCCCTGTTTGCCCGAAGAGCGGTTGCCGATGAATCGAACAGGATCTATCGCCTCTCGAGTGCCCCCTGCAGTTACAAGCAGCTTTACTCCCACCAAATCTCGAAGATTTCCCGTCATAGAATCGAAGGCTGAGATTATCGTTGCTGTGTCAGGCAACCTGCCCTGTCCAGAGTCGCTTCCAGTCAATCGCCCAATCTCGGGCTCTAAAACTAGATAGCCCCGTGATCGCAGTGTTGCCACATTTGTCACGGTTGCTTTATTGTTCCACATATTTGGATGCATCGCTGGAACGATAAGCATCGGTACGTTGGCGGCTAAGACCAAGTTTGTGAGTAAATCATCGGCCCGCCCGGCAGCTATTCGTGCAATCAAGTCGGCGGTGGCCGGTGCAATCAAGAAATAATCTGTCTCTTTTGCTATAGCAATATGAGAGACGTTCTCAATCTCTTCCCAAACCTGTGTCAAAACCTTTCGACCAGATAGGGCCTCCCAGGTTGCAGCACCCACAAAGTTTAATGATGATGGAGTAGGTACAACCCTTATTCCATAACCTCGCTCTTGCAACCTTCGCAAAAGATCACATGATTTATATGCAGCTATTCCGGCTCCAACTCCGAGGATAACCTCGCGCGATGAACCAGTCATAGGTGCAAGAGAGGGTTAAGCAGTTGGTTCTAGATTTTCGATCGTTAGTAGGCCTTCGTTAATTTCACGAAGTGCAATCGAAAGTGGCTTCTCATGAACATGGGTCTCAACAAGAGGCCCGACGTACTCAAGTAGACCCTCACCTAACTGTGAATAATAGGCGTTAATCTGACGCGCGCGCTTTGCAGCGTATAGAACGAGGCTGTACTTGGAACCGCTCTTTTCTAGAAGTTCATCGATTGGTGGATTTGTAATTCCATCCATAGCTATTCCCCGCTCATTTGGTACTGCCCTGTGGTCAAGAGGCCAATGCTATCAGTTGTTCTACTACCTGCTCGACCTGATCATTGACTATAACCACATCGAAAAATGAGGCCGCTGCCAGCTCATCTTGTGCCAGTTGTAAGCGCTCGGCTCGCCTCTCGGGACTATCTGTACCGCGGGCCTCCAAGCGCGCAACTAACTCTTCCCATGTTGGCGGCTCTAGAAAGACCAATATCGCCTGACTTAAATGAGCTTTGACCTGTTTGGCACCGGCTATCTCTATCTCTAGTAAAACATTGCGCCCGGCCAAGAGCGCCTCTTGTACGGCCGCTCTCGGAGTGGCATATCTACTTCCGGCAAACTCTGCCCACTCCAAAAACTCATCCTCTTTAACTTTGCGAGAGAACTCCTCTTCAGAGATAAAGAAATAATCCACACCATCATGCTCATTTGTTCGTGGAGCTCGTGTTGTCGCAGAGATGCTCACCCAGAAATCTCCCGTAGCGCGCAGTCGCGTAGCTACCGTACTTTTACCAACACCACCTGGACCTGAGAGTACAAGTAGCTTTCCAGGAGTTGGTGCATGTGATGATTTCATGAACTCGTTTCGCAGAGCTTTGATTTGGTGTCGACCTAACCCTGCAATTCTACGGGTTGGAGAGATATTTAACCGCTCCATTAAAGTTGAAGCTCGAACTTTTCCTACACCCGTTAGCGCTTCTAATAACTCCCGAACTCTCATCTTGGCAATAGCCTCTTCATTTTCGGCAATTTCCAATACGGTATCTATCGAGAACTCGCCCCGCTTAATCTTGGCTTTAACCTCGGCTCGGCGCTTTCGTGATTGGCTCGCCTTTTCAAGAGCTGCCAAACGCTCTTGATGAGAAAGCTCAGGAGGTCTACCCATGAGGCAAATCTATCGTCTTAGAAGCAAATCAAATAATCTCTCTAGCAATTGCAATTGCTCGCTCGCGCATTGCAGAGGCTCCATCTACCCATGCATTTGTGATTGGTCGCCCGATTACTACAAGATTGGCACCATGATCAATGGCCTGACGGGGAGTTAACGTTCGAACTTGATCATCTGCCGATGTGCCTCCTGCGGGACGAACACCTGGCGTAATGATTTGTGTTGACTCTCCCACGCTCTGGCGCACCGCTTGGATTTCAAGAGGCGAGCAGACAATGGCACGGGCACCTGCATTCACTGCCAGTTCAGCTAAACGCGCCGCAGATTCAAGGGCGTTAGATTTGAAACCAACTGCCGCTACATCGGCCTCAGATAAAGATGTCAATATAGTTACAGCCGTTACTAATGTTTCGGGCAAGGCCTCTACCGCCGCTTCAATCATTGCATGGGCACCTGAGGCATGAACAGTTACATACTTTGGTTTCACAGTTGATATCGCCTTGGCTGCGCCACTAACTGTATGCGGTATGTCGTGCAGCTTAAGATCTAAAAATATATCGCTCTGCGTGTGATCTCTGATTGCTTTGACACCATCTAGACCAAAAGAGAGATAAAACTCAAGGCCCAATTTATAGACACGAACAACTCCTTCGGTTGCCTTTACCCAATCAATGGCAGTCTGCAACTGCGGCGTATCAACGGCCAGGATTATCGGGGCGTTAATCTGTGACATATCTACTCCTGTTCAACTCTGTGTGCAAAGCCAATCGCATCACGCAAGGATAAAAAGCCCTTAGCTTGCAGTAAATCTTTCAACTCATTTTGAATCGAAATTAGTGCAAGCGGGTTACCAAAACTTGCCGTACCGATAGATACTCCACTTGCACCAGCAGCAATCATCTCGAGCGCATCGCGCCCATTTGAAACACCACCCATTCCGAGAATCGGAATCTTTGGCATCGCTGCATGCACCTGATAGATCGCACGAACGGCAATCGGCCGGATTGCCGGCCCAGAAAGCCCTCCGGTCTTACCGCCCAGATGCGGACGCATCGTGTCGAGATTAATCACCATTCCTAAAACAGTGTTAATTAACGCCAATGCATCTGCACCTGCATCGACGACGCCTTGTGCAATGGAGGTTAAATCAGTTACATCAGGAGAGAGTTTGGCGATGATAGGCAGCTCGCCTCCAATTGTGCGTCGAACACCATCAATAACTCTTCGTGATGCCTCAGGGTCGCATGCAAAGACCAGCCCACGATTTTCAACATTTGGACAGGAGATATTGACCTCAATGGCACTAATTCCACTTACAGAACGGAGTTTGCGTGCAAGAGTTGAGTACTCCTCAACCGTCTCACCGGCAATCGAGACGATGATGCGTGCTTTTTGAGACACTAAATAGGGAATATCTTTGGCGATAAACGCATCGATACCTGGACCTTGCAAACCGATTGAATTGAGCATGCCACTGGGGGTCTCTGCCATTCTTGGTGTGGGACGTCCGGCTCGCGCCTTACTCATTACAGATTTTGTAACCACTGCGCCGATATCGTGCAGAGGCAAGAACTGCGCTAACTCTCTACCCGAACTGGCACAGCCACTTGCAGTAAAGACTGGCGTAGGAAACCAGGCATTACCGATTATCGTTGAAAAATCTACAGCGCTCATAGGCCTCTACCGACGCTATCCCACTCAACTAGAGATCCATCCATTACCGGACCATCTATACATGAACGTAGCATCGATACATTCCCAGCACCATCATTGACAGGAAGTACGCAGGTCATACAAATTCCAATTCCGCAGGCCATTGACTCCTCTACTGCGCATTGATGCACTACCTCAGTTCCACTTGTTATTGCGTTTATGGCCGACAACATCGCCATGGGACCGCATGAGTAGATAACTGCAATATTGAGATCTTCAATTAAGGCTTTGATTGGCTCGCTGACACGACCCATCTGCCCCATCGTTCCATCCTCGGTATAGATGCGCAGCGAGTTAACGGCTCGCTTACCTTCCATCGGAGCATAGATCTTGGCGGCGGTGCTAGCTCCAAGCAACATATCAACACGACAGCCACGTGCGTTAAGAACCTCGGCCAATCCAAACAAGGGCGCCGAACCGTATCCTCCGCCTACTAATAAGACCTGAACTGGCTCTGTCGGAATTCCGAAGGCCGTACCCAATGGAGCAACTACATCTAGAATCGTTCCCTCGCTTTGTGCGCATAGCCACTTACTACCTGCGCCATGTGGGGCAACTATTAGCTCCATCGTGCCACCAAAGGTCGAACTACTTGAAATGCGAGAAATCGCGAAGGCACGGCGCAAGATCATGCGCGAGCTATCTCCCCCGACATTGATTGCAACGAAATTTCCAGGTTTACAGTGATCTGCGGCGTCGCCAATATTTATTATCAACTGGTGATATTGGCCCACTCGTTTATTTCCAACTAACGTTGCATTAATCTGCTGAGCGCTCCTATTAATCTGGGCCATGATTACCCCAACCACTCTTGCAGCGATCGAATACTCAACTCACTCGATTGCAGAAAACGTATTCCCTCAACGGCAGCGTTAAAACCTGCAGTGGTGGTAATAATTGGAATAGATCTCTGAACCGCGGCTGTACGTATCAGCCAGCCATCGGCTCTGGTGCCACGTCCTACCGGTGTATTGATGACCAAATCGATATCTCCTGAGTTGATGATCTCAACAATGGTGCGCTCTCCCAATGGGCCCGTACCATCTGAGTTCTTTCGTACTGAGTGCGAGGCTATTGCATATTCGGCTAAATATCGCGAAGTACCCTCTGTAGCCAAAATAGTGAAGCCTAGATTGAGTAGTCCGGCTGCTGCAGCAACTCCTGCTGATTTATCTTTATCGGCTAAGGATATAAAGACTGTGCCACTCTTTGGCAATGGGCCAAAGGCCTCGATTTGCGATTTAGCATAGCTCTCACCGAAAGTTGGAGAGATTCCCATTACCTCTCCGGTCGATCGCATTTCAGGTCCTAACACCGCATCTACGCCACGACCATCGGTACGTCGGAATCGATTCCATGGCAGAACTGCCTCTTTAACGGAAACACCTTTAGCAACACCATCCCCTTTGGCAGGAAGAACTCCCTCAACTCTTAACTCTGAGATGGATGCACCGAGAGAGATTCGAGCAGCTGCCTTTGCCAGAGCAACTCCCGTTGCTTTACTAACAAAAGGAACTGTGCGGGAGGCGCGTGGATTTGCCTCCAACACATATAGAACGTTCTCAGCGATTGCGAATTGGATGTTGATCAAACCAAGTACTCCTACGCCCTGAGCTATCTTGGTCGTAGCTACCTTGATCTCTGCAAGTTGCTCTGCATTTATAGTCATCGAGGGAAGAACGCACGCGCTATCACCGCTATGGATGCCAGCCTCTTCAATATGTTCCATAACGCCACCCAAAAATAACTCCTCACCATCAAAGAGTGCATCTACATCTATCTCAATAGCGCTATCGAGAAAGCGATCGACGAGCACTGGGTGATCCGGAGTTATATCCGTTGCACGAGTTATAAAGCCGGCAAGTGAGTTGTCATCATAAACAATCTCCATTCCACGTCCGCCCAAGACAAAGGATGGCCGCACAAGTACTGGATAACCAATTCGTGTAGCTATATCTATCGCCTCTAGTTGCGAGGAGGCCATGCCAAACTCTGGCGCATTCAAACCCTGCTCGGCCAAAATCTGGCCGAATGCACCACGCTCCTCGGCCAAGTTAATAGCCTCTGGCGTTGTGCCCAAAATATTTACTCCATTGGCCTTGAGAGCTTCAGCTAGGCCAAGAGGCGTTTGCCCACCAAGTTGGGTTATAACGCCAAGAAGTGGTCCTGCCGCCGTTTCAGCCTCGATTACTTCCAAGACGTCTTCCAAAGTTAATGGCTCGAAGTACAGGCGATTGCTCGTGTCATAGTCGGTAGAAACGGTTTCAGGGTTGCAGTTAATCATTATCGTTTCAAATCCAGCCTCACGCAGTGCAAAGGAGGCGTGCACGCAAGAGTAATCAAACTCAATCCCCTGCCCAATTCGATTTGGACCACTGCCCAAAATAATAACGGCCGGAGTTGTACGGCTCTTTACTTCACTCTCTTCCTCATAACTTGAATAATGATATGGAGTAAAGGCTTCGAACTCGGCTGCGCAGGTATCAACTGTCTTATAGACAGGTCGAATCCCAAGATGATGACGAACACGTCGCACTTCATCTTCAGAGACAGCGCGCAGTTCGGCAATTTGAGCGTCAGAGAAACCAGCAGATTTCGCATCTCGCAATAGCTCCTCATTGAGCTCGCCAGGTTGGGCTATCGCGCGGGCATGGTCATTAATTATCTCAATCTGACGCAAGTACCAAGGATCGATCTTGCATGCTGCGTTAACTTCGGCAATGGTGGCACCAGCCCACATCGCCTGCTGCACTTGTTGCAAGCGGTATTGAGTAGGAATAGAAATCGCGAGTAAAAGGCTGTTCTTATCTGTGGAAGTTAGTTCAGGCCATGTAAAGACCGCCTCTTTGCGCTCAAGGGAACGCAACGCCTTCATCAACGCCTCAGAGAAAGATCGACCGATTGCCATCGCCTCACCGACGCTCTTCATCGTCGTTGTCAAACGTGGATCGGCATCGGCAAACTTTTCAAATGCAAAACGCGGAACCTTGACGACCACATAATCCAGAGTTGGCTCAAATGATGCTGGTGTTACCTTAGTAATATCATTTTGGATCTCATCCAACGTATAACCGATAGCTAATTTTGTCGCAATCTTCGCGATAGGAAAGCCAGTAGCTTTAGATGCCAGGGCGCTTGAACGAGATACCCGTGGATTCATCTCTATAACGATCACTCTCCCATTTTCTGGATTTACCGCAAATTGGATATTGCATCCACCTGTATCTACCCCAACTTCGCGGATAATATCTAGAGATAAATCTCGGAGCCTCTGGTACTCAACATCGGTAAGTGTCATAGCTGGTGCTACGGTGATTGAATCACCTGTATGCACACCCATGGGATCAATATTTTCAATGCTGCACACAATCACGACGTTATCTTTGCGATCGCGCATTACCTCGAGTTCGTACTCTTTCCAGCCTATGATCGACTCTTCAAGTAGCACTTCAGATGTCGGACTGTGTTGCAAGCCTGCACCGGCGATTTGTGTTAACTCATCTGCATCAAAGGCGATACCCGATCCCAATCCGCCCATCGTAAAGGAGGGTCGAACGACAACGGGGAATCCGAGAGTTTTAACACCTTCGAAGATCTCATCCATCGTGTGACAAATAACTGAACGGGCAGACTCTCCCCCAACTTTTGCAACAATCTCTCTAAATAACTCTCGGTTTTCACCGCGATTGATTGCATCAACATCGGCACCAATCAGACGTACTCCGTACTTGGCTAAAATTCCAGCTTCAAAGAGGGCGATGGCGGCGTTTAACGCCGTCTGTCCGCCAAGTGTTACCAATACAGCATCTGGTTTTTCTCTAGCAATAATCTTTTCTATCACCTCTGAAGTTATCGGCTCAATGTAGGTTGCATCTGCAAACTGCGGATCTGTCATGATCGTTGCCGGATTAGAGTTAATAAGGATTACGCGAATACCCTCTTCGCCAAGCACCCGACAGGCCTGTGTTCCCGAATAGTCGAATTCGCAGGCTTGACCGATAACGATGGGCCCGCTGCCAATTACAAGAACGGATTTAATGGATGAATCTAATGGCATTAACTCTCCACCTTCTGGCTCATAAGCTCTACAAATCGATCAAATAGATATGCGGCATCGTGTGGTCCAGCGGCGGCTTCGGGATGGTATTGAACAGAGAATGCTGGTCGATCCAATAGTTGCAAACCCTCTACTACTCCATCGTTAAGGCAGACGTGCGTAACCTCGCCATCTCCGTAGACGGTAGCAAACGTTGTTTCAGTTGGCGCCTTCACAGCAAAACCATGGTTATGGGAAGTTATCTCTACTTTGCCCGTACTTTTATCCATCACGGGTTGATTAATACCTCTGTGTCCAAAACTCAACTTATATGTTTCAAAGCCTAGAGCACGTCCCAAAATTTGATGACCAAAGCAGATTCCAAATATTGGAATCTCATGAAGCAAAATACTGCGTACAAGCTCGACCGTATCCAGCATCGTCGATGGATCGCCAGGCCCGTTCGAAAGAAAAACGCCATCTGGATTTAGTGCCAAAATATCTTCGATGCTTGAATTAAATGGAAGAACATGAACTTCAACACCGCGCTCGGCTAGTGCTCGAGGCGTTGCCGCCTTTATCCCTAGATCAAGGGCGGCCACGACAAATTTTTTGGCGCCAATGGCCGGGACTACGTATGGAGCGGGCGTTGAAACCTCCGAGACTAAAAAGGCGCCACTCATAGAGTCGGTTTTGCGCACCTCTACAACCATCTCCTCACGAGTTAACTCAAGCTCTGAAAATATTCCTACCCTCATGGAGCCACGATCTCGAAGATGCCTTGTAATTGCACGCGTATCTACGCCTTGGATTCCCACTATATTTTGGCTAATCAACTCAGACTCTAAAGATCTCTCACTTCGCCAATTTGATGTAAGGGTCGACGGGTTTCTAACGACAAAACCTGCAACCCAGATCTTTGAAGACTCGTTATCGGCTGTGTTTACACCGGTATTGCCGATATGCGGCGCAGTCATTACTACAACCTGCTTGAAATAAGAGGGATCGGTTAGCGTTTCCTGATATCCGGTCATTCCAGTTTGAAAAACAGCCTCACCAAAGGTTTTGCCGACCGCGCCCCAGGATTTGCCCTCGAATATACGTCCATCATCTAGTACTAGATATGCCTTGCTCAACTCTTTCCACCACTTTCAAGCAATACTCCATCCATAAAACTCGGCAGGCCGTTGAAAAAGGTATGCGTGATGACACCTGGAAGTTCGAATCCATGAAACGGAGTATTACGACTCTTCGATGCCATCAAATCTCTATCTACAGTCCATACTCTTGATGGATCAACCACCATCAGATTTGCAGCACTTCCAACTGCCAGATTCTGGCCCTGGTTGAGATATCTACCGATACGAGCTGGCGCAGTAGACATACGATCGGCAACTTGAGACCAACTCATCAGACCGGTATCTACCATCGTCTTCTGCACAATTGAGAGTGCAGTCTCTAAACCCAACATTCCAAATGAGGCCTCTTGCCACTCACACTCTTTCGTCTCCATCGTGTGTGGAGCATGATCTGTTGCAACTATATCTATAACTCCCTCGGCCAAACCTTCGCGTAGCGCCATTACATCGCTCTGTGCGCGTAATGGAGGATTAACCTTAAATACTGGATCATAGGATTTTGCTAGATCATCGGTAAGAAGAAGATGGTGCGGGGTAACTTCGGCCGTCACATTAATTCCTCTAGCCTTAGCCCAACGAATGATTTCAACTCCCCCAGCCGTTGTTACATGACAGATGTGCAGTCGAGATTTTACGTGATCTACCAATAAAACATCTCGGGCGATTATCGCCTCTTCAGCGATAGCGGGCCAACCCTTTAAACCAAGGATTGAGGAGATCTCCCCCTCATTCATCTGTGCGCCAACAGTTAGTCGAGGCTCTTGTGCGTGCTGTGCAATCACGCCATCAAACTTCTTTATATATTCAAGGGCACGACGCATCACTAATGGATCTGAAACGCAGTTTCCATCATCGCTAAAAGTTCTAACCTGCGCGATTGAATCGGCCATGGCACCGATTTCTGAGAGCGTCTCTCCCTTTAATCCTTGAGTAACTGCTCCAATTGGAAAGACGTCAAGAAGACCGGCCTCTTGACCAAGGCGATAGACCTGTTCTACGACGCCCGCATTATCGGCAACTGGGGATGTGTTGGCCATTGCAGAAAGAGCGGTGAATCCACCTTTAGCGCCAGCACGCGAGCCAGATAAAACACTCTCTGCATCCTCACGGCCAGGCTGTCGCAGGTGCGTATGCAGATCAACTAAACCTGGAAGGATTACTGAGCCTTTAAGCTCGATGATGGTTGCCGCTGCATCAGAAATCTGGTTAGACACCGAATCGATGCGCCCATCAACTATAAGCACATCGGCCGAACTCGCATCTGCAAGCGTTGCACCCTTTAATAGAAAACGATTTGTGGACATTATTTGCTTCCTACTTCCAACGAATGACCAGCGAGTAAGACATACAAAATTGCCATGCGAACAGTTACGCCATTGGCTACCTGTTCGACAATAACCGATCGTGCACTATCGGCGACCTCGGCGGCAATCTCCAAGCCGCGGTTCATAGGCCCTGGGTGCATCACTATCGCGTTGGGATTCATCAATCTAAGACGTTCGAGAGTCAATCCAAAGTATCGCGAATATTCGCGGGCATTTGGGAAAAAGAGATCACTCATTCGCTCCTGTTGTACGCGTAGCATCATTACCACATCAACAGTTGGAATGATTGAGTCAAAATCATATGAGATAGTTACCGGCCAATTTTCCACGCCAACGGGGAGCAAAGTTGGTGGAGCAATCAGAGTGACACTTGCTCCTAAAAGAGTTAGCAGTAAAACATTTGAACGCGCAACCCGGGAGTGCAAAATATCTCCAACTATAGCAACTCGTATACCAAGTAAATCTGGTGCGCCTTTTCCGCAGTGCTTTCTGATGGTAAATGCATCGAGTAGGGCTTGGCTCGGGTGCTCATGCGTTCCATCCCCTGCATTAATTACACTTCCTAACATCCACTGCGAAGTGGCTAGCCGCTGCGGTGCACCAGATGCCCCATGTCGAATAACTACTGCATCGGCGCCCATAGCTTGCAACGTCAATGCCGTATCTTTGAGTGACTCACCTTTACTCAAGCTTGAACCCTTGGCGGAGAAGTTAATTACATCGGCCGAAAGCCGCTTAGCTGCGGCCTCAAATGAGATACGAGTTCGAGTTGAATCCTCTGCAAAGAGATTTACAATTGTGCGTCCACGAAGTGTTGGAAGTTTCTTGACCGCACCATCTGTTACACGTGCCAACTCAGTTGCAGTATCCAAAATTGAGATAGCTTCGATCTTCGACAAATCTGAAATCGAGAGTAAGTGGCGCATTAGTTGCCTTCAATCAAGACTTCATCCACGCCATCTATCTCAGTAAGGTGGAGCTTGACCGACTGAGTAGGTGATGTGGGCAGGTTTTTTCCAACAAAATCGGCGCGAATAGGAAGTTCACGATGGCCCCTATCGACCAGAGCGGCCAATTGGACAGTGTGTGGACGACCGATCTCGCCCAGAGCATCAAGGGCGGCACGAATTGTGCGCCCAGAAAAAAGGACGTCGTCGATCAGGATAACGTCGCGTCCTTCGACCCCTTGCGTAGGAATCGAGGTCGGCATAATCGCACGAGGTGGGCGCAGGCGAAGATCATCGCGATGCATCGTGATATCTAGCATTCCGACGGCGATTTCATGGCCTGCAATCTGGCTCATGATGGCGGCCACTCGCAGCGCCAGATGGGCACCCCGTGTAGGAATACCCAACAATGTAATCTGATCGCTCTTTTGATTGGCCTCTAAAATCTCGTGGGAGATACGCGTTAATGCGCGCGAGATATCGGGAGCAGACAGGGCAACACTCATATAAATCTCCTTCCCCATCTCTCAGGATGGGTCGTTAAAGGATGCACCGCGGACTATACCACCAAGGTACCGACTCTGTTGATAACTTAGATCTCGCCTCAAACAATGGGATTAATCTGCCCACTATGACAACCATCGACTCGGTCTACTTACGTCTTCGCGCTATCCGAATCTCTAAGGGGCTCTCCCTGGCAGATGTTGAGATAGAGAGTAAGGGCCAGATTCGAGCAGTTGTACTCGGCTCCTATGAGCGGGGAGATAGGAGCTTAAGCGTCAAGAGGGCGATAGCGATCGCCAATTTTTACGGCCTTCCCTTGAGCTATCTTTTGGAAAAACCTCCACAAGCCCCAGGCATACCCGAGCCAGCGGTAATAGATCTTCGACGACTTTCAGCCATCGAAGAGGATCAACCAGCAAGCGATAGATACAGATTAACTATCCTGGCCACCTTTATCGCACAGATTCTGACTCGTCGCAATGATTGGAATGGTGAAGTTCTCTCACTTCGAAGCGATGATTTCACCGCTATGGCGATGGCTATGGGCATAAATCTTCAAGAGTTGATGAGTATTCTAAATGCGAACAAAATTCTTCTATCCGTTAAATAGCAAGGCTCTCTTTGATATTGGAGATTCGACCTAACAGGCCGTGAATAAATCCGGCAGAGCTATCGGTTGAGAGCTCCATTGCCAGTGTCAACGCCTCATCGATTGCTACGGCATCCGGGGTGGCAGGCGACCACAAGATTTCATAAATTCCAAGACGTAAAATATTTCTATCAACGGCCGGCAATCGATCCATGTCCCAACCCTGAGCATAGGTCGTTATCAACTCATCGATTTTTCTAAAATGATCGCCCACGCCGTTAACGAGTTCGCGGGTGTATTCACGGATCGGTCTGGCATCTGGACCCTCTTCAACAACATCACGTAATTTAAGTGTCTCTACTGCATTGGTACCGCGTATATCGGCCTCATAGAGTAGATCTAAGGCCGCCTTGCGAGCTTTACTGCGAGCCGACACTAGTTGGCGCGGCCTTGGTATGACCCATCGCGAGTATCAACCATGACAATCTCATCCTGCTTGATAAATAGTGGGACCTGGATCTCGATTCCCGTTTCAACGGTAGCCGGTTTAGTTCCACCTGATGAACGATCTCCTTGGATGCCTGGCTCCGTATAAGTAATTCGCAACGGTACCGCTGCTGCAAGCTCGATATAGAGCGGGTTCCCATCATGCACGGCAACGACGGCATCTGTGTTCTCCAGCATGTAGTTGGCCATTTCGCCAACTGTGGCCATTGAGATCGTCATCTGATCAAAAGTCTTTGCATCCATAAAAACGAAATCTTCGCCCTCTTTGTAGAGGAACTGCATATCGCGCTTTTCTAAGATTTCGATATCGATCTTAACGCCCGAGTTAAATGTTCGATCGATTACTTTGCCGGTAAGAACCGACTTCAACTTTGTTCGTACGAATGCTGGACCTTTACCAGGTTTAACATGTTGGAACTCAACTACGTTCCATAACTGTCCCTCAATATCTAAGGTAATTCCATTTTTCATATCTGCTGTTGTTGCCACGGTAAAGCTCCACTCGTTTGAATTAATTCGGCTACCCGTTGTGATAGCAAGGCCATAAGGATACCCGTTAACCAGTAGTGCTTTGTTCCCTTAGCCAATCAGGTTTTTAAGCGCAATTATCGCCAAGACATAAGAATTGGGACCGAAACCAGCGATAGTTCCATGAGCCACCCCTGAAATTACCGAAGTATGACGAAAATCTTCACGCGCCATTGGATTGGAGAGATGGACCTCGATCAATGGTGAGGTGAGAAGTTCGGCCGCATCTCGTATCGCATAGGAATAGTGTGTGAAAGCCGCGGGATTAATGATGACTGGATATTTCATATCGGCCGCCTCGTGTAGCCAAGAGATTATCGTGGATTCATCATCACTTTGGCGCACATCGACCTCTAGGCCATGGCTTTTTGCCGAGATTTCAATAAGGCTCTTTAACTCGCCGTAGTTTAGATCGCCATAGATAGATGAGTCCCGTATATCTAAACGAGCCAAATTAGGGCCGTTAATTACCAAAATCTTCATGCGCTAATTCTCTCATAAGCTGCAGCGAGTTCACTGGCATTTGCATCCTCAATACGCAAAGTTGCACCGATCGCCGATATGGCTACAAAGCGCAGAGATGTGCCTCTGGACTTCTTATCCAACGCCAGGAGTGGAAATAACTCACTCCATGCAGCTCTCGGGTAAGTAGTTGGTAGACCAAGTGCAGTTAAGAGCTGGCGGTGCAGTTGAACAACTTGCGCTGAAAGCAATCCCTTAATCTCTGCTAACTCCGCGGCAAAAACTAATCCGATTGATACTGCTTCGCCATGGCGAAGGCTATATTTGCTATGTATCTCAACGGCATGGCCGAGCGTGTGACCATAGTTGAGTACCTCGCGATTGAAACTCTCCTTAAAATCACTAGAGACAACCATCGCCTTAACTTGCACAGCAGCTTCAATTAACGCCAACGTGGTAGATAAATCACCACGTAACTCCGGTAACGTCCTATCTTTAAGAATCTCTACAATTTGATTCTCTGCAATAAAGCCACATTTAATAACTTCAGCCATACCGGCGGCAAAGTCACGATCTCCAAGAGTTTTCAACCATGAGAGATCTATGAGCACAGAGTGCGGAGAGTAGAAAGCACCAATCAGATTCTTTCCATATCCACTGTTTATCCCAGTTTTGCCACCAATTGCTGCATCCACCATTCCAGCTACACTCGTAGGAACTGCTACCCAATCAACTCCTCTTAGCCACGTCGCTGCAACGAAGCCAGATACATCGGTGATAGCACCTCCCCCAACACCAACAATCAAATCTGATCGAGTAAAGCCTGCAGCGGCCAGCCAATCCCATAGACGCGCAGTGATCTCAACGCTTTTAGCGGCCTCACCATCTGGAAGCTTAAAGTAGAAAACCTCAGAATCGATGGGATTATCTAACCGAACGGCATCCTCCATGAGCTCGCTATGAATGATAGCTACGCGAGTTCGGCCGTGTGCCAGAGCGATCAACTGAGTTTTCCATTGGCAATCGATTAGAACCTCATACGTGCGATCGGCAGTGATCGAAACTTTTTTCATATCAACGCCTCTTTCTTTATCGCGCCAACAATCTCATCTAACTTCATGGAATCAACTTTAATCACACTCGTTGCTAATCGCTCATAAATCGGACGACGCAATTCATACAAGGACTGCCATTGGGCGCGCGGATTACCTAAGAGCAAAGGTCTATCTCGATTAAAGCCCACTCGCGGAGCGGCCACTGCGAGCGAAACATCTAAAAATACTATTGGACTTGAAATCGCCTCCAGTAGGTTTTGTGCACGCTGCGAAATAGGGGCGCCTCCACCAAGAGCTAAAACAATATCGACCTCTTTAAGTGAATTGGCAAGTGCTTCAAACTCCAAATCTCTAAAGACAGCCTCACCTTGATCGACAAAAATATCGGAGATTTTTTTCCCTGTGCTTGCCTCCACAAGATTATCGGTATCTGCGAAAACAACATCGAGAGATTTCGCCAAAGCCTTGCCGACAGTGCTTTTTCCGCTACCGGGTGGGCCAATTAGAACTACTCTGGGCATGAGGCTGGCCTACTTAAAATTTAAGTGATCCATGTAGCTCTGAAAATTTCGACGTGTCTCAGTAACGCTGTCACCGCCAAATTTCTCTAAGACCGCCTCGGCTAGAACCAGAGCCACCATCGCCTCGGCTACGACTCCAGCTGCAGGAACAGCACAGACATCTGAACGCTGATTAATGGCTTTAGCAGGCAGACCTGTGGCTACATCGATTGTGTCCAAAGCCTTTGGCACTGTAGAAATTGGTTTCATCGCCGCTCTAACGCGCAGGATTTCACCGTTGGACATTCCGCCTTCGGTACCGCCTGCGCGATCAGTGCGACGAACAATTTTGCCATCGCTAGATTTTTCAATCTCATCATGGGCAAGGCTTCCACGGCGAGTTGCAGTTTCAAATCCATCGCCAACTTCTACGCCCTTAATCGCCTGTATCCCCATAAGCGCACCTGCCAAACGTGCATCTAATCGTCGATCCCAGTGAACATGCGAACCTAGACCCGGGGGCATGTTAAAGGCCAACACCTCTACAACGCCACCAAGTGTGTCACCCTGTGAGTGCGCATCTTCAATCTCGGCGATCATCAACGCACTCGTTGCTGTATCCGAACAACGAACGGGATCATCATCGATTCGCTGCATATCACCTGATGCAGGAAGAAGAGTATTAGCTGGAACACGTACCGCTCCGATAGATAAGACGTGGCTTAGAATCGTAATTCCCACACTCTGTTCAAGAAAGCGCCTTGCCACTGCACCAAGGGCTACACGCGAGGCGGTTTCGCGCGCACTTGCACGCTCTAAAATTGGGCGGGCATCATCTAGATCATACTTTTGCATTCCAACTAAATCGGCATGGCCTGGACGAGGTCTAGTCAACGGTGCGTTTCTAGCTAATGAATCAATCTCTTGACTAGCAACCGGATCGGCAGACATTACTTTTTCCCATTTGGGCCACTCTGAGTTTTCAATTTGAATCGCAATTGGACCGCCCTGTGTTAAACCAAGGCGCACTCCCCCAAGAATATTTACCTTATCGGCTTCAAAACTCTGTCTTGCTCCGCGTCCAACACCTAAGCGTCTGCGCGCCAAGTGGTAGTCGATATCTTGAGTTGTTACCTCAACAGATGCAGGGATGCCTTCAAGAATCGCGCTCAGGGCTTGGCCGTGTGACTCACCTGCTGTTAACCAACGCATGTGCGTATTCTTGCAGAGATGGAGCGCTACCCGCAGCCAAATAGAGCCCGCAGCCAAGAATTATCGCTAAAGCTAGAGCAATAGTGCGGGGAATTTGGCGCTGCAAGCAGGTTATGAGAATAATCTGCAGCGCCGCCGCCACATAGATCCACAATAGCAGTGCGAACAACTCAGATAGGCCAGCAAGATTTAGCGCCAGAACCGCTAGAAAAAGTAGTTTGACATCACCCATTCCCATGCCCATCACCATCACTGCCATAATCGAAAAGAATATGAAGACGATAACCACTTTGAAAGATGCCACTCCAAAGATAACGCGTTCCAATCCTACGTAGTAGGCAATAAATATCAGATAGATATTTGGAATCCTGTGGTATTTACAGTCAGCCAAAACAACTGGCAAAGCAAACAGGGTCAAACAAATCATGAAGCAAGATTAATTAATCCTAGAGTCCACCGATTAGCCTATGTGGATGCCTTCAACATCTTTAGCGCCGCTTCACGCATAATTGAGGCCATCGGCGCGCGTTCAAAGATATGGCCTGAGAATAGGCTCACTTGATCTATGCCCTGATGAATTAGTAGATCTAGTCCATCAATAGTTTGGCCACCTGCGCCACTCCATGCCACTAAACTTTTCGTGGGCCAGGGCTTATAGAGGACATCAAGGAAGACACCTGTTGGCTTAGTAGGAAAATATGGAATTAAGCTATCACTTGCACCCTCTGGCGTAGTCGAGATGATTAAATCTGCTGTTTCAAATGCAGCGTGATCAGACCATGTTGTAAAAACTAAATTTGAACTTTCTACGCTTTGTGAGATTGCATCAAATCTAGATTCAGAGCGATTCATAACAGTGATAGTCGAAGCAACTCCATCACAGGCAGCTGCCGCAGCTCTGGCCGTAGCTCCGCCGCCGATAATTAACACCTCACCTCGGGCATCTAGATTGTGAAATCCAAGAGCGTGCGTGAATCCGGCAACATCTGTTGTGCTTGCGCTCCAATTAGCATCAGAATGCAAGAGCGTATTGGCGCTACGAATCCTCGCAGCCAGCTCGGAATTCTCTGTCGCTAAACTCAAAACCTCTTCCTTGAGTGGCATCGTAAGAGAGAAACCGGTCCAACTCCCTTGGCAACTCAAAAGAAATGCGCCGAGTTCCCCGCTCTTAACTTCTATACGAGTGTAATCACTCTCCAATCCAAGTTCGGTATATGCAACCGTGTGTAGTAGTGGACTCAATGAATGTGAAATCGGAGAACCTAAGACAGCAGCCTTGATCACTTAAATGCTCCCTCCTTACGATTCTTCTCATAAATCTTCTTCCATCCATTAAACTCACTATTAGAGGATGTAAATCGCGTATCGCCAGGTGCAACTGTGATGAAATATAACCAGTCACCAACGCTAGGGTGCAAAGCTGCCGACATTGCATCGACACCTGGGTTACCAATGGGAGTTGGAGGTAGGCCATTGTGTTTATAGGTGTTGTACGCAGATACTATAAATGTCGATGAAGTGCTTAAAAAGATCTGACCTCTGACCTTTTTAATGTAATGGATTGTTGAATCCATTTGCAAAGGCATTGAAATCTTTAAACGGTTAAAGATAACTCTCGCCACTTTTTGAAAATCTGCTGTATCGGCCTCAGATTGCACGATTGATGCGATTATCAATAATTGGAGGGGTGAATACGAACCGTGCGAGTTGAGGATTTGTTGACCGACATTCTCACTTTCAAATCGATTCACCATCGACTGTACAAACTCTGTCGCAGTTGTACCCGTTGCAAAACTATATTGTGCTGGAAAGAGTAGACCTTCCGAGTTTGAAAAACCTTTCGGCAGAACCACGCTCTTGAACGCTGCCTCTATCTGCGATTTAGTAAATCCATACCTTCGCATTAAATCTTCGATTTCACTTTTCCATGCACCTTCGAAAACCTTTATTAGATTTGGAATTCGCTTCGAGTCTAAAAGTTGTTCCAACGCTTGTGCTGCAGAGATTTTAAGACTAAGTCGATGCATACCGGGCGATACTTTCTCAGAGCGTTTATCTCCAACTGCAATACGAAAGTACGCCCTTGCGGATTTAATCACACCATTGTCAAAGAGAATCTTGGCAACATCAGAGCCTGTCGCACCGGATGGGATTTCGACATCGACTTGCGATTGACCGGCAGAGATGACACGAAAAGAGTAATCCGGAGTCGATGAAACATTACTTCGGACTGTGTGAATTGAAAAAGTGAGCGCCACAATAAAAACCATGGCAAGAACTAGCCCTCTATATCGCATCAACGATTCTTCTCGATAGAGAGCGCAAACTCCAAAATTGCAACAGCGGCGGCTTGATCGATTTTGCTCTTGGCATCCTTTGAATTAATCCCTGATTCGCGCAGACTACGCGCAGCGCTGATAGTAGATAAACGCTCATCTATTGCTTCAACTGGTGCATCACTGAGAGTTTTAAGAAGCTCGGCAAAATCTGCCGCTTTCTCTGCTGAAACCCCAAGAGAGCCATCCATATTTGAAGGCCTTCCTACATAGATCGCGATCGGTTCATACTCACGCAAGATCTCAACTATGTGCAACTCCAAATGCTTATCTGAAGTTTTAAGTGTTGTGAGTGGAGATGAGAGAATTGCATCTGGGTCACATAGTGCAACACCTATTCGAACATCGCCATAGTCGAAAGCTATACGGCGCCCGCGTTGCATATCTACAATTATCCCGCTATCGCTGTGGCTATCGCAGCGAGTGCTTCATTGACTTTAGAGCTTTCCGTCCCGCCGCCTTGAGCGAAATCATCTTTACCGCCGCCTCCACCACCTAGGACAACTGATCCAATCTTAACTAACGCCCCAGCCTTAATTCCCGCGCTGCGCCCTTGATCGCTAACTGCTACAACTAAAACAGGTTTCCCATCATTGAGGCTTATGAGTGCCACAACTGAATTTGCCGCCTTATTGCGCAACTCAAGTGCGATTGCTCGCAAATCATCTCCAGAGATTCCATCACTTAAGGTAGCAAGCGTTGTTGTTACTCCGTTGATTACAGTGGCCGTCTTGGCAATATCGTTAACTTGAGCAAAGGCAGCTTGGGATCTAAGACCACTTAGCTCTTTTTCAATATCCCGAACCTTATTTAGAAGCTCTGAGATTCTCTCTGGAAGCTCTTCAACTCGCGCCCCTTTTATAATCTGTGTCAAAGAGTTCAAGAGGATATGTTCGCGCGCTAAAAACTTGTAGGCATCTGCGCCAACTAGGGCTTCGACCCTACGTACTCCTGCACCAATAGATGATTCACTTAGTAACTTAACAACACCTAATTGACCCGAACGTTTCACGTGGGTTCCACCGCAGAGTTCGCGAGCCCAATCTCCAACACTAACTACGCGAACGAGATCACCGTACTTCTCGCCAAAGAGGGCCATTGCGCCTATCTCCTTAGCTTGTGCTTGTGACATCGTTTGTGCGCTTACCTCTAAGTTATCTAACAAAAGAGAATTAACGCGTGACTCAACTTCATTTATAACGCTATCTGGAACGGCCCCTGTTGCAGGAAAATCGAAACGGAAGCGACCGGGTGAGTTTTCAGAACCTGCCTGCGTTGCAGTTTCACCGAGAATCTCGCGAAATGCTTTATGGACCATATGCGTTGCCGTATGGGCGCGTGAAATAGCCTCACGTCGTTCAATGTCGATCGCAGCGACAGCTTCATCACCTACCTCCAGGCCACCGCTAACTACGCGACCTCGATGAACGAAGACACCTGGTACCGGTGTTTGCACATCGTCAATTTCAATTAAAGCACCGCTGGCCAATGTAATCGTTCCACCATCGGCTAGCTGGCCTCCGCCCTCGGCGTAAAAAGGTGTGCGATTGAGAATAATCTCTACCTCATCACCTGCTCCAGCACTCTTTGATGAAATTCCACCTAGAAGAATTCCAGTTATCTGCGAATCCGTAGTTACATCGCTATATCCGCAGAACTCACTCTTGCCACTCTTGTCAGCGATTGCACGATACTCACTTACATCGGTATGCCCGCTCTTCTTCGCACGAGAATCCGCCTTTGCGCGATCCTTCTGCTCCTTCATTAAGCGCCTAAACCCATCCTCATCAACCTCAAGACCCTCTTCACGCGCCATCTCTAGAGTTAAATCAAATGGAAAGCCATACGTGTCATGGAGTTTGAAGGCGTCGGCACCAGGTAAGACAGAGCTCTTGCTCTTCTTGAGCTGAGCACTTGCAACATCGAAAATGGAGGTGCCGCTCTTGAGAGTCTGTAAAAAGCTCTCTTCCTCAGAAACACTCACTGAAAGAATACGGGTTTTATCGGTATTTAACTCTGGATACTGAGCTCCCATTGCTCCGATTGCCGCAACCGTTAGTTCAGACATAACTGGATCCATCGAACCAAGAAGACGCATATTTCGAATCGTTCTACGCATCATACGACGAAGGACATAACCTCGTCCCTCATTTCCCGGCGTGACTCCGTCTCCAATGAGCATCGCAGATGTACGTGCGTGGTCGGCGATTACTCGAAGTGATACATCGCTCTTTTCGGATGCTCCGTAAACAACTCCAGTTAACTCTGAGGCCTTCTTAAGAATCTGCATCGTGGTATCAATCTCATAAATATTTGCAACGCCCTGTAAAAGCGCGGCCATTCTCTCTAAGCCAAGTCCAGTATCAATACTCTTTGCAGGAAGCTCGCCTAGGATTGGAAAGTCATCTTTTCCGCTTCCAACACCACGTTCATTCTGCATAAAGACAAGATTCCAAACCTCCATATAGCGATTCTCATCGGCAATCGGTCCGCCATCTTTACCAAACTCAGGGCCACGGTCGTAGTAAATTTCAGAGCATGGTCCGCACGGTCCAGGTACTCCCATCGACCAGAAATTATCACCCATTCCCATTCGTTGAATGCGCTCTTTCGGGACACCAATCTTCTTATGCCAAATGTCGGCCGCTTCATCATCATCGAGAAAAACAGTGACCCATAAACGCTCTTCGGCGAAACCATACCCACCATCACTAATAGGTCTAGTCAGCAACTCCCAAGCTAAAGAGATTGCGCCCTCTTTGAAGTAGTCACCAAAGGAGAAGTTGCCACACATCTGAAAGAAAGATGCATGGCGCGTGGTCTTGCCTACCTCGTCAATATCTAGAGTTCGTACACACTTTTGCACCGATGTTGCGCGCTTATACGGAGGCCTCACCTCACCGAGGAAATAAGGTTTGAATGGCACCATTCCAGCATTAACGAGAAGAAGATTAGGATCATCGGCGATCAAAGATGCCGATGGGACAACGGTGTGAGTTAAACCTTGACGGTTATCACTTTCAAAGAAGCGCAGCCAGCGCGCACGGATCTCGGCGGATTCCACGTGCCGTGATCACTCAGCCTTCTTCTTAGAGCGTGACTTTGACATCGAAGCCGCCGATAAAAGCGCACCGGCAATCTTGACCGCAGATCCATTTTTATTCATAAATGAATTAGTCGCCTCAGTAAATTTCTCTGAGATATCTTCGGCATTCTTGCTGATCTTATTAATACTCTTTAGTGGTCCATTGACCAAAGTAACCGTCGTATGCACCTCTTCGATCAAAGGCGCAGTCTCATCGGTAAGTGATTTAAGTGAAAGTTTTGCCTCATCTATAAATCGGCCAACTCGGATCACGACATAACTAAGTGCAATCGCGATGATAAATAACGCGCATGCCGCGATAATCGTTGCAATTCCACCTGGGCCCATGTTATTAGCCTACCTGAGGTGCACTCTTAGGAGCACCATCAATGCCACTCTCTTTACGTTGGGCGGGCGTAATAGGCGTTGGCGCGCCAGTAAGTGGATCTCCACCACTTGCCGTCTTAGGGAAAGCGATAACTTCACGAATCGAATCCGAGCCGGTAAGTAAGGCACAGACGCGATCTAACCCCAAAGCGATTCCACCGTGTGGAGGAGGTCCATAGTTAAATGCCTCAAGCAGGAAACCAAATTTGGAGGCAGCCTCTTCATCACTTAAACCAATAGTTCGAAAAACCTCTCTCTGCATCTTTTGATCGTGGATACGGATGGAGCCTCCGCCGAGTTCAGTGCCATTCAAAACAATGTCATAGGCGTAAGCCAACGCATGTGCAGGATCGGTTGCAAAAGTTGTTGCAAACTCAGGTTTTGGTCCAGTGAAAGGGTGGTGCACTGCCGTCCATCCGCCGTTATCGGTTGGTTCAAACATCGGGGCATCCAGAACCCACAAGAACTCCCAAGCGCCCTCGGCAATTAAGCCACAACGCTTTCCTATCTCTAAGCGAACGGCGCCAAGTAGATTCAACGACTGGCTTAGCTCACCAGCTGCGAAAAAGATTGCATCTCCTGGCTTTGCACCTGCGGCCTGGGCGATGTCGGCGCACTCCTTTTCACTTAAATTCTTTGCAACCGGCCCACCTAAGCTTGAATCGTCATTGATGAGAATATAAGCCAGACCCTTTGCTCCTCGGGCCTTGGCCCAGTCTTGCCAAGCATCGAGTTCGCGACGTGGCGAGGCAGCCCCTCCAGGCATAACAACTGATCCGACATACGGAGCTTGAAATACTCTAAAAGTTGTATCGGCAAAGAACTGCGTCTGATCTACGAGTTCATTTGCAAAACGAAGATCTGGTTTGTCAGATCCAAATCGTGACATCGCATCGGCATAAGTCATGCGCGGTAGTGGAAGTGCAATCGTATAACCGAGCGCCTCCTTCCAAATCTTTGCAACTATCTTCTCGGCGATAGCTAAAATGTCCTCTTGGTCTATAAAGGACATTTCAATATCTAACTGAGTGAATTCGGGTTGGCGATCGGCGCGAAAATCCTCATCGCGGAAACAACGTGCAATTTGATAGTACTTTTCCATACCGGCGACCATCAATAACTGCTTGAAAAGCTGCGGAGACTGAGGAAGGGCATACCAACTTCCTGGCTGTAAACGAACTGGCACTAGAAAATCACGAGCACCCTCAGGAGTAGAACGTGTTAGATAAGGAGTTTCGATCTCTAAAAACTCCTCCTCCTCCATAACTCGGCGTATCGTCGATGTAACTTTTGAGCGAAGCCGTAGATTTGCAGCGGGTTTTTCGCGACGTAAATCTAAGTAGCGATACTTAAGTCGGACTTCTTCGCTAATATCGGAATCATTGCCGCTATCGACGGGGAAAGGCAGCGGCGCAGATTCGCTAAGAACTACAACGCTATCGCCCATGATTTCAATCTCGCCCGTTGGAATATTTAAGTTTTCGTTACCTGCGGGTCTGGCTAAAACCTCACCAGTAATAAGCAGGCACCACTCAGCACGTAAAGCCCCCGCAATTTTCTCGTCACGGATCACAACTTGAACCGAACCTGATGCATCACGAAGATCGATAAAGGCGACCCCACCATGATCTCGGCGGCGTGAAACCCAACCCGCCAACGTAACAACCGTGCCGGTATCGGATTTACGTAATGAGCCTGCTTGGTGGGTTCTTAACATAATATGTATGGTTTCGCTTTCTACAGTGCGTTGACTAAGGAGTCAATCGTAACCGATACGCTCACACCTGAGTTCATATTTTTAAGCTCTACGCTCTTACTGTTTAACTCTTCTTCACCAATCACAATGACATAACGCGCTCCACTCTTATCTGCAGCCTTCATTGCAGCTTTGAGGGAGCGATCTCCAAAGGCGATTTCAACGCTCTTTGCGGCCGCGCGCAGCTCTTGCGCCAACTCTAAAACCTTGACCATTGCCGAAGCTCCAAGTGGAATTATGAATAAATCTGAGAGAAATCCCTCTGGAGCAAGTACACCCTCGGCTTCAGCGGCCAAAAGCGCTCTATCGACACCTAACCCAAAGCCGATTCCAGATAGCTCCTGACCGCCCAACTCGGCCATTAAGCCGTCGTATCGGCCTCCGCCACCAATTCCTGATTGCGCCCCTAGTAGTTCATGTACAAATTCAAATGTAGTACCGGTGTAATAATCCAAGCCACGCACCATTCGTGGATTGAGTTCATATGCAATCCCAAGGGCATCCAAATAGCTCGTAACTTTTTCAAAGTGCTCGCGCGATTCTTGCGATAGATAGTCCATGAGTAGCGGGGCAGCTGCCATGGCCTTGCGCATCTCTTCGCGCTTATCATCAAATAGTCGCAATGGGTTTAAAGCTGCACGCGCTACGGTCGCCTCATCTAAATCAAGGCCCTGAATATATTTTAAAAGGTCAACGCGATGGGCTGCACGTGAGTGTGCATCTCCAAGGGAAGTTATATCTAGACGGTATTTTTTCAATCCGATAGCTTTAAATCCCGCATCGGCTATTGCAATCACTTCGGCATCAATGGCTGGATCATCTAAGCCAATCGCTTCAATTCCAACTTGATAGAACTGACGATATCGTCCGGCTTGGGGACGTTCGGCACGAAAATAAGCACCTGAATACCAAATCTTTACGGGTAACTGTCCCCTATCGAGTCCGTGCTCGATCACTGCGCGCATTGCCCCCGCCGTGCCTTCAGGCCGCAACGTGATGGAGCGATCTCCACGATCGGTAAATGTATACATCTCTTTACTTACTACATCCGTAGATTCACCAACGCCTCTAGTAAAGAGCTCGGTATCTTCAAAGACTGGAAGCTCCATCAATTGATAACCGGCCATACGTGCTGGATTTATCAGGCATTCACGTACAAATTCAAAGAGCTTTGAGCGCGGAGGTACATACTCGCTGACTCCCTTCGGAGCTTGAATCTTTACACCCGCCATTAGTAACGCCCCTTAAGTGAATTTAAATACGGATTATTTCTACGTTCGCGCGAGATCGTTGTTTCAGGACCGTGGCCCGGTAAGACGCGTAGATGATCATCTAGAGGCAAAACCTTTTTACGAAGTGTCTCTTCCATATCTTTTGCCGAACCAGTTGGTTGATCTGTGCGCCCAATCGATCCAGCAAATAAAACATCTCCGCTAATGAGCAGTTCATTGGATACTTCAAACATCAGCGAACCCGCCGTGTGACCAGGTGCGTGGATTGCTCGAAAACTAACTCCAACAATCTCCAGAAGCTCACCATTGCGCAATTCTCTTACATCTTTTGGTTCAATAAACTCCATGCCAGACAATGTCGCAGCAAATTCTGGTGATAAGACTCGCTCTGGGTGGCTCAACGCAGCCCTATCTTGGCTATGGATATATGAGGGGATTTCATATCCATCGGCAATGGCTCTAATTGAAAATGTATGGTCTAAGTGTCCATGGGTTGCAATTACGGCCACTGGTTTAAGTCGCAGCTCCTGTAAGAGCCCATCTAGCTGATGGGAGACATCGGGCATCCCAGGGTCGATGACGACGCACTCGGCGCCGGGCTCGGTAGCGATAACCCAGCAGTTAGTGGCAAACATTGGGGCTGCAAATGAGGCGACGAGCAGTTTCTTACCCCTGATCTCTCTGATCGGCTAGAGCGCGATTGACGCTTAGCGGTAGGTACAGGGTACCTTTTACCCTACCTAAACGCTCAATTCACGCGCTTCGAGCCAGATCTCGAAGAGCCCGCGACATACATAGCGACGTTCTTGCGAACAACGCGCTGAAAGGATCACCACCATGACCGATCTACATCCACTTCCAATAGCATCAGCGGCATCTGCGCTGATTGGAGATCCTGCAGCATTTGGACGAGTCGCCGACGATGGCACCGTCTACGTTCGCACATCAAATGGTGAAAAGGCCGTTGGCTCATATCCCGGCAAGTCTGCTGAAGAGGCGTTAACTTATTTTGTTAGAAAATTCGAAATGCTCGCAGCCGAGGTTGCACTCCTTGCTGCACGTATAAAAAGTGGTGCTCTTGTTCCATCCGATGCCTATAGCGCCGTCAAGAAATTGCGCGAGCAAGTTAAAGAGTTAAATGCTGTCGGAGATCTTGAAGCGCTTTCAAACTCGGTGGAGCAGATTGAGCCACTTATTGAGGGCCATCGTGAGGCCTATGAGGCAAAGAAGGCCGCCGAAACTGCTGCAAAGAAGGCGCGACTAGAACAGATTTTGATTGAAAAAGAAAAGATCGTAGCTGAGGCAGAATCCTTAGCTCAATCTGAGTCATGGAAGACTACAGGCGATCGATTAAAGGTTCTCCTTGATGAGTGGAAGTCGGCTCCGCGTCTGGATAAGAAATCAGATGCAGATCTCTGGAAACGTTTCTCCTCCTCTCGCAATAAGTTTGACAAGCGACGTCGCACGCATTTTGCAGCTCTTGAAGCTGTTCAAAGCGTTGTTTCAGAGGCTAAGAAAGCGATCATCACAGAGGCCGAGTCACTTGCAACATCTACAGAGTGGGTGCCAACTGCCAAGCGCTTTAAGGCACTTATGGATTCATGGAAAGTTTCAGGTCGAGGAAAGCCAAGTGATGATGCCAAGATGTGGGCGCGATTTAAAGCGGCCCAGGATCAATTCTTTACTGCCAAGAACGCTGATTTAGAGAAGCGTGATGTAACGATGGCGGCAAACTTGATCAAACGTGAAGAGATTGTTCTTCTCATTGAGGCGCTACTGCCAATAACTAATCTAGACGAGGCAAAAAAGAATCTTCGCGAACATTTAAACACGTGGAGCAAGATCGGAATGACTCACCGCGATAAGCGCACAGCCCTTGATGCTCGTGTTCACAGCGTTGAATCAGTTATCAAAGAGGCCGAGGCCGAGAACTGGCGCAAGAGCGATCCAGCTGCCAAAGCACGCGCCCTTGAGGTCGTAAAACAGCTCACAGAATCGATCGAGAACTACGAAAAGATTGCAACGAAATCTGAAGGGCTGGGTAATACCAAGAAAGCCCAGGAATCTCGGGAATCGGCGGCGGCTCGTAAAGTATGGCTAGCTGAGGCTGAGAAGAGTTTGGCAGAGTTTAGCTAATCTAATTATTCGTTGTTCGATAGACGTCATAAACGCCTTCGATATTTCGAACCGCACCTAAGACCGCATCGAGATGGGTTGCATCGGCCATCTCAAAAGTAAATCGCGAGAATGCTGTGCGGTCCTTTGATGTACTAACAGAGGCACTCAAAATATTCACATGCTGATCAGATAAAGTACGAGTGACGTCAGCTAGAAGTGAGGCGCGATCTAGCGCTTCAACTTGAATATTGACTAAGAAGATAGATCCAGCACCAACTCGCCATTTCACTTTCACCACTCGATCGAGCTGATTGACCTCTAAATCCGCAGCATTGAGGCAATCACTTCTATGAATTGAGACGCCACTTCCCTTAGTAATGAATCCCATGATCTCATCGCCTGGCACCGGCGTACAGCAACGCGCCAATTTGACCAGTACATCATCTGCGCCTTGTACATCGACTGCATTACTCGAACGTCGGGCAGATGGCGCACGCGAAGGCAAAACATCCATCGTAGGCTCCGGATGTGAATCATCACCACCAAGTGCGACAACTAATTTATCGATAATCGATGCAGCTGAAACATGGCCATCTCCTACCGCCGAATACAAACCTTCAATATCTAAATAACGCAGATCATGCGCCAGCTCTAGAAGAGAGTGTCCCGCGAAGATTTTTTGTAGAGGCAGGCCCGCTTTACGCATCTGTCGGGCAATGGACTCGCGCCCTGCATCTATAGCCTCTTCGCGACGCTCTTTGCTAAACCACGCCTTAATCTTTGATCGTGCACGAGGACTTTGCACAAAGTTAAGCCAGTCACGACTAGGACCTGCATGATCGCTCTTATTAGTCACAATCTCTACAACATCACCATTATTTAAACGAGACTCCAACGGAACTAGACGGCCATTTACCTTTGCACCTGCGCACCTAATACCAACGTCGGTATGGACTGAAAATGCAAAGTCCACTGGAGTTGATCCGCCCGGAAGTGCCACGACACTCCCCTTTGGTGTAAACACGAAGACCTCTGGCGAGCCCAAATCAAATCGCAGAGCCTCTAGGAACTCTGATGGATCTTCCGTCTCTTTTTGCCATTCATGGAGCTGTCGCAACCAAAGCATTTCAGGTGAGCTCTCATTATTTTCATGACCCTGTTTGTACTTCCAATGTGCTGCAATGCCGAACTCGGCGCGCGCATGCATATCAAAAGTTCGAATCTGGATCTCTATCGCTTTGCCTGTTGGCCCAATGACGGTCGTGTGTAGTGATTGGTAGAGATTAAACTTTGGCATCGCGATGTAATCTTTAAATCGTCCAGGTATTGGGCTCCAGCGTGCGTGAATAGAGCCTAGAACGGCGTAACAGTCCCTGACATCATCTACTAGAACACGAATCCCAACCAAGTCATAGATATCGTTGAACTCGCGGCCACGAACAACCATTTTTTGATAGACCGAAAAAAAGTGCTTCTGACGCCCAGTCACCGTTGCACGAATTGCATCTTTATCTAAATCTTCGGTAACTATTGCAATTACCTGAGCCGTTAACGAGTCCCTTGATGGTGAACGTTCGGCCACCAATCTAGAAATCTCTTCAAACTTCTTTGGCTCTAAAACTTCAAAGGACAGATCCTCTAACTCCCACTTAATCGCATTCATACCAAGACGATGCGCCAATGGCGCGTAAATATCCAAGGTCTCTCGAGCTTTTCTTTCAGCGCTCTCGTGGGAAACATATTTCCAAGTACGGGCATTATGTAAACGGTCTGCCAACTTAATAACAAGGACTCTAATATCTCTCGACATTGCAACAACCATTTTGCGAACGGTTTCGGCCTCGGCAGTGGGACCATAGGTAAGGCGATCTAACTTTGTGACACCATCTACAAGATCTGCAATCTCATCGCCGAAGTCGTGCCGAAGTTCTTTGAGTGAGTACGGAGTGTCCTCAACCGTGTCATGCAACAGTGCAGCTATTACTGTCTCTGAGTTCAATCCCAACTCGGCCAATATTTGAGCAACTGCAACGGGGTGAGTTATATAGCGCTCCCCTGATTTTCTGAACTGGCCTTCATGCGCCTTTTCAGCGACAAGAAAGGCCCGTTCAACCTCATTGGAGTTACTTGCGGCGTGATTTTCTTTGAGCGCACTTACAACTGGTGCAATCAAAGTATCCACAGGAACTGCCTACTTACGGCCTTTGCGCTTAGGTTGATTGCGAGGGCCACGAGCTTGTCCAGCCAGAACTGGAGCCGGCATTGCTGTAGTTGTAGCAGGTGTGCGACCGTTGACGCGCTTTGAAAGGGCGATCATCGCTGGCTCTTTTTCACGCAACTGTGCAAGTACGGGCGGTGCTATAAATACTGAGGAATAGGTACCCACTGCTAGACCGATAAAGAGGGCAAGAGATAGATCCTTTAGCGTCCCAGCTCCGAGTAAGCCGGCACCAACGAAGAGAATCGATGCAACTGGCAACAAGGCGATAAGAGATGTATTGAAGGAGCGCACAAGTGTCTGGTTAACGGCCAAGTTAACTGCCTGTGAATAGGTGCTCTTTGAGCTGGCCGTGATCGTTCGAGTATTCTCGCGAATCTTATCGAAGACAACGACCGTGTCGTAAAGTGAGTAACCGAGAATCGTTAAGAAGCCGATGACAGTAGCCGGTGTGACATCGAAGCCAACTAGCGCATAGATTCCTACAGTAATAAAGACGTCGTGAACTACTGCAACGATCGCGGCCACGGCCATCTTTGGCTCAAATGCCATTGCAAGATAAAGCATTACGCAGATTAAGAATCCGATAAGACCGTAAAGGGCCTTTCGCGTAATCTCTTTACCCCACGATGGTCCAACTATCTGAGTATCAATGTTCTCTGTTGCCACCGAGAATTTTGCGGCAAGTGCATCTTGAACCGCGTTATTTTGTGCCGTATCAAGTGCTGCAGTCTGTACGCGAACTTTATTCGTTCCGATGTTCTGCACAATAATCTCACCAGGGATGCCTACAGTACCAACTGCAGCACGAGCATCTTCAATTGAGGCGTTAGCCTTTGAAACCGTAAAAGAAGATCCGCCTTTGAACTCGATACCTAAGTGCAGACCTTGAAGACTCAGGGCCGCAATCGATGCCAAGATGAAAAGCGCAGAGATTGAGTACCAACGACGACGTCGACCGATGAAATCAACTGACGTCTCGCCGCGATAGAGACGACCACCTAAACCTGAAAACTTTGACATTTATAACGCCTCCTTTGTTACAAGCACTATTCCGGTGCTCTTAGCTGAGAAGCCAGAGAAACGATGACCTGACGAGTAGAAATTCAAACGAGCCACGATTGTCACAAGCGGCTTAGTGAAAGCGAATACAACTAGCAAGTCGATCAGAGTTGTTAGACCGAGTGTGAAAGCAAATCCACGTACGCCACCTACTGCAAAGAAATACAGGAGCACTGCGGCGATGATTGACACAAAGTCGGCTACAAGAATGGTGTGACGGGCGCGAACCCAGCCAGTTTCAACGGCCGTTCGAAGCGACCTGCCCTCTCGCAGTTCATCTCGAATACGTTCGAAGTAAACGATAAATGAGTCGGCAGTAACACCGATGGCGACAATGGCTCCGGCGATACCGGCCAACGTGAGAGTGAATCCAATCCACTTTCCGAGAAGTAAGAAGAGCAGGTAGACAAATGATCCTGCGACCAAAAGCGAACCGACAGTGACTAATCCGAGACCTCGGTAATACATCAGTGAGTACAGGAATACCAATAACAGGCCGAGTCCCCCGGCGAGCAAACCAGCGTTGAGTTGATCTGCTCCTAGAGTTGGCGAAATCTGTTGTACCTCACCACGATCGAAAGACAATGGCAGAGCTCCATACTTCAAAACATTTGCAAGATCTTGCGCCTCCAACTGGGTGAAACTTCCAGTAATTTGTGCGTTACCCGATGGGATCGCCTCGGTGATTCTTGGCGCCGAAACTACTAATCCATCTAGAACAATTGCAACCTGGTTAAGCGGAGCGGCCAAAGTTGTAACGCGCTTAGTGATTGCACCAAATGCCGTTGTGCCTTCACCGTTAAATGTAAGACTTACGTACCAAGAGTTACCACCTTGTGTATCTATGCCTGCAGAGGCCTTAGATATCTGGCGGCCAAGAACTTCGGCAGGTGCCAAAATATACTTTGTTGTTCCGGCGCGATCGCAGACAGCAATAGTGTCGGTCGGTGCATCGGTACCGGTTCCCTGCAAGTTGGTTAATTTTGTGCAATCGAGAGCGGCAAATTTTGCATTGACTTCTGCACTAACGCCAGCAGTTGGTGTTGCAGCAGGATCTGCCTTACCTGTTGAACTTGCACTGGCCAATACTTGGCGAAAGCGAAGCTCTGCGGTCTGTCCAACTAATTCAACAACGCGACGGCCTGTATCTCCAGGAACTGAGATAACAATCTGACGATTGGTTCCACTTCCCTGTGCAGCTACCTCTGATTCGGCAACACCTAATGAGTTAACGCGCTGACGAATAATGGATACTGCTTGGTCGATGGCCTCATTAGTAACCTTTCCACTTTCGCCAGGTGCAATCCGTGGCTGAAGAGTGACAGAGGTTCCACCTCGAAGATCTAAGCCGAGATGAATGGCCGTGGCGCCTTGGACGAAGACAAGGCCAACCATCGCAACGAGCACAAGGGCAAGAATCGCCAATGAACGCCCAGGTCGGCCGGAGGTCTTAATAGGTTTATTAGTTGTAGACATAGAGGCAGAGTCTAGGCATCAATTGCGGGTGTGTCGAAAAGCGAAGCCAGTTGAGGCGGTGGTGTTCGTCCTATATGGGCAAAGCCCATAGCCGTGGCAACTCGTCCACGTGGGGTACGGGCGATAAATCCATTTCTAACAAGGAAGGGCTCGGCAACGGATTCAACGGTTTCAACCTCCTCGCCCACAGCGATTGCAAGCGTCGATAGGCCCACTGGCCCACCGTTAAAGCGTTCAACCAGGGCCGTTAGCACACCGCGATCTAGGCGATCGAGGCCAAGGGAATCGACCTCGTAAATCTCCAGTGCAGCACGCGTATCTTCAAGTGAGATTAGAGCGCTGCCCTTCACCTGCCCGTAATCCCGGACCCGTCGTAGCAATCGGTTGGCGATTCGAGGCGTTCCTCTAGAGCGACCTGATATCTCAACAATCGAATCAGTTGAAATCTTGATCTCTAAGAGCAATGCACTTCGCGTAATTACCTGTGCGAGCTCATCGTCACTATAAAAATCTAAATGCGCAGTAAATCCAAAACGGTCGCGTAAAGGGCTAGTCAATAAACCGCTTCGTGTCGTTGCGCCAACTAATGTGAAATGTGGAAGCTGGAGTGGAATCGCTGTGGCCCCTGGACCTTTGCCGACAACAACATCGACGCGGAAATCCTCCATCGCCAAATAGAGAAGCTCCTCTGCTGGACGCGGCAGTCGATGAATCTCATCTAGAAAAAGAATTTCACCTTCAACAAGTGATGAGAGTATCGCCGCTAAATCTCCCGCATGAGTAATCGCCGGCCCACTAGTAATTCGAATTGGTGCCGCCATCTCACTGGCCAAAATAAGTGCCAATGTCGTCTTACCTAAACCTGGAGGACCCGATAAGAGAATGTGATCGGCGGGAGTATTACGATGGCGCGCTGCAGTTAGTAGGACATCGATCTGCTCGCGAACACGATGTTGGCCGATGAACTCTTTTAACGTTGTTGGACGCAGTGCATGTTCCAGTGCCGACTCTTCACCTTTGATATTTGAACCCATCAACCGTTCTTCAGCCACGGGAACTCTTTCCCGCAGCGAGTGCAGCCTTCAATAAATCACTTAAAGCCATTGAGTGTGGATCGATATTCTCACTGGTAAGCCTAGATAATAAAGTCGCTATAGCCGTATCAGAATCTTTGGGTGAGAAGCCAAGGGAAACAAGTGCCCCAGTTAAATCCTCGCGCCAAGCAGGTATATGACCTACATATGAACTTCCTACAGAGAGATCGATTAATTTGCCTTTGAGTTCGAGAATCATTCGCTGTGCGCCTTTGCGACCTATTCCAGGGACTCGTTCTATTGCGGCTATATCTTCGGTTGCAATCGCTCTGCCTAAATCTTCAGGAGTTAAAGCACCAAGAATTGACAGTGCCACTTTTGGACCGATACCAGAGACAGTCTGAACCAATTCAAATAGCGATCGCGCCTCATCGCTGAGAAACCCGAAGAGCGTTAAGGAGTCTTCACGAACAACCAGCGTTGTAAATAACTGTATTTGAGCGCCCATCGTCACCGAGTTTGCAGTGGATGTATTTACTAAAACGCCAAAACCCACTCCCCCAACCTCTACGACAAGGCGATCGCTATGAATTGATCGCACAATCGCGTTCAGAGTTGAAATCATTTAAGCACGTAGTTTTTCCAGGCGTAGTTTTTCGGCCGCAACTGCCAAAGTAACTTTTGACGTTGCGCCACCGCGCCAAATATGGCAGATCGCCAGGGCTAAAGCATCTGTTGCATCAACGGGCTTTGGTATCTGAGTTAAGTTCAATAATTTAACGACCATCTGCGCCACCTGTGCTTTATTTGCGCGACCTGACCCAGTTACTGCAGCCTTAACTTCACTGGGGGTATGCATCATTACCGGAATTCCAGATTTTGCAGCGATGAGTAATGCAATGCCTGCGGCCTGTCCTGTTCCCATAACTGTACGAACGTTATGTTGGGCAAAGACACGTTCAACTGCTATGACATCTGGGCTCCAACGCTGCACCCACTCATTTAGCTGTCTATCTAACTCCAGGAGGCGGGACTCAAGTGGAGCATCAGTTGGAGTCAGGATTACACCAACTCCGACCATGTTAAGCGCCTTGCCGACCGAGCCCTCAACGATTCCAATTCCACATCGGGTCAGACCTGGATCAATACCCAGAACTCGCATCTCACCACCTTTTATTTACTACATTGCCTAAGACGTCAAGGGTAATCTTTTTGCCGTGCGCCTTACTCTAGGCTCGCCATAACCTCATCTGAAATATCAAAATTGCTAAAAACATTCTGTACATCGTCTAGCTCTTCAATTGCATCTATGAGTTCAAATACCTTCTTTGCACCCTCAGCATCGAGCTCTATCTGCATAGATGGCAAGAATGATGAATCGGCCGACTCGTAGTCGATCCCTGCGTTTTGAAGGGCTGTTCGGACCGCAACTAAGTCACTGGACTCACTTACAATTTCAAAGGCCTCGCCTAAATCATTAACCTCTTGTGCTCCTGCATCTAGTACCGCCTCCAGAATTGAATCCTCTGTAAGGCCATCAACCTTCTTGACAATAATTACGCCCTTGCGATTAAACAGATATGCAACCGATCCAGGATCAGCCATCGATCCACCATTGCGAGTTACGGCAACGCGAACTTCAGATGAAGAGCGATTGCGATTATCGGTTAGACATTCGATCATGATTGCAACGCCATTTGGTCCGTAACCCTCATACATAATCGTCTGATAATCGGCTGCACCTAATTCGAGTCCAGCCCCACGCTTAACTGCACGTTCAATATTGTCGGCAGGCATCGATGATTTCTTTGCCTTGGTGATTGCATCAAAGAGCGTTGGGTTACCTTCAAGATCGGCACCACCATTGCGTGCGGCGACCTCGATTGCACGGATCTGTTTTGCGAATACCTTTGCGCGGCGACTATCGATAATCGCTTTCTTGTGCTTAGTAGTCGCCCATTTGGAATGGCCAGACATCTATTGACCCCTTTGTCCCTTTGTATTAGCTCGAACTACTGTACCTGTTGCAGCGCCGCTCGTGCCACTTCCTCAATAAAGTATCGATGGATGCGGTGATCTGCGGTGAGTTCTGGATGAAATGATGTTGCCAATATTGTGGAAGAGCGCACTGCAACAGGATGCGAACCGACCTCTGCTAAAACTTCAACACCTAACCCAACCCGTTCAACCCAGGGCGCCCGAATAAAGACGGCACGTATTGCCTCATTAGATCCATCGGCAAATGCGATGTCTGACTCAAAGGAATCTACCTGCCTACCAAATGCGTTGCGTCGCACGGTTATGTTGAGACCGCCAAAACTCTCTTGACCATCTGTGGCATCTAGAATCTGATCGGCCAACAAAATCATTCCAGCGCAAGATCCATAGACTGGCATACCAGCTTTGATGCGCCAGGCTATGGGATCGAATAGATCAAAAATCTTTGCCAGATGGGAAATAGTTGTCGACTCACCACCAGGAATAACAAGGGCATCCACCAGGGCTAACTCTTCTGGGCGTCGAATAGTTGTTGGATAAACACCACAGGCGATCAGCGCGGCAAAGTGCTCACGAACATCACCTTGAAGTGCAAGTACTCCAACTTTCATAGTACTTTCGAACTACCAACCACGATCTGCAAGACGATGTGGTGCTGGAAGATCTGCGACGTTAATTCCAACCATCGCCTCACCTAAACCGCGCGATGCATCGGCGATCACTTTTGGATCATCCCAAAAAGTAGTTGCTCGTACGCACGCTGCCGCGCGCTGAGCAGGGTTACCCGACTTGAATATTCCCGAGCCAATAAAGACCCCATCTGCCCCCATGCTCATCATTAATGCTGCATCGGCAGGGGTCGCAATACCTCCTGCAGTAAAGAGAACAACTGGAAGTTTGCCTTTTTCAGCAACCTCTTTTACTAACTCAAAAGGAGCCTGTAACTCTTTGGCGGCAACATACAACTCGTCTTCACGAAGAGATGAGAGGCGACGAATCTCGCCATTGATCTCGCGCATGTGCTGCATCGCATTTGATACATCACCCGTACCGGCCTCGCCCTTAGAGCGAATCATCGCCGCACCTTCATTAATGCGACGAAGTGCCTCCCCAAGATTTGTCGCTCCACAAACGAATGGAACTGTGAAACCCCATTTATCAATATGATTTTTGTAATCGGCTGGAGTCAACACTTCTGACTCATCGATGTAGTCCACACCGAGTGATTGAAGAACTTGCGCTTCAACAAAGTGTCCAATGCGGGCCTTGGCCATAACTGGAATCGAAACGGCAGCTTTAATCTTTTCAATCATGTCTGGATCAGACATGCGCGCAACGCCACCTTGGGCGCGGATATCGGCTGGGACGCGCTCAAGTGCCATCACTGCAACGGCACCAGCATCTTCGGCAATCTTTGCTTGCTCTGCGTTAACAACATCCATAATGACGCCGCCCTTGAGCATCTCTGCCATGCCACGCTTGACTCGCCCAGTACCAGTTTCTTGCGCCATTACCTTCTCCAATTGTTAAGAGTGTGAGAGGGATATCCTACTTTGTTGGCGAGGGCTTGGCGCTCGCTGGAATCAGCGTGAAATCTGGCTCTGTATCGGTTAAGGCCACCCACACTTGACCTGGTGCAAAGGCGAGCTCCTTGCCATCTAAGCCCCTCCACGTCGTGCCAACGGCACTCGAGCTTCGACTCCATGTTGCAGTAAAGCTCTTGCCATCACGCAAGATATATCCACTCCCGCTTCCTACTGTATTTGAGAACGGTGTGACTCCTCCGAACTTGTCGTGATAGATAGATGGCGTAATTGAGAGAAGTTGAATCACGAAGGTCGTTGGGCCAAGAACCCTTCCAGTATCGGATAGATCGGGTTCATTGTTGTGTTTTAAATGCCAACGATTATCAGTTGGTGACCAAATGACGGTGTACTGGGCTGCCGGCCAATGAAGTACAGCCTGTGTAATGGGCACGCCCACGGTTTTTTCATCTCCGAAACTCCAACCAACTGATTTCGCCGAATCGACCACATAGCCCTTCTCTTTAACTCTTTGCATTAAAAGATCTGCTCGAAGAACCATCGCAAAGGGCGAGTTACGGGTCGGATCGGTTGTATAAATCGTTGGAGACTGGGCCTGCGCTCCTAGATTTGCAACATTTGCCGCTGCGATTACTGGAAGCAGTTTTTTCTGCGCGCCACTATAAGCAAAAGCGACCCGACCGTATTGGCTTAAAATTTCAATATCAGAGATACGCGCGCTGCGAACAGGACCTACACGGGTAGGGATAACCGATGAAAAAACGGCAGCCAATCGTGTTAATCCACCCTCAACTTGCTCGATATAGACGACATCTGCATCCTCTAAGCCAATTTGAGGGTGAGCTGCATTTGTATCGTCAATTTTTACCACGAGCAAAGCTCCATTGACTCCTGGGCGTCCGCTCAAAAGATTCTTTTCAATAGGTGCAGGTGTAACGCTCTTGAGTGTCGAAGAGAGGCTGGAACAACTTGTTAGAAATACAACTGCGATAACCGCAGTTGAAATATATTTATAGCGCATCGGACTCAAACTCGTAAGTCACCGGCAACGGCGCAGTTCCAGCCAAGCGGAAGAATCGGATTGCAAACTTGGCTCGAACCGCTTGTGTAGATGAAACCGCGTCGGTATGAATAGCTATCGCAATTTCAATCTTTGCCGTTAACGCAGCAAGCTCACCTAGTAGCGCCTGCTCTGCAATATTGGCATGGCTCTGTCCATCGACAATTAGTAGAGCTAGGGAGCCCGAAAGCGCCATCTCTGCCGCTGAGCGATCCTCCACGCTAGCCTCGCGAGCTTGATAGGCCGCAGATGTTAAAAGAAGTGAAGATGCAGGATCAACAAACTCGCTATGGGCGATCTCCAAAGCGATGGCGGCACGCCGTTGTAGAAGGCCATCCAGGTTGGCCCAGCTTGTTTCAACGCGATGATGCAGACGATCGAGTCGAGTAGCAAGGAAGGAGAGATACCAAAGAGTGAGCAAAACTATCAAGGCAATCGTCATCGCCGTCTTCAATTCCTATCTCCCATCTCTACTTAAGAAACGATTCCACGAACGTGTTTCAGAAGTCAAAGAAATCTTTTGACCCCCCACCATCGCCATTTCGTATATTGAAAAAATCTGCTCTGCAACTACATCCCAATCAAATATCTGTGCATGCTCCTTGCCGATTTTGGCCAACTCTTCGCGCTTGGAGTTATCGCGTAGCAAATCAATGACAACTTTAGCCAGATCTGTTGAATCTTCGGATTTAAACAGGGCACCGAATTGACCGCCGGCCAAAAGGGAGTCAAATGCTGGAATATCACTAGCTACAACACAGGCACCACCCGCTAAGGCTTCGGCCAAAATAATTCCAAAGGACTCGCCTCCAGTATTTGGCGCGACATAGAGTGCAACCGATGACATGAAATCTGCCTTTTCCTCTTCGCTAATGCGGCCTAAAAACTCAAATCGGTGTCGCAGTTGTGAATCTATCGACTTCACTACGTCTTTATGATCTCCTGGTCCGGCTACAAATACCTTCACATCTGGTGCAAAGCGCGCGATTATCGGCAATGCATCGAGCAGAACTTGCAGCCCTTTGCGCGGCTCTTCAAACCTACCAATGAAGCCAATTGTATTTCCTGACCATTTTTCTTGACGTCGACCGTTGGCGTAGCGCTTTGCGTAAATACCATTCGGTATAACAACTGCATCTGTATCTAAATGTGAAGTCAAAGTTAGGCGGGCCGCCTCTGATACCGCGATACGTGCCGAGAGTTTCTCGATAGCAGGCTCCAAAATGGGACCGATCGCATAGATGACTTTCTGGTGTTTTGCCGCCGCATGAAAAGTGCCCACCATCGGCCCCTCCGCCGCCCAACATGCAAGAAGTGAAATCGAAGGAATAGCAGGTTCGTGCAGATGCAAAATATCGAACTCTCCGGCCGAGATCCATTGACGCACCCTGGCGAAGGCGATGGGACCAAAGAGCACACGGGCCACGGCACCGTTATATGGAATTGCAATCGGTTTACCAGCACTAACAACGTAAGGTGGAAGTTTGCTTTCATCTGTCACTGGCGCTAGAACTGAAACACTATGGCCGTTGGCAATGAGATATTCGGCCAAATCTCGAACGTGGTTCTGGACTCCACCGGGTGTATCCCAGCCATACGGGCAGACAATGCCAATCTTTAGTTTCGCAGTCAGCATTAACTACGCTCCTTAAAATCCCCGTCGATCCAAATCCGTTGCATCATGTGCCAATCCTGCGGGTGTGCGGCTATCCCCTTAGCAAAGAGGTCTGCACTCGATTGAACAATCGTTGAGATTTTTTCACTTTCACTACCTTGCCTTGGCATTGGCACCATCTCGAAATCTATATGAATGCCAGATTCGGTATAGGAAATCATCGCATAAATCAGTGGCGCGCCAGTTTTTAGAGCCAACACAGCTGGGCCTGCTGGCATTCTCGCCGGCCCCCCGAAAAAAGTAACATCGATACCTGAGCGCGATAGGTCTCGATCTGCGGCAAGAGCGACTACGCAACCTGATCGAAGGCGCTGAGCTAACGTTGGGATTACACGAGCATCTAAGGCAAGGGCCTCCATTCCGAAAGCGGCGCGATAGGACATAAACTTTTTAAATAGCGCTTCAGGTTTTAAATGCTCGGCGACCGTTACAAGTTTTGCGCCTCTGGCGCAGAAAAACGCTGCTGCATGATCGTAGTTTCCGACGTGGGCCAACGTAACAATGGCACCTTTTCCAGCGACGATGGCATCTAGGAGCAGATGTTCATCGGTTGTGGTCACTGTATTTTGAATTCTCTGTGCAGACCAATCTGGTAATCTAAAGGTGTCGCACCAATAGCGAATGGCAGAGCGCATCGCTTTGTAAACCAATAAATCTAAATCGAGCGCAGTGATTGCAGGCTGTGTTCGCGCCAGATTTGATCGTAAGCGTTGTACGCTCGGACCGTTTCGCTTCGTGATGTAGTCAGATATCTTGTATGCACTTTCGTAGGCAAATCCTTCAGGTAACCACCGCAACACCCGCCATGCAGCAAAGTAACCCCAAGCAGTCAAGGTCTGCACAATTTAAACCATAGCTTTCTTGATAATAATCAACCGTTGAACGACTGTTATAAAAGCAAGGAGTGCAAGCAACCAGATGCCAATACTCAGAACGTAAGGCACTCCAAGTCCATCAAGTGCAATAGCACAGAGGGAAATAATTAACCTCTCTGTTCGCTCTGCAATCCCGCCGGAGCATGGGATTGAAAAGCTTTCAGCTTTTGCGCGAATATATGGGACCAGCATTCCAGTTACTAATGCAATAAGAACAACGATCGCCAACTTGTCATCATGACGGATAAGAAAAAGTGCTAAACCAATCAAAATCGCTGAATCGGTAATACGATCGATCGTGGAATCTAGAAAACCACCCCAACGACTTGCGCCAACTTTAGATATACGCGCCATCGCTCCATCAAAGAGATCGCTCAAAGCAAATAGAGCGATGATCGCCGTGCCGCGCAAGAAATCACCTCGTGGGTAAAAAAAGAGCGATGAGAGGAGAACACCAATGGCGCCCACCCAGGTCACAGCATTTGCGGTGATTCCAATACGCAGAGCAAATGAGGCTACGGGCGTTATAAATCTCGTAACCGCAGGTTTGAAAATGCCACTAATCATCACCTCCCATCGTAGGCTGAGCAGGTGAATTCCACTGCATCTGAGCCTGCCATCGCCGTCTATGGCCATGAGGGAGCATCGCCTTCAATCGTGGCCGAGGTCTTTGGCGGGCGGGTATTACAGGTCCTTGACCCAGAATCGGATTGTGCAATCTTTGTAATTAATCCATCCATGGGAATCGATCAGGCAACGATCGATTTGTGGCAGGCGCTAGATGATTTACAAACACCTCGATTGGTTGTCGTCACCCATCTTGAAAATCAGGATGCAGATTTTGACGATGCCATCATGTTAGCCAATCGCGTCTTTGATCACATGGCTACTCCATATTTAGTGCTACACGATGATCAAGGTTTGCCCTGCGCACTTATTAGTCTTGCGACGATGCGAATCATTGACTACAACACAGCCCCTCCTAGGGATATGGCCTGCGAGCCTGAACATGAAACTTTGGTGCAAGAGTTTCGCGACGAGTACCTAGAGCTTTCTAGCTCTCTTGGCGACGGGGCATTTGCTGCCGGTCTACTTTTTCCCGCGATACCTTTGTGGATTGAAAAAGGTATTGGTGTAGATGTAGTGAAAACTTATTTAGCCGAACTTGGGGTTTAATTACCAGTTTGCGACGATCTCGTCTCGAGTCACCATCAAAAGTTGTGGCAAGACTTTAGTCTGACCAATTATCGGCATGAAATTTGCATCACCACTCCAACGTGGAACAACGTGCTGATGAATATGCTCGGCTACGCCCGCACCTGAAATAGCTCCTTGATTCATTCCCAAATTAAATCCATCGGGAGAAGAGGCTTTACGAATCGCTGACATTGCATGCGAGCTCAGTGCTGAGATCTCATCGCGCTCTTGTGCACTCAAATCAGTTAAGTCGGCCACATGACGATATGCGCACACTAATAGGTGCCCCGGGTTGTATGGATAAAGATTCATTACAACAAAGGCCGTTATACCCCTATGAACAATTAACCCTTCATCATCCTTTAACGTCGGGATACGGCAGAAGGGGCACTCGATCTCGTTGGTTTCAAGAGGGCGATTCTCGCCTCGAAGATAGTCAAGTCGATGTGGCGCCCACAAACGAGCCCAACTATCAGGCATACCCAAACCGTCGACAGTCATCGCTAAACCTGAGTACGTTCGAGGACTATTTTCTTAATCTCGGCAATCGCATCAGCTATTGGAATTCCATTTTTCTGTTCGCCATTTCGATAGCGAAATGAAACGGCGCCCGCGGCTTGATCCTCCTCACCGGCAATGACCATAAATGGAATCTTCTGCAGCTGCGCATTGCGCACCTTCTTTTGCATCCGATCATCAGAGCTATCGAGTTCGGTGCGAATACCGGCCTTTCGCATCTGGGACATTACATCGGCTAAGTAATCAGAAAATGCCTCGGCAACTGGAATTCCAATCGCCTGTACAGGCGCAAGCCATGGTGGAAAAGCGCCAGCATAATGTTCGGTTAAGACGCCGAAGAAGCGCTCAATTGAACCAAAGAGTGCGCGATGGATCATAACTGGACGCTGACGAGATCCATCGGGTGCGGCATATTCGAGTTCAAAGCGTTGAGGAAGTTGAAAATCTACTTGAATCGTAGACATCTGCCATGTACGTCCAATGGCATCTTTAGCCTGTACGGAAATCTTTGGACCATAGAAGGCCGCCCCACCCTCATCTAAGACTAATTCGAGATTTTGAGCTGTTGCAGCCTGTCGCAGAGCTTGAGTTGCCTCAAGCCAATCGCTATCTTCGCCAACAGATTTCTCGGGGTTACGCGTAGAGAGTTCGAGATAGAAATCGTTGAGGCCGTAATCGCGCAGCAAGTTAAGTACGAATGTCAGCAGCGAGTCGAGTTCAGCGACCATCTGCTCCTTGGTGCAGTAAATATGTGCATCATCCTGAGTAAATCCGCGCGCACGAGTAATGCCATGCAAAACTCCAGATTTTTCATAACGATAAACCGTACCGAATTCGAAAAGACGCAATGGAAGTTCACGATAGGAGCGACCACGTGAACGGTAAATTAGATTATGAAATGGGCAGTTCATTGGCTTCATGTAGTACTGCTGGCCCGCGCGTTTAATCGTCCCATCGGCGTGAAGCTCTTCATCTAAAATCATTGGCGGGTACATGCCATCGGCATACCACTGCAAGTGTCCAGAGGTTTCAAAGAGTGCGGCCTTGGTCAAATGGGGTGAGTAGACAAACTCGTACCCCTCGTCCTCATGGCGCTTACGCGAGTAATCCTCCATCGCACGTCGAACGATTCCGCCCTTGGGATGGAAAACGGCAAGTCCAGATCCAATCTCTTCAGGAAATGAGAAGAGATCAAGCTCTGTTCCAAGACGTCGATGGTCGCGCTTTTCAGCTTCGGCTAAGAGTTCAAGATATGCATTGAGTTCATCTTGCGAGGGCCAAGCGGTGCCATAAATTCGCTGCAGCATTGGATTCTTTTCAGAGCCACGCCAGTATGCCGCCGCAGTCCTCATCAATTTGAACGCTGGAATATGTTTGGTCGAAGGAAGGTGTGGACCACGGCAAAGGTCGCTCCACACCGGATTACCATCACGTCCTAAATTGTCATAGATCGTTAGCTCGGAGCCACCGACTTCAACGCTTGCCTCTTCACCTGCTGGCCCCTTAATTCCAATGAGCTCACATTTATAGGGCTCATGTGCCAACTCTTTGAGCGCATCTGCCTCAGTGATTACACGCCGACGAAAACGTTGCCCCTCTTTTACAATTTTACGCATTGCACTTTCAATCTTTACAAGATCATCGGGATTGAAAGTTTGTGTTGGATCAAAGTCGTAATAAAAACCATCTTTGATTGGCGGCCCAATCCCAAGACGCGTATTTGCGAAAACCTCTTGCACGGCTTGTGCCATTACATGTGCCGTCGAGTGGCGCAATACGGAAACTCCATCGGGTGAAGAGATCAAAACCCCTTCGACAATATCTCCTGGTGCTAACTCACTCCACAGGTCTTTGAGCACACCGTTGACCCGCGCCACGACAACATCCTTGTTCTCGGCAAAGAGATTGGTAGGACGCGCATCTGCCTCAACCGAGCGCAGCTGGCCATCCACCGTAATCTCAATCGTTGACATGCCAGTAGCCTACCGAATCAGCCCAACTCATCGTTGACCTGCACTCCCCCGTCGATTCTGCGATGTGAGTACATCTCACTTTGGCGCTAGAGGCATACCTAGGATAGATTTCGACTCCTCGCGGACGTAGCGCAGTTGGTAGCGCGGAACCTTGCCAAGGTTCAGGTCGCCGGTTCGAACCCGGTCGTCCGCTCTGATACATCGCCCTGGCGATATGTAATTGGTCGGGTGGCCGAGAGGCGAGGCAAGGGACTGCAAATCCCTCTACACGGGTTCAAATCCCGTCCCGACCTCCATCATTAAATACCAACTTATGGGAAGGTTTGAGCCATGAGTGAATCAACTAGGCCATGGGGTCGCTATGAGATTCTCCATGAGAGCAGTTCTCATAAAGTTAAATGCATATGGGTCTACCCCGGTAAACGACTTTCCTATCAGCGCCACCAAAAACGCGCCGAACACTGGTTCATAATCTCTGGACAAGCCCTTGTTACACACAATGGTGCGCAGAGAACTATGAGTTCAGGAGAGAGCATCGATATAGCAATCGGAGATTTACATAGAGTTGAAAACACTGGATCAGCAGACGTCGTATTCATCGAAGTCCAGACGGGAACATACTTTGGTGAAGATGATATTGAGCGTATTGAGGATGATTTCGGGCGCTGAATTAAACAAATATCGTGGGGTATGATTTCCCAGCAAGGATCGTTGGCTCAGCGGTAGAGCACCACATTGACATTGTGGGGGTCACTGGTTCGATCCCAGTACGGTCCACTTAACGAGTTCGCCTCTTAAACTCTTCGACGCTCAATTCATATATCTGCTCAGGGCCATCTATCTCATCCATCTGTTGGCCAATATGTGCAAAATCAAACTTCTTCACAAGGGCGACCGAGGCGGTATTTGATGCGGCAACGGTGTATCGCAGAGTTGTCACACCAGGTTGGCTACATACCCAACTCCACATACCTTCGAGGGCTTCAAAACCAAAACCTTGATTGTGAAATTGCGGATCAACGCCTAAGCCGATTTCGATCATTCCATTCTCATCAGGTGCTCCATGAAAGCTGGTGCTTCCTATAATCTCGCGACTGGTCTTTAAAACCATCCAGCGAACAAACCATTTATTGACAGTGGAGTCTGCTTTAACTTGTGGGACGCGCCAGCCCAAAGGACCCGAATCATCCATTAACTGGCGATGTGGATTTGTAAAACTCTTGCCCTCAAAAATCCAGCCATCTTCGGGTTTTTCAAAAAGAGAGATGATCTCTTTTGCGCTTAAGTGATGGAGCTCAAGGCGATCGGTATAAATTACCGGCTCTCTATCCTTCAATCCTATTAATCTCCCCTGCTATATCGGAGAAGGCCCATAAATCAATCGCATCTAGATCCAAAATTCGAATTCCATGCACCTTTAAAGTATCTGAAATCTGGGCCCTATGTTCGGTGGCGTGATGAATCGATTGAGAAATGATCGTCGATCTCGATCGGAAACTCTTTTGTCCATCCCGCATCTTTGTTTCAACGGAATCAGGCATGTGCGACTGCACACGCAGAAATTCATCGGCTGCAGCACAAATCTCTTTAAGTTTGCTAAGAGGAATAACCATTGATTGATCTAGACCAGAAGAAATAGCATCGCCGCCAACTCGATAGGCGTATCCCCCTGCGGCTAGCACTATGTGGTTGGCTAACTCTTGAATTGACCAATCCGCCTCGGTCAATCGCAACTGCCAATCACTACCTCTGAGTTCTTCCAAAGCAGAGAGAACATGCTGGTTAGCCCAGCCCATATGTAATAAAAGTTTCTCTTGATTAAGCATTCCTATTCCTTCCACTCTGAAGCCAGAATTGCAAATAAATGCGCGCTGGTCCACTCCTGCTTAAAGTACTCATCCTCTAGGAAACTACCTTCTAAGCGCATCCCGAGGCTGCGCGCTAACTTTATCGAAGCTAGATTTCGCTGGTCGATATAGGCCGTTACGCGTCGAAACCCTAACTCTTTGAAGGCGGCGCCAATTACCGCCCTTGTTGCTTCAAGGGCATATCCGTGGCCCTTAAAGGCTGGATTGATTACCCAACCAATTTCTGCACGACTATGTAACTTCGAGTCAATACTTATGTTGGACTGTCCGATGATTTTTCCCGAACTCTTTAGGCTCCATCCAAATAACTTATAGTCATCATCCTTCTCAAATTCAGTGGCCGCTATCGATACGACCAGCGCATCGCGTACTTGCTCCCTCGTTCGTTGTGGCCATGGAATATAGGCAACAGTCTGGAAATCTGATTGATACTCGAGCAGATCCTCGACATCGCCGATTTCTAATGGACGCAATGTTAGGCGTGCTGTCTCAAGTTGCATTTAGAGTGTGCAATCTAAAGCGGCGATTTCGCATGGTGAGATATTAGCCGCATGAGAGGCATCTCTCGCCGTACTGGTCAGTCTACTTTTTTGCAGATTTAGAATCGCGCTATGAACCCTGCGAAAAGCCTGCCTACTGTAATTCAGGGTGGAATGGGAATCGCCGTTTCATCGTGGCAAATGGCTAAGGCCGTCTCACGTGCAGGAGCATTAGGTGTTGTATCTGGCACGGCAATTGACGCCGTGATCTCTCGACGCCTGCAAGATGGTGATCTCGATGGATCGGTTAGACGAGCTCTCCTTCACTTTCCAGACAAAGAGTTCGCCCAAGAGATTTTACGTCGTTACTTTATCGACGGAGGCAAAGCCTCGGATGCTCCCTATCTGCTCGTTCCTAAACTAACCCTGCATCCATCAGAGTTCGCCTCAAAATTTCTAACTGCATCTACCTTCGTTGAAGTCTGGTTGGCCAAAGAGGGACATCGCGGGCTTGTGGGAGTAAATTTCCTCGAGAAGATTCAGCTGGCCGCCCCTGCTTCAATTTATGGAGCCCTTCTTGCCGATGTTGATGCAATTCTTATCGGTGCAGGCATTCCTAGTGAAATCCCCCGAATCATCCGACAACTGTCAGTTCACGCTAAGGTTCGGATTTCAATCACCGTTGAAAATGCCAGCGTGAAATATTTTCTCGACTTTGATCCGGGGATTATTCGTCAAGGAGAACTAAAAGAGATTACAACCCCTGCTTTTCTAGCAATTATCTCTTCCCATGCATTAGCCTCATATTTAAACCGTGACGAAGAGGTGCGTCCGGATGGTTTTGTAGTTGAAGGCACATCTGCCGGAGGTCATAACGCACCCCCTCGAGGTACTACACCAATTGGAGAAGATGGCCAGTCACAATTTTCGGCTAAAGATGATGCAGATATTGCTAAGGTCGCCGCTACCGGTCTTCCCTTCTGGTTAGCAGGAGGATTTGCCACTCCCGCCAAACTGCGCGAGGCGATCGCATTAGGTGCAAGCGGAGTGCAGGCAGGTTCAATCTTTGCGCTTAGTTTAGATTCGGGGATAACAAAAGAACTACGGGAGAAAACTCTGGCCCGAATTAGCGAAAAGAGTTTGAAGATTGTCACTGATCCTCTCGGTTCGCCAACCTCATTTCCATTCAAATATGCTGAGCTCGATAACACGATTGCAGATGAGATGGAGTTTCACACTCGGGTAAAACTCTGCGATCTCGGCTATTTACGAACTCTCGTCGAAAAACCCGATCACCGTATCGTTTATCGGTGTGCTGGGGAGCCTGACAAGACTTTTCGATTTAAGGGTGGTGCCGAAGGTGCTACTGCGGAAAAGAAGTGTTTGTGCAACGCACTTCTTGCAAATGTAGGCATGCCACAAATACGAATCGATGGATATGAGGAGCTGCCTCTTTTAACTCTTGGATCGGATTTAACTGGCGAAGAGGAGATGTTAAAGCTCTACCCAGATGGATGGGGCGCCGACGATGCAGTTAGATACTTACTGGCAGATTAGAAACGGCAAAACTACTCGTATAGATCTGCAATTACTATCTTCGACATTCCTCGCATCGCTTGCCAAGCAAAAGCGGCTTTAACTGGATCGGAATTTCCTAAATGCTGCGACATCTGGCGTGGAGTAATCTGCCAGCTAACGCCAAAGGGATCAACGCACCAACCGCACTCTCCGGCAGCTCCCTCTTTCGTGATCGCATCCCACAAGCGATCAGTCTCTGCCTGTCCATCACACGAGATTGAGAGCGAGATGGATGCATTGAACTCTGGACCACCTGGCCAGCCCATTCCCACTAGTTCATGGCCATATATAGAGAACTCCGCGCTCATTAATTTGCCCTCACTCTCGGGCCGATGAGAGCTAATAAGAGTGAATGACTCTCCAAAAATCTGCGAGTAGAACTCCAACGCATCTTCTAATGTGTTGTTAAACCAGAGGAAGGTGCGCAGTGACGAAGTGTTGGCCATTTACCAACTCTACATAATGGCGCTAGATTCGAGCGAACTCAGAGGTGAAGTGGCGCAAGGATGCGGGTTCGCTAATGATCTTGAAGCCACCAAGTGTGGAGGCTCTATTGGCGACCTCAGAACAAACTTCAATTACATAGTCAATGTGACTTTGCGTGTATGTCCGTCGTGGGATAGCCAATCGCACTAGCTCCATTGCCGCTGGCACTTCACTCCCATCGGGCTTTCGGCCAAACATAACTGTGCCAATTTCACAACCACGTATTCCGCCTACCTCATATAAAGCAACGGCTAAGGCCTGACCTGGATACTCAAGCGGTGGAATATGGGAAAGAAAGGCTTTGGCATCTATGTAAACGGCATGCCCGCCTATCGGTTGCACAACTGGGATTCCAAGTTCCAACAATGCATTGCCAAGATAGGCAGTGGATTGAATTCGATATTTCAAATAGTCGTGTGAAACGGCCTCCGTGAGACCAACGGCCAAGGCCTCTAAATCGCGTCCAGCCAATCCCCCGTATGTTGGAAAGCCCTCGGTCAAAATTAAGAGATTTCTGCAGATTGTTGCAAGGCCATTGTCGTTGAGAGCAAGCCAGCCCCCAATATTTCCGAGGGGATCCTTTTTAGCACTCATCGTCATTCCATCGGCTAAAGATGCAATCTCTCGCACAATATCTACGACATCTCGCTCGGACTGCCCGGACTCTCGCTCTCGTATAAACCAAGCATTTTCAGCAAACCTGCATGCATCCAAGAAGAATGGGATCTTGTACTTCTTGCAGATGGCACTAACGGCGCGCAAATTCTCAAGAGAAACTGGCTGACCGCCACCTGAGTTGTTGGTAATAGTCATCATGACCACCGGAATATTTTCTACCCCTGTCGCGTTGATGAAACTCTCTAGTTCAACTAAATCCATATTGCCTTTAAATGGATAAGTATCTGAAGGATCTCGACCTTGGGCAATAACGAGGTCAACTGCCTCGGCCTTGGAGTATTCGATGTTTGCCCGTGTTGTATCGAAATGAGTGTTGCTTGGAATAATCTTCCCCGGACCGCCAATCGCGGTGAAGAGGATTTTCTCGGCTGCACGACCTTGATGTGTCGGAATAATATGTTCAAATGGAAATAGGTTTTGTACCGCAGCCTTGAAATGCAACCATGAGGGCGAGCCTGCATACGACTCATCGCCACGTTGAATAGCAGCCCATTGATTGCGACTCATTGCGCCAGTGCCAGAGTCGGTTAGTAAATCTATAAGAACATCATCTGAATGAAGGGAGAAGAGGTTATATCCAACATCTTTTATCAGCTGAACTCTCTCGCTCTCAGTGGTCATTCGTATTGCTGCAACTGAGTGGATTTTGAAGGGTTCGATTATTGTTTTAAATTCCATGCCAGCAAGATTAAAGCCAGATATTGCTTTATGGCTCATCTATGAGCAAGTGCCAGCACTACTGCTTTGTAAGCCCTTCAATAAACGTCAGAGAGTTTTGAAAGATCAACTCTTGATCATAATCAAGGGTTGCAACATGGTAACTATTGACAAGTTCAATTCGGGATTTACTACTTGAGCCCAAACCTGCCATGATTATTTCAGTATTAGAAACCGGCAAAGTATGGTCTTCGACGCTGTGAAAAAGTTGCACAGGGATCGTCACTTTGCCGAGATTCTTACGGGTGGTCTTCAACATTATTAATAGTTGATGAATCCCACGAGTAGGAAGTGCGTCATAGCCGTGCTCAGATATTCCTGGTCGTTTAATATCATTGCCAACGCTAGAGCGAAGCTTTTGAAAACGTGAGAGCAGATAACCTATCGGGACTGAGATAAATGGGACGTGAATCATCGGATTCACAAGAATTATTCCGCTCAAGCGATCATTATTCTCCTCCGAGATATATAGAGCTGTTCCACCGCCCATGGATAGCCCGGCGATAAAGACTTGGTCGCATGTTTTGAACAACTCTTCCAGCTCTAGTTGTACCTTCGCTGGCCACTCTTGCCACTTCACTTTATTGAGATCTTCGGGTTTAGTTCCATGTCCAGGTAAAAGTGGAACTCGTACTGAGTAGCCCTTAGACAAGAGGAATTCGCCCCATGGGCGCATAGATGGAGGCGCTCCTGTGAAACCGTGAACTAGTAAAATGCCAATTCGGGAGTTTTTTCCTGAGCCGATTGCAGACCAATCTTGCATCCATCCAATTGGTGCCGTATCAACTGCCATAATCAAAGGTTACTAAAGATTGTGGGAAATACTGCGCTTTAACAACAGTTCGGAAACGCTCTGCGCCAACGTGAAGGGATCTATCGGGTGAACCAGAGATGCCTCAGCCATCGACCATGCAGCCAGCCATGCATCTTGAACTCGGCCAGTAATTACCAATACCGGCGGACAGTTGAATAACTCATCTTTTAATTGGCGGGCGATGCCCATTCCTCCCTCGGGAGTGGCTTCACCGTCGAGAATGAAAAGATCAATCATTGCGCCGGAATCAACATAGCTTCGTAGCGCCGCAGACGTTGCAAACTCGTGAATGTAATGTCGGCCAGCAGATGTTTGAGTACCCAGCGCCGCAGATATGGAGGCCCTCACCGTCGAATCATCGGAGTAGACAACAATCTCATTTTTTTCAACGCCCTGGCTCATGCCCATGATTCTAAGTCACAATGTCAATCAAGCCCAAGCCCAAACCGCAGAGATAGACGTGACCTGTTTCATCTAGAAATCCGAGCAATTGCCGCCTGGAACTGGCTCTGCTGCAGGACAGAGCGCGTGTTTTAGGGAATAATCGCCCCATGTCAAGCGCAGCCGTAACGGCACACCATAAAATCACACGTCCCAACGCGGTAGCCGTTGGAACCATTGTGTGGCTCTCCAGCGAATTAATGTTCTTCGCCGCCCTATTCGCGATTTATTTCACAACGCGAGGAGTGCAAGGACCGCGTGTTTGGCTCGAGTCGAATCACCTTTTGAATGTTCCCTTTGCGGCCATCAACACAACCGTTCTTGTTCTCTCATCCGTGACTTGCCAATTCGGTGTATTTGCTGCAGAGCGTTTTCAAAATCATAAGACCGGCAAGATGTATCAGATCAATAAATGGGGAATGCGTGAATGGTTCTCACTTACTTTTTTGATGGGAGCATTTTTCGTAGGTGGCCAGATTTATGAGTATGCCTCTTTGGTCCACGAGGGCCTAACGCTTTCGTCAACTGCATACGGATCAGTGTTCTTTATCGCAACAGGATTTCACGGGTTACACGTTACTGGCGGGTTGATTGCCTTCTTAATCGTCATCGTTCGTGTTTCCAAAGCTCGTCGTTTTACAAGTGGCCAAGCAACGACTGCCATAGTAGTTTCCTATTACTGGCACTTCGTCGACGTAGTGTGGATTGCATTGTTTTCTGCAATCTACCTCATTAAATAAAGGAGTTAAAAAAACGTGAAGCGTCTTTCTCGCTATCGTCGCCATAAGGTTGCAGCTCCGTTACTTTTGGTCATTGCACTTTTAGGTATTGGCGCCAGTTTTAACATCGCCAGTGCAACAATTAAAGCAACTCCAACGACATTTGCCCGTTCCACGGCCATTGATGAAGGCAAGCAGATCTTTCTTAAAGGCTGTTCCTCCTGCCATGGTTTAAATGCTGAAGGCGGTTCGATCGCGCCATCTCTTATCGGTGTCGGTGCAGCCTCTGTTGATTTTCAAGTTGGCACTGGGCGTATGCCTATGGCAGATATGAGCACTCAAGCTATGAGAAAACGTCCTGTTTATAACGCTGAACAGACTGCAGCGTTGGTTGCCTACGTTTCTTCACTTGCACCAGGTCCAGCGATACCAACTGATGCTGTTTTAAATTATGAACGGGATGGGAGCACTGCCCAAGGCGGAGAGCTCTTTAGAAATAACTGCGCAATGTGCCACAACTTTGCCGGTCAAGGCGGAGCACTTACTCAAGGCAAATACGCACCGACATTGATGGGTGTTGAACCTAAATATATTTACGAAGCGTTAATTACTGGTCCACAATCTATGCCTGTTTTCAGTGACAAGACCATTACTCCAGCTGAGAAACTCTCACTCATTAAGTGGATTAAGGCTGCAGAGAAGGAGCCAAATCTCGGTGGAGCAACAATGGGTCGCATTGGACCAGTTACTGAAGGTTTATTGGCTTGGATATTAGGACTCGGACTACTGATTGCCATTGCAGTCTGGTTAACAACGAAAGCGAGATGAGTACGGTGTCTAACGAAATCGAAGCAACAGAGGATCCAGGTACCGCTCCACACGTTTTGCGAGCTGCCGATCTAAATCCGCGCTCTGAAAAACGCGCCGAACAACAAGTAGCAATTCTCTTTGTGCTCTCAGGGATTGGCTCACTTCTTCTGATTTACTCATACGTCTTTATCGATAAGAACTTATTTATCTTTATTCCTGTTATGGGAAACCAAAATGCCTCCCAATTGGGTCTAGGCCTAGGAATGGCAATGTCGCTCTTCTTCTTGGGGATGGCGGCCATTCATTGGGCCAAAACATTGATGCCAGAGACCGAAGTGATAAATCATCGTCACGAATTTAGATCCTCTAACGAGGATCGTGAAGAGTTCGTTGCAACCGTTAAAGGCGGTGTTGCAGGCGTACAACTTGGCCGCCGCAAATTGATTAAAGGCTCATTAGCTGGAGCGATGGGGCTTTTCGCGCTGCCACCAGTCTTGCTTCTTCGCGATCTAGGTCCACTGCCTAAAAAGCAGCTAGAGACAACGAGTTGGAAGGCCGGTACGCGTTTAGTTACCGATCCCGGAAACCGACCTATTTTGGCATCTGATTTAGAAGTTGGCGCAGTGGTTCAAACACTTCCGGCAGTTGCCGAAGGAAGCGAACGTTTATTGAGCGATATCGCAAAAGATCCAGTGTTGTTGATTCGCCTTCGTCCTGAGGATTTCCAGTTAACTCCCGAAAAGTTAGCTATGACTCATGAGGGCATCATCGCATTTTCAAAGATCTGCTCACATATGGGCTGCGCAGTTGCACTTTACGAACAGCAGACTAAGCATCTCCTGTGTCCATGTCACCAGTCGACTTTTGATGTTACACGTGGAGCTAAGGTCATCTTTGGACCAGCTGCAAGACCGCTTCCCCAGTTAGACATTACCGTCGATAACGAAGGATATTTAATTGCACGTGCACCATTTAGTGAACCCGTCGGACCTAGCTTCTGGGAGCGTAACTCACAATGACAACAGCTGAAAAGAGAATTGGCGCAGTTGCCAACTACGTTGATGAGCGTATCGGCGCCGCAGGTTGGGTTAAGAAATCACTTAACAAGGTTTTTCCAGATCACTGGTCTTTCATGCTCGGTGAAGTATGTATGTACTCATTCATAATCCTGCTGCTGTCAGGAACTTTCTTAACCCTTTGGTTTGATCCATCTCAACGAGATGTTATTTATGAGGGTGTGTATGCGCCCCTAAAGGGTTTGAAGATGTCGGCTGCCTACGCTTCAACCCTGGACATATCCTTTGAAGTTCGCGGCGGTTTATTGATGCGCCAGATTCATCACTGGGCAGCCAATATATTCATGGCCGCAATTGTTGCGCACTTGCTTCGCGTGTTTTTCACAGGAGCATTTAGAAAGCCTCGTGAGTTCAACTGGATCTTAGGAATTATCTTGCTAACCCTTGGCTTTGTTGAAGGTCTTTTCGGATACTCACTTCCAGATGATCTTCTCTCAGGTACTGGGCTACGTATTACCTCGGCAATCATTCAGGCGATCCCCCTCGTCGGTACCTACATATCCTTCTTTCTATTTGGAGGCGCCTTCCCGGGGACAGGTTTTATCCCACGTATATTTACACTTCACGTCCTCTTAATACCGGGAGCGTTTTTAGCCGTCATCACGATTCACGTGATGTTAGTTTGGTACCAGAAGCACACACAGTTCCCTGGTCCTGGAAAAACTGAAAAGAACGTAGTTGGTCACCCTATTTTGCCGGTCTATATGGCAAAAGCTGGAGGCTTCTTTTTTATTGTCTTCGGAGTGATCGCCTTTCTCTCAGCCGTGGCATCTATTAACCCGATCTGGTTATACGGGCCTTACACTCCTGGACAAATCTCTGCGGGCTCGCAACCAGATTGGTACATGGGCTGGCTCGACGGTCTCGTACGTATGGCTCCGCCACTAGAAACGCATGCTCTCGGACATACGATTTCGTGGAATATTTTGATTCCCGCGTTGATCGTACCTGGCATCGTATTTACAGGAATGGCCTTATATCCATTTATTGAAAGTTGGATTACTGGAGATAAGCGTGAGCACCATCTTCTCGATCGCCCGCGTAATGTCCCTAACAGAACAGCACTTGGAGTCATGTCCGTTACTTTTGTTATGGTAGCTCTAATTAACGGCGGTAACGATATCTTTGCAACTAACTTCGATCTCTCTATTAACGAGATCATGTGGTTCTCACGGATTTCAATATTCCTGCTTCCACCTTTGTCCTTCGTAATAACAAAACGACTTTGCCTCTCACTTCAACGCGCAGATCGTGAACTCGTTCTCCATGGAAAAGAAACCGGACGTTTAGTTCGTATGCCAAATGGTGAGTTCGTAGAGGTTCACGAGCCAATCTCGGCTCAGAAGCGATGGATACTGACCTCCCATGAACAGCCACAAGCACTGGAACTGCCCGATATCGACTCCCGTGGCGTCAAGCGCCCTGGTGGAGTTAAGAACAAAATTCGGGCCCGTTTGAGTAAGGCACATGCCGTAGCAGTTCCGAAGGTGAGTGCTCAAGAGTTAAAAGAGATTGAAGGTCACTAGCTCGCTTTCTTTATAACAAGCCAAACACCTAGGGCCGTTACTCCTATTCCAAGTAGGCCCTGGGTGTTTACTTTTTCTCCAAAGAAAAAATAGGCCTCAATGGCCGTTGCTGGTGGAACTAAATAAAACAGCGATGACACTCTCGCAGCGCTGCCGGTATTGAGCAGCCATAAGAGCAGCAATACCGCGCCAACAGATAAGACTGCGATAAGCCAGATGAAGGCAGCGATAAATCGTGGACTCCAGGTGATTGATGTTCCTCCCGAAATAAATGCCGCAATACCCAAAACGCTTCCGCTGATCAAGTATTGGTAAGCCGTTCCGGCAAGGAGTGGAATATCGGAGCCGATTTTCTTTTGAAGCAGAGTTGCCGTGGTGCTTCCCATGAGTGCAATAGCTATGCCTATCAACCCAGCAAGGCGAGTGTGCGCCTCTAACGTAGGCCCCAGCACCAATATGACACCCGTTAGACCAATAAAAAGTCCGGCTAGCTGACTCTTAGTTAACCGCTCGCCCAACACTCGCACCGCTAAGACCGAGACGAGAACAGGCTGCAAACTTGTCACTACTGCAGCCACGCCGGCCGATAGCCCCTGTGAAATCGCAAAAAAAACGCCGCCCAAGTAACAGGCGTGAAGAAAAATACCTATTAATGCCGATCGCCCGATTGCACTAGGCCCAATAGCTAACGGTTGTTTAAGTAGCCCCGCTATGAGGAAGAGGACTCCTGCAGCGGCAAAGATTCTTACAGAGAGAAAGATAAAAGGATCTGCAAAGGGAAGCCCATATTTAGCTCCTACAAAGCCCGTGCTCCACAAAAGAACAAATAGGTAGGGAGCAAAGCGAGCTGCCTTCAATTCGAGCTCTAGTGTGAAGTTGGTGTTGCCAGTGGTTTTTCATACTCAGTTACCATGCCTATAACCGAGATAATTAATGAGCCAAGTCCAATGAGCGTGAGCCACCAACCGATTGCAAGACCGAGTCCCATGGCACAAGCACTCAGTGCTACAGGTAATGGCCACCATGAATGTGGGCTATAGAAACCAAGTTCGCCTGCACCATCGGCTATTTCAGCGGTGAAACTATCTTCAGGCAATACCAGGCCAATTCGTTTCTGAGTAAACCAAAGATAGAAGCCCACCATTGCTGCAAGGCAAGCGGCCAACATCATTCCGCCAATTCCGACAGGTTCGCCGCCGACTTTCCAATAAATAACCGTCATGATGAGATAAAAAATCGCCAAGCCGCCAAATAGTTTCCAATTGACCTTCATGGGAGTTAGTGCCCCTCTGTCTTAATGTGCGGATGATGAAGATCAAAAGCTGGACGCTCGCTGGAAATACGAGGCATTGTTAAGAAGTTATGTCGTGGCGGTGGACATGAGGTCGCCCATTCAAGAGATGCCCCGTATCCCCATGGATCATCAACGCCAACCATCGGAGCTTTGCGGGTAATCCAAACGTTAATCAGGAATGGAATCATAGAAAATGCAAGTAAAAATGAACCGATCGTCGATATGGTATTCATGAATGTGAAGCCATCGGTTGCAAGATAGTCGGCATAGCGACGTGGGAAACCTTTAATACCCAACCAGTGTTGAATTAGAAAGGTTAAGTGAAAACCAACAAAAGTCGTCCAGAAGTGAATCTTGCCTAGGCGTTCATTGAGCATCTTTCCAGTCATCTTTGGCCACCAGAAGTAGAAGCCTGCAAACATGGCAAAGACAACGGTTCCAAAGAGTACGTAATGGAAGTGCGCGACAACGAAGTAGCTGGCCGACACCGCAAAATCAAGTGGAGGTGAGGCCAAGATAATTCCAGTCAAACCGCCGAATAGGAAGGTTACTAGAAAGCCCATCACCCAAAGCATTGGCGTTTCAAAGGTGACATGACCTCGCCACATTGTTCCGATCCAGTTGAAGAATTTCACTCCAGTAGGAACGCCAATTAGAAAGGTCATAAAAGAGAAGAAGGGAAGTAAGACCTGACCAGTTGCAAACATGTGGTGAGCCCAGACCGAAACAGACAGGGCTGAGATTGCGATTGTTGCTGCGATTAAACCCTTATATCCAAAGATTGGTTTGCGACTAAAGACCGGCAAAATCTCAGTAGCTACACCAAAGAAAGGCAGTGCCAAGATATAGACCTCTGGGTGACCAAAGAACCAGAAGAGATGTTGAAAGAGCATCGCCCCACCATTGGCCGGATCAAAGAGATGTGTTCCATAGATTCGATCTGATTCCAAGCCAAGTAAAGCTGCCGCAAGTGGTGGGAAGGCAAGTAGAACCAAAATCGACGTTAGAAGCACGTTCCATGAAAAAATTGACATGCGAAACATTGTCATACCAGGGGCGCGCATTGTGAAGATTGTTGTAATGAAGTTTACGCCGCCAAGAATTGTTCCAACACCACCGATTGCTAAACCGATGAGCCAGAGATCTGCACCGATTCCCGGTGAGTAAGTCGCATTTGAAAGTGGAACATAGACGGTCCAACCAAATGAGGCCGCTCCCCCGGGTGATAAGAATCCTGCAAAGGCCATCGATCCTCCGAAGAGGTAGAGCCAGTATGACAACATATTCAAACGAGGAAATGCTACGTCTGCGGCTCCGATTTGCAGCGGCATGATTACATTTGCAAAGCCAACAAATAAAGGTGTAGCAAACATTAAGAGCATAATCGTTCCATGCATTGTAAAGATTTGGTTGTACTGCTCATAACTTAAGAACTGCATTCCTGGGCGAGCTAACTCGCTGCGAAGGGCTAGGGCTAAAACTCCGCCAATTAAGAACCAGGCAAAGGAGGTCATCAAATACAGGTAGCCAATCGTCTTATGGTCGGTCGAAGTTATCCACTTAACAAAGTTCTTTCCCTTAGCTGGCCCAGTTGGCGCCAAGGAAGTTGCGGTTACATTCTGGGCATAAGTGGTCATGCTTGGCTCCCTTTTAACGTCTCAAGATAAGCCTGGTATTGGGCCGGTGTTACAACTTTTACCGTAAAAAGCATTTGGGAGTGGGCGCGACCGCATAAAATATTACAGCGGCCTGGATACTCACCAAGTTTATTTGCAGTGAACTCAAGGTGATTAGTGACTCCAGGTAGGTTCTGCATTTGAATCATAAACGCTGGAATCCAGAATCCATGAACAACATCATTAGATGTAATGGTGTAACGAACACGCTCTCCGAGTGGAACGACCAAGGTTGGAGGCTTAGCGGGCGTACCTGTAATTACTGCATTCGCACCAGCTTCGGGATAGGCAAACTGCCAAGACCATTGCATTCCAGTAACGGAGATTTGATGCATTGATGTAGTGCTCTTAGTAGTAATTGCACTCTCTTTTTTAGCGGTGTAGAAAAACATCACTGCAACGATGATGAATGGAATAATCGTATAAACAATCTCAATAGGGATGTGGTACTGGGTCTGCTTTGGAAACTCAGGACCATCTTTTTTGCCACGATGGAAAACCGCTGGCCACAAAATAAGTATGAGAGTGCCTACGCCAACGACTCCAGCCGTTATCCACGCCCCCTGCCATAGAGATAGGGATTGATCATTGACACTTGATGCCCCCTCCGGAAATCCAAGCTCAGAGACTTTGGAGCAGCCAGTTAAAAATAGCGCTGGGATGAGGAGGGCAATGGCACGCAGAGCCTTATTTTTCTGTGGCAACATGGGGTAAAGGATATAGGCCACGGGGCAAATTCCCTGTATCCAAAAGTGGGGCTGCCTATGTGGCTATAAGCACACGCTACTTCTTGATGTGAGAGGCAATCTCGTCGGCGGCCTGTGCTCCATATGCCTCTGCAAATCTGGCCACAAACTCATCTCCAGTAAAGCGATACTCCTGCGTTCCCATCGTTTCAATTACATAGGTAGCAATGAGTGCACCTAACTGAGCACATCGTTCATGGCTCAAACCCCAGGCTAGCCCAGCTATAAAGCCAGATCTGAAGGAGTCGCCGACTCCAGTTGGGTCGGTCTTGGACCTCTCCTTAGGACAGCCCACCTGTACAAAATCGCCACCGGCAGTTTCAACTTTGGCACCCTTTGAACCAAGTGTGGTTACCCGCACCTTTACGCGCGAGAGAATCTCGGCATCGCTCCAGCCAGTTTTTTGCATAGCTAGGGCTAACTCATACTCATTCATAAACAGATACGAAGCGCCATCGATTAGAAGTTTGATCTCCTCTCCGCTCATACGTGCCATCTGCTGGGATGGATCGGCGGCAAAGGCGATACCAAGATCACGACAGACCTCTGAGTGGCGCAGCATCGCTTCAGGATCATCCGGAGAGATCACGAGCATGTCGAAGCGCCCAGTCTTTTCCATGATTGGTCCCAGTTCTATATTGCGCGCCTCAACCATGGCCCCCGGAAAAAACGATGCGATCTGATTTAATTCATCATCGGTAGTGACCATAAAGTGTGCTGTATAGAGGCTTTGCGAGACTAATGCGTGGGATGTATCAACGCCATGTCGGGAAAGCCAGGCCTCATAATCTGGCCAATCTTTTCCAACTGCGGCAATCAAAGTTGGTTTCAAACCAAGAACACCCATACCAAATGCGATATTGGCCGCACATCCACCGCGACGTACATCCAAGCTATCAACTAAGAATGAGAGCGAGAGTTTTTCTAGTGAGCCGGCCACGAGTGAGTCGGTGAACTTTCCAGAAAAGGTCATCAAATGATCAAGACCTACCGAACCAGCTACACCTATATTCATGTAGCGATCTTAGAGTGTAATTACGGGAAAGTTAGTTAAATGAATCGCCGCAGGCACATGAACCGCCCGCGTTGGGATTATCGATTGTGAATCCCTGCTTTTCAATTGTGTCGACGAAATCAATTGATGCGCCCATTAAATAAGGCCCACTCATCTTGTCGACAATCACCTTCACACTACCAAATTCATAAATAACATCGCCATCTTGATTGCGATCGTCGAAGTAGAGTTGATAGCGTAGCCCTGAACAACCTCCAGGCTGTACCGCTACGCGAAGCATCAAATCATCGCGACCCTCTTGAGCAAGCAGCGCTGCAACTTTTACGGATGCAACATCGGTCAACTTAATTGACGTGGTCAATGAATCTGCTTGAATCTCTGTAGTCATGTCTGGCTCTCCTCCAACTAGATGCCTTAAGTCTACCCGAAGGCCCCCAGCCTTCGCGACCGCAACCTCGAATCAAACCCAATATAGTTACCTCCATGAGCACAGAATCGACAGGCAAAGGCCGCCCAACCCCCAAGCGCAAAGTTTCCCAAGCTAAGCGAATTACATCCTCTCTGGCCCCTGTTGTGACGAAGGAGCAAAAACGCGCCGCCAAGTTAGCCAATCGCCAAGATCGAATCGCAGCACGTACTGCCTATTTGCGTGGTGAAGAAAATGCGCTCCCAGCAAGAGACCGCGGACCAGAGCGACGCTTTGTTCGAAACTATGTCGATGCCCGACGCTCAATTGGTGAGTACTTCTTGCCGATTATTTTTGTTGTATTGATTTTGACTCTAATTCCAAAGGCATCGGTGCAATTTGGAGCAATCGCCGTCATGTATGGCGTTTTGCTCTTCGCGGTAATCGACGGGATATTCCTTAGTCGCAAAGTCCGAAAATTGATCTCTGCTAAATTTCCACAGTCACCAACTAAAGGTTTAGGAATGTATGCCTGGCTTCGCTCCACTCAAATGCGACGCCTTCGCTCCCCTCACCCACAGAGTAAGGTCGGCGACAAAGTAAACTAAGCTCGCGGATTAGGGCTAACGGTTTCTGCCGCATTCATCTCAGGAAGCTTCCCAAGCGCCTTATCAATGGCCTTCATCGTTGCTACATCTAACTTAACTCCTGCAGCTTTTACGTTTTCCCTAACTTGCGAGGGCTTAGTTGCACCCATGATCGCCGAAGAAACATTAGGGTTTTGTAGAACCCACGCGATTGCCAGTTGGGACATCGTTAACCCGGCATCTTTGGCAACAGGTGCCAACTTCTGAACAGCCGTCAAAACATCTTCGCGCATCCATCGCGAAATCATGCCCGCACCACTTTTCTTATCGGTCGCGCGCGAGCCTGCAGGCACTTTCTTGCCAGGTAAGTACTTTCCAGAGAGAACACCTTGAGCCATTGGCGACCAAACAATCTGGCCAATTCCCTCCTGGATTGAAAGTGGTACAACTTGCGCCTCAATCACGCGCCAGAGCGCTGAATATTGCGGTTGGCTAGATACAAATCGGTTATAGCCAAGTGCGTCTTGAATCTCTAGTGCCGAAGAAATTTGTGGCGCACTCCATTCAGAGAAGCCAATGTAATGGACTTTGCCTGCACGAATTAGATCATCAAATGCACTCAGCGACTCTTCTAGCGGAGTTTCATAATCAAAGCGATGCATCTGATAAAGATCGATGTGGTCAGTTTTAAGGCGCTTGAGTGAGGCATTGCAAGATTCAATGATGTGTTTGCGTGATAATCCGCGATCATTTTTGCCTGGACCCGTTGGCCAATAAACCTTAGTAAATAACTCATATGATTCGCGGCGAACACCTTTTAACGCCTTGCCCAAAACAACTTCTGCGCGGGTTCCTGCATACACATCGGCGGTATCGAAGGTAGTGATTCCTTCATCTAGTGCGGCTTTGACGCACTTAATTGCAGCCTCTGCCTCAACTTGCGAGCCATGAGTAATCCAGTTGCCATATGAGATTTCAGAGACATACATTCCAGTACTGCCAAGGCGCCTATATTCCATAGAGCGACCTTATGACATGCGCGCCCTGTTGCCAATTCAAGCTCTATATGGTTTGGTTCACTCACAACTTAACAGCCTAGGCATTAGGGGAAGTTCGGTGAAATTCCGACGCTGACCCGCAACCGTAAAGCGCATTTCATTGTGCGCGAAGTCGGATTACCTAATGAGCATGGCGCACGAAAACGACACCCGCCGAGGTTTGCGGGGTGTGGTCCTGAATTCAAGTGCTCTTTGCACTTCTATATGGCGCTACCCCTGTGAGACTCTTTAAATTCGAGAGGCTTCACATAATTGAAATTCAAATCGATTTTTATACTTTTAGTAGTTATAACCACTTCTACATTAGTGATTTCCTCCTCAGAGGCTGCCAGTAAAGGTTGGCGCTATTGGGGCTATTTTCAGGCCGCTCCTGGTAAGACTGCATGGACCCCAGCTATGACTGGACCTACCGTCGATATTTCAGATGGTGCGGTGGAAGGCTGGTCTTTTGTATTTAGCAGCGATGACGTTCCATCCATTGCACCCAAGGTGAAGCCAAGTTTTAAGGCGATCTGTGGAAGTACTAAACCAGACTCTGACACTAAGCGAATTGCCCTCGTAGTCGAATTTGGCTCTACAACTTGGGCTCCAAAAGGAGAGCACGTAGCCAAAACTATAACTCGCTGTGTGCGCACCGCTAAAACATCTCAAGGAATTGATGTACTTGGCCAAGTGGTAAAAGTTCGTGCTGCCGCTTCAGGATTAATATGCGGCATTAACGGATATCCATCCAAAGAGTGCGGTGTTGAAATTTCAACACCGACGTCATTGCTTCCTAAAAAGTAAAGAACTCAATGAAGCGACTCTCCTTTCACCCATTGACCTGGTGGATCTTCTCTATGGCGATGGCAATTTCAGTTGCCCATGTACATAGAGTTGTATTTGCCATCGCATCAGTGGGTGTCATGGGAGTGATCGTTTTGGTACAACGTGAGAACGTGCCATGGGCTCAAAGTTTTGACTTAACCCTCAAAGTTGCACTCTGGATATTGCTGATCCGCACATTCATCGGTGTCAGTATTGGAGTCCCGATTCCAGGAACTACCTTGTTTACGTTGCCTCGAATCTATCTACCTGAATGGATGCCAGGGATCAGAGTTGGTGGACCAGTTACGAGTGAACGCCTTTCATCGGCCTTGACCGAAGGCTTAATTATCTGCGCGATTATTATTATCTTCGGTGCAGCCGCATCGCTAACAAGCCCTCACCGTCTCTTACGCGTACTTCCAATATTTATGTATGAGTTCGGCGTTTCCGTAGTCATTGCAACATCGGTTTTGCCGCAACTGGTAACAAGTGTTGCTCGAATACGACAGGCCCAGCTCTTGCGTGGCCAGTCACTTAAAGGCTTGGCCTCATATCGTCGTCTGGCAATCCCACTGTTGGAAGAGTCTCTCGCCCGATCACTTGAGTTAGCCGCGGCAATGGATTCGCGCGGTTATGGACTCCATCGCAAGCACACTAGATATCGCCCTATTCAATGGCGTTTGAGCGATTCTCTAATTGTCTTATCTGGCTTACTAATAATGGGTCTGGCATGATCAAGTTCTCCGATGTTTCACTCATCTATCCGAACTCAACAACTACTGTTTTGGAAAACCTGACGCTTGAAATAAGCGAGGGCGAACTCGTTCTCGTAATCGGTCCAACGGGAGCTGGTAAATCATCACTCCTGCGTTTGATTAATGGACTAGTCCCCCATCACACGGGCGGCATTTTAGCTGGAGATATCAGTGTCGATGGATTTTCTACGCGCGAGGTCAAGCCCGGAGGATTAGCCCATCTCATTGGAATCGTTGGACAAAACCCAATCAATGGTTTTGTAGCAGATACCGTTGAGGAAGAACTGGCCTTTGCGATGGAGGCGATGAATCTACCGAGTGAAACAATGCGCAAGCGAGTTGAAGAGGTATTGGATTTACTATCCCTTGCCCCACTTCGTTCACGAACGATTGCAACTCTCAGCGGCGGTGAACAGCAACGAGTGGCTATTGCAAGTGCACTTGTCATGCACCCCAAGGTTCTAGTTCTCGATGAACCCACCAGCGCTCTCGACCCCATCGCCGCCGAAGAGGTTCTATCGATACTCCATCGCCTAGTTCATGATCTAAGCCTGACAGTTGTGATCGCAGAGCATAAGTTGGAGCGCGTAATTGGTTTTGCCGATCGAATTCTCTATATAAATGGCGATGGCAGCACGGTTATTGGAAAACCAGAAGAGATTATGAAGCGATCAACTATCGCTCCTCCGATTGTCCACTTGGCTAGAGCCCTTGGCCTCGAAGAGGTTGGTTTATCAGTGCGTGACTTACGCCGAAAGACGCAATCTCTTCGTGAATCAACACCGTTGTCAATTTCACCTACGTACACGCCAAGTCCATTTGCCGTAATTGAGATTGAATCACTCACTCTCGCCTATGGAACAAAGTTAGCCCTTGACTCAATTAATACAACGATTTTCGATAATGAGATCGTCGCAATCATGGGACGCAATGGCGCTGGAAAGAGCTCGCTCCTTCGTGCAATATCGGGCGTTAATGTGAATCAAACTGGCACTGTGAGCGTGCACGCTTTAAATCCTAAAAATATTCATGGAAAACTTCGCAGACAAAGCATTGGCTATATTCCACAGGAGCCAAGCGATCTGCTCTATGCCCAGTCGGTTTCAAAAGAGTGTGAACTGGCCGATAAAGATAATCAGATCCAAGCTGGCACCACCTACTCATTGCTTGCGCAATTAGTACCAGGAATTTCCTTAAACACCCATCCTCGAGATCTCTCAGAGGGTCAACGCTTAGGTCTGGCCCTTAGCGTTGTGCTCTCTGCTAATCCAAAAGTGCTTGTACTTGATGAACCAACGCGAGGCCTAGATTATGAGGCCAAGAAATCACTCACTCGCATTCTCTTGGAGTTTGCACGTGAATTTAACCGTTGCGTTGTTATCGCAACCCATGATGTCGAGCTTGTAGCCGAACTTGCCAGCCGTGTTATTTTCATAGCCGATGGAGAGATCGTTGCCGATGGACCCACAGTTGAAGTTCTACTCTCATCGCCTGCTTTTGCGCCACAAGTAGCAAAAGTTATGGCGCCTCAACCTTGGTTAAGTGTCAGTGATGTCATTGCAGCGATCGAAGGTAGTAGTTGATGATCTTGACCGCTGACATTGTTAGATTTTCTAAGCGCAATGCCTTTGTTCTAACTCTGGCATCACTAATTAGTTTGGCGGGCTTTATTTGGCCCTTCATTTTCACTGGCGAGAATCTGCCTCGTACCCAAATCTACTTCTGGATTGCCTGCACAATTGCCCTTCTCTTGATAATAAGTGAGATCTCCAACTCCAGCATGGATGCAAAATCCGTTGCGCTTTTAGGTGTCTTATCGGCCTTAATCGCGGCCTTAAGACCCTTTGGCGCCGGGGCCGTTGGTATAGAGCCGATGTGGTTTTTGCTGATTCTCAGCGCTCGTGTCTTTGGACCTTCCTTCGGTTTTCTTTTGGGTCTCATCTCAGTTTTTGTCTCTGCACTTTTAACCGGCGGAATCGGCCCATGGCTTGGATATCAAATATTTGCAGCGGCGTGGATAGGCCTACTGGCTGGCCTTCTTCCCGGACGTAAAACTCTGCGCGGCAAAGGTGAGATTGCACTACTGATGTTTTTTGCTGTTCTATCGAGCGAACTTTTTGGAATCTTAATGGATCTACAGTTCTGGCCTTGGGCCCTTGGCGCAACAACCCAACTCTCATTTGTTCCAGGATTAGCAGTGAGTGAAAACATTTCACACTTTTTAACTTTTCATTTTCTCTCAGCTATGGCGTGGGATTTACCACGGGCGATATTTACATCGAGTTTAATTCTAATCGCTGGAAACCCTGTTTTAGCCGCGCTGCGACGGACGTACTCGCGAGCAGCATTTCTAACTCCTATAGAGTTTATCGAACGTGAGAAGATACGAAAGGAAGTTTGACAACTTCTACTAACGAATCACGGCCACGCACATCGATGATTAATTGGTCGCCGATTTTTACAGATGAGTTTAAAAGCGCGAGAGCGATTCCAACTTTAAGAGTTGGAGAGAATGTTCCACTTGTAACCTCGCCTAAAACCTGACCGTCAGAACTCCTTACCTGCATGTGCGCACGGGGTATTCCGCGATCAAGTGATTTGAGCGCGAAACTGCGTCGAGCGGGCTTATTTACCTTCTCTGCTCGCAGAACATCACTTGCGATGAAGCTCTCTTTATCCCAGCCAATTGCCCACGATGCACTTGCCTGCACGGGAGTTATCTCGAGTGAGAGTTCATGACCATGGAGTGGATAGCCCATTTCGGTACGCAAAGTATCTCGCGCACCTAAACCGCAGACTAAGCCGCCGAGAGGTTGGATGGCTCCAACAAGGGCATCCCATACCCGTGAGGCATCGCCGACTTTAGGAAGGAGTTCATATCCGATCTCCCCCGTATATCCGGTTCGACATAAAATAACGTCGGCTCCATCTATGACTACGTGAGAAAAGGACATGTATTCAATGTTGGTATTGACTCCAAGGTTATCCAAGGCTTGAGGTGCTAGTGGTCCTTGCACCGCAATCACCGCATACTCATTATGCAAATTCGTTACTGAAATCTGACTTGGCGCGTGAGTTTGTAGAACGGAGACAACATCGCTTGTATTCGAGGCATTTGGAACTAAGAAGAGATCATCAGAGGAGTTACGGTAGACGATCAAATCATCGATGACTCCGCCCTGCGGAGTGCATAGCAATGTGTACTGGGCCGAGCCATCATCTATTCGCTCTAAATCATTAGTGAACATCGTATTGAGAAAAGCTAGCGCGCCCTCCCCGATTACCGAGGCCTTACCCAAGTGAGAGACATCAAAGATTCCTACCCGTTCACGGACGGCGGCATGCTCAGCTAAAACACCACCACCTGGATATTCAATTGGCATGAGCCAGCCCCCAAAGTCGGCCATCTTTGCATTTCGGGCGGTGTGCTTGTCATTGAGCGGTGAACTCTTCATTGTGCAAACCTACCAAGACATCTATTACGCTAGGTGATATGAGCACAATAAAAATCTCCGATGGCCTGCTAACAGATGACGTCCTAGTTTTAGGCTTAGCTAAAACAAGCACCAAGGGCGCCATCGCAATTGAGTCAGGTGGCTTGGCCGTTGACACAAAGGCGCTTCTAGCCGCGTTATCGGATATGGGAGCAACTGGAAGTGTTGACGAGGTCATAAAAATTCCCGGAAACTCAGTTCGTCTGATGGTTTTTACCGGTCTTGGCAACAAGAGTAGTTCCTACTCACATGAGAGCCTGCGCCGTGCAGCAGGGGCTGCCTCACGAGCACTCGCTGGGACATCGGCTGCCGGCTTTTCACTGCCCACCAAGGGCGTCAGAGATGTTAGTGCCGTTGCCGAGGGTGCTGCCCTCGGGGCATATCTATTTAATGAGTTTCGTGGCTCGTCCAAAGATGAGCAAAAATTGGCATTGAAGAGGGTTACGATTTATTGCAAAGATGCAAAAAAGCCAGATCACCAAGCTGCAATCGTGCGCGCTAAAATCATTGCCGATTACACCTTTATGGTTCGTGATCTAATCAATACGCCACCATCGCATTTAACTCCGACATCTTTTGCCCAAAAGTTCACTGCGGCAATTAAGCAGGCGGGCGGGATTAAGTCGGGTTTGAAAATTAGCATCCTGGATGAAAAGCAACTCAAAGCTCAAGGCTTCGGAGGAGTTATTGGAGTTGGACAGGGTTCGGTCAACCCGCCACGTCTTGTACATATTTCCTACACTCCAAAGGGCGTTGCTAAGAAACGTTATGCATTTGTCGGCAAAGGAATTACTTTTGATACCGGCGGCCTGGCACTTAAACCAGCACTTGGTATGGAGGCGATGAAAGCAGATATGAGCGGCGCCGCGGCCGTATGTGCTGCAACGTTGGCGATTGCAGCTTTGAAACTTCCAGTTGCAATTGAGACCTGGGCGCCGTTGGCAGAGAACATGCCAAGTGATAGCGCCACACGACCAAGTGATGTAATTACGATATTTGGGGGCAAGACAGTTGAAGTTTTAAATCCTGATGCGGAGGGGCGATTAGTTTTAGCCGATGCCTTAGTCAAAGCACAATCGGGCAAGAAGACATTAGATGGAATAATCGATGTCGCGACGTTAACTGGAGCACAAGTTGTAGCACTCGGAACTCGCACAGGTGCGGTAATGACGAACAACGCTGATTTCTCAACTGCATTCTTAGAGGCGGCAAGTAGAAGCGGAGAGCAGTTCTGGCCCATGCCTCTTCCGATCGAACTTCGAGACTCTCTAGATTCTCCAGTTGCAGATATTGCAAATAGAGGCGACAGGAATGGTGGAATGCTGGTTGCGGGCCTTTTCTTGCAGGAGTTTGTCGCCCCGGAGCTTCCTTGGCTTCACCTAGATATTGCAGGACCGGCCTTTAACACCTCCACAGCTCACGGATATACCCCGCTCGGTGGCACGGGTATCGCTCTGCGCTCCTTAGTCACATTGGTCGAAGGCGCCTAATCTGCCCCATTGGGTAGTTTTGCCGTGGATACGGCAAGATAGAGCCCTGCACCTATCGTGCCATCAACGAAAGGGTTTACTACGTGCCAGAGTTTGATTTAGTCATTATCGGTGGAGGCAGCGGCGGGTATGCCTGCGCGCTACGTAGCGCCCAGCTGGGCAAATCAGTTGTATTGATTGAGGCCGAGAAGGTTGGTGGTACCTGTCTGCATAAGGGCTGCATTCCAACTAAAGCACTTCTTCATGCCGCCGAGATCGCCGATGGAGCGCGTGAAGGTGCACGTTTTGGAGTGAAGTCAACTTTTGATGGAATAGATATGGCAGGGGTAAATAGTTACAAGGATGGTGTCGTCTCCAGACTTCATAAAGGTCTACAAGGCCTAGTTAAATCACGAGCCATAACCTACGTCGAAGGTCACGGAAAACTGATTTCAAAAAATACCGTTGAAGTAAATGGAACGAGTTACACGGGAGCCAACATCGTTCTGGCAACGGGCTCCTATGCAAAAACTCTCCCAGGTCTTGAAATCGATGGCAAGCAGGTTATTACTTCAGATCACGGAACCAAGATGGATTATGTTCCAAAGAGTGTCATCGTTTTAGGTGGCGGCGTAATTGGCTGTGAGTTTGCATCGGTATGGAAATCATTTGGCGCCGAGGTAACGATCATTGAGGGACTGCCACATTTGATAGCTTTAGAAGATGAATCATCTAGTAAGCAGCTAGAGCGAGCATTTAGAAAACGTGGAATTAACTTTGAACTAGGCGTCTTCTTTAAATCTCTCTCCAAAAACGCTGATGGAGTAACCGTAACCCTAGAAGATGGCAAGGTTTTCTCTGCAGAGATTCTCATGGTCTCAGTTGGTCGTGGTCCAGTATCTGCAGATTTAGGGTATGAAGCAGCCGGCGTTGCAATGGATCGCGGTTACGTTCTCGTTGACGAGAAATGCCGTACCAATGTTCCTGGAATTTGGGCAGTTGGCGATCTCATTCCTACTTTGCAGTTGGCCCATGTTGGCTTTGCCGAAGGTATGTTGGTCGCCGAAGAGATCGCAGGATTAAATCCGCGTCCAATTAACTACGATGGCATTCCACGCGTAACCTATTCAGATCCTGAGGTTGCATCCGTTGGACTGACAACGGCTGAGGCTAAAAAACGTGGTTTCGATGTTGTTGAACTTAGCTACGACTTAGCTGGGAATGGTAAGGCGCAGATTCTCAACACCGCTGGCTCTATTAAATTAATCGCAGAAAAAGATGGACCAATTCTTGGCATACATATGGTCGGGGCGCGCGTTGGTGAACTTCTTGCGGAGGCCGGACTAATCTTTAATTGGGAGGCACGGGCAATCGATGTCGCACCATTGATTCATGCACATCCAACGCTGTCAGAGGCGATGGGTGAGGCTCACATGGCACTTGCTGGCAAACCGCTACACGCACACGGATAATCAAGGAGAGAATACATATGACATTTTCACTAACTATGCCCGCACTCGGTGAGAGCGTGACCGAAGGAACTGTTACGCGATGGCTCAAGGCCGAAGGCGATCACGTGAATGTCGATGAACCCCTCTTGGAGGTCTCAACCGACAAAGTTGATACTGAGATTCCCTCTCCCGTGTCAGGGACTCTGACAAAAATCGTTGTACAGATAGATCAAACCGTTGCAGTTGGAGCAGAGCTGGCTGTGATTGCCGATGGTGCTGCAGCTCCAGTTGTTGCAGCTCCAGTTGTTGCAGCTCCAGTTGTTGCAGCTCCAGTTGTTGCAGCTCCAGTTGTTGCAGCTCCAGTTGTTGCAGCTCAGACTCATGCAGGTGCAGGAACCGTTATTACGATGCCGGCACTGGGCGAGAGCGTCAGTGAGGGCACAGTTACACGTTGGCTAAAGAAGGTTGGCGAGAGCGTTGCAGTTGATGAATCACTCTTAGAGGTTTCAACAGACAAAGTAGATACAGAGATTCCTTCTCCAGTAGCAGGTGTCCTACTTGCAATCGATGTACCTGCCGATACGACCGTTGCCGTTGGCGCAAGATTGGCATTAATCGGGGTCAGCGGATCGACACCAGTAGTTGCTGCACCAGTAGTTGCTGCACCAGTAGTTGCTGCACCAGTAGTTGCTGCACCAGTAATTTCACAACCGAGTGATGCCTATGTGACTCCCCTAGTTCGAAAACTTGCCAATGATCTTGGAGTAAATCTTGCAGCCGTTAAAGGCACTGGCGTAGGTGGGCGAATTCGCCGCGAGGATATCGAAGCTCTCGCAATCCCAGCTACACCGGCAGTTGCAAGCGCCCCAACTACAGCAACTAGAACTACGCCCTCCGTGGCTGTATCTCCACTTCGTGGAACGACGGTGACGATGTCACGCCTTCGTAAAGTTATCGCATCGCGAATGGTTGAGTCTTTGCACGTTAGTGCACAACTGACAACTGTTATTGAGGTCGATGTAACGAAAATTGCACGTTTACGTGAGCGATCTAAAGCGACTTTTGAAGCACGTGAAGGTGTCAAACTTTCCTTCCTTCCATTCTTTGCTGTTTCAGTCTGCGAAGCGCTCAAGCAACATCCAGTTCTGAACTCTTCTGTAGAAGGCGACCAGATCACCTATCATGGAGCTGAGCACCTAGGTATCGCTGTAGATACTGAACGCGGTCTACTTGTTCCAGTTATTTCAAATGCAGGCGACCTCAATATGGGTGGCGTAGCGCGCAAAATCGCAGATCTTGCAGCTCGAACTCGAGATAACAAAGTAACTCCCGATGAACTCGGTGGTGGCACTTTCACAATCACCAACACTGGCAGTCGCGGTGCCCTATTTGATACTCCGATTATTAATCAACCGCAGGTTGCAATCTTGGGTCTTGGCGCAATCGTTAAGCGTCCAATGGTTGTTCGCGGTGAAGATGGCGGAGAGACCATTGCAATTCGCTCGATGGTCTATCTAGGTCTGTCCTATGATCATAGAGTTGTAGATGGTGCCGATGCTGCGCGCTTCTTAGTAACTTTGAAGGAGCGCCTTGAAGGTGGCGCATTTGAATCGGATTTGGGTCTCTAATTACCTATGAGAGTTCCAGAACGTATTGCTATTACCGGATCTTCAGGTCTGATAGGAACTGCCCTGGTTGGGCATCTAAAATCTGAAGGACACACCGTCCAGCGTCTTGTTCGACGCTCCCCAGTTGCCGTTGATGAGGTGACATGGGATCCGCAGACTGGTTATGTAGATTTGAACGCCCTTGAGGGCGTAGATGCGATTATCCACTTAGCTGGTGCCCCCGTTGCAGATAAACGATGGACTAAAAAATATAAGGCAGAGATCCTTAACTCTCGATTAATGGGAACCTCTACTATCGCCAAGGCCGTCTCTGAAGTTAAGCCCGATGTCTTTATCTCGGCCAGTGCAATCGGGTGGTACGGCGAGAGCGGAAATCGCGCAGTAGTGGAAAATGATCGCGCTGGCGATGATTTCTTAGCCGCGATTTGCCGCGAATGGGAGGCGGCAGCTGATTTAGCTGGCGATGTGCGCACTGTAAAACTACGTACAGGTTTGGTGCTCGATCCAACTGGAGGCGCACTTGGAAAAATGCTTCCACTATTTCGCTTAGGTTTTGGTGGAAAACTCGGAAATGGAAAACAGTGGTGGTCATGGATCACACTTCACGATGTAGTACGTGCAATTGATTTCTCACTTGTACATGACATCTCAGGTCCAGTTAATTTAACTTCACCAAATCCAGTGACCAATCAAGAGTTCACTTCAGCTCTAGCTCGGGCCCTGCACCGCCCAGCTCTTTTTCCAGCACCTACATTTGCACTTAAGGCAGCTCTCGGTGGATTTTCAAGCGAGGTCTTAGGTTCTAAGCGAGTGATTCCGCAGGCCTTAGCCGATGCTGGATTTACGTGGGACTACCCGCATATAACCGAGACTTTAAATGCTTTAGTTGAAGGCTAACTTCGCAGCTAACTGACCGGAAAAAAGTGCTCCTTGCTGTGATGGAACGCTTCGATGGTCCCCAGCAATATATGTTGTTTCATTAATCTTTACTGGCTGGGAAAGCGCTTTGCCAATTGAATGAAGCGGAAGCGCCGAAGCAATCTCGTATTTTGCAACTAACGGCCACTGGCGTGTATCAACCCCCCACATCATCGATAAATGTCTTCGTACATCGGACTCTGAAATATTTAATCCCGTCGTCGATGATATTAAATGTTTACCAACAGGTGCATATGAAGATGAAATATCTGAAACCACTACTGAATTAATCACCGGCCCACGATTTTGTCCATCAACAACTAAACGAGCCGTACCTGAAGGATTACTCTCAGATGCGTGATACCAAGTAATGCACCCTGCCATTTGAGCTACATCGGGTAAGTTCAATATTTGCGATGCAGTAGTTGCATCGGTTGCAACAATAATCTTTTTCGCAAGGAACTTTCCCTGCGAACTCTCGATGCTTGCTTTTGAAATCCGTTCAACCTGAGTGTTTAGTTGTACGTTAGTTAGCCTTCGTGCAAGCGCCAGCGGCAATTGACCGACTCCTTTTCGTGGCAGCCCCGGTGCACCACTAACAAAGGAGCCGATGATCGAAATTGCGTACACAGAATCCACCGTATTTAGATCGGCAAGGAAAACGCCCTGCAGAAAGGGACGCAAAACTCGCTCATACAAACTTCCAAGTGGCGTTAAGACTTCGCCGATTGATCGACCACTCTGTGCTTTTCCATACATGATCCGAAGCAGGCCGAGTTTCTCAGAGATTTTGCCTGTGGTTGTATCTAGAGCCGATAGCGGAAAGCTTCTTGGATCACCGATTACATGACGTGAATTCTCGAATGCGACCTCGATCGCACGCGGTGCGAGTATAAAATCAATCTCATCGATCACATCGAGTTCAACGAGTGATGGATATTTGGCGTTAATTAACTGAAAACCACGATCACAAAGAAAACCATCTATTGAATCTGTAGCAACTCGGCCGCCTACACGATCGGCTGCTTCAAGGACTACAACATCTGCGCCTTTATTTTCAAGCTGTAGTGCGGCATTTAAACCGGCCAAGCCGCCGCCAATTACTGCAAAATCAAATCTCTCTGCCACGGCTCTAACTCTGCCGTGCTTGGTCGATTATTTTAGCTACCAGCAACGCATCATCGTTATGTATCGGCCATGGGTTTTCACCTCGAATGGCACCTGCCACAAGCGAGTAAAACTCTGCGTAGTTTCCATTCTCAGCGGTAATCTCTTCGACTTCTTCGCCTCGATGTATGAAGGCCGCTGAGGCTGTAGGACGCGACCACGAACCACCTGCTGGAAACTCTCCGCTCTTTAGCAGAGCCTCTTGGGGATCTAAATCATTGATAACTAAGGCTCCATTACTTCCAAGAATTCGAATCCGAGGTCCAGGTGCACCGACGAGGGCACTTGCCGATAGATATGACATAACTGCACTCTCATGACGTAGGACTAAAACCGAATCATCGTCGGCTCCCCCGCGCAGTGAGCGAAGAGAAGATGTAACTAACTCTGCACTACCAAACCAATCAATAGCAGTTGAAATTAAGTGTGGTTGCAAGTCCAAGAGTTGGCCTCCGCCATCGGCAGCGCTCATATTCTCACGCCAAGAATCTGGGTTCAGCTTCGGTCGAAAACGCTCAAAACGTGACTCGAGGCGATGAATAACGCCAAGTTCGCCCGAGGCAAGTACACGCTTAATAGTTAGTGCATCACTATCCCAACGACGATTGAAAAACGTAGACACTGCAACACCGGCTGATACACCTGCATCGATAATCGACTTGGTTTCGGCAAATGTGCGGCCCATTGGTTTATCAACAACCACAGCGATACCACGATTGATTGCAGCCATCGCATCGTGCGCATGAGCGATATTTGCCGATGCAACGACAACTAAATCAAGATCTTCTCGAACTAACTCTTCGACCGATGCAACGACCCGGACGTCCGGAAAATCCTGTACCGCGTGGATTGCTCTTTCCTGATTCGACGTTGAAACCGCAACAACGTTGTAGCCGCAACCTTTTAAAAGTGGGGCATGAAAATATCGACCAGCTAATCCATAGCCAGCGATACCAACACGCAACCCCATCTACTTATCCTGCAGCTTTGAAGGCCACCAGATCTTGCCACCAATATCGTAGGCAAGGGCCGGTACTAAAATTGTGCGTACGATCAACGTGTCAAGCAGAACGCCAAATGCAACTGCAAAGCCAAGTTCAGCCAAGAAGGCCAGTGGCAAAATTCCAAGCACACCAAAGGTTGCTGCAAGAACTATTCCTGCCGATGTGATCACTCCACCAGTGACTGTTAAGCCCTTAATTACACCTGCGCGAGTTCCTATCTTGGCGCTCTCCTCACGCACTCGTGTCATTAAGAAGATGTTGTAATCAATACCCAGAGCAACTAAAAAGATAAAGGCAAAGAGTGGGAAGGAAGTATCTGCACCTTTGAAATGGAATATGTGTTGGAAAACCAATTGACAAGCTCCAAGGGTTGCAAAGTATGAAAGCACTACAGTGGTTAAGAGAAGCACTGCTGAAATGATGCTTCTCAGTAGTAGGCCAAGAATCAATGTAATTAAGACCAAGACAATTGGAATAATCGTCTTATTATCGTGGTCTGCTGCAACATCGGTGTCGAAAGCAACGGCCGTTGATCCACCGACCAAAATCTTGGGATCGATCGCGTGAACTACCTTGCGAATAGTGGGAATCACTTCTCGGGCAGCCGTTGAATCTGGGTTGAGTGAGAGCGTGGCGTTGAGAATAGCCAGATCATTCAAAACCTTGATGGCGGGAATCGCCTGTCCAGGAATCACAGGTGAAATGCGCATCGGCTCTACCGAAGCAACTCCACCAACGCTCATCAACGCAGCACTTACGGATGCAACTTGGTTCTGGTTGACAACTATCTCCGTTGGCTGTCCCGCTCCTCCTGGGAAGTGCTGGCCCAAAAGCTCAAGACCTAAAACTGAATCCTGCTTCTTTGTAAAGGCATCGGCAGTTGAAAGACCCTTAGCATTTAATGTCGTGGAGAAACCGGCAAGGATGACCAAGAGAACCGAAGTCGCCAGCCACAATTTGCGAGGACGCTTTTGAACTCCTGCACCAATTTTCGCCCACGTTCCCTCTAATTGAGAGTTCACATCATCGAATCGTGGAATACGTGGCCAGAAAATCCATCGGCCGAAAGCTACAAGCAGCGCTGGCAGAAGAGTCAAAATCGTAAGCATTGATGCTGCAATACCGATTGCACCAACGGGACCAAGACCACGGTTATTTGAGAGTTCGCTTAACAATAGAACCAACAAGCTAACAATCACAGTCGAACCAGAGGCCAGAATCGGTTCAAAGACCCCTCTGTATGCCGCTTTCATCGCATCAAAGCCAGACTCATAGTGATGTAACTCTTCGCGGTAGCGCGAAATAAGAAGCAGCGCATAATCGGTAGCCGCACCTAGAACAAGTACCGAGAGAATTCCCTGCGATTGGCCACTTAAATCGATGGCGTTGTTCTTGGCAAGCAGATACACGATTCCACCTGCGGTAGATAATGCAATGACCGAGGAAAATAATGGCAAGATCCAAAGAACGGGCGAGCGATAAACAATAATTAAAATAAATGCAACTACACCAAGAGTTGTCAATAGTAATGATGAGTCGATTCCACCGAAGGCACCGAAGAGATCGCCCAAGAGCGCGCCTACACCAGTTACGTTTGCAGTTAAACCGTTGGCCTTGCCATAAGCGGCCGAATCCTCGCGTAAAGTTTTAATTATCTCCGGTAAGACTGGTTTCTTATTTGGTAGTAAATCTCGCGCCGAGTCAAAAGTAAGCGGGAGGCTCACAAGAAGTGCTTTCTGGTCTTTCGATGCAAAGGCAAATATAGGCTGACCAGGAATTAGATACTTTGATATTGCTACATCTGAACCTTTAATACTCCTGGCACCTAGAGTTGAAAGGTGAGCATTTAGTGCAGCGACCTTTGATGCATCAACGGCTCCTAAATAGAGAACCAGGGTCGGAATCGTCTGAGTCTGATCGGCGGAAAATTTTGTAATGATCTTCGAGGCTTGAGTCGATTCTGCGTTCTGCGGTAGAAATGCTGAGTTGTCGTTCTCCTGAACTGTCGAAAGAGAGCCAAAGAGGGGGCCAAATACGCCGCTGGCTCCAAACCAGATGAAAATGACAATCAGGGCTGTAATGAATGGACGGCGGCTCTTTTTTGTCGCAACTGAAGACACGGTGAAATCCCTTTCGAATTGGTATGGATGCAATCCTACCTTTAGGCTAGGTATGTGCCTGTTATAACCAGTCCCCCCGAATCGGCGATTGCCCTCACCCGCCATGGTCTCATTGACTATGCAAAAGCTTGGCAGGTTCAACGAACAATTCATAGCGAGGTAGTTGAAAAGATTCGCCCAAATACCCTCCTGTTGCTGCAACATCCATCCGTGTATACCGCCGGACGGCGCACCGATGAATCCGAGCGACCGCAAGATGGAACCCCCGTTATCGATGTCGATCGCGGCGGACGCATTACTTGGCATGGTCCAGGCCAACTTGTGGGCTATCCGATAGTTCGCCTTGCTAAGCCCACTGAGCTCGTTGGTTTTGTCCGTGAGATTGAAGCTGGCCTCATTGCCGTGTGTGCAGAGTTAGGAATTACAGCAAACTGTTTCGCAGGCCGCTCTGGGGTATGGGTCCGCGATGAAAAAGGTGATCGCAAAATCGCCGCTATTGGTATTCGGGTAGCAAAAGGCGTCACCATGCATGGCTTTGCATTAAATGTATGTCCCGATCTTTCAGCCTTCGATCAGATAATCCCCTGTGGAATTCTCGATGCAGGCGTTACATCGATGGCTAAAGAGTTAGGTCGCCAAATTACAATCGATGAGGTTGAACCGATTCTCGAGCGCCATATCTTTGAATCTCTCAAGCGAGTCAGCATATGAGCATCGCGCCCGAGGGTCGCAAGATGATACGAATTGAGGCGCGTAATGCGTTAATACCAATTGAGCGAAAGCCCGAATGGATCAAGACACGTGCCAACATGGGCCCAGAGTTCACACGTTTGAGCTCACTCGTTAAGAGCGAGGGTCTTCACACTGTCTGCCAAGAGGCGGCCTGTCCAAATATCTTTGAATGTTGGGAAGATAAAGAGGCAACATTTTTAATTGGAGGAGATCGATGCACGCGTCGCTGCGATTTTTGCAATATCGATACTGGAAAGCCTGATCCCCTTGATAGAACCGAGCCACTAAAAGTTGCAGAATCAGTTAAGGCAATGGGCCTTGCCTATGCAACCATTACCGGAGTCACACGCGATGATCTACCCGATGAGGGCGCATGGTTGTACGCCGAAACCATTCGTCAGGTCCATGCCCTTAATCCAGGTTGTGGCGTTGAAATGTTGGCACCTGACTTTCATGCAAAGGCCGAGCTTTTAGAGCAGATATTTCAAACGCGCCCAGAAGTCTTTGCCCATAATTTAGAGACCGTCCCTCGAATCTTTAAAGAGATTCGACCTGCTTTTACGTATGAGAAATCGCTGCGAGTTATCACAATGGCCAGAGACTACGGCTTAATTACAAAATCAAATCTCATCCTAGGTCTTGGCGAAACACGTGAAGAGGTTTCGCAAGCGCTAGCGGATCTTCGCAGCGCAGGCTGTGACCTAATAACTATTACACAGTACCTTCGCCCAACTAATCGACATCATCCTGTTGTACGTTGGGTTAAACCCGAAGAGTTTGTGGAGTTATCGAAGGAAGCAACTGAGGTTGGTTTCCTAGGTGTTATGAGCGGACCATTAGTACGTTCAAGCTACCGCGCGGGGCGCTTATATAGACAGGCCATGGATGCAAAGGCCTCACATGGCTGATCTTGTATATCCCCCAGTCATTGTTGCAATTAAAACACTCTGGAAATACTTGGGGCTCAGGTTTGATTTCCAAGGTGAAGAAAATGTTCCGCGAAAAGAGGGCGCAATTCTGGCCATCAATCACGTTAGCTATCTAGATTTTGCAATCACAGGAACGGCTGCCCTACCCGCCGGCCGTTATGTTCGATTTATGGCCAAGAAGGAAGTATTCAATAACAAACTCGCTGGCCCATTAATGCGCGGTATGCACCACATCAATGTAGATCGCGAAAATGGAGCAGCCTCATTTGTCGCAGCGTTGCGAGCTTTAAAATCGGGCGAGATCATCGGCATTTTCCCCGAGGGAACGGTTTCGACAAGCTTTGAAATTAAGGGTTTGAAATCCGGCGCAGTTCGCCTTGCGATGGGCGCAGGAGTTCCAGTTATTCCAACGATAATTTGGGGAAGTCAACGGATTTGGACTAAAGGCGTCAAGCGCAATCTGCGACGCAATAACTTCCCAGTAACTGTGGTTTTCGGCAAACCAATCTTCTATAAAAAGGGCGACGATCTTGAAATTGCAGAGGCCCATCTTCGCCAAACACTGCTAGATATGCTCCATCAAGTTCAAGATAAATACCCTGATAGTCATGTCGGCCAGCGATGGGCACCCACCCGCCTTGGTGGAACTGCCCCTGCCCCACTAAACTAACCGACATGTTTAAGAGAAAAGCTAAAGAAGACAAGATAAAGGTTCCTCGTTTTCAAACTTTCCGTGATGCTTATAACGTCACTAAAGGCGTAAAGCCATGGATACCAATCGCTCTTATTGCAATCTTTCTGCTTACGTGGATCATTGGAATTGCAATTGGAATTGGACTTGGACACCCGCTTTACTTTGGTTTCATCTTTCTTCCCATCTCTGTACTCACAACACTTCTTTTCTTCACACGCCAAGCAGGAACTGCTGCGTACTCATCAATTGAGGGCCAGATCGGCGCGGGTGCCAGTGTTTTAATGGCAATCCGAAAAGGTTGGACAACCACACCAGCCGTAGCCGTAGCTCGAAATCAAGATATGGTTCATCGCAGCGTTGGCCGTGCAGGAATCGTATTAACTGGTGAAGGCTCACATGGCGTTAACCAAATGCTTAACGAAGAGCGCAAAAAGACCGAGCGTTTTGCACCTGGAGTCCCAATCACACTAGTTGTTGTTGGTGATGACAAGGGTCAAGTAGCTCTACGCAAACTACAAAAGCATCTACAAAAAATGCCTAAGAAATTAACTGCCCATCAAATGCGCGAAGTCCGTGCCCGCTTAAAGGCCGTTGGTGGTTTGTCTATGCCAATTCCAAAGGGTCCGATGCCTACACGCGCGCCGAAGATGCGCTAACCCTTCGCAAAAAACACTATGAAGCAGATCGCAATGCTGCTGTACCCAGGCTTCACGCCCCTAGATGCAATTGGTCCTTATCACGCACTCACTCAGTTTCCTGGCTATGAGTTTTCTTTTGTTGCGCACGAGGCAGGCCCGGTAAGCGATGGCTCTGCAACAGTAATACAGGCGCAGAAATCAATCTCCGAAATTGACTCGGTAGATATCTTGGTAGTTCCCGGTGGCCTGCCAGCAATCACTATGTCGCGCACTGGCGATCGGTTAATCGATTGGATTGCAAAGATTCATCCAACTACAGAGTGGACGATTTCGGTTTGCACCGGAGCGCTTATGCTTGGTGCAGCTGGAATTCTTAAAGGTGTTCCTGCAACGACCCATTGGTATTCACATACTGAGCTATCTGATTACGGCGCAATCCCACGCGATGAACGAGTTGTGGAGTCGGGCAAGATTATGACGGCGGCAGGAGTATCTGCTGGAATTGATATGTCATTGGTGTTAGCAGAGCGAATTTTTGGCAGAGCTTTCGCCGAAAAAATGCAACTTGATATGGAGTATGACCCAAAGCCGCCCTTTAATGCAGGTCATCCAAGGAGTGCGCCACAAGAGGTCGTATCGCAATTGGAGTCACTCTTTGACTCAGTGCTAAAGCCAAACACATAAAATTGAACGGTGCTGCAATTTAAGTTGAGTAACCTACATATCGATCACTTCGGTGGTTGATAGCCAGGCACATATTAAGAATGACATCACCTACAAGTGAGATGAGAACAATACGAGGGCTATATGAAGTAAGCCCAATAAGGAGTACTACTGCATCCAGAGCCAGCTGAACATAACCCGCCTTTATATTTAACCGCTCTTGTGCAAGTAATGCGATGACGTTAAAGCCACCTAATGAGGAGAAGTGACGGAATATGACGATCATTCCAATGCCCAGTAATACATTTGCAATAATTGTAGCTACGAACTTGTTTTGGACTTCGACTTTAAAAATCTTCGGTATCTCGTTGGTCAGATAAGAAACAAATGCAACGTTAAGAGCGCTACGGAGAGTGAATCTCCAGCCTTTTTTCCATAAGGCAAGAAAGAAGAATGGAACTCCAATGAGTAAGTAAATAGTTCCAACTTGTGCACCAGTGTTGTAGGCAACTAATAGGGCAAGTCCGGCTGCACCTCCAGTTAGAACGGCGCTAGCATGTAATAGTGAGAGTCCGACAGAAAATAAAATAGAGCCAGAGAGAAGACCGAATAGATCTTCAAATATCGAATGCCTCTGGGTTTTCTTGTCTAGGATTTCCATGGCGTCCTAATCAAAACTGTTTTACTAATGCGTTCATGAATCCCACGACCGTTCTCGTCATAGGTAATGGCCGTTACAACTAAGCACAAGAAGATAGTTCGGATCAATGCCTGAATCGGTGTTATGGCGCCACCGTCATGGAAGCTAACAACCCGCAGTCCAAAGATTCTTTGACCCAAAGATGCCCCCGACAACGCGGTAAGTATCGCCACCTCGGCAAAAAATAGCGCCAAAATAATCGGTGAGCGCTCTGGAGTCATTTGACCAAGACCACCCGAGATCGCGGCAACAATGGCGTAACAGGCCAGCCAATCGAGGGTAATTGCAGCCAGGCGTCGGCCTAAACTGACTTCCTTTTCTGATGCTTTCATGGGCTCTAGCCTAGGGGGTCAAAATTCTTAACATGGCTGTAACAGGGCGGTTATGCCCTTTGGACTCCCCTGACTTATTCTTGGGCCAGCGCAGAGCAACTCAAAGGCGAGAGATCTGCAACTGATACTTAACAATTGGTATCACATGTGAATTGGGAGAAGCATGTTTAAGAACTCAGCAGAGATTTTTGATTACATCAAGAAGGAAGACATCAAGCTAGTCGATGTTCGATTCACCGATCTTCCTGGTATTCAGCACCACTTCAACGTTCCAATTGAATCATTTGATGAGGCCGTCTTTACCGATGGTTTGATGTTTGATGGTTCTTCTATCCGTGGTTTCCAGTCAATCCACGAATCAGATATGAAATTGCTACCAGTTCCAGAATCTGCATACTTGGATCCATACCGCAAAGAGAAGACTCTTATTATTATTTTCTCAGTACATAACCCAAGTGATGACTCACCTTATAGCCGCGATCCTCGTGGAGTCGTTGCAAAGGCCGTTGACTTCATGCGCGCACAGGGCATTGCAGATACTGCCTTCTTTGCACCTGAAGCTGAGTTCTACGTATTTGATCGCGTTCGTTTTAAGACCGATATCAATACTGCCTACCATGAGATTGATTCATATGAGGGTGCTTGGAACACTGGCATTAAAGAAGATGCCGATGGAACCCCTAACCGTGGATACCGCACTCGAGTAAAGGGTGGCTACTTCCCAGTCTCTCCAACAGATCAGTTCGCAGATCTTCGTGACGAGATGGTTATGCAACTTGGCAAGGTCGGTTTAATAGTTGAGCGCTCACACCATGAAGTTGGTACTGCCGGTCAAATGGAGATCAACTATCGCTTCACCGATATTTTGCATGCAGGCGATGAGCTCATGAAGTTCAAGTATGTCGTTCGCAATACTGCTTGGCAGGGTGGAAAGACTGCAACGTTTATGCCAAAGCCACTCTTCGGAGATAACGGCTCAGGTATGCACGTACATCAATCACTCTGGAAAGATGGAGTGCCATTATTCTTCGGAGATGGTTATGGCGACTTGTCAGAGATGGCCCGTCACTACATTGGTGGACTGCTTAAGCATGCTCCGTCACTTCTTGCTTTCACTAACCCAACAGTTAACTCATATCGCCGCCTAGTCCCAGGTTATGAAGCGCCAGTAAACCTTGTTTACTCAGCCCGTAACCGTTCGGCCTGTATCCGTATCCCAATTACTGGATCAAATCCGAAGGCAAAGCGCATTGAGTTCCGTTGCCCAGATCCATCATCGAATCCATATCTAGCATTTGCTGCGATGTTGATGGCC